>NC_015514.1:1828433-2437910 GCF_000212695.1 Cellulomonas fimi ATCC 484 | reverse complement strand
CGACGAGGCGCAGCTGCGGACGGACGCGGGCGTCCTGGACGGCACCCGCCTCGCCGGCACGGGGCCCATCACCGCACGGATGTGGACGCGTCCGGCGATCGCCGTCATCGGCTTCGACGCCCCGCCCGTGGCGACGGCGTCGAACACGATCACCCCCCGCGCGGCCGCCAAGCTGTCCGTGCGGATCGCGCCTGGCCAGGACCCGGCGGCGGCGATGGACGCGCTGCGCGCCCACCTCGAGCGGCACGCGCCGTTCGGTGCGCGGGTCACCGTGACGGACGGCGAGAAGGGCCGGCCGTTCCTCGCGCCCGCCGACTCGGCCGCGATGCAGGCCG
The DNA here is from genome assembly GCF_000212695.1 of Cellulomonas fimi ATCC 484. Taxonomy (NCBI): domain Bacteria; kingdom Bacillati; phylum Actinomycetota; class Actinomycetes; order Micrococcales; family Cellulomonadaceae; genus Cellulomonas; species Cellulomonas fimi. The sequence goes on along the minus strand of NC_015514.1, from coordinate 2,437,575 downwards.
CCCGGCGCGCGTTCGCGCAGGCGTGGGGCACCGAGCCTGTCGACCTCGGCATCGGCGGGTCGATCCCGTTCATCGCGGACCTGCTCGAGGTGTTCCCGCAGGCGCAGATCCTGGTCACGGGCGTCGAGGACCCGGACAGCCGCGCGCACGGCGCGAACGAGTCGGTCCACCTGGGGGAGCTGGAGAAGGTCGTCCTCGCCGAGGCCCTGCTGCTCGAGCACCTCGCGGGCGGCTCCCGGGACGTCTGAGTCGCGTCAGCCCGGGCGGTGCGCGACGTCGACCGCCCGGGCCCAGGCCGCGACGTCGTCGGGGAGCTCGGGGCTCTCGACGCCGTCCCCGGCGAGCAGGCGGACGACGTCGGGTGCGGGCACGCGGGCGCCGTCGCGCGCGAGGAACCGCCCGGCGACGATGCCGCGCGCGACGAGCGCGTCGCCCCGGGCGACGACCTGCTCGAGGTAGACGACCCGCTCGTCCCACCCGAGCACGCGCGTGGTGAGCGTGAAGCGCTGGCCGAGGGTCAGCGACCGGCGGTACTTGACCGTCGAGGCGGCGACCACGGGGTACCAGCCGCGCTCGTTCAGCAGCGTGTAGCCGCCCAGGTCTGCGATGTAGTGGGCGCGCCCGATGTCCATGTACTGCAGGTAGACGCCGTTGTTGACGTGCCGGTAGAGGTCGAGGTCGCCGACGTGCACGCGCAGCCTCGTCACGGACGGGGACAGGATCGTCTGGCCGGGGACGGCCGGGCGGGGGCGGAACGTGGCGTAGGCGAGGTGCAGCGTCCGGGTCACCGGGCGATGTTACTCACGGGTATCAAAGCCCGGCGAGGGTCAGACCGGGGGAGCGGGGTCGTACTGGATCGCCCGCCGCACCGCCCGGGCCACCTCCGGCGACTCCAGGCGCGCCACCAGGTGCAGCGCCATGTCGATGCCCGCCGACACGCCCGCCGACGTCACGACGTCCCCGTCGTCGACGAAGCGCGCCTCGGTGTCCGCCAGCACACTCGGGTCGATCGCCGCGAGCTCGTCGAACGCCGCCCAGTACGTCGTCGCCGGACGACCGGCCAGCAGGCCCGCCGCGGCGAGGACCAGCGCGCCCGTGCACACGCTCGTGACCAGCGGTGTCGTCGCCCGCACTCCGCGGAGCCAGTCGAGGTGCGCGGCGTCGGTCGCGAGCGCTCGGGTGCCCCGGCCGCCGGGGTAGACCAGCACGTGCAGCGGCCCCACGTCGTCCGCCGAGGTGTCCGGCACGAGGCACAGCCCCTTCGCGCACCGCACGCCCGCGCCGTCGGCCGAGAACGTCACGACCTCGGGGTGCAGCGCGGACAGCCCCGCCCACGCCGAGAGCACCTCGTAGGGCCCCACCACGTCGAGCTCCTCCGCCCCGTCGAAGACGAGGACGCCGACGCGCAGGTGGTGCCCGGTGCCCACGCTCAGTAGCCCGGCAGCGCCAGCATCTGGTCGAGCGCGACCCGCGCCCAGTGGGCGTCGTCCGGGTCGACGACGATCCGGTTGACGACGCGGCCCGCCGCGAGCGACTCCATCGCCCAGACGAGGTGCGGCAGGTCGATCCGGTTCATGGTCGAGCAGAAGCAGACCGTCGAGTCGAGGTAGTGCACGCGCTTGTCCGGGTGGGCGTTCGCGAGCCGGCGCACCAGGTTCAGCTCGGTGCCGATCGCCCACGACGAGCCCGCCGGGGCCGCCTCGAGCGCCTTGATGATGTACTCCGTCGAGCCGACCATGTCGGCCGCCGTGACGACCTCGTGCTTGCACTCGGGGTGCACGAGCACCGTGACGTCGGGCTCCGCGGCGCGGACGTCGACGACGTTCTGCGCCGAGAACCGGCCGTGCACCGAGCAGTGCCCGCGCCACAGGATCATCCGCGCGTCCTTGAGCTGCTGCGTCGTCAGACCGCCGCCCGGCTTGCGCGGGTCGAACACCACGCAGTCGTCGAGCGACAGGCCGAGCTGCAGGACCGCGGTGTTGCGCCCCAGGTGCTGGTCCGGCATGAACAGCACCTTGCCGGTGCCGCCCGGGCCGCCCACCTTGTCGAACGCCCACCGCAGCGCGACGTGCGCGTTGGACGACGTGCAGACCGTGCCGCCGTGGCGCCCGGTGAACGCCTTGATCGCCGCGGTCGAGTTCATGTAGGTCACGGGCACGGTGTCGTCCGCGACGCCCGCGTCCACCAGCACGTCCCACGCGTCCTCGACCTGGTCGATCGCCGCCTTGTCGGCCATCGAGCAGCCCGCGGCCAGGTCCGGCAGCACGACCTGCTGGGAGTCCGCCGTGAGGATGTCCGCCGACTCGGCCATGAAGTGCACGCCGCAGAAGAGGACGAACTCCGCCTCGGGGCGAGCCGCGGCCTCGCGGGCCAGCTTGAAGGAGTCGCCCGTGACGTCGGCGAAGGCGATGACCTCGTCGCGCTGGTAGTGGTGCCCCAGCACGAACGCACGGTCGCCGAGCGCCGCCCGGGCCGCGCGGGCGCGCTCGACCAGGTCGGGGTCGCTCGGGGCGGGCAGGTCCCCGACACACTCCACGCCCCGCTCGGAGGCGAGGTCCACCCCACGGCCGAGCAGCAGCAGGGCCGAGGGGACGGGCTCCGTGAAGGTGCCGGCACTCGTCGTCAGCGTCACGGGTCGATCTTCCCACACGCGTGCGGGCCCGCCCCGGGCCGTCCCGCCCGGACGCGCGTGCCGGCGAGGGCTGCCCGGCGCTCCGGCACACCGGTCTGCCGCGGCCTCGCACGTCGGCCACGGCCCCGCACGTCGGCCGCGGTCCTGCGCGCCGGCCGCGGCCCCGCCCGCCGGGTGCGCCGGATGCCGGCACCGTGCCGTGCCACCATGCTCGGCGTGCGCGTCCTCGTCGCCCCCGACACCTTCGGCTCGATCCTGACCGCCCGCGAGGTCGCGGCGACGGTTGCGGCCGGCTGGCGCGACGTCGCGCCCGCGGACGCCCTCGACGAGTGCCCGCTGGCCGACGGCGGCCCGGGCTTCGTCGACACCCTGCACGCCGCGCTCGGCGGCCGGCTGCTCCCGGTCACCGTCCCGGGACCGCTGGGGGAGCCGACCCCCGCGACGCTGCTGCTCGTCGACGAGCCCGCCGGACGCACCGCGTACGTCGAGTCCGCGCAGGCCGTCGGGCTCCCGCTCGTGCCGGAGGACCGGCGCGACCCCGGCCGCACGACGACGCGCGGCGTGGGGGCGCTGCTCGTCGCGGCGCGCGACGCCGGCGCCCGCCGGGTCGTCGTGGGTCTGGGCGGGTCGTCCACCAACGACGCGGGCGCGGGCATGCTCGTGGGGGCAGGGCTCGAGGTGCCGGCCGGCCTGCTCGACGCGGGCGGCGGCGCGCTCGGCGCGGTCACCGCCGCCGACCTCGTCGGGCTGCGCGACCTGCGGGCGCGGTGGCGTGACGTGGAGCTCGTGGCGGCGACCGACGTCGACGTCCCGCTCCTGGGCCTGACCGGTGCGAGCGCGGGGTTCGCCCCGCAGAAGGGCGCGTCGCCGGAGCAGGCGCAGGAGCTCGAACGCTGCCTCGGCTCCTTCGCGCACGCGGCGACGACGGCGCTCGCGGACGAGCTGCGCCCCGACCTCCTCGCGGGTTCGCGGCCCACCTCGGCGGCCACCCGGCTCACGGCCGCGGCGGGCGCGGGTGCGGCCGGCGGTCTCGGGTTCGGGCTCGCGCTGCTGGGCGCGCGGGTCGTCCCCGGGGGGCCCTTCGTGGCGGATCGCGTGCGGCTCGACGAGCGCCTCGCGGCTGCCGACGTCGTCGTCACGGGCGAGGGGCGGTTCGACTGGCAGAGCCTGCACGGCAAGGTCGCCACCGAGGTCGCGGCGCGTGCGCTGCGCCACGGCATCCCGACGGTCGTGCTCGCGGGCGAGGTGCAGGTCGGGCGCCGCGAGCTGTCGGCCGCGGGCATCACGGCCGCGTACGCGGTCGGGGAGACGCCCGAGGAGGTGCGCGCGGCGCTCGCCGACCCGGTGGCGACGCTGCGGGCGCGTGCCGCGCGCGTCGCGCGCACGTGGTCGCGCTGATGTCACGGCGGGTGTGCGCGACGCGGGCGACGGGCCCGTGCGCGACGACGCGTGCGCGGAGCCGTACCCTGGTCGGGAACATCCCGGCGCGCGACGGTGTTGCGCACCGTTGACGTGAGTTCCCCGGCAGCACCCAGGAGAGACGATGAGCGAGACCACGCAGACCTCGACGCACGGCGTCCTGCTCACGGACGTGGCGGCCGACAAGGTCCGCAGCCTGCTCGAGCAGGAGGGCCGCGACGACCTGCGTCTGCGCGTCGCCGTCCAGCCCGGCGGCTGCTCCGGCCTCATCTACCAGCTGTACTTCGACGAGCGCCTGCTCGACGGTGACGTGACGCGCGACTACGACGGTGTCGAGGTCGTCGTCGACCGCATGAGCGTCCCCTACCTCGAGGGTGCGACGATCGACTTCGCCGACACCATCGAGAAGCAGGGCTTCACGATCGACAACCCGAACGCCGGCAGCGCCTGCGCGTGCGGTGGCTCGTTCAGCTGACACCACGCCCGCGACGAGGGCCCGGCACCCGCACGGGTGCCGGGCCCTCGTGCGTCCGGCCCGGGTGCGTCCACACCTCGCGCGCCGCCGCCGGTGCGACGTGCGCGCGTGCGCCCCGCCGGGTCCGGTCAGGGCGCGCCCGAGGAGAGCAGCACCGTGAGGCGCAGGACGCCGTCCTCGTCCTGCTCCGTCGTGCCCATCGCGTGACCGCGCATCCGCGCCCACGCCGGGACGTCGTGACGCGCGGCGGGGTCGGTCGCGAGCACCACGACCGTCGTCCCGTCGGCCGCGTCGCGGGCCGCACGCGCGAGCGCGATGACGGGTGCCGGGCACCGCAGCCCGCGCGCGTCGACGAGCAGCGGCTCGGGTGCGGTGCTCACAGCCCGTCCGCCCCGCGGGCGGAGCGCACGGCGGCGACCACGCCGGGCAGCGCGTCGAGGAAGCGGTCGACGTCCGCCGGGTCGGTGCCGCGGGGGAGTGCGAGCCGCACGTTGCCGTGGGTGAGGACGCCCATCGCGGCGAGCACGTGGCTCGGCTCGAGCGAGCTCGACGTGCACGCCGACCCGGACGCGACCGCGAAGCCGAGCCGGTCCAGCGCGGTCACGAGCGCCTCGCCGTCGACGTAGAGCGAGGAGAAGGTGACGACGTGGGGGAGCCGCGCGTCCGGGTCACCCACCACCTCGGTGTCGACGACCTCCGCGGCCACGCGCGCCCGCACCCGGTCCACGAGACGGCGCCGCTCGACGTCGGCGGCGTCGCGGGACGCGACGGCGACCTGCAGCGCGACGGCCGCAGCCAGCGCCGCGGGCACGCTCACGCCGCCGGGGAACCACCGGTCCTCGTCCTGCGGCACGACGGGCGAGCGCCGCACCCCGGGGCGGGTGACCAGCACGCCGACGCCGGCGGGCCCGCCCCAGTCGCCGGGGTCCGCCGCGAGGACGTCCCACGCGGACCCGATGTCGACGTGCCCGAGGCTCGCGCCCGCGTCGACCAGCAGCGGGACGCCGGCCGCGCGCGCGGCCTCGTGCACCTCGGCGGTGGGCTGCAGCGTGCCGACCTCGCCGTTCGCGTGCTGGAGGGCGACGAGCGCGACGCCGGCGGCGCCGACCGCCTCGACCATGCGCGCGGCGTCGACGCGGCCGTCCCGGCCGACCGGCACCTCGACGCGCCGCCCGCCCGAGGCCGCCGCGGCGCTCTCGGCCGCGTGCAGCACGGCGGCACGCTCCACGGCGGACACGACCACGTCGCCGCCCGCCCGTCGGCGGCCGCGCGCGACCGACAGCACCGCGGAGTGCAGCGCCGCGGTGTGCGAGGGCGCGAGGTCGACGTCCTCGGTGCGCGCGCCGACCACGGACGCGACGGCCTCCCGCGCGCCGTCGAGCAGCATCCGGGCGCGGCGCCCCTCGGCGTGCAGGCGTCGCGGGTCGGCCCAGCCCTGGTCGAGCGCCTCGACGAACGCCGCGCGCGCCTGCGGGAGCAGCGGTGCGCGGCCGCCCGCGTCGAGCACGACGCGTCGCGGGGGCCCGCCGGCAGTGGTGTGCGTCACACCGGCCGGTGCGGACGGTGCGGGGGAGGCGTCGAGGTTCTCGGGGCTCACCCGGGCACGGTAGCCCCGGCCAGCGCGGAGGAGGGCCCCGAGGGTCCCGCTCGACCGTCCCGGCGGTGTGGACGTCACGTGGTGTGACGGTGCTGACACCGTGTCGTCATCCGGCGTCGTCCGGCAGAAACGGCGTGGTCGGCGCGCTAGGCTGCACGGGTCGAGGACGAAGGTCCCGGGTGACGGCCGCCAGCAGCGGGGTCGAGCGCTGACGGGACGCGAGTGAGAGGTCCCCCGTGCACCCGGAACACCCCCGCCGGAAGCGGCGCCCGGTACTGTCGACGGCCGGTCTCGCGGCCGTCGTCGTCGTCGCCCTCAGCGGATGCTCCGACGAGGTCTACCGCGGCTGGCTGCCCGGCTCGTCGGACGCCGAGATCACCGACCAGACGGGCCGCATCGCGAGCCTGTGGCGCGGGTCGTGGGTCGCCGCCCTCATCGTCGGCCTCATCACCTGGGGCCTGATCCTGTGGTGCGTCGCGGCGTACCGGAAGCGCAAGAGCGACGACGTGCTGCCCGTGCAGCTGCGGTACCACGTGCCGCTCGAGGTCATGTACGTGATCCTGCCGATCTTCATGGTCGGCGTGCTCTTCTACTACACGAACCGCGACGTCACGGCGATCAACGACACCTCGGCCGAGGCCGACGTCCACGTGCAGGTCATCGGCAAGCAGTGGAGCTGGGACTTCAACTACCTCGACGACGACGTCTACGACACCGGCCAGCAGGCCGAGGACGTCAGCGAGCCGGGCGCGCTCGAGGAGCAGGTCACGCTCTACCTGCCCGTCGACGAGCGCGTCGAGTTCACGCTCGACTCGCGTGACGTCATCCACTCGTTCTGGATCCCGTCGTTCCTCTACAAGCTCGACATGATCCCCGGCAAGACGAACACGTTCCAGGTCACGCCGACCGAGACGGGCACCTACCTCGGCAAGTGCGCCGAGCTGTGCGGCGAGTACCACTCGTCGATGCTCTTCAACGTCAAGGTCGTGGAGCGCGACGAGTACGACGCGCACATCCAGGAGCTCAAGGACAAGGGCCAGGAGGGTTCGCTGGGGCTGGAGTACAGCCGCCTGCAGAACGTCGACGAGCCCGCATCTCAGGGAGAGGTCGACAACTGATGGCCACCGTCGCGGAGCACGTCCCCGGCCTGGCGCCTGCGCGCCAGACGCTCGGGCGCACGGTGATCAAGTGGATCACCTCCACCGACCACAAGACGATCGGGTACATGTACCTGATCACGTCGTTCGTGTGGTTCGCGATCGGCGGGATCCTCGCCCTGCTGATCCGCGCCGAGCTCTTCACGCCCGGCATGGAGGTGTTCTCCTCCAAGGAGCAGTACAACCAGGCGTTCACGATGCACGGCACGATCATGCTGCTGCTGTTCGCCACACCCCTGTTCGCCGGCTTCGCCAACGTGATCATGCCGCTGCAGATCGGCGCGCCGGACGTGGCGTTCCCGCGGCTCAACATGTTCGCGTACTGGCTGTTCTTCTTCGGTGGCCTCATCGCCGCCGCCGGCTTCCTCACCCCGCAGGGCGCGGCGTCGTTCGGGTGGTTCGCCTACGCGCCGCTGTCGAACACCGTGTACTCACCGGGCGTCGGCGGTGACCTGTGGGTCTTCGGGCTCGCGCTCGGTGGTTTCGGCACGATCCTCGGCGCCGTCAACTTCATCACCACGATCGTCACGATGCGTGCGCCGGGCATGACCATGTTCCGGATGCCGATCTTCACCTGGAACACCCTGGTGACGTCGCTGCTCGTGCTCATGGCGTTCCCGCCGCTGGCCGCCGCGCTGTTCGCGCTCGGTGCCGACCGCCGTCTCGGCGCGCAGGTGTTCAACCCCGAGAACGGGGGCGCCATCCTGTGGCAGCACCTGTTCTGGTTCTTCGGGCACCCCGAGGTCTACATCATCGCGCTGCCGTTCTTCGGCATCGTCACGGAGATCCTGCCGGTCTTCTCCCGCAAGCCGATCTTCGGCTACAAGGGCCTCGTCTACGCGACGATCGCGATCGCGGCGCTCTCCGTGACCGTGTGGGCGCACCACATGTACGTCACGGGGTCGGTGCTGCTGCCGTTCTTCGCGTTCATGACGATGCTCATCGCCGTGCCGACCGGCGTGAAGTTCTTCAACTGGATCGGCACGATGTGGCGCGGCAAGCTCACGTTCGAGACGCCGATGCTGTGGACGATCGGGTTCCTCGTCACGTTCCTGTTCGGCGGCCTGACGGGCATCATCCTGTCCAGCCCCGCGCTCGACTTCCAGCTCTCCGACTCGTACTTCGTCGTCGCGCACTTCCACTACGTCGTCTTCGGCACCGTGGTGTTCGCCATGTTCGCCGGCTTCTACTTCTGGTGGCCGAAGATGACGGGCCGGATGCTCAACGAGCGGCTCGGCAAGATTCACTTCTGGCTGCTGTTCATCGGCTTCCACACGACGTTCCTCGTGCAGCACTGGCTGGGCGTCATCGGCATGCCGCGCCGGTACGCGGACTACTCGCCCGACGACGGCTTCACGTGGATGAACCAGCTGTCGACGGTCGGCGCCGCGGTGCTCGCCGCGTCCACCCTGCCGTTCCTGTGGAACGTCTACGTGACGTGGCGCAACGCGCCCAAGGTCACCGTCGACGACCCGTGGGGCTACGGCGGCTCGCTCGAGTGGGCGACGTCCTGCCCGCCGCCGCGGCACAACTTCACGTCGCTGCCGCGCATCCGCTCGGAGCGCCCCGCGTTCGACCTGCACCACCCCGAGGTCGCCGCGATGGACTACGTCGAGCCGAACCCCGGGCCGCTGGACTGGGAGGCCGACCGCCGCGGCGAGACCGAGGTCGCGGTCGACCGCGTCGTCGAGGGCAAGGGCGAGCCGGAGCAGTCGTCGGCGACCATCGTCGAGGACTCCCCGCAGGAGCGCCGCGAGGGCGGCAAGGAGGGTGACCGGTGAAGCTCGAGGCCAAGCTGTTCCTCTACGGGCTGCTGTTCTTCATCCCGATCGGGCTGATCTACGCGCTGTGGAGCGACGGCGAGCCCGTCGGCACGGTCGGCATCCCGCTCGTCGGGGGCCTGGTCGGGATGATCGGCGCGTACTTCGCGCTCCTCGCCCGCCGGATCGACCCGCGGCCCGAGGACGACGAGTACGGAGAGATCGAGCAGGGCGCCGGCGACCAGGGCGTGTTCAGCCCGTGGAGCTGGTGGCCCCTCGTCATCGGCGCCGCCGCCGCCGTCATGTTCCTCGGCCTGGCCATCGGGTTCTGGGTGACGTTCATCGGCGCCGCCCTCGGCGTCATCGGCCTGGTGGGTTGGGTCTTCGAGTTCTCCCGCGGCCAGCACGCGCACTGATCTCGTACCACGCTCTCGGCCCCCTGCTCCCGTCGCGGAGCAGGGGGCCGACGCGTGTCCGGTCGCGCGCGACCGGTCAGGGCAGCGGCGCGCTCGACCCGGCCGGTGCGGCGACGTCGACGTACGCCCCGTCGCGCAGCAGCGGGACGCTCGCGCTCGCGTCGACCTCGGCGGCGATCTCGACGTCCTCCGCGTAGCCCCACTCGACGAGCTCGACGCCCGTGCGGCTGTGCCGGAGCGAGCGGCCCACCCGCGGGGCGACGTCGAGCCACGCGTCGGCGGCCGCGCGCGCCTGGGGTGACAGCACGGCGCCGGCGGACGAGCGGAGGTGGGCGAGCACGGCGCCCGCACCCCACACGTCCTCCGGCGCGTGACGGACGGTCCCGTCCGTGCGCCGTTCTCCGGCGGCAACCGCCGCGACCCGCAACGGGGTGTCCGCCGCACGCGCGACGAGCCACCCGGCCACCGCGCCGGCGTTGCGCAGGCACGCGGCCACGACCGTGCCGACCCGCTCGTCCAGGACGCTGCTGAGTGTCGAGCCGTTGGGTGACGGCAGGACCAGGCGGTGCAGCCGCGCCGCGCGACGGACCGACCCGGGGGAGAGGGACACCTCGCCGGGCCGTGCGGTGGAGCGGCGCGCGGCCAGCACGGCGCCCTGCGAGGCGGCCAGCGCGGCCGCCTCGGGCCCGCCGGTCGCGTGCGGGACGACCGCGACGGAGCGGTCGGCCGCGACGGTGACCGTCGTCGTGAAGGAGAGGACGTCGACGACCACCGCGACGTCCGTGGCGTCGTCGAGGGAGCGAGCCCCCGAAGGGCCCCACACCAGACGGACGTCGAGCCTGGGCGTCGTCGTCGACATGGAGGCCTCTCGTCAGGGTCGGCAGGGTCGGCAGCATCGGCAGGAGCGGACGCCTCGCTGCGGCGTGGCGTGCAGGGTGAGACGGCGAGGGCCGCCCGTCCCCGGGGTGGGGTCGGGCGGCCCTGCGGCGGCGACGTGCTGCGTCAGGCAGGGATGATGAGCCCGGCCGTCTGGGTGCGGGCGCGCTCGAAGCGGGCGGCCGCGTCGGCCCAGCTCACGATGTTCCACCACGCCTTGACGTAGTCCGCCTTGACGTTGACGTAGTCGAGGTAGAACGCGTGCTCCCACATGTCGAGCACGACGACCGGCACGAGGCCGAGCGCGATGTTGCTCTGCTGGTCGTAGAGCTGCACGATCACGAGCTTCTGCCCGATGGAGTCCCACGCCAGGATCGACCAGCCGGAGCCCTGGATGCCGATCGCGTTGGCGGCGAAGTGCTTCTGGAACGCCTCGAACGAGCCGAAGAACTCGTCGATCGCGGCGGCCAGCTCACCGGTCGGCTTGTCGCCGCCCTCGGGCGAGAGGTTCTGCCAGAAGACCGAGTGGTTGACGTGACCACCGAGGTTGAACGCGAGGTTCTTCTCGTGCAGGTTGACCGCCGCCAGGTCGTCGGCCTCGCGGGCCGCCGCCAGCTTCTCCAGCGCGGTGTTCGCGCCCGTCACGTAGGCCGCGTGGTGCTTGTCGTGGTGCAGCTCCATGATCCGGCCGGAGATGTGCGGCTCGAGGGCCGCGTAGTCGTACGGCAGGTCCGGGAGCGTGTAGTCCGCCATGTGCGTGAGTACCTCCTGCGTCGGTGCACGGCCGTCTGCTACGGCCGGCTGGTACGAACGGATCGGGCGGCCCGCCGAATCGGCGAGCCGCCCGACACCACGGTCAACTCTGGTCCAGGATCAGCGATTCCGCGTGTCCGGGGCCGTCTCGTCCTGCGGATCGACCAGGTGCTGGCCGCCGCCGACGGCGCCACGCCCGGCTCCCGCGAGCTCCGGGGCGGCGTGCGCCTCGGGCACGGCCTCGACCTCCGCGTGGTGGCCGTGGGCCGCGTGCGCGGCCTCCAGCTCGGTGGGGGTGACGGGCTCGACGCGGTCCTCGTAGAAGACCTGGGACAGGCGCTGCCGCATCGAGTCGAGGCGGTAGCCCTTGCGCCGCACGCCGCGCGAGTCCTCGGCCGGCTCGATCTCCAGCGGGCGGATCGCCTCGTGCTGCACCCGCAGCCAGCGCTCGTGCGCGTCGAGGGGCTTGTGCACCTCGATGTACTCGCCGCTCGCGAACCGCACGATGCGGCCCGTCTCGTGGCCGTGGAGCACGAGCTCGCGGTCCTTGCGCTGCAGGCCGAGGCAGATGCGCTTGGTGATCCAGAAGGCGAACCACGGTCCGACGAACAGCAGCACGCGGAACGCCCACGTGATGTCGTTGATGGACAGGTGGAAGTGCGTCGCGATGAGGTCGTTCGACCCGGCCAGGATCAGGATGAAGAAGGCCACCAGGAGCGAGACGCCGAACGCGGTGCGGAAGGGGCGGTTGCGCGGGCGGTCCAGGACGTGGTGCTCACGCTTGTCACCCGTGGCGAACGCCTCGATGAACGGGTACAGCGCGAGCAGCGTGAACAGGACGCCCGGCACGACCATCGCGGGGATGATCACGTTGAGGCTCAGCGTGTACTGCCCGAGCACGATCTCGGTCTGCCCTGGCATGAGGCGCAGTGCACCCTCGAGGAAGAGCATGTACCAGTCGGGCTGGGCTCCTGCGGACACCGGCGACGGGTCGTACGGGCCGTAGTTCCACACCGGGTTGATGGACATCGTCGCGCCCATGAGCGCGATCACGCCGAACACCACGAACAGGTTGAACAGCAGCTTGCCCGCGTAGACCGGCAGCGCCGGGTAGCCGACGACGTTGCTGTTCGTGCGGCCCGACCCCGGGTACTGGGTGTGCTTGTGCATGACCATGAGCACCAGGTGCAGGCCGATGAGCGCGAGGATCAGGCCCGGCACGAGCAGCACGTGGACCGTGAACAGGCGCGGGATCAGGTCGACGCCGGGGAACTCGCCGCCGAACACGAAGTACGACAGGTAGCTGCCGATGATCGGGATCGCCTTGACGACACCGTCGGTGATGCGCAGGCCGTTGCCCGACAGGACGTCGTCAGGGAGCGAGTAGCCCGAGAAGCCGGCGGCGAGGCCGAGGATCAGCAGCACGAAGCCGACGAGCCAGTTGATCTCGCGCGGCTTGCGGAACGCGCCCGTGAAGAACACGCGCATCATGTGCGTGACGATCGCCGCCATGAAGATCAGCGCCGCCCAGTGGTGGATCTGCCGCATGAGCAGACCGCCGCGCACCTCGAACGACAGGCGCAGCGTCGAGGCGAACGCCTCGGACATCTCCACGCCGTTCATCGACGCCCACGGGCCCTCGTAGTGCGTCTCGCCCATGCTCGGGACGAAGAACAGCGTGAGGAACACGCCCGAGATCAGCAGCGTGACGAAGCTGTACAGCGCGATCTCGCCGAGGAAGAACGACCAGTGGTCGGGGAAGACCTTGCGGGCGAAGAACTTGACCGCGTGGCCGACGCCGGTCCGCTGGTCCAGGTAGTCGGCGGTGGCGCCGACGGCGCGCGCACCGCGCGACGGAGGCGTCGTCACCTTCGAGGGGGTCGTGGTGGTCACGTCAGGCGCTCCCAGAAGCTCGGACCGACGGGCTCGTGGAAGTCGCCTTGCGCGACCAGGTAGCCCTCGTCGTCGACGGTGATCGGCAGCTGCGGCAGCGGTCGCTTCGCGGGACCGAAGACGACCTTCGCGCTGTCAGCGACGTCGAACGTCGACTGGTGGCACGGGCACAGCAGGTGGTGGGTCTGCTGCTCGTAGAGAGCGACGGGGCAGCCCACGTGGGTGCAGATCTTCGAGTAGGCGACGATGCCGTCGTACGACCAGCCCTCGCCCTGCTCGGACTTGATGTCACGGGGGTCGAGCCGAACGACGAGGACGACCGCCTTGGCCTTCTCGTCGAGCGGGTGCTCGGCCTCGTGCAGGTCCTCGGGGATGACGTGCGCCACCGAGCCGATGGTGAGGTCCGAGGCCTTGATGGGGCGACCGGTCGGGTCGTACGCGAGCCGCGTGCCCTTGCGCCACATCGTGTGCTTGAACTTGCGGACGTTCCAGTCCTCGCCGACGTTGCCGACGATCGGCAGCACCAGCGACAGCGGGAACAGCGCCATGGCCGTCAGGGCGGCGCCGATGATCGCGCCGCGCCGGGTCAGGCCCGAGTCCTCGGCGCCGTCCTTGAGCTTCTGGATCGCCTCCTCGCGGGTCGCGTCGTCGGAGCGCTGCGGGTGCCGCTCCTCGACGTACTCGCGGTTGCTCATGAGGACCTTGATGTAGTGGCTGCCCCCGAGGCCGATGCCGAGCAGGGACACCGCGAGGCCCAGGCCGAGCGCGAGGTTCGACGTGCGCATCGACTCGGGCGTCTCGCCCGGGGGGAGCGCGAAGTACGCGACGACGAAGCCGATCGTCGCGAGGATCGACAGCGTGAACAGCAGGAGGACCTGCCGCTCGACGCGCTTCGCCGCGCGCGGGTCGATGTCGGCCTGACGCTGGACGTGCTCGTGCACGCCCGGGTCCGCGAACCGGTCCGGCGTGCCGCCGTCCTGCCGGACGACGTCGACGTCGTTGTGGGAGTCGTGCGTGCTCACGAGGACTTGGCTCCGATCCAGACCGACAAACCGATGAGCAGGCCCAGCCCGACGACCCAGGCCCACAGGCCCTCGCTCACCGGACCGAGCGCGCCGAGGTCGAGACCGCCCGGCGAGACGTCGCCCTGCTCGTCGATGAAGGCGATGATGTCGCGCTTCTCCTCCGGCGTGATGGTGGCGTCGTTGAAGACGGGCATCGACTGCGGGCCGGTCTGCATAGCCTCGTAGAGGTGGCGCGGCGTGGTCTCCCACAGGTTGGGGGCGAACTTTCCCTGGGACAGGGCGCCGCCGGCACCGACGGCGTTGTGGCACATCGCGCAGTTGGTGCGGAACAGGGCCATGCCGTTCGCGACGTCGCCCTTGCTCGGGTCGACCATCTCGTCGGTCGGGATCGCCGGACCGGCGCCGAGCGAGGCGACGTAGGCCGCGAGCTGGCTGATCTGCTCGTCGTCGAACTGGACCGGCTTCGCGAGCGCCTGCGGACCGTTCATCTGCATGGGCATGCGGCCGGTGCCGACCTGGAAGTCGACGGCCGCGGCGCCCACGCCGATGAGCGACGGCGCGTCCTCGGTGCCGCCCGCGGACGGTCCGTGGCACGTCGCGCAGTTGGCCTGGAACAGCTTCTCACCGGCTGCGACGTCGTCGGCGCCGGCCGCCGCGGGCACGGCGTCGGCGGACGTCGGTGCCAGCACGGCGTACAGCCCGCCGGTGAGGAGCAGCGCCAGCAGGAGCAGCACGACCGGCGCGCGCCGGTCGTGCCTGCGGGCTGCGAGTGCCTTCACGGATCGATCCTCGTCTCGCATGTGGGGGGAAGGGGGACTGGGAGGGCGGGGGCGGGCCCGCCCGGGAGCGTCAGCGCAGCAGGTAGATGACCGCGAACAGCGCGATCCACACGACGTCGACGAAGTGCCAGTAGTACGACGTGACGATCGCCGTGGTCGCCTCGTGGTGGCCGAACCGCTTCGCGGAGAACGAGCGCCCCAGCAGGAAGAGGAAGGCGATGAGCCCGCCGACGACGTGCAGGCCGTGGAAGCCGGTCGTCAGGTAGAAGACGGAGCCGTAGGGGCTCGACGAGATCGTCAGGCCGTGCTCGACCAGCTCCGCGTACTCGTACACCTGGCCGCCGATGAAGAACGCGCCCATGAGGTAGGTGAGGACCATCCACTCGTTCATGCCCCAGCGGTTCACCTGGAGCAGCGAGCCCGTGCGGACGGGCTGGAACCGCTCGGCGGCCCAGACGCCCATCTGGCACGTCACGGACGAGAGCACCAGCACCGTGGTGTTGATGAACGCGAACGTGAGGTTGAGCTTCTGCGTCTGCTCGGCCCACTCCTCGGGCACCGCTGCCCGGAGCGTGAAGTACATGGCGAACAGACCGGCGAAGAACATGAGCTCGCTGGCCAGCCACACGATCGTCCCCACCGACACCGGGTTGGGTCGGTTGACGCTCACGTGAGGGGCGGTGCGAGGGGCAGCCATGGCGGTCGACACGTCGTCATTATGGCTGATCGAAGCCCCGCATGGGCCATTGGACCTATCCGTGGCGAGCGGTATATGTCACACCGTCACGATCCCGGGGCCCGCGGGGGACGCCCCGCGGCACCCCGCACCCGCGACTTCGCGCGGAACTCGCGGCGCCGCGTGCTCGTCGTGCCAAGATTCCCCTCGGACGCCACGTCGACGACGAGTGAGGGACCTCCATGAGCACGGCGCAGCCCGACCACGCAGCGCAGACCGGGGCCACCGGCCCGCGCATCCTGCTCTACAGCGACGACGTCGACACCCGTGCCGAGGTGCGGCTCGCGGTCGGACGTCGTCTCGGGCGCGGCGAGCCGGACATCGAGTGGCTCGAGGTCGCGACCGCCGACGCCGCGATCACCGCCACGGAGGCCGGCGGGCTCGACCTGCTCGTGCTCGACGGCGAGGCGGACAAGGTCGGCGGCATGGGTCTGGGCCGCCAGCTCAAGGACGAGGTCTACCGGTGCCCGCCGGTGCTGCTGCTCACGGGTCGTCCGCAGGACGCGTGGCTCGCGTCGTGGTCGCACGCCGACGGCGTCGTCAGCCGTCCGCTCGACCCCGAGCAGGTGCACGAGGCCGTGGCCTCCCTGGTCGGCCGCCGGGCGACGGCCGGATGAACGCGCGCCGCACCTGGTCCGACCTGCTCACCACGCTCGTCCGCGGGCAGGACCTGACCCGCGAGCAGGCGTCGTGGGCGATGGGCGAGATCATGGGCGGCGAGGCCGAGGCCGCGACCGTCGCGGGCTTCCTCGTCGCGCTGCGGGCCAAGGGCGAGACCGTGGCCGAGCTGCGGGGCCTCGCCGACGAGATGCTCGCGCACGCGATCCGCATCGATGTCCCCGGTCGGACGGTCGACATCGTCGGCACGGGCGGCGACCGCGCGCACACCGTGAACATCTCGACGATGTCGGCGCTCGTCGTCGCCGGCACCGGCCTGCGCGTCGTCAAGCACGGCAACCGCGCCGCGTCCTCGTCGTCGGGGTCCGCCGACGTGCTCGAGGTGCTCGGCATCCGGCTCGACCACGAGCCCGAGCGGGTCGCCGCGATCGCCGCAGAGGCCGGCATCACGTTCTGCTTCGCAGGCCGCTTCCACCCGGCGATGCGGCACGCCGCCGCAGCCCGCGGCGCGCTCGGGATCCCGACCGTCTTCAACTTCCTCGGCCCGCTGTCCAACCCCGCGCAGCCGGACGCGTCCGCGATCGGGGTGGCCGACGCCGGCATGGCGCCGCTGCTCGCGGGCGTCTTCGCCGACCGCGGCAAGGACGCGGTCGTCTTCCGCGGCGAGGACGGCCTCGACGAGATCGCCGCGACGGGCACCACCCGGGTCTGGGAGGTGCGTGCCGGCGACGTGCACGAGCAGGTCGTCGACTGGGCGCGCGACCTCGGCGCCGAACGGATCGACCTCGAGAGCCTGCGGGGGGCCGACGCCGCGCACAACGCCGACGTCGCCCTGCGGCTGCTGGCGGGCGAGCCGGGGCCCGTGCGCGACACCGTCGTCCTCAACACCGCGGCGGCCCTCGTCGCCGACGGGACGCTGCCCGGGCTGGGCACCGGGACGCTGCTCGAGCGGTTCGCCGCCGCGTCGGAGCTCGCCCGCGGGTCGATCGACAGCGGGGCCGCCGCGGCCGCGCTGGACAGGTGGCGCGCGGCGAGCGCCTGACGGCGACGCGCCGGTGTCAGTCCTCGAGGCCGAGGGCGAACGCGGTCTCCAGGTCGTGCTGCGAGTACGTGCGGAACGCGATGTACGTCTGGGTGCGCACGACGCCCTCGACCTTGCCGACCTGGTCGGCGATGACGTCGGCGAGCGTCTCGTGCTCACGCACCCGCACGACCGCGATCAGGTCGACCTCGCCGGTCACCGAGTACACCTCGCTGACCCCCCGGATGTCCGCGATGGCCGCCGCGACCTCCGGGATCCTCGCGGCGTCGGCGTCGATGAGCACGATGGCGGTCAGCATGCGGCCCATCATGCCGTGCCGGGCGCGGGGGCGACGAGCGCGAGGTGCGGCCGCTCGAGCGTGTCGCTGACCAGCGGCGACGCGTCGGTGCCGCGGGCCTGCCGGGCGGCGTCGCCGACGGCCGCGACGGCGTCGCCGACCGCGACGGCGCTGCGCACCGGCATCGCCCAGCCGCCGGCGACCTCGACGAGCCGGACGCCCGGCTGCTCGAGCCACGCGAGGAGCAGGTCGGTCTCCTCGGGGTGCGCGGCGCCCGACGGCGCGGGGGGAGCGGCGACGTGCTCGCCGCTGGCCTGCAGCGCCGCGACGACGGGCCGCGGGTCCGTCAGCCGGTCGGTGCGTGCCGTGCCCGCGAGGCGGCCGTGCCGGACGAGCACGAGCTCCCAGCCGCCGTCGTCGGTGCGGCGGGCCGCGACGAGCTCCGGGCAGCGGGCGACCGGTGCGACCCGTTGCGCGCGTGCCGCGCCACGCAGAAAGGCCGCGAGCCGGTCGCGGACGGTCGCCGCCTCCTCGAAGCGCTCCTGGCCGACCAGCCACGCGATGCGCTCGGCGTGCGCCGCGACCACTCCTGCGGGGTCGCCCGTCATCGCGGTGCGGACCCGGTCCACGACCTCGCGGTACGCGTCGGGTCCCTGCCGGCCGAGGCACGGGGCACCGCACCGGCCGAGCTCGGCGAGCACGCACGCGGTCGCACCCGCGGGCGCGACGAGGGGCAGCCGACGGGTGCACTGCCGGACGGGGAACGACTCGTGCAGCGCGTCGAGGGCGAGCTGCGCGGCCGCGGTCGAGCCGAACGGACCGATGTACGCGGCTCCGTCCTCCTCGCGCACCTCGCGCACGACCGACAGCCGGGGGTACGGCTCCGACGTCAGCCGCACCCACGGCATGCGCTCGGGGAACCGGGACCGGCGGTTGTAGCGCGGCGAGTGCTCGGCGATGAGCCGCAGCTCGCGCACGCGCGCCTCGAGCGGCGTCGCGCACACCACGGGGTCGACGCGGTGCGCGATGCGGACCATCTCCGTCATGCGGCGACGCTTCTCGGCCGACGTGAAGTAGCTGCGCACGCGCTGGCGCAGCGACGTCGTCGACGTGCCGACGTACAGGACCTCGTCGTTCGGGCCACGGAACAGGTACACGCCCGGCGCGTCGGGCAGGCCGTCGGCGAGCGTGCGCTTGCGCCGGACGTCGGCGGGGACCGGGTCCGTCGCCGTGGCGAGGTCCTCGAGGTGCGTGACGCCCAGCGGCCCGAGCCTGCCGAGCAGCGCGTGCAGGACGTCCACGGTCGCGCGTGCGTCGGACAGCGCGCGGTGGTTCGGTGTCACGGTCGCGTGGAACAGCGCCGCGAGCGTCGAGAGCTTGTGGTTCGGGGCCTCGTCCCGGGTGACCGCGCGGCGTGCCAGGCGGACGGTGTCGAGCACCCGGTTGCCGGGCCACGGATGCCCCGTGCGGGCGGCCGCGGCCTTCAGGAAGCCGACGTCGAACGGCGCGTTGTGCGCGACGAGGACCGCGTCGCCCGCGAACTCGAGGAACGACGGCAGCACCGTCTCGATCCGCGGCGCCCCGACCAGCATGGACGTGGTGATCCCGGTGAGGACCTGGATGTACGGCGGGACGGGGCCGCCGGGGTCGACGAGCGTCTGGAACTCGCCGAGCACCTGACCGCCGCGCACCTTCACGGCGCCGATCTCCGTGATCGCGCAGTCGGCGGGCGTCCCGCCGGTCGTCTCCAGGTCGACGACGACGAACGTGACGTCGGACAGCGGCGTGCCGACGTCGTCGAGCGTGGGCTGCACCGCGGTGCCCGCGGGTGCGGCCGCGGTGCCGGGAGCCACGTCGGCCCACACGGGGCGCAGCGGGCGGACGGTCGACATGCGACGGACGGTACCCACGGGCGCCGACACGACCCGCGCACCGCCGTCGGCGCGTCGGTACGGCGTGTCAGCCCGGCACTGCGTGTCAGCCGGCACTGCGTGTCAGCCCGGAACTGCGTGTCAGCCCGGCACGGCGTGTCGGCTCGGTGCGGCAGGCGTCCCGGCGGCCGCACCTAGGGTTCTCCCATGGACGACGCAGCGCGCACCGACGCGGCCGGACCCGAGGGAGCCGCACCGGCGGCGCAGGTCCCGACCGTGCTCCGGGCGGCGGTCGTGCAGCGTGCCGCCGACGTGCTCGGCACCCTCGAGCCGGCGGAGGTGCCGGCATCGCTGCGTGCGGTGCGCCAGTTCGCCCCGCGTCGTCGCGCGAGCGCGGGTGCGGGGCCGCTGTGGTCCGCGCTGCAGGACGACGTGTTCCGGGCCCGCGTCGCCCGGTCGTGGACGGACGCGCATCCGGACGAGGCTGCCGCGCTCGCCGGCGAGGGCGCGGTCGAGCCCGCCCTCGAGGTGGCGGTGGGGGCGTGGCTGTCGCACCACCCGGCCTGGCCCGCGCTCGTCCCCCGGGAGGCTCCGGCCGCGCCGGCGCAGGACGTGACGCGCCTCGCCGACCGGCTCGCGCGCTCGACGGCCGACGTGGAGCGCCTGCGCGGCGAGGCGGCCGCGGCGCGGGACGACGCGACGCGGGCCCGCGACGAGCTCGCCGCGCTGCAGCGTGAGCTGCGCCGGCTGCGGTCGGACGCGGACCGGGCCCGCAGCGAGGGCCGCCGGCTGACCGAGGAGGCCGCCGCGCTCGCCGCACGCGCGCAGGAGGACCGTCGCGCCGCCGCCGACGCGGCGCGTGCTGCCGCGGACGACCTGCGGGCCGCGCAGGCCGAGCGTGCCGCCGCCCGCGCGGAGCTGCGCTCGGCGCGCAAGCTCGCCGACGCCCGCGTCCGGCTGCTCCTCGACACGATCGTCGACGCCGCGAGCGGGCTGCGGCACGAGCTCGCGCTGCCCCCCGCGACCGACCTGCCGGCGGACCTCGTCGCCCCCGGGACGGGACGACCGGCACCGCGTCGCGGCTCGCGCGGCCGCTCGGTGGAGGACCCCGCGCTGCTCGACGAGCTGCTGCGGCAGCCCTGGGCGCACCTGCTCGTGGACGGGTACAACGTCACGAAGACCGGCTTCGCCGAGCTGTCCCTCGCGGACCAGCGGCGGCGCCTCGTCGACGGCCTGGGGCGCGTCGCGGGAGGCACGGGCGCGGAGGTCACGTGCTGCTTCGACGGCCAGCCGGGGCAGGCACCTCCCGTGACGCAGGCCCGTGGCGTGCGGGTGCTGTTCTCGGTGGGGGAGATCGCCGACGACCTGCTGCGGCGGCTGGTCGCGGCCGAGCCGCCGGGGCGCGTGCTGGTGGTCGTGACGAGCGACCAGGAGGTCGCGCGCGACGTCGAGGGTCGCGGCGCATGGGTCGTCCCGTCCGCCACGCTCGTGGCGCGCCTGCAGCACCTGTAGCCCGCCGCCTCGAGCCGCGGGCTCGAGGCGCCCGTCACGGGTCGGCGCCGGACGTCCTGTCGGACGTCGTCGCTAGCGTCCGCCGCATGATCATCGACTGCGACTCCTGCGCGGTCCGCGGCACGGACTGCGCCGACTGCGTCGTCACCTTCCTGACGGTCCCCGTGCGGCCGCGCGTCGTCGCGGGCACCGCACGAGGCCCCGACGCGGCCGCAGGGGCGGTCGAGCTCGACGCCGGGGAGCAGCACGCGATCGGCGTGCTGGCGGCGTCGGGGCTCGTCCCGCCCCTGCGGCTGGTGGCCGGCTGACCGGCGGCTACTCGCGCTCGTCGGTGTAGAGCGCGTCGACGTCGGCCGCGAAGTCCTTGAGGACCACCGCGCGCCGGATGCTGAGCTTCGGGGTGAGGTACCCGTCGGCGAGCGTCAGGTCGCGGTCCAGGATGCGGTACTTGCGGATCGACTCGGCGCGGGAGACGGCCCGGTTGGTCTTGGCGACCGCCTTCTCGATCGACGCGAGGACGTCGGGGTCCGTCCGGGCCTCCTCGAGGCTCATCTGCGGCTTGCCGTGCGCCGTGAGCCAGCCCGGGACGCCCTCGGGGTCGAGCGTGATGAGCGCGCCGATGAACGGTCGCTGGTCGCCGACCACGACCACCTGGCTGATGAGCGGGTGCGCCCGCAGCCGGTCCTCGAGGATCGTCGGTGCGACGTTCTTGCCGCCCGCGGTGACGATGATCTCCTTCTTGCGGCCGGTGATCGTGAGGAAGCCGTCCTCGTCGAGCGCGCCCAGGTCACCCGTGCGGAACCACCCGTCGACGAGCGACTCCTGCGTCGCCGCGTCGTTGGCGTGGTAGCCGCGGAACACCTGGACGCCCTTGATCTCGACCTCGCCGTCCGCGGCGATGCGGATCGCGGTGCCGGGCAGCGGCAGGCCGACCGTGCCGATCTTCGTCTTGCCCGGCCGGTTCACGGTCGCGGGCGCCGTGGTCTCCGTCAGGCCGTAGCCCTCGAGGACCTTGAGCCCCACGCCGCGGTAGAAGTGGCCGAGCCGCTCGCCGAGCGGCGCACCGCCCGAGATCGCCCACTCGGCCCGCCCGCCGAGCGCGGCGCGCAGCTTGTGCAGGACGAGGACGTCGGCGACCTTGTGCTGCAGGCGCAGCCACGGGCTCGGACCCCTGGGGGTGTCGAGCGCGCGCGAGTAGACGATCGCCGTCTTGGCGGCCCGCTGGAAGATCGGGCCCTTGCCGCCCGCCGCGGCCTTCTGCTCGGCGGAGTTGTAGACCTTCTCGAAGACGCGCGGCACCGACAGGACGAACGTCGGCCGGAACGTGCCGAGGTCCGCCACGAGCGTCTTGGTGTCCGGCGTGTGCCCGAGGACGGCCCCGGCGGGGATGCACAGCACCTCGATGAAGCGCGCGAAGACGTGCGCCAGCGGCATGAACAGCAGGGTCCGGGCGCCGTCGCCCGCGACCACCTCCTGCAGCCCGGCCACGGCGTTGACCGTGAGCTCGGCGAAGTTGCCGTGCGTCAGCTCGACGCCCTTCGGGCGACCCGTCGTGCCCGAGGTGTAGATGATCGTCGCGACGTCGGCACCCACCGCGAGCCGTCGGCGGCGCGCGACCTCCTCGTCCGCGACGTCGGCGCCCGCCGCGACGAGCTGCTCGATCGCACCGTCGTCGATGACGAGGACCTCGCGCACGGACGTCGCGGGACGCACCTCCTCGACGACGGCCCGGTGCGCGGAGGACTCGACGACGAGGAACGTCACGGCGGAGTCGGTGAGGATCCACTCGACCTGCTCCGCGGACGACGTCTCGTACAGGGGGACGGGGACGGCCCCCGCCGCCCAGGCGGCCCAGTCGACGAGCGACCACTCGTACCGCGTGCGCGACATGATCCCGACGCGGTCGCCCGGCTGGACGCCGCGTGCGACCAGGCCCTTCGCGACGGCGACGATCTCGGCGTCGAACTCGCGTGCCGTCAGGGGGATCCAGGGGCCACCGGCCTGGGACTGGTGCTCGACGACGACGCGGTCGGGCGTGTCGCCGACCCGCGCGGCGAGCAGGTCGTTGAGGTTGTGCGAGGGGTCGACCTCGACGAGCAGGGGCGTGTGGAACTCGTCCATTCTGGCTCCAGTGGCAGTGGCGAAGTGTGCATCGAGGATACGTGACGTGACAAGCGCCACACCCGTCACCTGGGCGAGTGGCGTCCGGACGGCCGCGGCGTGGACCGGCGGGACGATCGGCGCACGCGCGGTGCGTGCGGGCCGCTAGCGTGGGAGGCCGCAGACCGGACCGGTCGCGGACCCCCCTCGGCAGACGCGTAGGAGCACTCACGGACATGCACGCCATCGGTGTGGACATCGGCGGGACGAAGATCGCGGCCGGCGTGGTCGACGAGGACGGCGTGATCCTCGCCCAGACGCGGGTGGAGACGTCGCCCGACGACGTCGCGGGGATCGACCGCGCCATCGCCCAGGTGTACACGGAGCTGGCCGGCTCCTACGAGGTCGGCGCGATGGGCCTGGCCGCCGCGGGCTTCGTCGCCGCGGACCGTTCGGGCGTGCTGTTCGCGCCCAACATCGCGTGGCGCGACTACCCGCTGCGCGACCGCGTCAAGGCGCTCATCGCGGACGACATCACGGTCGTCGTGGAGAACGACGCCAACGCGGCCGGCTGGGCGGAGTTCCGCTTCGGCGCGGCGCGCGACGTCGACGACATGCTCATGCTGACCGTCGGCACGGGCCTGGGCGGTGCGATCGTCTCGAACGGCGAGCTCGTCCGCGGCGCGTGGGGCGTCGCCTCCGAGGTCGGCCACATGCGCGTCGTGCCGGGCGGCCACTACTGCGGCTGCGGGCACGAGGGCTGCTGGGAGCAGTACGCGTCCGGCAGCGCGCTCGTGCGCGACGCCCAGGCCGCCGCGATCACCCAGCCCGAGCGGGCCCTGCGCCTCCTCGAGCTCGCGGGGGACGTCGAGAAGATCGTCGGCCCGCAGATCACCCAGGCCGCCGAGGAGGGCGACCCGCTGGCGGTCGAGCTGCTCGCCGAGCTGGGCCGGTGGCTGGGCGAGGGTGCGGCGTCCGCGACCGCGCTGCTCGACCCGGCGCTCATCGTCGTGGGCGGCGGCGTCGTCGCGGCCGGCGAGCTGCTGCTCGGCCCGGCCCGCAAGGGCTTCGCGGAGCAGCTCTCGGCCCGCGGCCACCGCCCCGAGGCCGTGTTCGTCGCGGCGGCGATGGGCAACGACGCCGGCATGGTCGGCGCTGCGGACCTCGCCCGCATCTGACGTCCGTCCCTGACGCCCGTCGGCCGCGCGCGGCCCGGTCAGACCACGGCGCCGTTGTCGTGGTCCTCCGGGTCGCGCCGGTGCGGCATGCGCCAGACGAGCACCGCGACGCCGATCACGAACACCACCGCCGCGGCCTGCACCAGCGCCGAGGGCGCGTCGCGCCACGCCACGAGCACGACGAGCAGGAACACCGGCATCCCGGCGGCCGCGAACCACGCCATCGTGAGCAGCGGGTCGCCGCCGAGCACGGGCCCCGGGTCAGGCGGCTCGAAGTGCTCCTCCTCGAGCGGGTCCGGCCCGTCGGCGTCGCGCGGCCCCCGTCCGGGACCGTCGGGCACCGGGCCGCGGACCGCCCGCACGACGCGCGCGTCGCCCGGCCAGCCCGCCGCACCGGGAGCGACGGGCGGCACCGCGGGCGGCACGTCGCCGGACGGGTGGCCGTCCGTCTCGTCAGCGCCGTCGTAGTCGGCCAGGTCGCCGAGCTGTGCGACGATCGCGTCCCAGCGTTCGTCGTCGGTCGGCTCGTGCGCGTCGTCGCCGGGTCCCGGGACGTCGGGACCCCGGTGGGGGACCGCGTCGTCGGGGTCGTCGGGGCGTGCAGCCATGAGAGCACTCTAGAGTCGGACGCAGCGGTCGGGGCCGCCGGCACCGGTCGAGCCCTCGCGGGTGCCGTCGCCGGCGGTCGGTCCGCCGGAGCATGACCGCGTCGGAGCATGCCGCCCGTCGCGCGGGCTGAGAGGTGGGCCGTTGTTCTACTGGTTGATGAAGCGGGTCTTCGTGGGTCCGCTGCTGCACCTCGTGTACCGACCGTGGGTGCGCGGCGCGCAGCACGTCCCCGCCGAGGGCGCGGCGATCCTGGCGAGCAACCACCTGGCGGTGATCGACTCGTTCTTCCTGCCGCTCGTGCTCGACCGCGAGCTCGTCTTCATCGGCAAGCAGGAGTACTTCACCGGACGCGGGGTCAAGGGCCGGATGACCGCGGGCTTCATGCGCGGCGTCGGCACGATCCCCGTGGACCGCGGGGGCGGCAAGGCGAGCGAGGCGGCCCTCAACACGGGTCTGCGCCGCCTGCGTGAGGGCGACCTGTTCGGCATCTACCCCGAGGGCACGCGCAGCCCCGACGGCCGCCTGTACCGCGGCAAGACGGGCGTCGCGCGCCTGGCGCTGGAGTCCGGCGCGCCCGTCATCCCCGTCGCCATGGTCGGCACCGAGATCGCGCAGCCGCTCGGCCGCAAGATCCCCAAGGTCATGCGGATCGGCGTCGTCATCGGCGAGCCGCTCGACTTCAGCCGCTACCGGGGCATGGAGAACGACCGGTTCATCCTGCGCTCGGTCACCGACGAGATCATGTACGCGATCATGAGCCTGTCCGGGCAGGAGTACGTCGACGTGTACGCCGCCACGCAGAAGGCGCGGATCGCCACCGGGCACCCCACCGTCACGGGCGACGCGCAGGACCGGCTGCCCGCCGCGCCCGGCGGCCGCCCGGCGCCGGAGGTCCAGGTTCCGGTCCCACCCGAGGAGGGGTCCGCGCGTCAGTAGGATGAGCGAGCCGGTACGACCGGCCGTGCACGGCTCGAGCCTCCCGCGACGGGACGCCGGGCCCGGCACGTCAGGGCGGGAACGCCGTCGGCCCCCCGCCGTGCTCATCTACGAGAGGTGTGTCTCATGTCGGTTCGTCGCGTCGCCCTCCTGACCGCAGGTGGCTTCGCTCCGTGCCTGTCGTCCGCCGTCGGTGGCCTCATCGAGCGCTACACGGAGATCGCGCCGGACGTCGAGATCATCGCGTACGAGCACGGCTACTACGGCCTGCTGCGTGGCGACAAGATCGTGATCGACGCGGACACGCGCAAGAAGGCCGGCGTCCTGCACCGCTTCGGCGGCTCGCCGATCGGCAACTCGCGCGTCAAGCTCACCAACGCGAAGGACTGCGTCAAGCGCGGCCTCGTGCAGGAGGGCCAGGACCCGCTGCAGGTCGCCGCGGAGCAGCTCAAGGCCGACGGTGTCGACGTCCTGCACACGATCGGTGGCGACGACACCAACACGACCGCCGCCGACCTCGCCGCGTACCTCGCCGAGAACGGCTACGGCCTGACGGTCGTGGGCCTGCCCAAGACGATCGACAACGACGTGGTGCCGATCCGCCAGTCGCTGGGCGCGTGGACCGCGGCCGAGGAGGCCGCCGGGTTCGCCGCCAACGTCATCGGCGAGCACCGCTCCGGGCCGCGCATGCTCATCGTCCACGAGGTCATGGGCCGGCACTGCGGGTGGCTCACCGCCGCCGCGGCCGCGGAGTACCGCAAGTGGCTCGACCAGCAGGAGTGGGTCCCGGGCATCGGCCTGACGCGCGAGCGCTGGGACATCCACGCCGTCTTCGTGCCTGAGCTCGCGCTCGACATCGACGCCGAGGCGGAGCGCCTCAAGAAGGTCATGGACGAGCAGGGCAACGTCAACATCTTCCTGTCGGAGGGTGCGGGCATGCACGAGATCGTCGAGCAGCTCGAGGCGGCGGGCACGCCCCCGGAGCGCGACCCGTTCGGTCACGTCAAGCTCGACACCATCAACCCCGGCCAGTGGTTCGCGAAGCAGTTCGCCGAGAAGCTGGGCGCCGAGAAGACGATGGTCCAGAAGTCCGGCTACTACTCGCGCGCCGCGGCGGCGAACGCCGAGGACCTGCGCCTCATCAAGTCGATGACCGACCTCGCGGTGGAGTGCGCCCTGCGCGGCGAGTCCGGCGTCATCGGCCACGACGAGGAGCAGGGCGACGTGCTGCGCGCCATCGAGTTCCCGCGCATCGCGGGCGGCAAGGCGTTCGACGTCTCGCAGCCCTGGTTCGGCGAGCTGCTGGCGGACATCGGCCAGCAGCTCGTCCCGGCGAGCCACTGATGAGCGTCGAGCCGGACCCGCAGGTCCTCGCCGGGCTGGACGCCTGGCGGGGCCTGCCCGCCGGCCAGCAGCCGCAGTGGCCCGACCGCGACGCGCTCGAGCGCGTCTCGTCGCGGCTCGCCGCGCTGCCTCCGCTCGTGTTCGCGGGGGAGTCCGACGCGCTGCGCGGGCACCTCGCGGCCGCGGGCCGGGGCGAGGCGTTCCTGCTCCAGGGCGGGGACTGCGCGGAGACGTTCGCGGAGGCGACGGCCGACAACATCCGGAACAAGATCAAGACGATCCTCCAGATGGCCGTCGTGCTCACGTACGGCGCGAGCCTGCCCGTCGTGAAGATGGGCCGGATGGCCGGGCAGTACGCCAAGCCGCGCAGCTCGGACGCCGAGACGCGCGACGGGGTGACGCTGCCGGCGTTCCGCGGCGACATCATCAACGGGTTCGAGTTCACGTCCGAGGCCCGCACCCCGGACCCCCAGCGGCTGCTCGAGGCGTACCACACGTCCGCGTCGACGCTGAACCTCATCCGGGCGTTCACCACGGGCGGCTTCGCGTCGCTGCTGCGAGTGCACGAGTGGAACCGCGGGTTCACCGCCAACCCGGCGTACTCGCGGTACGAGGAGATCGCGTCCGAGATCGACCGGGCGATCCGGTTCATGGCGGCGTGCGGCGCGGACTTCGACGCGCTGCGCACGGTCGACTTCTACTCGTCGCACGAGGGGCTCCTGCTCGACTACGAGCGACCGCTCACGCGCATCGACTCCCGCACCGGGCTGCCCTACGACTGCTCGGCGCACTTCCTGTGGATCGGTGAGCGCACCCGCCAGCTCGACGGGGCGCACGTCGACTACTTCTCGCGCGTGCAGAACCCGCTCGGCATCAAGCTCGGGCCGACCTCGACGGGGGACGACGCGCTCGCCCTCATCGACCGGCTCAACCCGAGCGGCGAGCCCGGGCGGATCACGTTCATCACCCGCATGGGCGCCGGCAAGGTCCGGGACCTGCTGCCTGCGCTCGTGGAGAAGGTGACGGCCGACGGCCGTCCCGTCACGTGGGTGTGCGACCCGATGCACGGCAACGGGATCACGTCGGCGACGGGGTACAAGACCCGCCGGTTCTCCGACGTCATGGACGAGGTCGCGGGATTCTTCGAGGTGCACCGCGCGCTCGGCACCGTTCCGGGCGGCCTGCACATCGAGCTCACCGGGGACGACGTCACCGAGGTGCTCGGCGGCTCGGAGGAGATCGACGACGAGGGCCTGGCCCGGCGCTACGAGACGCTGGTCGACCCGCGACTGAACCACCAGCAGTCGCTCGAGCTGGCGTTCCAGGTCGTGGAGCTGCTCCGCAAGGCCTGACTGAGATCGACGGCACGTCGCACGACCGAGGCCCCGGCCGGACCGCATCCGGCCGGGGCCTCGGTCGCGGCCCGGGCGAAACTTAGAACACGTTGATCGTGACGGTGCTCCCCTTAGGTGCGGACTTGCCGTCCCCGCCTTCTGGGTTCTGCGAGTAGACCATGTTCAACGGTGAGATCCCCTGCGGATGCGCGACCTTAACCACGAACCCCGCGTCCTGGAGGGTCTTCGTCGCGTCCTTCACGTTGGTGCCGTACACGTTGGGCACGGGCAACAGCTCCGGGCCCTTCGAGATCGTGAGCGTGACGGTGTCGCCGCGGTGCAGCTCCGTCTTGTCCGCCGGGTCCTGCGAGATGACGTGACCGGCTTCGACGGTGTCGCTGAACGCCTCGGCGGTCGCGACCTTGAGACCCAGCCCGTCGAGCGTCGCGGTGGCCGAGTCGAGCGTCTCGTTGACGACGGAGACGACCGTCACGGGCGCGGGGCCCTTGGACACGACCAGCGCCACTGCGGTGTCGCGGACGGTCCGGGCGCCGGGGTCGGCGGGGGAGCCGTCGGGCAGGGTCGCGCTGATGACGACGCCGTTCGGCACGGTGTCGTGGTACTCGGCCGGCGGGTAGGAGGCCGTGAGGCCCGCCGCGACGAGCGCCGCCTCCGCCTCCGCCTGCAGCTTGCCGACGACGCCCTGCGGGACGTTGACGTAGTCCGGTCCCTTGGAGACCGTGAGCTCGACGCTTCCGTCCTTGCGCACGGGCTCGCCGACGGCCGGCTCCGCCGCGACGACCGTGCCGGCCGGAGCGGTCGCGTCGAACGCCTGCACGGCGGTGGCCCTCAGGCCGGCGTCGTCGAGCACCTCGCGCGCCTGGTCCTCGGTGAGCGCCGTGACGGTGGGCACCGTGGTCCAGGCACCGGGCCCGACCTGCAGGTACCACCACGTGCCCGCGCCTGCGAGCGCGAGGACGAGCGCGAGGACCAGCGCGAGCACCCGGCCGCGGCGGCGCCGAGGGCGTTCCGGCTCGTGCACGACGGGCACGGGGACGGACGGGACGGACCCGCCGAGACCGATCGGCAGGGCGACGGTCGACCCCGGCGGCACGGTCGCCAGCCGCGTCGTGGCCTGGCCCGCGTCGGCCTCGTCGGCCGTGTCCTCGAGGTCCGTCTCGTCGGGGTCGGTCGCGGCGGGCAGGGCGATCGACGGTGCGACGTCCGCGTGCCGGGCGAGCGTCGCCTCGTCGAGCGCGGCGCGCGTGCGCCGGACGAGGGCCAGGGCTGCCGCGGCGTCCACGGGCCGGTCGTCCGGGGACCGCGACGCGAGCGCGAGCACGAGCTCGTCGACCTCGGCAGGGAGCCACGGGACGGCGTCCGACGGCGGCGGCACGTCGTTGTTGACGTGCTGGAAGGCGACCTGGATCGGTGTCTCGCCGGTGAAGGGCTGGGCGCCCACGAGCATCTCGTACAGCAGGATCCCGCACGCGTACACGTCGGTCCGGGCGTCGCTCGCGCCGCGCACGACGAGCTCCGGCGCGAGGTAGGCGACCGTCCCGAGCACGGTGCCGGTCGTGGTCGAGGTGACCTCCGTGACCGCCCGGGCGAGGCCGAAGTCCGCGAGCTTGACGCGCTCGTCGGAGGCCAGCAGCACGTTCTCCGGCTTGATGTCCCGGTGCACGAGCCCGACGCGGTGCGCGGCGGCGAGCGCGTCGAGCACGCACGCGGTCACGTGGAGCGCCTCGCCGACGCTCAGCGCGCCGCGTTCGGCGATGCGACGGCGCAGGTTCGAACCGTCGACGTACTCCATCGTCAGGTAGCTCGTCTCGCCGTCGAGGCCCTGGTCGAAGACCCCGACTAGGCCCGGGTGCGTGAGCCGCGCGGCCGTGCGCGCCTCACGGCGGAACCGCGCGACGAAGTCGGACCCGGACGTCCCCTCCGCCAGGTGCGGGTGCATCACCTTGAGGGCGACGTCCCGGTCCAGCCGGCGGTCGACCGCCAGGTAGACGGTCGCCATCCCCCCGCGGGCGATGCGGGACACGACCTCGTACCGCCCGTCGACCAGGCGGCCCACGAGCGGATCGGTGACGGTGGCTCCCACGCGCAGGAGTCTACGGTCGGGCGTGCCCGGATCGTCGCACCCCGCGCTGGTCAGCGGAAGCGCGTCATGTGGGACTGGACGTTGGCGACGTACCGCTGGGTGTCGGTGTACATGCCGTTGCGCTTCACCGACGCCGCGCCCTGGTAGTAGCCCGCGATCGCCGTGGGCAGGTCGGGCGCGTTGCGCACGAGCGAGCGCAGGATCGCGACCCCCGCGGTGACGTTGTCGTCGGGGTTGAGCAGGTCGAGCTTGCGGCCGACGAGGTCGGAGGCCCACGCGCCCGAGGACGGGATGACCTGCATGGTGCCGATCGCGTTGGCGGGGGACACGACGGCGTGGTTGAAGCCGGACTCCTGGTAGGCGACGGCGAGCGCGAGCGCGGGGTCGACGCCGAACGACCGCGCGGTCGCGACGATCTTGGCCTGCATCTCCGCCTTGGACGGCACCGCGGAGCCGCGCAGCGTCGCGAGGTTGGCGTTCGCGGCGGCGACGACCGTGTCCGGGTAGGTGCGCCCGGCGAAGGTGTTGCCGACCCCGGTGCTCGTCGGCGCCGCGACGGCGGCCGCACCCGGGATCGTGAGGGTCTGGCCGGCGCGGATGCGCGCCCGGGCGTCGAGCCCGTTCGCGGCGACGACGGCCGCGACGGTCGTGCCGTACCGCGTCGCGATCGCGGACACCGTGTCACCGCTGACCACTGTGTGGGTCGCGGCGGTCGTGGTGGCAGCCGCGGCCGCCGGTGCCGGTGCGGCGACGCCGCCTGCGCCGGGGATCGTGAGGGTCTGGCCGGCGCGGATGAAGGCGCGCGCGTCCAGGCCGTTGGCGGCGACGATCGCCGCCACGGTGGTGCCGCTGCGCGACGCGATGCGGCTGACCGTGTCGCCCGAGCGCACGGTGTACGTCGTCGCCGGAGCGGCGGGAGCGGGCGTCGCGGCGGGCGCGACGCGCACGCCGGTCGAGCCGGAGGGGATGGTCAGCACCTGGCCGATCCGGATGCGGGACGCGTCGCGCAGCGCGTTGGCCTGCGACACCGCACCCACCGTGGTGCCGTGGCGGGCGGCGATGTGGCTGACCGTGTCGCCCTCGCGCACCGTGTACTGCTCGTCGGCGTGCGCCGCCGTCCCGGTGGCGGTCACGGCGACGGCGGCCAGGGCGAGCGTGGCGCCGGTGCCGGTCGCGGCGCGGCGCAGCCCGTCGGAGCGGGAGGTGGCGAGCGTCGTCATGGCGGTCCCCTCGGTCGGGTCGGGAGTGACCCGTGGTGCTGGTGTGAAAGAAGTGACTGAATGCGAACGTAGCCCAGGTAATCGGTGAGGGAAAGCGCGTGGGCGAATTGCACGCCTGTCATTCCGGGATGCGTACGCTTGACGGGTGAACGACTCCACGACCGCCCTGGACCGCCTCGTCGACGAGTGGCTGACCGTGCCCGACGTGGCCGAACGGATCGGCCTCGACGCCGGCAAGGTCCGCCGCCTGCTGCAGGAGCGCCGTCTCGTCGGCGTGCGGCGCGGCGAGCCGCCCGTCCTGTCGGTGCCCGCCCGCTTCCTCGTCCCCGCGCACCTCGCCGAGCCGTCGCAGGCGACGACCCCGCGTGAGGACGGCACGTCGACCGTGCTCGCGTCGCTGCACGGCACGCTCACCGTGCTCGCGGACGCCGGCTTCTCCGACGCCGAGGCGATCGCCTGGCTCTTCACGCCCGACGACTCGCTGCCCGGTGCGCCGGTGGACGCGCTGCGCGAGGGCCGCAAGACCGAGGTGCGCCGCCGGGCCCAGGCCGAGCTCTGAGCAGCGGCGTCGACGGCTGGACGGGCCGCTCTCGCGACGTCGCGTCCCGGCCCGACGCCGTCAGGCCCGGCGGTCGACCGCCGCGTGCGCGAGCTGCGCCAGCCGCCCGGCGGCGGGCTCCTGCCAGTCGAGCTCGGCCATGCGGGTGAACGCGCGGTCGGACAGCTCCGCGATGGTCTGCTCGACGTCCTCGACGGCCCCGGACGACGCGATCGCCCCGGCGAGGCGGTCGATCGTGCCCGCGCTCATGCCGCGGTCACCCAGGTTCTCGCGCAGGAGCCGCACCGTGGCGTCGTCGCCCGCGGCGCGCGCCCGGCGCAGCGTGCGCGCGACGAGGACCGTCCGCTTGCCCTCGCGCAGGTCGTCGCCGGCAGGCTTGCCGGTCGCGCCCGGGTCGCCGAACACGCCCAGCAGGTCGTCGCGCAGCTGGAACGCCTCGCCGAGCGGGAGCCCGACCTGCCGGCACGCGGCGAGGCTCTCGTCGTCGGCGTCCGCGAGCGCCGCGCCCAGGGTCAGCGGGTGCTCGACGCTGTAGCGGGCGGACTTCGCGCGGATCACCGCACGGGCACGGCTCTCGTCCGCGTCCGGGTCGTCGCCCCACGGCAGCGACTGGGCGAGCACGTCGAGGTACTGCCCGACCGTGACCTCGGTGCGCATGAGGTCGTAGACCGCGCGGGACCGTCGTGCCCGTGACGTGGGGGCGTCGGCGAGCGCGGACGCGAACTCCTGCTCGCTCGCGACCAGCGCGAGGTCGCCGAGGAGGATCGCGGCGGACATGCCGAACTGGCGCACGTCGCCGGAGAGCCCGCGCTCGACGTGCATGGCCTCGAACGCGCGGTGCGCCGACGGCATGCCGCGTCGCGTGTCGGACTCGTCCATGACGTCGTCGTGGAACAGCGCCGCGGCCTGGAACAGCTCGAGCGCGGCGCCGACGCGCACGACCGTCCCGGCCTCGGGCGTGCCGGGCACGCCCCCGTGCGCACGCCACGACCACCAGCAGAACGCCGCGCGCAGCCGCTTGCCGCCCGACAGCATCCGTGCGACCGCGTCGACGAGGGGGAGGGTGTCGTCGCCGGTGGGCTCGAGCTCCCTGCGGAGCCGCTCGACGTGGTCGGCGAGCACCGCGTCGACCTGGGTCCGGACGTCCTCGAGGTCGACGAGAGCGGGCTCGGCGGTCATGTCCGCAGCCTAGGCGGTCGCCGGGCGGACCCGACCGCCGAGGGTGAGCGTGCGCACCTCGTCGCGGTCCAGCACGCCGACGACGAGCAGCTCGCTGCCGTCACCGCGCGAGAACGTCGTCTGCGCGGCGAGGCCCGCCTCGGGGGCCGGTGGGGCGGCCTCGGCGAAGCCCGCCGCGAGCAGCGGCGCGCGCACCGCCTCCAGGAGGCCGGCGGCGTCCTGGGCCGTGCGCAGGTTGAGGCTGATCTCAAGCAGGTCGGTGCCCTCGACGGGGCGCGCGGACGAGACGAGCACCTCGGCGCCCGCGGGCAGCGGCACGAGGTCGGTCGGGAAGCCGTCGGCGAGCGCGCCGACCGCCGAGCCCGTGACCTCCTGCTCCGGCAGCAGGGACTCGGTCGGGGACGGCTGGGCCGACACCGACGCGGTGGCGGCGTCGGTCGGGTCGAGCGTCGCGGGTGCGCTCGTCGAGCAGGCGGTCGCGGCGCCGGTCACGGCGAGGGCGAGCAGCAGGGCGGACGTCGACGGGCGGGGCACCGGGCCAGGGTAGTCGGGGCGCCCCGGGGCGGGAGGGGGCACGCGCAGCGGGGGCGGCGACGCCGAGCCGTCCACATCCCCGCCCGGCGCGTGCGGCGCGCACAGCCCTCGGGTGCGGCCCGCCGGGCGGGGCGCTCCGTGCGGTGGGGTCCTCGCATGGACACCACCACCCTGCGCGTCAGCGAACCGCGCGAGCTGCTCGCCCTCGTCCCGCACCGGCTCGGGTTCCGGCCCCGGGAGAGCGTCGTGGCCGTCTCGCTGCGTCCGCCCCGCGGCACGGTCGGCCTCGTCGTGCGCGCGGACGTGGACGCCCTCGCCGACCCCGTCGAGGGCGGTGCGCGGGCGCGTGCGCTGGTCGCCCTCCTCGACGACGACGGGGCGCGGCGCGCGCTGCTCGTCGTCTACACGGACCACGACCCGCGGCTGGGCCCGGCGGCCGCAGGTGCGGCCGTGCACCGGGCGGTCGACGTCTTCCGTGAGGCCGCCGCCGTCGCCCTGGGCGAGGTGCACGTGTGGGTCGTCTGCGCGACGGGCTACCTCGCCCTGGACTGCGCGCAGGACTGCTGCCCGCCGGGTGGGCGTCCCCTGCGCGAGCTCGACGCCACGCAGACGGGCGCGCGCCTCGTCCTGGCCGGCTCCGCGGTGGCCGAGTCGCGCGACGCGCTCGCCCGGATCCCCCCGGCGGACGCCGAGCGGCGCCGCGGCACGGCCCGGTCACGGCGTCGGTGGGAGGGCAGGCACGCCGAGGCGCTCGCGGCCGGGCCCGAGGACGTCGCGCGCTGGCGCGCGGGCTGCGTGTCCGCCTGGCGGCGCGCGGTCGCGACCCAGGAGGCCGTGATCGCCCGTGAGGGCGCGACCGACGGTCGCGACGGGGACGCCGACGTGCCCGCCCCCGTGGGCGGCGAGAACGCGCGTGCGGCCGGACGGGGCGGTGCCGGCGCGGTCGTCGCCGCGCCCTGGGGGCACCTGGAGGCCGGGCTGCGCGACCGCCGCGTGCGCGACGCGGTGCTCGTCTCGTTCGTCGGGGGCGACGACGACCTCCCCGAGCGCAGCGTGCAGGTCGAGCCGCTCGCGCCCGCCGTGCACGCCGAGGTGGGTGCCGCCGTCGCCGCGATCGTCGACCCCGCGCGCTCGACGCCCCCGCCGCCGTCGCCGTGCGCAGGGGAGCGTGCGCTCGAGCAGGTCGTCGCGCACGGACGCACCGGTCACCAGGCGCCCGCCCTGACGCTGCTCGCCGTGCTGGCCTGGTGGCGCGGCGACGGTGCCCGTGCCGCGGTGCTGCTCGACCGCGCCCTCGAGGACGAGCCGCAGCACACGCTCGCCCTCCTCGTGCACGCCCTGCTCGCGGCAGCGGTCGCGCCGGGCTGGCTCCGTCGTGCGGGGTGAGGGCGCGTGTGCCCCGCGCACCGGCGAAACGGCAGGTGGGCGACGCGTGACCTCGTACGCGGGCCGGACCTCGGGTAGCGTCACCGCCACGGCGGATCACGACGGCGGGACCGCTGCGGACGAGGGAGGGGCCCCATGGGCGGCATCGTGGTCGGGTACCTGGCGACCCCCGAGGGTCGGGCGGCGCTGGACGCCGCGCTCGAGGAGGCGCGACGCCACGACACCCGGGTCGTCGTGGTCGTCAGCGCGCGCCCCGACGAGGCGGAGCAGGAGCGTGCCGCGACGCGTGACGCGCTCGCCCAGGTGGAGTCTGACCTCGCGGCCGAGGGCATCTCGCACGAGGTGCGGCTGCTCGAGGGCGGCGACGTCGCCGAGGACCTCATCGGGACCGCGGAGGAGACGGGCGCTCAGCTCGTGGTCATCGGTCTGCGGCGGCGCAGCCCGGTCGGCAAGCTCATCCTCGGCGCCAACGCGCAGCGCGTGCTGTTCGACGCGCCGTGCCCCGTCCTGACGGTGAAGCCCGCCGCGCTCTGACCGGCCTCGCGGGACGCCCGCACCCGGACCGCGCAGACCGCCGCCCCGGCGGGAATCCTCGACCCCTCTCGCGCGTTGGGTACGTGTCAGCCCCCCGTGCACGCGCCCACGACGGCGCCACACCCGCGCGGGCACCGCTCTCGTCGGTGTCCGCCGGTACAATATGGGTCTACCTCCCGGCTCGCTCCGGGTGTCTTGCTGCCGAAAGGTCGTTCGTGTCGTCCCAGACTCCGCACCCCGCGCTTCCGCGCGAGTTCGAGCACCCCGCCCTCCAGGACCTCGTCCTGCGTGGGCGGACACATGGCACCGTCGGTGCCGAGGAGCTGCGTTCGGCCTGCGAGCAGGCGGACGTGCAGGACGCCAAGCGTCTGCGGGCCGTCGTCCGCGGGCTCGCGACCGCCGGCATCGGCGTGCGTGAGCCGGCCGTCGCCGCGCCCACCCGGGCCGTCGCCGCGACGAGTGCCAAGCCGCGCACCTCCGCCAAGGCCGTCGTCGCCCGCGACGAGGCCGATGGCGACGCTCCCGCCGCGAAGAAGACGACGTCCGCGCGTGCGGCCGCCAAGCCGGCGGCGAAGGCCGCGGCGGGCACCAAGGCCACCGCGACCAAGGCTGCGCCGAAGGCCGCCGCGAAGGCCGCGCCCGCCAAGGCGTCGAAGGCGACCGCCAAGGACGAGGACGGCGGCGACGAGGACATCGAGGACGTCGACATCGAGGACGTCGAGATCGACGAGGCCGACGCCATCGAGGACGTCGAGGTCGAGGCCACGGCCG
Source organism: Cellulomonas fimi ATCC 484 (assembly GCF_000212695.1). Taxonomy (NCBI): domain Bacteria; kingdom Bacillati; phylum Actinomycetota; class Actinomycetes; order Micrococcales; family Cellulomonadaceae; genus Cellulomonas; species Cellulomonas fimi. The sequence goes on along the minus strand of NC_015514.1, from coordinate 2,400,949 downwards.
AGACCCCCGAGGAGTCCGAGGACGGCGACGAGGAGACCACCGAGGCCGCTCCCGCCGCGAAGGCGGAGGAGGAGTCCGAGGACTCCGGCGGCTTCGTCTACTCCGACGCGGACGACGACGACGCACCCGCGCAGCAGGTCGTCACGGCCGGCGCCACCGCCGACCCCGTCAAGGACTACCTCAAGCAGATCGGCAAGGTCGCGCTCCTCAACGCCGAGCAGGAGGTCGAGCTCGCCAAGCGGATCGAGGCCGGCCTGTTCGCCGAGGAGCGGCTCAACGCGGGCGTCGCGATGGAGCCCAAGCTGCGTCGTGAGCTCGAGTGGATCGCCGGTGACGGCCGGCGCGCGAAGAACCACCTGCTCGAGGCGAACCTCCGGCTGGTCGTGTCGCTCGCCAAGCGCTACACGGGCCGCGGGATGCTGTTCCTCGACCTGATCCAGGAGGGCAACCTCGGCCTGATCCGTGCGGTCGAGAAGTTCGACTACACCAAGGGCTACAAGTTCTCGACGTACGCCACCTGGTGGATCCGCCAGGCGATCACGCGCGCGATGGCCGACCAGGCCCGCACCATCCGCATCCCGGTGCACATGGTCGAGGTCATCAACAAGCTCGCCCGCGTCCAGCGGCAGATGCTCCAGGACCTGGGCCGTGAGCCCACGCCGGAGGAGCTCGCCAAGGAGCTCGACATGACCCCCGAGAAGGTCGTCGAGGTCCAGAAGTACGGCCGCGAGCCCATCTCGCTGCACACGCCGCTCGGTGAGGACGGCGACAGCGAGTTCGGCGACCTCATCGAGGACTCCGAGGCCGTCGTGCCCGCCGACGCGGTGAGCTTCACGCTCCTGCAGGAGCAGCTGCACCAGGTCCTCGACACGCTGTCCGAGCGGGAGGCGGGCGTCGTCTCGATGCGCTTCGGTCTCACCGACGGTCAGCCGAAGACGCTCGACGAGATCGGCAAGGTCTACGGCGTGACGCGCGAGCGCATCCGGCAGATCGAGTCCAAGACGATGTCGAAGCTGCGGCACCCGTCCCGCTCGCAGGTGCTGCGCGACTACCTCGACTGAGTCGCCCACGCACGGAGTCGCCCACGACGGAGCCCCGCCCGCGCTCGCAGCGCCGGCGGGGCTCCGTCGTCTCCGGGAGCGCGCGGCCGGGGGCCGGGGGCCGGTGCTGCCGGGGGCCGCGACGCCGCCGGCCGGCCGAGGATCGCGACGCCGCCCGGGCCACGACGCAGCGCCCGCACCCGCGCACGTGCCACGGACGCCGTCGGCACCCGCGCATGGTCGGCACCCGCGCACGTACGACGGACGCCGACGGGGCCCGGACCGTGATGGTCCGGGCCCCGTCGGGTCAGTCGGTGGGACGGCGGCTCAGCGAGCGGCACCGGTCCCGGCGCCGTGCTCGGCGAGGAGGCGGTCCGTCTCGTCGTGGACGTGCGTGGCGACGTCCGAGAACTTCGGTGCGTGCTCCCGGGCGTGGTGCGCGCAGAAGAGCAGCTCGCCCACGGGAAGCACCACGCGGACGTAGGCCTGCGCGCCGCATCGGTCGCAACGGTCGGCTGCGGTCAACGGCTCGGTCATGGTCCCTGTCACGTCTCCATACAACCATCCCCGCCCCGGATCCTTCCCACCGGGAGCGGGTGGTTCGCTCCCGGCGTACCGATACCGCCCGCCGGGGGCGCCGCCAGGGGCGCGTCCTGCGTGGTGCCGCAGACCTGTCAGGCGCCCCGGATACGATCCTCGGCGTGACGACGACTTCCCCGCAGTCCGGGTACACCGCCCGGCACCTGTCCGTGCTGGAGGGGCTCGAGGCCGTCCGCAAGCGCCCGGGCATGTACATCGGGACCACGGACAGCCGTGGCCTCATGCACTGCCTCTGGGAGATCATCGACAACTCCGTCGACGAGGCGCTCGCGGGCCACGGCGACCGCATCGACATCGTGCTGCACGCCGACACCTCGGTCGAGGTGCGCGACAACGGGCGCGGCATCCCGGTCGACGTCGAGCCCAAGACGGGCCTGACGGGCGTCGAGGTCGTGTTCACCAAGCTGCACGCCGGCGGCAAGTTCGGCGGCGGCTCCTACGGCGCGTCGGGCGGTCTGCACGGCGTCGGCGCCTCCGTCGTCAACGCGCTGTCGTCGCGGCTGGACGTCGAGGTCGACCGCAACGGCCGCACGCACCGCATGACCTTCCACCGCGGCGAGCCGGGCGTGTTCGACGACGCGGGCGGCGTGAGCCCGGAGGCGCCGTTCGAGCCGTTCGTGTCGGGCTCCGAGCTCGCGGTCGTCGGCAAGGTCGCCCGCGGGCGCACCGGCACGCGCGTGCGGTACTGGGCGGACCGGCAGATCTTCCCCAAGACGGCGGTGTTCTCCTACGACGAGCTGGTCACGCGCGCCCGTCAGACGAGCTTCCTGGTGCCCGGGCTGACGCTCACCGTGCGCGACGAGCGCGGGATCCCGGGCACCCCGGGCGCCGACGGTCCGCACGAGGAGACGTTCCACCACAGCGGCGGCGTCGTCGACTTCGTCGACCACCTCTCGCCCGACCCGGCGGTGACCGACACCTGGCACCTGACGGGCACGGGCACGTTCACCGAGACGGTGCCCGTGCTCGACGACCGCGGGCACATGACGCCGCAGGAGGTCGCCCGGACCTGCGAGGTCGACGTCGCGCTCCGCTGGGGCACCGGGTACGAGACCGAGGTGCGCAGCTTCGTCAACATCATCGCGACGCCCAAGGGCGGCACCCACCTCGCCGGGTTCGAGACGGGCCTGCTGCGCACGGTGCGCAAGGCCGTCGAGGCGAACGCACGAAGGCTCAAGATCAGCGCCAAGGACGCGGCGACGGAGCGGATCGAGAAGGAGGACGTGCTCGCGGGCCTGACCGCGGTCGTCACCGTCCGCCTCGCCGAGCCGCAGTTCGAGGGCCAGACCAAGGAGGTCCTCGGTACGGCGCCGGTCCGGGCGATCGTCGCCAAGGTGCTCGACACCGAGCTGGGCGGGATCTTCACGTCGACGAAGCGGGAGCACAAGGCGCACGCGGCGCTGCTGCTCGACAAGGTCGTGGGCGAGATGCGGGCGCGGCTGTCGGCGCGCAAGCAGAAGGAGATCTCGCGCCGCAAGAACGCGCTCGAGTCGTCCTCGCTGCCCGCCAAGCTCGCGGACTGCCGGATCGACGACGTCGACCGCAGCGAGCTGTTCATCGTCGAGGGGGACAGTGCGCTCGGCACCGCGAAGCTCGCGCGGAGCTCGGACTTCCAGGCGCTGCTGCCGATCCGCGGCAAGATCCTCAACGTCCAGAAGGCATCCGTCACGGACATGCTGAAGAACGTCGAGTGCGCGTCGATCATCCAGGTCATCGGTGCGGGGTCGGGGCGCACGTTCGAGCTCGAGGCCGCCCGCTACGGCAAGATCGTCATGATGACGGACGCCGACGTCGACGGCGCCCACATCCGGACCCTGCTGCTGACGCTGTTCTTCCGGTACATGCGCCCGCTCGTCGAGGCCGGCCGGGTGTACGCGGCCGTCCCACCCCTGCACCGCATCGAGCTGCTCGGCGGCAGCCGCAAGGGCGGCCCCGACGACCGGTACATCTACACGTACTCCGAGGCGGAGCTCGCGGCGACGCTCAAGCGGCTCGACCGCTCCGGCAAGCGGTACAAGGACGACATCCAGCGGTACAAGGGCCTCGGCGAGATGGATGCCGACCAGCTCGCGGAGACGACGATGGACCCGCGGCACCGCACCCTGCGCCGCGTCACGGTCGAGGCGGCCGCGCGGGCGGAGCAGATCTTCGAGCTGCTCATGGGCTCGGACGTCGCGCCGCGCAAGGACTTCATCGTCGCGGGCGCGCAGGCGCTCGACCGGTCCCGCATCGACGCCTGAGTCGGGCCGACAGGCTCGGCCGCTCCGCAGGTGCTCCCGTGGCACCGAGCGGAGACGCGTGCCGCGGCCGGCCCGTCGCCGCGGCACGCCGACGCCGGAATCGGCTTGCCGCGCCGGCCGGTGGGCGGTGAGGGTGGGCCGGTGACCGCCACCGACCTGCTCCCCATCGCCGTGCGCGCCGCCGCTCCGGCCCACGCCCCGCTGCCCGACCCCGCCCTCGGTCTGGCGTGGCGACCGCTCACCCGGTCCGACGCACCCGCGCTCGCCGAGCTCCTGAGCCGGACCGAGACGGCGGACGCGGTGCCGTACCGGACCGTTCTGGACGAGGTCGAGGAACGCCTCGACGCCGACTGGAAGGACCTCGCGCACAACTCGCTCGTCGGGCTCGACCCGCAGGGCGTCCCGCGCGCGTGGGTCGAGATCGACCAGCCCCCCGGCGACACGCGGACCGTGCGGGCGATGGTCGAGGGCGGTGTCGACCCGCAGTGGCGCGGGCGGGGGATCGGCCGGGCGGTCGTCGCGTGGTCGCACGCGCGGGCACGGCAGGTGCTCGCCGCCTCGGGCAAGGAGCTGCCGGCGCGCATCTCGACGTACCTGGCGGACCAGGTGGTCGACGGTGCGCGCCTCATGGCGCGCGCCGGCATGCGGCCCGCGCGGTACTACGCCGAGATGCGCCGCCCGCTCGACGCGCCGCTCCCCGACGCCCCGGCGCCGCAGGGGGTCCGGGTCGTCCCGTGGTCGGCCGAGCTCGACGAGGGCGCCCGGCTCGCGCACAACGCCGCCTTCGCCGACCACTGGGGCAGCGAGCCCCGCACGCCGCAGCAGTGGACGCACGGGCGCAGCATGTTCGCCCCGACGTGGAGCCTTCTGGCGCTCGACGACGACGACCGCGTCGTGGGGTACCTGCTGTCCGGGCGGTACGAGGCGGACTGGGAGGTCGTCGGCCACACCGCGGGGTACACCGAGCTGCTCGGCGTGGTGCGCGAGTGGCGCGGGCAGGGGCTCGCGTCGGCGCTGCTCGCCGCCGCGATGGCCGTGTACCGCGCGGACGGCATGCAGTTCGCGGAGCTCGGGGTGGACACGGCCAACCCGACGGGTGCGCACCGCCTGTACACGCAGCTGGGGTACGAGGTGTACGACAGCTCGACGATGTACGCGATCGACCTCTGACACGGACGGGGGAGGCGTCCGCGGGCGGCTCCCGCCGACGGCCCCTCGGCGGTTAGCATCGGCGCGGCCGGACGACGAGGTCCGGCGAGCGTCCCGGGCGCGCGGCACCCGGTCCGAGGAGGTGGCCGTGCACCGGTCGTTGTCCGCCCCAGCCCGTGCGTGGTGGGGCGGGTTCGTCGTCGTCGCGCTCGTCCTGCTGGTCGCGCTGGTCGTGGGCGCAGACCGCGTGGCGGACGTCGCGCAGTGGTGCGCGATGCCGGTGCTCGCCGCCGCGCTGCTCACCTCGACCCGGTGGCCGCGGGGCCGGCGGGTCACCTGGGCGCTGGTCGCGCTCGCCTGCTCGTGGCTCGGGGACACGCTGCCCGCGACGTCGCACGGCGACACCGCGTTCCTGCTCATGGTCGGCGGGTTCCTGCTCGCCCAGGTCGCCTACGCCGTCGCCTTCGCGCCCGACGTGCGCCGGTCGGTCGTGCACCGGCGTCCCGCGCTGCTCGTGCCGTACGGCGTCGCGCTGGTCGTCCTCGTCGGGCTCTGCGCACCGTCGGCGGGTGCGCTGCTCGTCCCCGTCGCCGTGTACGGGGGCGTCCTCGTCGCCATGGCCGTCCTGGCGACGGGGGTCAGCCGGCTCGCCGGCGCGGCGGGTGTCGTCTTCGTCGTGTCCGACGGGCTCATCGCGCTGGAGGCGTTCGTCCCCACCTGGCAGCTGCCCGGGCAGGACGTCGCGGTCATGACGACGTACCTCGTCGCACAGGCGCTGCTCGCGGTGGCGCTCGTCCGGCGCAACCGCGACGAGCGCCTGTCGCCGCCGCCGCCGGCGGTCGTCCGGTCGCCCGGCGCGCTGCCCGACAACGTGGTGGCGCTCGTCGTCTGACCCGCGCCGGCGCCTGGGCCGGGCACGCGTCGCACGACGCGGCGCGTGCCCGCGACCGGCGTGTGAGCCGACCGTCAGCCGACGGTGTGCACCGGCGCGGCCAGCGGGGTGCCCGAGCCGTCGCGGCGCGGGTCCGGCGTCGGCAGGTCGATCGGCTGCCCGCCCGACCCCGCCGCCCACGCGGGGCCGGCCCCGACCCAGGCGAGCAGGAGGGTGTCCTCGCCCTTGAGGAACCGGTGCGAGCGGACGCCGCCCGTCGCGCGGCCCTTGCCGGGGTAGGTCTCGAACGGGCTGACCTTCGCGTTGCCGGCCTGGGTCCCGGGCAGCGCGCTCGACGACCCCGAGACGGTGACGACCACCGCGTCGGCGACGGCGTCGGGCCGCACCGCCGCGAAGGCGACGACCCGCTGCCCGGCGGCGAGCTTGATCCCCGCCATGCCGCCCGCGGCGCGACCCTGGGGGCGCACGGCGGACGCGGGGAAGTGCAGCAGCGAGGAGTCGGAGCTCACGAGCACGAGCTCGTCGTCGTCCGCGACCGCGACGGCCCCGACGACGCTGTCGTCGTCCCGCAGCGCGATGACGACCCACTCGTCCCTGTTGCCCGGTGCGTCGCCGGGAGCGACGCGCTTCACGGTGCCCTGCGCGGTGGCCAGCGCGAGGGTCGGCGCGTCGTCCGCCAGCGACGCGAGCGCGACGACCCGCTCGCCGGGCTGCAGCGAGACGACCTCGCCGAGCGGTACGCCGCCGGACAGCGACGGGGGCCCGTCCGTGGGCGGCAGCGCGGGCAGGTCCAGCACCGACAGGCGCACCATGCGGCCGCGCGAGGTGACGGCACCGATGTCGGCGCGTGCCGTCGTCGCGACCGCCGACGCGAGGACGTCGTGCTTCGCCCGGCGCGCGTCGGCCGTCCGGCGCGGGGCGTCCCCGTCGGCGGTCCGGGCGAGCAGGCCCGTGCCGGACAGCAAGGCCCAGCACGGCGAGTCCTCGATCTCGAGCGGCGTCGCGGACGCGCGCGCCGCCGGGGCACCCGTGACCGACGAGCCCCCCGCCGACTCCAGCAGGATCGTGCGGCGCGGCGTGCCGTAGGTCGCGGCGACCTCCGCCATCTCGTCGGACACCAGGGTCCGCAGGCGGCGGTCGTCGGCGAGGATCGCCTCGAGCTCCGCGATCTCGGCGAGCAGCTGCTCCTTCTCGCGCTCGAGCTCGAGGCGGGAGAACTTGGTCAGGCGGCGCAGGCGCAGCTCGAGGATGTACTCGGCCTGCAGCTCGGACAGGTCGAACACGGTCTGCAGCCGCGTGCGGGCGCTCTCCGCGTCGTCCGACGTGCGGATGACCTGGATGACCTCGTCGATGTCGAGGATCGCGACCAGCAGGCCCTCGACGAGGTGCAGGCGTTCCTGGCGCTTGGTGAGGCGGTGCTGCGAGCGGCGGCGCACCACGGCGACGCGGTGGTCGACCCAGACCTGCAGCAGCTCGCGCAGGCCCAGGGTGCGCGGCTGGCCGTCGACGAGCGCGACGTTGTTGATCGAGAACGAGTCCTCGAGCGGCGTGTACCGGTAGAGCTGCTCGAGCACGGCCTCCGGGTGGAAGCCCGTCTTGACCTCGATGACGAGGCGCAGGCCGTGCTGGCGGTCGGTCAGGTCGACCGCGTCGGAGATGCCCGAGAGCTTCTTGCTCTGCACGCCCTCCTTGATCTTCTCGATGACCTTCTCGGGGCCGACCATGTACGGCAGCTCGGTGATGACGATGCCCTTGCGGCGCGGCGTCACGTTCTCGACGACCGCGGTCGCGCGCGTCTTGAACGCGCCGCGGCCCGTCCGGTAGGCGTCGCGCACGCCGTCGAGGCCGACGATCTTGCCGCCCGTCGGCAGGTCTGGGCCCGGCACGAACCGCATGAGCTCGTCGAGCGTCGCCTCCGGGTGCAGCACCAGGTGCCGCGCGGCCGCGACCACCTCGACGAGGTTGTGCGGCGCCATGTTGGTCGCCATGCCGACCGCGATGCCCGCGGCGCCGTTGACCAGCAGGTTCGGGATCGCGGCGGGCAGCACCTCGGGCTGGGTGAGCTTGTTGTCGTAGTTCGGGACGAAGTCGACGACGTCCTCGTCGAGGCCTGTCGTCATCGCGGTCGCCGACGGCGCAAGGCGGGCCTCGGTGTACCGCGGGGCGGCGGGCCCGTCGTCCAGCGAGCCGAAGTTGCCGTGCCCGTCGACGAGCGGCAGCCGCAGCGCGAACGACTGCGCGAGCCGGACCATCGCGTCGTAGATCGGCGCGTCGCCGTGGGGGTGCAGCTTGCCCATGACCTCGCCGACGACGCGCGCCGACTTCACGTACGGGCGGTCCGGACGCAGGCCCATGTCGGCCATCTGGAACAGGATGCGCCGCTGCACGGGCTTGAGGCCGTCGCGTGCGTCGGGCAGCGCGCGCGAGTAGATCACCGAGTACGCGTACTCGAGGAACGAGCCCTCCATCTCGGAGGCGACGTCGATGTCGACGATCTTCTCGACGAGGTCCTCGGGGGGTAGGTCGGGGGTCGCGGGGCGACGCGCCATGCGTTGGTGCTCCTCGGTCCGGTGGTGTGCGCCGACCATTGTCGCCCCTCGCGCGGGTCCCGACGGCCGCGGCGCGCGGACGAGCCCGGCGGCCGCGCGCACGGCGCTAGCCTGGCCCGCATGGCAGACGTCGACGAGGACGGCGCACCCGCCCGGGAGGCCCACGGCTACCCGGCCGCGTGGGAGGCCGACGTCGTCCTCGCCGACGGGTCGACCACGCACGTGCGCCCCATCCGCCCATCCGACGCCGGCGCGCTCCAGGCGTTCCACGTCGCGCAGTCGGAGCGGTCCACCTACCTGCGCTTCTTCGCGCACATGGAGCGGCTCCCGGAGCGCGAGCTGCACCGGCTGGTCACGGTCGACCACGTCGACCGGGTCGCGCTCGTGGCGGTCGCCGACGACCAGGACGGCGTCGAGCACATCATCGGCGTCGCGCGCTACGACCGGCTCGTCGGCGAGGCGCCCGAGGAGGCGGAGGTCGCGTTCAACGTGTCCGACGCGCACCAGGGCCGCGGCATCGGGTCGGTGCTGCTCGAGCACCTCGCCGCGGCTGCGCGCGAGCGGGGCGTCCGCCGCTTCGTCGCGGACGTCCTGCCGCAGAACGGCCGGATGATCGCGGTGTTCCGCGAGGCGGGGTACGCCGTGACGCAGCAGACCGAGGACGGCGTCGTCAGCGTCGGCTTCGACATCGACCCGACCGACCGGTCCCTGGCCGTCATGGCGGACCGCGAGCACCGCGCGGAGGCGCGGTCCGTGCAGGACCTGCTCGCGGCGCGCGACGTCCTGGTCGTCGGGCCGGGCCCGCAGGCGGCGGGCACGCTCGACGGGCGCCTGGCGGCACGCGTGACGGCCAACCTCGTCGCGGGCGGCGGCGTGCGGGTGCACGCGGTCGACGTCGACGTCGACCGCGCGCTGGGCGTCGACGTGCACGAGCGCCTCGCGCAGGTGCCCGGGCCCGTGCCGCTCGCGGTCGTCGCGGTGCCCGCGGCGCGCGCCGTGGACGTCGTGCGTGCGCTCGCCCCGCTCGGTGTGCGCGGCGTGGTGCTGCTCTCGACCGGGTTCGCGGAGACCGGCGAGGACGGGCTGGCGCGGCAGCGCGCCCTGCTGCGCACCGCGCACGCGGCAGGCATCCGGGTCGTCGGCCCGGCGTCGTTCGGCGTGCTCGCGTCCCTCGACGACGGGATGCTCAACGCGACGCTCGACGCCGACCCGCCGCCGCCCGGTCGCGTCGGCCTGTTCTGCCAGTCCGCGCCGCTCGCGGTCGCGCTGCTGCGGGCCGTGCAGCGCCGCGGGCTGGGGCTCGCGGAGTTCGTGTCCGCAGGGCACCGCGCCGACGTGTCGGGCAACGACCTCATGCAGTTCTGGGGCGAGGACGACGGCACCGACGTCGTCGGGCTGTACCTGGAGTCGATCGGCAACCCGCGCAAGTTCTCCCGCGTCGCGCGGCGCCTGGCGGCGGTCAAGCCCGTGGTCGTCGTGACCGCCGGGCGCTCCGGTCAGGTCGTGCCGCCCGGCCACGCGGTCCGGCCGACCCTCGCGCCGCCCCGCACGCTCGCGGAGGTCATGCGGCAGGCCGGCGTGATCCGCGTCGACAACACCCACCAGATGCTCGACGTCGTGCAGCTGCTCGCGCACCAGCCGCTGCCGTCCGGCCGGCGCGTGGCGATCCTCGCGTCGTCGGCGTCCGTCGCGGCGCTCGTCGCGGAGGCGGCGTCCGCGAGCGGCCTGGTGCTGTCCGGTCACGTCGCGCTGCTGGCGGAGGACGCGCCCGACGACGAGATCCGCGCGGTCGTGGACGCGGTCTACGGCGACCCGGAGACGGACGTCGTCGTCGTGGTGCGCATCCCGACGCTCGGCGCGGTGGGGGAGACGCTGCCGCGGGAGGTCGCGCTCGCCGCGGCCCGCACGGGCCGCACGACGGTCGCCTCGGTGCTGGGGCTGCACGGCGTCACCCCGGAGCTCACCGCGCACGACGACGCGGGGCGCGCGTGGACCGTGCCGGCGTACAGCACGCCCGAGGACGCCGCGCTCGCGCTCGGGCACGCGGCCCGCTACGCCCGCTGGCGCGCCGCGGACCGGGGCACGCCGCTGCACCCGTCGGGCGCCGACACGCGCGCGGCGCGCCGCCTGGTGACGGCGTGGCTCGCGGAGGCCGACGGGGAGGGCCGGGCCGCGGGCGTCGAGCTGGACCCGGGCCGCACCGCCGCCCTGCTCGCGGCGGTGGGGGTCGACGTGCTCCCGTCGTACCGCGTGCACGACGCCGACGAGGCGGTCGCCGTGGCGGACCGGATCGGGTGGCCCGTCGCGCTCAAGACGACGGTGCCCGCGCTGCGGCACCGCGCCGACCTGGGCGGCGTGCGGCTGGACGTCGCCGACGAGACGGAGCTGCGGGCCGACGTCGCGCAGGTCCTCGAGCTCGCGGCGGCGCACCACGGCGGCGACGGCGAGCCGCTGGAGGTCCAGGCGATGGCGCCGCACGGGTCGGCCTGCGTGATCCGGTCGAGCGAGGACCCGCTGTTCGGCCCGATCATCAGCTTCGGCCTCGCGGGCGACGCGTCGGACCTGCTCGGCGACGTGTCCTACGGCGTGCCGCCGCTGACGGACGTCGACGTCGCGGACCTCGTCCGCTCCGCGCGGGCCGCGCCGCGCCTGTTCGGCTACCGGGGCCTGCCGGCGCTCGACGTCGCGGCGCTCGAGGACGTCATCGCGCGCCTCGCGGTGCTCGCCGACGACCTGCCGGAGCTGCGGGCGCTCGAGCTCAACCCGGTCGTGGTGTCCGAGCGCGGCGCGGTGGTCCTCGGTGCTCGGGCGACGCTGGCGACCGCGAACCGCGCCGACGCGACCCGTCGCCTGCAGCGCACGTGAGCCTCGGGCGGCGCAGTCCCCGCCGGTCGGGGGAGGACGGCCGCACGCACGTGCGCGTCGGTGGGAAGATGGGGGCCGTGCCTGCAGTCTCTGACGACCTGCGCGACGACCTGCACCGCGCCGGCTACTACCCGGACCTCGTCGCTGACGTCCTCGACGTCGCGCTCGCCGACGAGCCCGTCCTCGCCCACCTCGTGCACCCCGAGACGACGTTCGACGCCTCCGAGGTGCGCCGTCACGTCACGGTCCTCGCGCTGACGCCGACGCGCCTCGTGGTCGCGCACGTCGACGACCAGGCCGCCGACTCCGAGAACCCGTCGCCCAGCGCGCAGGCGACCACCGAGGCCGTCCCGCTCGGCGAGCTCCGCTCGGTCGCCCTCACGCACGTGGTGCCACGCCCGCAGGAGCACCGGCCCGGCCGGCCCCCGGTCGAGCTCACGCTCGCGATCGGCTGGGGTGCCGTCTCGCGCGTCGACCTCGAGCCCGCGACGTGCGGCGACCCGCAGTGCGACGCCGACCACGGGCTCACCGGCACCCTCACGCCGGACGACGTGGTCGTGCGCGTGAGCGCCGCTGCCGAGGGCGAAGACTCGGTCCGGGCCGCGGCCGCGTTCGCGCGGCGCCTGTCCGCGGCGAGCGTGCGCGGACGATGACGGACGACGCGACGGGCGCGGGCGTCGCGCAGGTCGAGGCGCCCGCCGACGGCCTCGTCCTGCCGTGCGGCGGGCAGCCGTCGCTGACGTCGCTGCTGCCGGGGGTGGCCGGTGCGCTCGGCGCCCGCGAGCACGGCGAGGCGGCCCGTGCGCTGCTGGGCCTGCCGCGGGTCGAGCGCGCGTGCGTCGTCCTCGTCGACGGTCTCGGTCACCTCAACCTGTCGGAGCGGGCCGGGCACGCGCCGTTCCTGCGGGGGCTCGTGCGCGAGTCCGCCCCGCTCACGACGACGTTCCCGTCGACGACCGCGACCGCGCTCGGCAGCTTCGGCACGGGCCGCCCGCCCGGTGCGACGGCGATGCTCGGCTACACGGTGCGCGACCCCGCGAGCGGTCGGCTCGGCAACCTCGTGTCCTGGACGGACCTGCCGTCCGCGCGCGCGTGGCAGCCCGGCCCGACGGTCTTCGAGTCCCTCGTCGGCGAGGGCGTGCGCGTGACGAGCGTCGGCCCGGCGCGGTTCGCCGGCTCGGGACTGACGGAGGCCGCGCTGCGCGGTGCCTCCTACCGCGTGGCGGAGTCGCTCGGCGACCGGGTCGACGCGACCCTCGACTCCCTGCGCCGGCCCGGCCTGACCTACCTGTACTGGGGCGACGTGGACAAGGCGGGCCACCACCACGGCTGGGGGTCGCGGCAGTGGGGCGACGCGCTCGAGGCGCTCGACGCGGAGCTGTCCCGGCTGGCCCGGCGGCTGCCGCGCGGCACCCTGCTCGTCGTGACCGCGGACCACGGCATGGTCGACGTCGACCGGGCCGCGCGCTGGGACGTCGCGACCCACCCGGAGCTCCGGCGTGACGTGGCGCTCGTCGCGGGGGAGCCGCGCGCGTCGCACCTGCACCTGGACGACGGCGCCGACGCGGCCGCGGTGGCCGACCGGTGGCGGGCCGTGCTCGGCGACGCGGCGGTCGTCGCCACGCGTGACGACGCGGTCGCCCGCGGGTGGTTCGGCGACGTCGGCGACCACGCGGCGCGCGTGATCGGCGACGTGGTCGTCGCCATGACGGGCCGGGCGACGGTCGTGGACTCGGCGACCCAGACGCCCGCCTCGATGGACCTCGTGGGCGTGCACGGCTCGCTCACGCGGCACGAGATGCTCGTGCCCTTCCTCGTCGTGCTGGGAGGCGACTGACCGTGGCGGAGCTCGTCTTCTTCTCGGGCACGATGGACTGCGGCAAGTCCACGCTCGCGCTGCAGATGCACCACAACCACGCCGCGCGCGGCCGCGACGGCGTGCTGTTCACGCGCAACGACCGGGCCGGGGCGGCGACGATCTCCTCACGGCTCGGCCTCGTGCAGCAGGCGGCCGAGGTCGGCGACCGGACGGACTTCTGGTCCGAGGTCATCGAGCGCCGCACGCACGGGCGCCCGGTCGACTACCTCATCGGTGACGAGGCGCAGTTCTACACCGCCGCGCAGGTCGAGCAGCTCGCGCGCGTCGTCGACGAGCTCGAGGTCGACGTGTACGCGTTCGGCATCTCGACCGACTTCCGCGCCCGCCTGTTCCCGGGCTCGGCGCGGCTGGTCGAGCTCGCCGACCGGGTCGAGATCCTGCAGGTCAAGGCGCTGTGCTGGTGCGGTGCCCGCGCCACGCACAACGCGCGCACGGTCGGCGGCGTCATGGTCGTCGAGGGTGCGCAGGTGGTCGTGGGCGACGTCGAGGCCGGTGCCGACGAGGTCGGCTACGAGGTGCTGTGCCGCCGGCACCACATGCGCCGCATGACCGCCGCCACGGCGCGCGCGGCGTCCCCGACGGCCGCGACCCTGACGACGGCCGTGCAGGGCACGCTCGGCGTGCGCGCCTGACTACTCGGGCTTCGCGCCGAAGACGATCTCGTCCCAGCTCGGCACCTTCGCGCGGCCCTTGCGCGACCGTGGCCGCTCGGCCGCGGGCTCGTGCACGGGCTCGGCGGGGTCCGCCTGCTCGACCACGGGTTCCAGGGCCGGCTCGGGCACGACGTCCACGGACGCGCGCGCCGGAACGTGCTGCGGCCGGAGCACGACCGCCTCCGCCGCGGGGTCGGCGTCGAGCGGGTGCGCACCCGGCACGTCGTCGTCCGCGCGGCCGAAGTCGAAGGCGTGCGGCGGCCCGAAGCCCTCGAACTCCTCGTCGTCGCCCTCGAGGTCGAGGCTCTGCCGGACCCCGCGGCGCGTGCGCAGCTCGTCGAGGAGGTCGTGCGTCTGCTGCTGCGGGTCGGGCTCGGGCTCGGCGGGCTCCGCGCTCGCGGTCAGGTCGCCGTCGCGGAAGTCGAAGACCACGTCCCGCACGGCGGCGAGGTGGCGTCGCGCGACCGGCTCGTCGGGGAGCTCCGTCTCGGACAGCCAGCGGGCCTCGTCGTCGTCGGCGACGACCGTGCGCCGCGACGCGTCGAACGTCCAGCGCGCCTCCTGCGGCTGGTCGCCGACCGTGAAGCGGGCCAGCACGACCCACGGTCCGGACGCCTCCCGTGCGGAGTCCCACGCGAGCGAGGCCAGGTCCACGCCGCGCGCGGCCAGGCGGTCGGTCACGAGGTCGCCGAGCGTCGGCGCACCCGCGTCCCGGCCGACGCGCGTCGCGCGCGCCTGCTCGGCGACGTACTCGCGCTCGGCGAGCACGGGTCCCTCGTAGCGGCGCACGTGCTCCACGGGCAGCCCGGACGACTCCGCGACCTCCTGCGTCGTCGCACCCGCACGGATCCGTGCCTGGATCTCGCGCGGGCTCAGCGTCCCCGCGCTCTCGGCGCGCAGCTGCTCGAGCTGCGGCCGGTCCCTGCGCACGGCCGCGCGCAGCGGCTCGTCGATGCGCAGACGGAACCGTTCGCCCCCGGGTCCGACGAGGACGAGGTGCTCGCCGTCGTCGTGCAGACCCTCCAGCTCGAGCTCACCCATTCGACCTCCCGGTACCTCGGGAAGAGAGCCTGCCACCTCCGGGCGCCGGACGGGCGCATCCCGGTCGGTGAGCCGCGGCACGTCGTGGGCGGCGGGCGCGTCGCGCGGCGCGGCGGGGGAGGATGTCCTCCGTGGAGAACGCACCGGGCACGCCGCTGACCACCGCCGACGTCGAGACGCTCGTGGAGGTCGCCGAGCGGGCCGCCCGCGAGGCCGGCCGGCTCGTGCACGAGGGCCGCCCCGAGCGGGTCGCCGTGGCGGCCACGAAGACCAGCCCCGAGGACGTCGTCACCGCGATGGACCTCGCGTCGGAGGAGCTGCTGCGCCGGCGCCTCGCCGAGCTGCGGCCGCACGACGGGGTGCTCGGCGAGGAGGAGGGGTACGTCCCGGGGACGTCGGGCGTCACGTGGGTCGTGGATCCCATCGACGGCACGGTCAACTACCTGTACGGCAGGCCCGCGTACGCGGTCTCGGTCGCCGCGGTCGTCGGCCCCGCGGGCGCGCCGGACCCGGCGACGTGGACCGTCGTGGCGGGGTGCGTGCACGCGCCCGCCGACGGTCGGACGTTCCGCGCCGGGCGGGGGCTTGGCGCGACGCTGGACGGCCGCGCGCTGCAGATGGAGGAACCGCGTCCGCTTCCCGGTTGTCTGGTCGGTACCGGCTTCGGATACCGGGCCGAGCGACGCCGCGCGCAGGCACGTGTGCTCGCCGACCTGTTGCCCCGAGTACGTGATATCCGTCGCACCGGTTCGGCGGCCCTCGACCTGTGCAATCTGGCGGCCGGGCAGCTCGACCTCTACTACGAGCGAGGGCTGGGGGCGTGGGACCTCGCGGCGGGCCTGCTCGTCGCGCAGGAGGCGGGCGCGCTGGTCACCGGCCTGCGGGGCGCGGCACCCGGGACGGCCATGACGGTGGCCGGGTGGCCCGCCCGCGCGGCGGAGCTGGTGCGCCTCCTCGAGGACCTCGACGCCGACCAGGACGGGTGAAAACGCTCCCGCAAATGGCCTCCTCGAATGTGGGCACGTGTCCGTGTTCGCACTCGGGTCGGATGTGGTGCACAATCCTCCGCGCGTGGGAACAAAAAACCGCACCGGTGCATTGATCCCGCGTACGCGAATCCCACTGACGACGGAGTGTGACGCCACTCATGGCTACCGACTACGACGCCCCGCGCAAGACCGAGGAGGACCTGAGCGAGGACTCGCTCCAGGAGCTCCAGGCCCGGCGCTCCGACAAGAACTCGGGCGTGGTGGACGAGGACGAGACCGAGGCCGCGGAAGGCTTCGAGCTCCCGGGAGCGGACCTGTCCGGCGAAGAGCTCTCCGTCCGGGTGCTTCCCCGGCAGGCGGACGAGTTCACGTGCTCCCGCTGCTTCCTGGTGCACCACCGCAGCCAGCTCGCCTACGAGCGCGACGGGGCACCGGTGTGCTCCGAGTGCGCCGCCTGAGCCTGGTCTGACGAGACGACGGCCGGCCCCCTGCCCGCGGGCGGGAGGCCGGCCGACGTGCGTCAGCGGACGGTCGCGCCGGCCCGGATCGCCTGCGCGAGCTCGTGCGGCCGGCGGGTCGACACCAACCAGTAGGGCGTCGGGTCCTGCGGGTCGAGCAGCTCGACGCGGACCGCCGAGCGGATCCACCCGCGCAGGCACACGTGCGCCCGGGCGTCGAGGTCCGGTCCGAGCTCGCGGCGCAGCGCGTCGGCGTCGAGCTCGGTCACCGTGCCCAGCAGGGACAGGGGGATCCGGGCGGACCCGGCCCGCAGCGACCCGTCCGCGACGCGGACCGTCGGCGTGAGCGCGACCGTCACCGCCAGGCCCGCCCCGAGCGCCACGAGTCCCACGACCGCCGCCAGCGTCGCGTCGACCGGCAGCAGCACGACGCCCAGCATCAGGGTGAACACGACGAGCAGGACCCACCCCCACGGGCCGGGCCACAGGCGCTCGGACCAGCTCGACGCGGGCAGGACGGCCGGCGGGACGGCGGAGTCGGGCATGCCTCCAGCATCCCACCCGCCCGGGGTAGGGTCGGGCCCCGTGACCGCCGAACCCGTCGAGGTGCTCCTGCTCCGGCTCGACCCCGACCTGCCTGCCCCGGCGTACGCCCACCCGGGGGACGCCGGCGCCGACCTCGTCACGCGCGTCGACGTCGTCGTCCCGCCCCAGGGCCGCGTCACCGTCCCGACGGGCGTCGCGATCGCGCTCCCGGACGGCTACGCCGCGTTCGTGCACCCGCGCTCCGGGCTCGCCGCGCGGCACGGGCTGACGATCGTCAACGCGCCCGGCACGGTCGACGCCGGGTACCGGGGCGAGATCGCGGTGACGCTGCTCAACACCGACGTCGAGCACCCCGTCGAGCTGCACCGGGGGGACCGGGTCGCGCAGCTCGTGGTCCAGCGCGTCGAGCGCGCGCGGTTCGTCGAGGTCGCGACGCTGCCCGGCTCGCACCGGGGCGACGGCGGGTTCGGCTCCAGCGGCGGCTGGAAGGCGGCGCGCGAGGGCTGACGCCCGGCGACGCCGGCGACTAGGTCGCCGATCCGACGCAGGACTACTGTCGACAGGTACGGCGCGCACGGGCGCGTCGAGAGGGAGTGTGTCGTGGCTCTGTTCCGACGCGGCGGCAAGGACAGCGCCGCCGACGACGTCGTCGACGTCGAGGTCGCACCGCAGGAGGCCGCCGCGGCCTCCCCGTCCGCGGGCTCCTCGCGCAGCACCGGGCCGTGGGACGCCGAGGAGGTCACCGACGACATCCCGCGCGTGGACCTCGGCGCGATCCGCCTGCCCGGCCTGCCCGGCATGGAGCTGCGGATGGAGATCGACAAGTCGACCAACGTCGTGTCGGCGGCGTCCGTCCTGCTCGACGGGTCGTCGCTGCAGGTGCAGGCGTTCGCGGCGCCCCGCACGGAGGGCATCTGGGACGAGATCCGCGGCGAGATCGCGGAGTCGGTCACCGCGCAGGGCGGGTCCGTCGACGAGGTGCCCGGGCCGTTCGGCCGCGAGCTGCTCGCCCGGCTGCCCGTCCGCACGCCCGAGGGGCGCAGCGGCCACCGGCCCGCGCGCTTCATCGGCACCGACGGCCCGCGCTGGTTCCTGCGCGGCGTCATCACGGGCAAGGGTGCCGTCGAGCCGGCCGCGGCCGAGGCGCTCGAGCAGCTCTACGCGCGCATCGTCGTCGTGCGCGGCACCGAGGCCCGCCCGCCGCGCGACCTGCTCGCGCTGCGCCTGCCCGGACCCGCCCAGGCGCCCGCCGCCGCCCCTGCGCAGGAGACGCCGTCGTTCGACCCGCTGACCCGCGGACCGGAGATCACGGAGATCCGATGAGCATCAAGGAGCGGATGCGCAAGGTCGTCGCGTCCCAGGCGGAGATCGAGGCCGACGAGGAGCGCGCCGACGCGCTGCGGTCCGTCGGCTGCACGCCCGTCGAGAGCCTGGCGAACCGGTCGCGTGCGAGCGTGTCCGGCGTCATCCGGTCGGTCGTGCTGCGGCCCCGCGAGGGCGTGCCCGCGCTCGAGGCCGAGCTGTACGACGGCAGCGGGACGCTGGACCTCGTCTGGCTCGGTCGCCGCGAGATCGCCGGGATCGCGCCCGGACGTCGTCTGCGCATCGAGGGTCTCGTGTGCCTCGTCGACGGGCGCCGCACCGTGTTCAACCCCAAGTACGAGCTGCGGCCTCGTCCGGGGGAGTGACGTGACGGACGAGCCGCGGCGCGCGCCGCACCCCGAGCGACCCCTGGAAGCGATCGACGAGCTGGTCCCGCCCGAGGAGGGCGGCGCGCGCGGCATGCGGGCGATCGCGGCGGAGGAGTTCTCGGCGCTCGACGCGGTCGGCGGCGTGCGCGGGATCGTCGAGTCGATCGCGCCCGGCCTGCTCTTCGTCGTGGTCTACCTGGTCGCGGGGCAGCAGCTCGTGCCGGCGCTCGTCGCCGCGTCCGCGGCCGCACTGGTCGCGGTCGTCGCGCGGCTCGTCCAGCGCACGCCCGTCACGCAGGCGCTGTCCGGGGTCCTGGGCGTCGGGATCGGCGTGTTCTGGGCGTGGCGCACCGGCCAGGCGGAGGACTACTTCGCCTACGGGCTGTGGACAAACGTCGCGTACCTGGTCGGCACGCTCGCGTCGATCGTCGTCGGCTGGCCGGTCGTCGGCCTGCTCGTCGGGATGTTCGACAAGGACGGGCCCATCACCGGAGGGTCGTGGAGCGTCGTGACGGCGTGGCGCTCCGACCCGGCGCTGCGCCGCGTCTACGCGCTCGCCACGTGGCCGTGGGTCGCCGTGTTCGCACTGCGCCTCGCCGTGCAGGTGCCGCTGTACCTGTCCTCGGAGGTCGCGTGGCTGGGCACCGCCAAGCTCGTGATGGGCGTGCCGCTGTTCGCGGTCGCGCTGTGGGTCAGCTGGCTGACCGTCCGCGGGTCAGCAGCGTCTCGAGCGCCTTCTCGTCCGCGTCACGACCCGTGACGAACAGCAGCTCGTCGAGACCCTCGAGGGTGTCGTCCGGGCTGGGGGCGATCGGGCGCGCGTCGCGCACGATGCAGGCCAGGACCGTGTCGGCCGGCCAGTCGATCTGACCGACGCGCACGCCCGCGAGCGGGGAGCCCTCGGGCAGCGTGATCTCGAGGATGTCGGCGCGCGACTGGTGGAAGGTGAAGATCCGCACGAGGTCGCCGACCGTGACGGCCTCCTCGACCATGGCGGTCATGATGCGCGGCGTCGAGACGGCGACGTCCACGCCCCACGCCTCGTCGAACATCCACTCGTTCTTCGGGTTGTTCACGCGTGCGACGGTGCGCGGCACGCCGAACTCCGTCTTCGCGAGCAGCGAGATCACGAGGTTGGCCTTGTCGTCGCCCGTGGCGGCCACCACGACGTCGCACTCGTCGGCGCGCACCTCGCGCAGCGTGGGCAGCTCGCACGCGTCCGCGAGCAGCCAGTCCGCGTCGGCGACCTGCGCCACCCGCATGGCGGACGGCTGGCGGTCGATGAGCGTGACCTCGTGGTCGTGCCCGAGCAGCTCGCGGGCGATCGAGCGGCCGACCGAGCCGGCGCCGGCGATGACGACCCTCACTCGGTCACCACCGGTGCGTGCGTGAGGGTCCGCTCGACGAAGGCCGCGTCGTCGGCCCGGAACAGCGCGTGCACGATGTCGTTCTCCTGCAGGACGGTGTCGGACGTCGGCAGGACGCCGTCGCCGTAGCGGGTGAGGAAGGCGACGCGGACGCCCGCGGCCTCCTCGAGGGCGCGCAGGGGCTTGCCGAACCAGCCGGCGTGCACGTCGACCTGCGCGAGCTGGATCTGGCCCGAGGAGTCGCGGTACTCGTCCGTCGCGCCCATGGGCAGCAGGCGGCGCAGCACCTGGTGCGCGGTCCACCGCACGGTGGCGACGGTCGGGATGCCGAGGCGCTGGTAGATCTCGGCGCGGTGCGGGTCGTAGATCCGGGCGACGACGTTCTCGATCCCGAACGTCTCGCGCACGACGCGCGCCGCGAGGATGTTCGAGTTGTCGCCGTCGGACACCGCGGCGAACCCGAACGCGTCCTCGATGCCGGCCTGCGTCAGGGTGTCCCGGTCGAAGCCCATGCCGGTCACCTTGTTGCCGCCGAAGTCGGCGTCGAGCCGACGGAAGGCGTCGGCGTTCTGGTCGATGACGGCCACCGAGTGGCCGTGGCTCTCGAGGGACTGGGCGAGCGAGGCCCCGACCCGTCCGCAGCCCATGATCACGAAGTGCACAGGGCGTCACGCTATACCTGCCCGGGGCCTCGTGTGACGCGCCACGGGCGGCCCGGGACCTCCGAGTGGTGCCGCTCCCCGATCGCAGGCCTACGATCGACTCTCGTGTCGGACCTCGCGGATGCCGCCAAGCGACTCGTTCTCGGACGTCCCGTCCGGAGCGACCGGCTCGGCCACACGCTCCTGCCCAAGCGGATCGCCCTGCCGGTGTTCGCCTCGGACGCTCTGTCGTCCGTCGCGTACGCCCCCGACGAGATCCTCCTGACCCTGTCGCTCGCGGGTCTGTCGGCCCTCGTCATCTCGCCGTGGGTCGGCATCGCGGTCGTCGTCGTGATGATCACGGTCGTCGCCTCGTACCGGCAGAACGTGCACGCGTACCCCTCGGGCGGCGGTGGCTACGAGGTGGCGAACGTCAACCTCGGGCCGAACGCCGGGGTCACCGTGGCGAGCGCGCTGCTCGTCGACTACGTGCTCACGGTCGCCGTCTCGATCTCGTCGGGCGCGCAGTACGCGGCGACCGCCTTCCCGCCGCTGCGTGGCCACGAGGCCGCCTTCGCGATCGGGCTGGTCGTCCTGCTGACGGTGGCGAACCTGCGCGGGGTCAAGGAGTCGGGCCGCGCGTTCGCGGTCCCCGTGTACCTGTTCATGTTCGCGATCGGCTCGCTCGCGGTGGTCGGCGCCATCCGCTACTTCGCGGGCACGCTCCCGCTGTCCGAGAGCGCGGGCTTCGACGTCGCGGCCGAGGCGGGCTTCGACCAGGGGCTCACCGGCCTCGCCGGGTTCTTCCTCATCCTGCGCGCCTTCGCGTCGGGCTGTGCCGCCCTCACCGGCGTCGAGGCCATCAGCAACGGCGTGCCGGCGTTCAAGAAGCCGAAGTCGCGCAACGCGGCCACGACGCTCGCGCTGCTCGGTGGACTGTCGATCACGATGATCATGGGCATCCTGCTGCTCGCGCAGGCCACGCAGGTGCGCTTCGCGGAGGAGCCCGCGACGCAGCTCCTCGAGAACGGCGTGCCCGTCGGCGAGGACTACGTGCAGCACCCCGTGATCAGCCAGCTCGCCGACTCGGTGTTCCAGGGCGTGCCGGTGATGTTCGTCCTGGTGTCCGTCGTCACCGGTCTGATCCTGGTGCTCGCCGCCAACACGGCGTTCAACGGGTTCCCGGTGCTCGGCTCGATCCTCGCGCGCGACGGGTACCTGCCGCGCCAGCTGCACACGCGCGGCGACCGGCTCGCGTTCTCCAACGGCATCGTCACGCTCGCGGCCGCGGCCGTCGCGCTCATCTGGGCGTTCGACGCCGAGGTCACGCGGCTCATCCAGCTGTACATCGTCGGCGTCTTCGTGTCGTTCACCATCAGCCAGACGGGCATGGTGCGGCACTGGACGCGCGCGCTGCGCACCGAGCCGAACCCAGCGGCGCGGGCCCGGATGAAGCGCTCGCGGGTGATCAACACGATCGGCCTGGCGATGACGGCGACGGTGCTCGTCATCGTGCTCATCACGAAGTTCACGCACGGCGCGTGGATCGCGATCCTCGCGATGGTCGCCGTCTTCGTGCTCATGAAGGGCATCAGCCGGCACTACCAGCACGTGCGCGCCGAGCTCGCGCTCGGCGACGACGCCGAGGCCGCCCGTGCGCTGCCGAGCCGCGTGCACGCGATCGTGCTCGTCTCGCACCTGCACCGTCCGACGATGCGTGCGCTCGCGTACGCCCGCGCGTCGCGCCCGCAGCTGCTCGAGGCCGTCACCGTCGGCGTGGACCCGGAGGACGTCGACCGCCTGCGCGAGCAGTGGGAGGCGCTCAACCTGCCCGTGCCGCTGCGCGTGCTCGACTCGCCGTTCCGTGAGATCACCCGTCCGGTGCTCACCTACGTGCGCTCGATCCGCCGCGAGAGCCCGCGCGACCTCGTGGTCGTCTACATCCCGGAGTACGTCGTGGGCCACTGGTGGGAGCAGCTGCTGCACAACCAGAGCGCCCTGCGCCTCAAGGGACGCCTGCTGTTCACGCCGGGCGTCGTCGTCGCCTCGGTGCCGTGGCAGCTCGCGTCGTCGGAGGGGCAGACGGGCCTCGAGGAGCCGGTCCGGGGTACCGTGCCGCGTGGTTACTGAGCCCCCCGCGACGCCTCCTGCCCCTGCCGACCGTCCCGACCCGGACGCCCTCGTCGAGCTCGAGGTGGGTCCGGTGGCGCACGGCGGGCACTGCGTCGCGCGGCACGAGGGCCGTGTCGTGTTCGTGCGGCACACCCTGCCCGGCGAGCGTGTGCGGGCGCGGCTGACCGACGCGGGGGAGAGTGCCTCGTTCTGGCGTGCCGACGCCGTCGAGGTCCTCGAGGCGTCGCCCGACCGGGTCGCGTCGGCGTGGCCCGAGGCCGGCGCCGGTGGCGTCGGCGGCGGCGAGCTCGCGCACGTCGCCCTGCCCGCGCAGCGCCGGTGGAAGGAGGCGGTGCTCGCCGAGCAGCTCCGGCGGCTCGCACGCGACGAGCGTGCCGTCACGGTGCACGCCGCGCCCGGCGACGACGACCGGGGAGGCCTGCACTGGCGCACCCGGATCGACCTGGTCGCGGACGCCCGGGGCCGCGCGGGGATGCGCGGTCACCGCTCGCACGACGTGCGGGCGCTCGACGCGATGCCCCTGGCGACCGAGGCGATCGAGGCGCTGGGGCTCTTCGAGCGCCGCTGGTCCGGGGGTGCGCGGATCGAGGCCGTCGCGCCCGCCGCCGGCGACACCCCGCTCGTGCTCCAGGACGGCGCCCCGTTCGACCTGGGCCGCGGACGCACCGACAAGCGCCCGAACGCGCGCACGTCGGTGCGCGAGGAGGTGCGACGCGGCGACGTGACGTACACCTACCGGGTCGCCGCGGCCGGGTTCTGGCAGGTGCACCGCGAGGCGCCCGGGCTGCTGGTGGGTGCCGTGCTCGACGCGCTGGGCGACGTGGACGGAGCGGTCGTGCTCGACCTGTACGCGGGCGCGGGGCTCTTCACGCTGCCGCTCGCGGACGCGGTCGGCGACGGCGAGGTCGTGTCCGTGGAGGGCGACGCGCGCGCGGTGCGCGACGCCCGGCGCAACGTGCACGACCGCCCGAACGTCGAGCTGCACGCCGGTGACGTGGCGCGTGTGCTGACGGGCCGGCAGGACGCCGACTCGGACGTCGTGCACGCCGACGCCGTCGTGCTCGACCCGCCCCGCACGGGCGCCGGCCGGCGCGTGGTCGACGCGGTCGCTGCGCTGCGGCCCGAGCGGGTCGTCTACGTGGCGTGCGACCCCGCGGCGCTGGCCCGGGACGTCGCGCTGCTGGGCGAGGCGGGGTACGCGCTGGACGACGTGCAGGGGTACGACCTGTTCCCGCACACGCACCACCTGGAGGCGGTCGCGGTCTTCACCCGCTGACCGCCTCGCGCAGGCCGTGGCAGCGCGCGACGTGCGCCCTGACCAGCGTTAGCGTGGGTGGCAGCCGCACCGAGGGCGGGGCGGCGGAGGGGAGCGGACCGTGAGCGAGAAGGACGCGGCGCACCGGCTGGCCGAGGCGAGCAGGCTGGCGACGCAGGAGCTGCACAAGCAGGGCACGCCGGACTACGACCCGCGCGCGCACGAGCGTGCCGTGGAGGCCGAGCGCAAGGCGCTCGAGGCCCTCGAGGCGGAGAAGAAGGCGTCCGGGCCGAGCTGACCGGTCCCGGGCCGGGCCGCGCGTCCGGTACCGCCCACGACCCCCGCAGCCCCGCCGGGCGCGGGGGTCGTGCTGTGCCCGGCGGCTCTGCCGGGACGCGTGCCCGCCGGGACGCGTGCGCGGACGAGGGTGCGCGCACCGGTATCGAGCATGTATCTTGATGTCGAGATAATTTGCGACCCGGGCCGCCGTAGGCTGGGAGGTCGCACGTCCTGCGTCCGGGTGACCCCCATCCCCGGGCAGACTCGCCCAGCGAAGGAGCCCCACGTGAGCAGCGTCGACAGCTTCGGTTCGAAGGGAACGCTCGAGGTCGGTGACGCCTCGTACGAGGTGTTCCGGCTCTCGGCCGTCCCCGGGCTGGACCGCCTGCCGTTCAGCCTCAAGATCCTCGCGGAGAACCTGCTGCGCACCGAGGACGGTGCCAACATCACCGCGGACCACGTGCGCGCGCTCGCCGGCTGGGACCCGGCCGCGCAGCCCGACACCGAGATCCAGTTCACGCCCGCGCGCGTGATCATGCAGGACTTCACCGGCGTGCCGTGCGTCGTCGACCTCGCGACCATGCGCGAGGCCGTCGCCGAGCTCGGCGGCGACCCGTCCCGCATCAACCCGCTCGCCCCCGCCGAGATGGTCATCGACCACTCGGTGCAGATCGACGTCGCGGGCCGCCCCGACGCGTTCGAGCGCAACGTCGAGCTGGAGTACCAGCGCAACCGCGAGCGCTACCAGTTCCTGCGCTGGGGCCAGACCGCGTTCGACGACTTCAAGGTCGTCCCGCCCGGCACCGGGATCGTGCACCAGGTCAACATCGAGTACCTCGCCCGCGGCGTCATGGTGCGCGACGGCCGCGCGTACCCCGACACGTGCGTGGGCACCGACTCGCACACCACGATGGTCAACGGCCTCGGGGTGCTCGGCTGGGGCGTCGGCGGCATCGAGGCGGAGGCGGCCATGCTGGGCCAGCCGGTGTCGATGCTCATCCCGCGCGTCGTCGGCTTCAAGCTCACCGGGCAGATCCCGGCGGGCGTGACCGCGACCGACGTCGTGCTCACGATCACGCAGCAGCTGCGCCAGCACGGCGTCGTCGGCAAGTTCGTCGAGTTCTACGGCGAGGGCGTCGCGGCCGTGCCGCTCGCCAACCGCGCCACGATCGGCAACATGAGCCCCGAGTTCGGCTCGACCGTCGCGATCTTCCCGATCGACGGCGTGACCCTCGAGTACCTGCGCCTGACCGGCCGTTCGCAGGAGCAGCTCGCGCTCGTCGAGGCGTACGCCAAGGAGCAGGGCCTCTGGCACGACCCGTCGGCCGAGGGCTACACCGAGCCGGTGTACTCGGAGTACCTCGAGCTCGACCTGTCGACGGTCGTCCCGTCGATCGCGGGCCCCAAGCGCCCCCAGGACCGCATCGAGCTGTCCGAGGCCAAGGAGTCGTTCGCGGCGTCGATCCTCGACTACGTCGACCCGCACGAGGCCGCCGCGTTCACCGGGCTCGACGAGTCGGTCGAGGAGACGTTCCCGGCGTCCGACCCGATCGCGGCCAGCGCACACACCGACTCGTCCGACGCGCCCGCGGGCGCGCTGCACGGCGACTCGGCCCACCGCCCGCACAAGCGCGTCCCCGTGACGCTCGCGGACGGCACCCAGACCGAGCTCGACCACGGGCACGTCGTCATCGCGTCGATCACGTCCTGCACCAACACGTCGAACCCGTCGGTCATGCTCGCCGCGGCGCTGCTCGCGCGGAACGCGGTCGAGAAGGGCCTGTCGGCCAAGCCGTGGGTCAAGACGTCGATGGCGCCGGGCTCGCAGGTCGTCACGAACTACTACGAGAAGGCCGGGCTGTGGCCCGCGCTCGAGAAGCTCGGCTTCCACCTCGTCGGCTACGGCTGCGCGACGTGCATCGGCAACTCGGGCCCGCTGCCCGACGAGGTGTCCGCCACGGTCAACGAGCACGACCTGTCGGTCGTGTCGGTGCTGTCCGGCAACCGGAACTTCGAGGGGCGCATCAACCCCGACGTGAAGATGAACTACCTGGCCTCGCCGCCGCTGGTCATCGCCTACGCGCTCGCCGGGACGATGGACTTCGACTTCGAGAACGAGCCGCTGGGCACGACCGAGGCCGGCGAGCCGGTGTTCCTCGCGGACATCTGGCCCTCCCCGGCGGACGTGCAGGCCACGATCGACGCGTCGATCGACCGCCAGATGTTCACCGACGACTACGCGGACGTGTTCACGGGCGACGAGCGGTGGCGCTCGCTGCCCACCCCCGAGGGGAACACCTTCGAGTGGGACGCCGAGTCGACCTACGTGCGCAAGCCCCCGTACTTCGAGGGCATGGGCGCGACGCCCGAGCCCGTCACGGACATCACGGGTGCGCGCGTCCTCGCCAAGCTCGGCGACTCGGTCACGACCGACCACATCAGCCCTGCGGGCTCGATCAAGGCGGACAGCCCGGCCGGGAAGTACCTCGCGGAGCACGGCGTCGACCGTCGTGACTTCAACTCCTACGGCTCGCGCCGCGGGAACCACGAGGTCATGATCCGCGGCACCTTCGCCAACATCCGCCTGCGCAACCAGCTCGTGCCCGGAACCGAGGGCGGGTTCACCAAGAACCTGCTCACGGGCGAGGACACGACGATCTACGACGCGTCGGTCGCCTACCAGGAGGCCGGCGTCCCGCTCGTCGTGCTCGGCGGCAAGGAGTACGGCTCGGGCTCGTCGCGCGACTGGGCCGCGAAGGGCACGCGCCTGCTCGGCGTGCGCGCGGTCATCACCGAGTCCTTCGAGCGGATCCACCGCTCCAACCTCATCGGGATGGGCGTCCTGCCCCTGCAGTTCCCCGAGGGCGAGAACGCGGACTCGCTCGGGCTCGACGGCACCGAGACGTTCGACGTCGCGGGTGTCACGGAGCTCAACGAGGGCCGCACGCCCCGCACCGTGCACGTCACAGCGACCAAGGGCGACGGCTCGACGGTGGAGTTCGACGCGGTCGTGCGCATCGACACCCCCGGCGAGGCGGACTACTACCGCAACGGCGGCATCCTGCAGTACGTCCTGCGGCAGGTCGCGGGCGCCTGACGTCCCGCACGCACGACCGCGCCCGGCCCTCCTCGGGAGGCCGGGCGCGGTCGTCCGCGGACCGCCGTGCTGGGCCCGCTCGCGTCCCCCTGCGACGTCGGGGTCAGACCTGGCCGAAGCCGGGAGCGGTCACCGTCGCCCAGGACCGTCGCAGGATGCGCTCGAGGACCGCCAGGTCCACGCGGTCGAGGTCCTTGAGGTACAGGCAGCTGACGCTCGTGGTGTGCGGGCCGAGCGCCGCAAGGTCCTCGGCGTGCGCGTCGAAACCGTCGGCCAGGTAGACGGTCGTCGAGGCCGTGCGCGGCGAGAAGCCCGCGGCGGCCGCATCGCCCTCGCGTCCGCTCGCGTAGCGGTAGTGGTAGCTGCCGTAGCCGACGATGGACGGGCCCCACATCCGCGGCTGCTCACCCGTCACGCGGCCCAGCAGGTCGAGCAGGCGCTGCGCGTCGCGGCGACGGACCGCGTGCGGGACCGCGTCGACGAACGCGCGGACGTCGGCGTCGGTGGGCACCGTGCGCGGCTGGTCGGCCATGGCGTCAGTATCGCGGGGTCGCGTCGTCGTGTCAGCGGCCGGTGGTGAGGGCGTCGGCGATCAGCCGGACGAGCAGCGCGAGGTGCTCGCCGTCGGCGTCCCGGTCGGGGTTCGCCTCGGTCACGACGAGCCCCGCGAACCCCTCGCTGCGGACGAGGGCCGCGAGCAGGGTGCCGAGCGTGGCCGGGACGAGGCCACGGCCGTAGGTGGGGACGTCGGCGAGCGGCAACGCGAAGAAGTCGAGCACGTCGACGTCGAGGTGCACGAGGTACCCGTCGCGCCCCGCGACGGCGAGCGCCCGGGCGGCCGCCGCGACCGGGTCCGCGGTGACGGCGTCCGCCCGGACGCGCAGGGACGGCACGAGCCCGTGCACGTCCTCCTCGTCGTCGGACTGCCCGACGAACGCGAGGCGGTCCGCGGTGAGCAGCGGGCGGCGCGGGCCGAACCCGGCGAGCGCGGGGTGCACGCCGGGCAGGTCGAGCAGGTGCGCGACACCCGTCGAGTCCGCGATCGGCTCGTCCGCGGGGCCGGTCGGGACGTGCAGGTCCTGGCCACCGTCCACGTACACGAGCCCGAGGTCCCGCCCGGCGTCGACGGCCGCCGCGAGCACCGCCAGCGTGACCGTGCACTCACCCCCGACGACGACCGGCACGTGCCCCGCGTCGAGCACCGCCCGCGTCGCGGCGCGCGCCTCCTGCAGCACCTCGACGACGCGGTGCACGTCGTGCGGGACGGTGCGTCCCGGCGGGTCGTGCCGCCAGCGGGCGACCGCGGTGTCGCCGTGGTCCACGACGTCGCGACCCGCGGCGCGCAGCGTCGCGACGAGCCCGGCACGGCGCAGGGCCGCGGGGCCGCGCTCGAGACCGGGCGCGTGCGCGGCGACGCTCGACGGGACGCCGAGGAGGCCGAGGGGTGCGGTGGTCGGCATGCGCGCCACCGTACGGGTGGCGTCCGACACGCAGCCCCGCGACCCGGGCCCGCGCGCCCGCACGCGCGGACCGGTCGGCCGCGTCAGTCGCCGTCGAGCGCCTCGCTGACGGCGTGGCGGCCCACGGCCGCCAGGTGCGGGTGGTCCACCGGGTGCATCTGCAGGACGACACCCAGGTGCAGCGCCCATGCCCGCGCCCGCCGCCACACGGCGTCGTCCCACCCGCGCGCACGGTCGAGCCGGTCCCGCAGGTCGGCCCGCCCGTCGGCGTCGAACGTCAGCCACGCCGTCGCGAGGTCCGACGCCGGGTCGCCCGACGTCACGTCACCGAAGTCGATGACGGCGCGCAGCCGCCCGTCGTGGACGAGCAGGTTCGCGGGGTGCGGGTCGCCGTGCAGCCACAGCGCCGGCCCGTCCCACGCGGGGGCTGCGGCCAGCTCGGCGCGCAGCGCGAGCACCCGGTCCGCGTCGGGCAGCGCGAGGCGGTCGAGGCGCTCGCGCAGGACGGTCGCGTCGGGTGCCAGCGGGACGCCGCGGAAGGGGTTGTGGGGCGCGTCGGGGGGCGCCGGGCGGTGCAGCGCCACCAGGACGTCGGCGAGCTCCGGCACCCACGCGGCGCGCTCGCGCACGGGCGTGCGCCACGCCGGCGCGGCGTCGAACCACGGGACGACGCTCCACGCCCACGGGTAGCGCGTGGACGGGACGCCCGTGCGCACCGGCACGGGGGTCGCCACCGGCAGCAGCGGCGCGAGGACGGGCAGCCAGCGCTGCTCGTGCTCGACCAGCGGCGCGGACGCCGCGCGCACCGGGAACCGCAGGGCGAGGTCGTCACCGAGCCGCCACAGCACGTTGTCCCAGCCGGTGCCGGCCCACGTCAGGGGCAGGTCCGCGAGGTCCGGGTGCTGGTCGCGCACGAGCGTGCGGGCGAGGTGCTCGTCGACGTCGATCTCGGGGACGGGGTGGACCACGGGTGTCCTCTCGGCCGGCACGGGCAAGGGCTCGGAGCGGGCAGGCGGCTCGCGCCGGTCAGCGTGGCGGCTGGACCGTCCGGCGGTCGTCCCACGGGAGGCTCCAGCCGAGCGCGTCGAACATGCGGCCCAGGACGATACCGGTGAACCCCCAGACCACGAGGTCTCCGACGACGAACGCGGGCGTGCGCACGCGCACCCCGCCGCGCTCGTGGGCGACGCTCGCACGGTTCGCCGGGTCCAGCAGGTCGACGACCGGCACGCGCAGCACCTCGACCGTCTCCCGGTGGTCGACGGCCGCGACGTCGGACGGGCGCGTCCACCACGCGGGCACGGGAGTGACCAGGTGGTTGCTGACCGGGACCGCGAGCGGCGGCAGCGTGCCGAGCACCTCGACGCCCGTGGGGTCGAGCCCGGTCTCCTCGACCGCCTCGCGCACCGCGGCCGCCGCGGGGGAGACGTCGGACGGCTCGGTCCGGCCCCCGGGGAACGACACCTGCCCGGCGTGGTGCCCGAGCGTCGCCGCGCGGCGCTGGAGCAGCACGTCGAGGTCGGCGGCGACCGCGGGACGGCCCGTGCGTGCGGGTGCCGCGTCCAGCTCGCCGAACAGCACCAGCACGGCCGCCGGGCGTGCGTCGGCGACCGACGGCAGGACCCGCGACGGGTCGACCCGCCAGTCCAGCCCCGCGGCGCACAGCGCGCGCAGCGCCTCGCGTACGCCGTCCGCCGCGGACGTCATCCGCGGGCCCGCGCGAGCTCCCCGAAGGCCGCGAGCGCCTTCTCCGCGGCCGGCACGAGCGTCGGCAGGTGCCGCGCCCCGTCGGCGCGCACCGCCACGACCTCGTCCTCCGCGAGCCCGGCGGTCATGTCCGGCGTCGTGAGCCACAGCTCGAGCATCGACGCCGTGACCTCGGGGTGGAACTGGAGCCCGAGCGCGCTGCCCGCGCGGAACGCCTGCACGGGCGTCGCGGGCGTGGAGGCGAGCAGCGTCGCCCCCGACGGCAGGTCCACCGCGTCCGAGTGCCAGTGCAGGACCGTCGGGCGGGTGCCGAGCGGGCCGAGCACGGGGTCGTCGGCCACCACGTCGACCGGGGCGAAGCCGATCTCCGTGCCGTGCCGCCGGTGCAGCCGTGCCCCGAGCGCGAGCCCGAGCAGCTGCATGCCGAGGCACACGCCGAGGACCGGCACGTCGGCGTCGACCGCGTCCGCGAGCAGCCGCCGCTCCGCCGCGAGGCCGGGATGCCGCTCGTCGTCCGCGTCCATCGGCCCGCCCATGACGACGACGCCCGCGACGTCGTCGAGCGACGGCAGCCGCGGCTCGGCGACGTCGAGCACGGTGCGGACCTGCAGCGGCCCGTCGATCGCCGGCCCGATCAGCCCGGGGCCCTCGTGGGACGCGTGCGTCAGGACCAGGACGGGGCGCACCGTCACCACCCGTCCGGGAGCGGCCGACCCTCTTCGTAGCCGGCGGCGGACTGGATGCCGACGACCGCGCGCTCGGTGAGCTCCTCGAGGGAGGTCGCGCCCACGTACGTCGCGGCGGAGCGCACGCCCGCGGTGACGTGGTCGATGAGGTCCTCGACGCCCGGCCGGCGCGGGTCCAGGTACATGCGCGAGGAGGAGATGCCCTCCTCGTACAGGCCCTTGCGCGCACGCTCGAACGCCGAGCCGCCGCGGGTGCGGGCCGCGACCGCGCGGGCGGACGCCATGCCGAAGCTCTCCTTGTACAGGCGGCCCTCGCCGTCGGCGTGCAGGTCGCCGGGCGACTCGTGCGTCCCGGCGAACCAGGAGCCGATCATCACCTGCGTCGCGCCCGCGGCCAGCGCGAGCGCGACGTCGCGCGGGTGGCGCACGCCGCCGTCGGCCCACACGTGCCCGCCCAGGCGACGCGCCTCGGCGGCGCACTCGAGCACCGCGGAGAACTGCGGGCGTCCGACGGCGGTCATCATGCGCGTCGTGCACATGGCGCCGGGCCCGACGCCGACCTTGACGATGTCCGCGCCCGCCTCGATGAGGTCTCGCGTGCCCTCGGCCGTGACGACGTTGCCGGCGACGACGGGCACCTGCGGGTCGAGCGACCGGACGGCGCCGAGCGCGTCGAGCATCTTGCGCTGGTGGCCGTGCGCGGTGTCGACGACGAGCACGTCGACGCCCGCCTCGAGCAGCTCCGCGGTCTTGGCCTTGACGTCGCCGTTGATGCCCACGGCCGCGGCGACCCGCAGCCGGCCGGCCGCGTCGAGCGCGGGGGAGTAGATGGACGAGCGCAGGGCGCCGACGCGCGTGAGCACGCCGACGAGCAGGCCGTCGCGCACGACCGGGGAGAACCGGCGGCGCGACGCGTGCAGCTGCTCGAACGCGGCCTCGAGGCCGCGCGTGCCGCTCTGCTCGAGGACGGACAGGTCGACCGTCGTCGGGTGCGGCGTCATGACGTCCTCGACCTGCGTGAACCGGTCGACGCCCTGGCAGTCGGCCTCGGTCACGACGCCCACGGGGCGGCCGTCGGCGACGACCACGGCGGCGCCGTGCGACCGCTTGCCGATGAGCGTGAGGGCCGTGTGCACGGTGTCGTGCGGGGACACCTCGACGGCGCTCTCGACGACGGTGTGGCGCGCCTTGACGGAGGCGACGACGTCCGCGACCACGTCGGTCGGGATGTCCTGGGGGATGACGGCGATGCCGCCGCGACGGGCGACGGTCTCCGCCATCCGGCGGCCCGCGACGGCGGTCATGTTCGCCACGACGAGCGGGATGGTGGTGCCGGTGCCGTCGACGGGCGTGAGGTCGACGTCGAAGCGGGAGGTGACCTCGGAACGCGACGGGACGAGGAAGACGTCGCCGTAGGTGAGGTCGGAGGCCGGAGTCTGGCCGGGCAGGAAGCGCATGGGAGTTCCCCTTTCCGATCGATGGTACCGGGTGGGGCCCGGGCGGCCGGGTGCGGGCCCGGCACCTGCGAGGACGGGCCGCCGCTTCTTCACCGACCCTCCACGGCACCGCCCGCGCTCCACCCGGTCCGGAAGGGCACGTACCGGGCGCCTGGACCTAGAGTGTGCTGGCGAAGCCTTCGGCGTCCGCAGCGTGCGGCATCGTCGCCGCACCGGGAGGAGAGGCCGTTCCATGGCACTGCTGGACTCGATCACGTCCCCTGCGGACGTCCGGCGCCTGAGCCGCGCGCAGGTGGCCCGCCTCGCCGACGAGGTCCGCGCGTTCCTCGTCGAGTCGGTGTCCCGCACGGGCGGTCACCTGGGTCCGAACCTCGGCGTGGTCGAGCTCACCATCGCGCTGCACCGCGTGTTCGACTCGCCGCGCGACACGCTCGTGTTCGACACCGGGCACCAGTCCTACGTGCACAAGCTCCTCACGGGCCGCACGGACTTCACGCAGCTGCGCCGCCGCGGCGGCCTGTCCGGCTACCCGAGCCGTGCCGAGTCGGAGCACGACGTCGTCGAGAACTCGCACGCGTCGACCGCGCTGTCGTGGGCGGACGGCATCGCGAAGGCCAACCAGCTGCACGGCCGGGGCCACCGCACCGTCGTGGCGGTCATCGGCGACGGCGCCCTCACGGGTGGCATGGCGTGGGAGGCCCTCAACAACATCGCGGCGGGCCAGGACCGCCGTCTGGTCGTGGTCGTCAACGACAACGGCCGCTCGTACGCGCCGACCATCGGCGGCCTGGCGCGGCACCTGGACACGCTGCGCACGACGCAGGGCTACGAGAACGTCCTGTCCTGGGGCAAGCGCACGCTGCGCCGCAGCGGCCCGCCCGGGCGGTTCGCGTACGACGCGTTGCACGGCCTGAAGAAGGGCATCAAGGACGTCGTCGCGCCGCAGGGCATGTTCGAGGACCTGGGCCTGAAGTACGTCGGGCCGGTCGACGGGCACGACGAGCAGGCCGTCGAGCACGCGCTGCGCCGCGCCAAGGCGTTCGGCGGGCCCGTGATCGTGCACGTCATCACCGAGAAGGGCCGTGGGTACACCCCCGCGGAGCAGGACGTCGCCGACCGGTTCCACGCGGTCGGCCAGATCCACCCGGAGACGGGCCTGCCGCTCGCGCCGTCGCGGTTCGGCTGGACGAGCGTGTTCGCCGACGAGATCGTCCGGATCGGCCGGCGTCGCCAGGACGTCGTCGCGATCACCGCGGCGATGCTGCAGCCCGTGGGGCTCGCGCCGTTCGCCGCCGAGTTCCCCGAGCGCGTGTTCGACGTCGGGATCGCGGAGCAGCACGCGGCGACCTCCGCCGCGGGCATGGCGTACGGCGGGCTGCACCCCGTCGTCGCCGTCTACGCGACGTTCCTCAACCGCGCGTTCGACCAGGTGCTCATGGACGTCGCGCTGCACAAGGCGGGCGTGACGTTCGTGCTCGACCGCGCGGGTCTCACGGGCGACGACGGCGCGAGCCACAACGGCATGTGGGACATGGCGATGCTCGGCATCGTGCCGGGGCTGCGGCTGGCGGCGCCGCGCGACGAGCCGACGCTGCGCGAGGCGCTGCGGCAGGCCGTCGACGTCGACGACGCGCCCACGGTGGTGCGCTACCCCAAGGGTGCGATGGGGGACCCGGTCCCGGCGGTCGACGAGGTCGACGGCGTCGACGTGCTGGCCCGGCACGCGGGCCCGGACGACGCGCCGTCCGTGCTCGTGGTCGGCGTGGGGGCGATGGCCGGCACGGCGCTGGAGACCGCGGAGCTGCTCGCGGCGCACCGTCTGCGCGTCACGGTCGTCGACCCGCGCTGGGTCCTGCCCGTGCCCGCCGCGCTGACGAAGCTCGCGGGGGAGCACGACCACGTCGTCACGCTCGAGGACGGCCTCGTCGACGGCGGGATCGGCGCGCTCGTGGGGCAGCGGTGCGGCGAGGTGGGCGTGCACACGCCCGTGCAGTCGTTCGGCATCCCGCGCCGGTTCCTCGACCACGCGTCGCGCGACCAGCTCGTGGGGGAGCTGCGGCTGCGCCCGAACGACGTCGCGCGGGACGTCCTGACGGCGCTCGGCCGGGCAGGGTAGCGCACGTCACAACGGGGTCCGGGACCCCCAGGGCCAAGGTCCCAAGACATCCCATCACTGCCTCCGTAGGTTCGAAGTACCGACCCCCGGAGGAGCGAAGATGTCCACCACCGCAGTCCCCCCCACCTCCCACGACGAGGCCACCACCCCGGCCGCGTGGACAGGCTTCGTCACCGGTCCCTGGGCGGACCGGGTCGACGTGCGGGACTTCATCCAGCGCAACTACACGCCCTACGAGGGCGACAGCAGCTTCCTCGCGGGTGCGACGGCCCGCACCACCGGCATCTGGGACCGCCTGAGCGCGATGTTCCCCGAGGAGCGCGAGAAGGGCGTCTACGACGTCGACGCCAAGACGCCCTCGACGATCACGTCGCACGCGCCCGGCTACATCTCCCAGGACGACGAGCTCATCGTCGGCCTGCAGACCGACGCCCCGCTCAAGCGCGCGATCATGCCCAACGGCGGCTACCGGATGGTCGAGAAGTCCCTCGAGACCTACGGGTACGAGCCGGACCCGGTCGTCTCCGAGATCTTCAGCAAGTACCGCAAGACGCACAACGACGGCGTCTTCGACGTGTACCCGCCGGCCGTGCGCGCCGCGCGCAGCAGCCACATCATCACGGGCCTGCCGGACGCCTACGGCCGCGGCCGGATCATCGGCGACTACCGCCGCGTCGCCCTGTACGGCGTCGACGCGCTGATCGCCGCGAAGAAGCTCGAGCGTGCCGAGCTCGACATGGAGCGCTCCGTCGAGGACGTCATCCGCGACCGCGAGGAGCTCGCGGAGCAGATCCGCGCGCTCGGCGAGCTCAAGCAGATGGCCGCGTCCTACGGCTACGACATCTCCGGCCCGGCGACCAACGGCCGCGAGGCCGTGCAGTGGCTGTACTTCGGCTACCTCGCCGCGGTGAAGGAGCAGAACGGCGCGGCGATGTCCCTGGGCCGCACCTCGACGTTCCTCGACATCTACCTCGAGCGCGACCTCGCTGCCGGTGCGATCACCGAGGAGCAGGCGCAGGAGGTCATCGACGACTTCGTCATCAAGCTGCGGATCGTGCGCTTCCTGCGCACCCCGGAGTACGACGCCCTCTTCTCGGGCGACCCGACGTGGGTCACCGAGTCGATCGGCGGCATGGGCGAGGACGGCCGCACGCTCGTCACCAAGACGTCGTTCCGCTACCTGCAGACGCTCTACAACCTGGGCCCGGCGCCCGAGCCGAACATGACCGTGTTCTGGAGCGACAAGCTGCCCGAGGGCTTCAAGGCCTTCTGCGCGCAGGTGTCGATCGACACCTCGGCCGTGCAGTACGAGTCCGACGACCTCATCCGGGCCGACTGGGGCGACGACGCGGCCATCGCGTGCTGCGTGTCCCCGATGCGCGTCGGCAAGCAGATGCAGTTCTTCGGGGCCCGCGTGAACCTCGCCAAGGCCCTGCTCTACGCGATCAACGGCGGCCGCGACGAGGTCTCCGGCAAGCAGGTCGCGCCGGTCGCCGCGCCGGTCGAGGGCGAGTACCTCGACTACGACGACGTCATGGCGAAGTTCGACAAGACGATGGACTGGCTGGCCCAGACGTACGTCGACGCGCTGAACTGCGTGCACTACATGCACGACAAGTACGCGTACGAGCGCATCGAGATGGCGCTGCACGACCGCGAGATCCTGCGGACGCTGGCCTGCGGCATCGCCGGCCTGTCGGTCGTCGCGGACTCGCTGTCGGCGATCAAGTACGCCAAGGTCAAGGCGCTGCGCACGACGGACGGCCTCGTGACCGAGTACGCGATCGAGGGCGACTACCCGAGCTACGGCAACGACGACGACCGCGCCGACGACATCGCCGTGTGGATCGTCAACACGTTCATGGAGAAGATCCGCCAGTACCCGACGTACCGCAAGGCGCTGCACACGCAGTCCGTCCTGACGATCACGTCGAACGTCGTCTACGGCAAGGCCACGGGCTCGACCCCCGACGGCCGTCGTGCCGGCGAGCCGTTCGCCCCGGGCGCCAACCCGATGAACGGGCGCGACTCGCACGGCATGCTCGCCTCCGCGCTGTCGGTCGCGAAGCTGCCGTACGCGGAGGCGCAGGACGGCATCTCCCTCACCTCGTCGGTCGTGCCCTCGGGCCTGGGCCGCACGCGGGAGGAGCAGGTGACGAACCTGGTCGGTCTGCTCGACGCGTACACGCTGTCGAACGGCTACCACATGAACGTCAACGTCCTGAACCGGGAGACGCTGCTCGACGCGATGGAGCACCCGGAGAACTACCCGCAGCTCACCATCCGCGTCTCGGGCTACGCCGTGAACTTCGTGCGGCTGACCCGTGAGCAGCAGCTCGACGTCCTGTCCCGGACGTTCCACGGCGCGGTCTGACCGACGCCGCACCGACCAGACCGTCCCGGCACCGAAGGAGCACGACGATGACGACCCAGGCCGACGAGCGGACCGGCGCCCCCGTGGTGGCGCTCGGCACGCCGCTCGTCGGCGGGTCGCACGAGCGGGCCCACGGTGCCGGGACGGCCGGTCTGACCGAGGTGGAGGCGGAGCGGTCCGCGCGGCTCGCCGCCGTCCGGGCCGGCGACGTCGGCTCGGTCCACTCCTGGGAGCTCGTCACCGCGGTGGACGGTCCCGGGACGCGGCTCACGGTGTTCCTGTCGGGGTGCCCGCTGCGCTGCCTGTACTGCCACAACCCCGACACCATGGAGATGCGCCGCGGCACCGACGTGGCCGCCGACGACCTGCTCCGGCGCATCCAGCGCTACCGCGGCGTCATGAAGGCGACCGGCGGCGGCCTGACGATCTCCGGCGGCGAGCCCCTCATGCAGCCCGCGTACGTGCGGCGGCTGCTGCGCGGCGCCAAGGCGATGGATGTGCACACCGCGATCGAC
This sequence comes from Cellulomonas fimi ATCC 484, assembly GCF_000212695.1. NCBI lineage: Bacteria > Bacillati > Actinomycetota > Actinomycetes > Micrococcales > Cellulomonadaceae > Cellulomonas > Cellulomonas fimi. The sequence continues at coordinate 2,363,270 of NC_015514.1, read as the reverse complement.
ACGTCCGGCTTCCTCGGGGCGCAGCTCTCCGACGAGATGCTCGAGGACGTCGACCTCGTCCTGCTCGACGTGAAGTCGGGCATCCCCGAGACCTACAAGAAGGTCACCGGCCAGGACCTCGCGCCGACGCTCGCGTTCGGCCGCCGGCTCGCCGAGCACGGCACGCGCACCTGGATCCGGTTCGTGCTCGTCCCCGGCCTGACCGACGCGGTCGAGAACGTCGACGCCGTCGCCGACTACGTCGCCTCGCTGGGCGCGTGCGTCGAGCGCGTCGAGGTCCTGCCGTTCCACCAGATGGGCCAGGACAAGTGGGCCGAGCTGGGGATGCGCTACGAGCTCGACGGTGTCGAGCCGCCGTCGGCCGAGCTCGTCGAGCGGGTCCGCGGCCAGTTCCGCGACCGGGGCCTCACGACGTTCTGACGGGGGCCGTCGGGTCGTCCGGGAGGCGGGCACCCGCGAGGCGCGCGAGCAGGTGCGTGAGCTGCGCGCGCCCGTCGGACGTGAGCGCGGCGAGGAGGTCGTCCTGCGCCGCGAGGACCACCGGGTCCGGGAGCGTCGACCGGCTCGCCGCACGACGCCCGCCTGACGGGTGGCGCACCAGCGACCTCGTCGTGCCCGTCTGGCGCGTGGGCGCCGCCCCGGTGCCGGTGGCCGCGGCCCGTCGGTCCGCCACGCCGTCTCAGAAGGCGGCGATCGACTCCGGTGCGCGCTGCGGGCGCGACAGCGTGCGCACGACGGCGTCCTGGCCGTGCCGGCGCAGCGCGAGGTCGGTGAGCAGCCGGACGACGGGCGAGAGCGCCTCGGGGGCGAACTGCGGCGTCGTCAAGCCCACGCTCGACGCGAGGTCGTCGCTGTGCACGACGATCTCGAGCAGGCGGGTCACGACGAAGTCGTCGGCGCTCAGGGCGGCGCCCGTCCACGGCAGCACGACGGCGTCAGGGGCCGCCCCGAGGACGTCGTCGAGCCGGGTCAGCACGTCGCGCGCCGCGGCCGCTGCCGCCGTCGCGCCCGCGGCCGCCTCCTGCTCGGAGCGGTCGCGGACCCCGGTGTTCGCCGGCCCGTCGAGGTCCTGCTGGATCCACGCCGCACGCGCGTAGTGCTCGTCGACGGTGATCGGCGCGACGTCGGCCGCCGGTCCGGACAGCACCTCGACCAGCCGCCGCGGCTGGTTGACCAGGTGCCACGCGAGCGCGCCCACGCTCATGCCCGCGCAGGACGACTCGGCGTCCCAGGCGGCGGCGACCTCGGGTCGCTCGACGAGGTCGGCGAGCAGCCGGGTCGCGGGGACGACGGCGGACCGGTCGAGGGAGCCGGTGAAGGTCAGGGGCGGCAGCGTGAGCGTCACGTCGTCACCCTCCCGCATCGGCGTGACCAGGCGCAACGCGCCGGACCCGGGCCAGGGACGCGCGCGTGGTCGGCCGCCGGGGACGGGCGGCCGACCACGCGCGGGGGCGTCAGCGGGTCGGGACGTTCGCGACGCCGTCCGGCAGGAGCCGGCGGCCCAGGACCCTCTCGCTGTAGCCGGTGCGGTCCAGGTACGGGGTGAGGCCGCCCAGGTGGAAGCCCCAGCCCGCGCCGAGGATCATGCACAGGTCGATCTGCTGCGGCGTGGTGACGACGCCCTCGTCGAGCATGTGCCCGACCTCGACCGTGAGCGCGGTGAGCACCGCGTCGAGCACGCCCGCATCGTCGAGCGGCTGCGCCGCGACCTCGACCTCGCGGGCCGCGTCGAAGACCGCCTGGATGGCCGGGTCGACGGGCTTCGGGAGCCCCTTGGCGGGGGCGTCGAGCACGACCCGGGTGCCGTCCGCGACGAGCTTCTCGAGGCCCGGGGAGTGCGGGAACCGGTCGCCCAGGTCCTCGCGGAGCGAGGTGAGCACGTGCAGACCCACCGCCGGGCCGACGAGGTCGAAGAGCTCGAACGGCGGCATCGGCAGCCCGAGCGGGCGCAGGGCGCGGTCGGCCACCTCGACGGGCGTGCCGTGCTCGACGGCGTCGACGATCACGCCGAGCAGCAGCACGAGCAGCCGGTTGACGACGAAGCCGGGCCGGTCGGCGACGAGCACGGCGGTCTTGCGAAGCTTCGCGGCGACCGCGAACCCGGTGGCGAGCGGCTCGGCCGACGTGCGCTGCGCCTGGACGACCTCCACCAGCGGCATCGCCGCCACGGGGTTGAAGAAGTGCAGCCCGACGACCCGCTCGGGGTGCTGCAGGTCCGCGGCCATCGCGGTGACCGACAGCGCCGAGGTGTTGGTCGCGAGGACCGTGGTGGGGGACACGACGCCCTCGAGCTCGGCGAAGACGCGCTTCTTGAGGTCGAGGATCTCCGTGACGGCCTCGATGACGAGGTCGCACGACGCGAGGTCGCCGAGGTCCGTCGTGCCGGTGACCGAGCCGAGCAGGCGCGCGCCCGCAGGCTCGCTCATCCGGCCCGTGGACACCAGCCGCTCGACGGTCGAGCGGACCGCCGCGAGCCCCTTGCCCACGCGCTCGTCGTCGAGGTCCCGCATGACGACGGGCACCCCGAGCCGCTGCGCGAACAGCAGCGCGATCTGCGCCGCCATGAGCCCTGCACCCACGATCCCGACCCGGGTCACGGGCTGGGCGAGCGAGGCGTCGGGCGCACCGACGGGCTTCTTGCCGCCGGACACGAGCCCGAACGCGTAGACGCTGGCCCGCATCTCGTCGCTCATGATGAGGTCGGCGAGCGCCTCGTCCTCCGCGGCGAACGCCTCGTCGCGGGTCGCGGTGCGCGCGGCGGCGACGAGATCGAGCGCCCGGTAGGGCGCGGGCCGCGAGCCGTGCACGACCGCGTCGAGCCGCTGCCGCGCGGCGGCGACGACGCCCTCCCACACGGGCTGCGGGTCGAGCGGGCGGCGCTCCACGACCAGATCGCCGGACACGACGCGCGCGGCCCACCGGATCGACTCCTCCAGGAAGTCCGCCGGGTCGAGCACGACGTCCACGAGGCCGATCGCGGCGGCCTCCGCGGCGGCGTACGGCTTGTTCGCCGCGGGCCGCGTGAGGATGACGTCGAGCGCCTTCTCGACGCCGACGAGGCGCGGCACGACGTAGGCGCCGCCCCACCCCGGGACCAGCCCGAGCCCGGTCTCGGGCAGCGCGAGCGCGCGCACGTCGGACGCGACGGTGCGGTAGTCGCAGTTGAGCGCGAGCTCCAGGCCCCCGCCGAGCGCGACGCCGTTGACGAACGCGAACGTCGGCACGCCCATGTCGTGCAGCAGCACGTAGGCCGCGTGCCCGCCGCGCCCGAGGCCGAGAGCCGTGTCGCGGTCGGCGACGGTCGTCACCTGGGTCAGGTCGGCACCCGCCGCGAGGAAGTAGGGCTTGCCCGTGACGGCGACGGCCTGGACCTCGCCCGCCCGCACGCGCTCGCGGACGGTGCTGAGCGCGGCCGTCAGCTCGGCGATGCCGAGCGGCCCGAACGTGGTCGGCTTGGTGTGGTCGAGCCCGTTGTCGACCGTGACGAGCGCGAGCGTGCCCGCACGGCCCGGCAGGGCGACGTCACGGACGTGCGCGTGCGTGACGCGCTCCGGGCGGGGCTGCGGGGTGTCGGACGTGCTCACTGCTGGCTCCCGTCGGTCGTGCAGTCGGCGTGGTGCGGGTTCTCCCAGATCACGGTGCCGCCCTGGCCGAGCCCGACGCACATGGTCGTGACGCCGTAGCGGACCTCGGGGTGCTCCTCGAACTGGCGCGCGAGCTGCGTCATGAGGCGCACGCCCGACGACGCGAGCGGGTGGCCGACGGCGATCGCGCCGCCGTACGGGTTGACCCGCGGGTCGTCGTCGGCGATGCCGAACGCGTCGAGGAACGCGAGCACCTGGACCGCGAACGCCTCGTTGATCTCGAACAGCCCGATGTCGTCGATCGTCAGGCCGGCGCGGTCGAGCGCCTTGCGCGTGGCGGGCACGGGCCCGACGCCCATGATCTCGGGCTCGACGCCCGCGTAGGCGAAGGAGACGAGGCGCATGCGCACCGGCAGGCCGAGCTCGGCGGCGGTCTCCTCGGCGGCGAGCACGCACGACGCGGCGCCGTCCGTGAGCGGCGCGGACGTCGCGGCGGTGACGCGGCCACCCGGCCGGAACGGCGTCGGCAGGTCGGCGACGGCGTCGAGCGTGGTACCGGGTCGCGGTGGCTCGTCGGCGGTCGCGAGACCCCAGCCGCGCTCGGGGTCGCGCAGCGCGACGGGCACGAGGTCGGGGTCGATCCGCCCGGCGGCGAGGGCCGCGGCGTACTTCGCCTGGCTCGCGACGCCGTACGCGTCGGCGCGCTCGCGGGTCAGGGCGGGGAACCGGTCGTGCAGGTTCTCGGCCGTGACGCCCATGTTGAGCGCGTCGGGTGCGACGAGCCGCTCGGACAGGAACCGCGGGTTCGGGTCGGCCTCGAAGCCCATGGGGTGGTGGCCCATGTGCTCGACGCCGCCCGCGATCGCGACGTCCTGCGCGCCGACGCCGATGGTCGCGGCGACGTTGGTCACCGCCGTCATGGCGCCCGCGCACATCCGGTCGACGGCGTAGCCGGGCACGGTGCGGGGCAGGCCCGCGAGGACGCCCACGGTGCGGCCGAGCGTCAGGCCCTGGTCGCCCTGCTGGGTGGTCGCGGCGATCGCGACCTCGTCGACCCGCTCGGGCGACAGGTCGGGGTGGCGGCGCAGGAGCTCGCGGACGGTCTTGACGACGAGGTCGTCGGCGCGGGTGTGGGCGTAGAGCCCGTCCTTGCGCGCACGGCCGAACGGGGTGCGGACCCCGTCGACGAAGACGACGCGACGGGCGACGGGCGGTCGGGCGGATGCGGTCGGCATCGGGCCTCCAGGCAGGGACGACGGTGTCCGGTGTGGGGCCCACCGGTGCGGGCCCGCTCCAGCCGACCGTACCGGGACCAAGGTCCTACGTCAGCCGAAGTTACCGAACAGTAACACCGGCGCGTCGGGCCGACCTCAGCTGCGCGACAGCCCCGCGAACGCCGTCGCAAGCCGCTCCGCGAGAAGCCCGACCTGCCACTCGCGCGCGGCGCCCGCGGCGAGGAACTCGGCGATCCCGGCGGCGTCGAGGCGTGCCGGGGGAGCCCAGCAGAGGCGACGCAGCAGGTCCGGCTGCAGCAGGTTCTCCGCCGGGACGTCGTGCGTCGCCGAGAGCTCGGCGACCACGTCGCGCGCCGCCGCGAGACGGGCCGCGGCCGCCGGGTCCTTGTCCGCCCACGCGCGCGGCGGGGGAGGTGCGTCGCTGCGCGGGCCGCGCACCGAGGGCAGCTCCGCGTCCGGCAGCGCGAGCCCCCGGTCGATCGCCTGCTGCCACAGCGTCGCGCGGCGGCGGGTGCCCTTGCCCGAGAACGCCGGCAGGGCCGTGAGCTGCGGCACCGAGCGCGGCAGCGCCTGCGCGGCGGCGACGATCGCGGCGTCGGGCAGCACACGGCCGGGGGAGATGTCGCGCTGGCGGGCGTTCTGGTCGCGCGTCAGCCAGAGCTCGCGCACGACGGCGAGCCGGCGCGCGTCCTTGACCTGGTGCAAGCCCGAGACGCGGCGCCACGGGTCGACGCGCGGAGGCGGCGTGGGTGCGGTGCGCACCGCCTCGAACTCCTGCGCCGCCCACTCGGCCTTGCCGGCGACGGCGAGCCGCTCCGCGAGCACCTCGCGCAGCGGGACCAGGACCTCGACGTCGAGCGCCGCGTACCGCAGCCACTCCTGCGGCAGGGGGCGGGTCGACCAGTCGACGGCCGAGTGCTCCTTGGCCAGGCCAAGGCCGAGCGCATCCGCGACGACCGCGGCCAGGCCCACGCGCTCCATGCCCAGCAGCCGCGCCCCGAGCTCGGTGTCGAAGATGCGCGTCGGGCGCATGCCCTGCTCCGTGAGCCCCGGCAGGTCCTGCGACGCGGCGTGCAGCACCCACTCGACGCCGACGAGTGCCTCCGACAGCGCCGACAGGTCCGGCAGCGCCACCGGGTCGATCAGCGCGGTCCCCGCGCCCTCGCGGCGCAGCTGCACGAGGTAGGTGCGCTGGCCGTAGCGGTAGCCCGACGCGCGCTCGGCGTCGACGGCGACGGGACCCGTGCCGGCCCCGAAGGCGGCCACCACGCGCGCGAGCTCCTCGGGCGTGTCGACGACGTGCGGCACGCCGTCGGCCGGCTCGACCAGCGGCACGACGTCGGGGACCACCGGGGTCGGCGTGACGTCGTCCCCGGTGTCACGGGCGTCGTCGGCAACCTCGGAGTGCATGAGGTCAACCGTATGCGACGGCGTCCGTGCGGCCGTGCAGGCCGCGCGGGGTGCGGCGCACGTCACCCGGGCGGAGCCGGGGGTCGCTCAGTCGAGCACGCCGCCGCGGAACGAGATCGCCACGAGCTCCGCGCGGTCGCCGGTGCCGAGCTTGCGCGAGATGCGCGCGAGGTGGCTCTTGACGGTCAGCGCCGAGAGCCCGAGCTCCTCGCCGATGAGCCGGTTGCTGCGGCCGTCGGCCACGAGCTTGAGCACGCTGATCTCGCGCGCGGTGAGCTCGGGCAGCGTCGGCGGGGCGGGCGCCGGCGCCGGCTGGCGCGCCACGCTCGCGGCGGTCGTGCTCGCGACCGCGCCGCGCAGACCGCCCTGCAGGAGGACCGACAGCTCGCCGCGGCTCGCGCGGCGGGTCAGGACGACGACCCGCGGGGCGCCACGACGGCGCAGGTTCTGCACGAGGGCCACCCCGTCGCCGTCGGCGATCTCCGAGACGACGACGCACATCTGCTGGGTCGGGCTGGACAACCGCCGGGTCGCGGGCGCTGCCGTCCGCACGGCCGGCCGGCGGAGGGCGACGTCACGACGCAGGGGCTCGATGCTCACATGCCTTCCATCGGCAGGCGCCGTGGTGTTCTTGAGAGTCCCGGGCGTCCCGATCGTGTCGGACGTCCATCAAGGAGGGGGTGCGGCGAGCTCCCTGGTCAGCGGCGCGGGCCGAGCGGCACGACGCCCTCGGGCAGCGGCGGCAGGCCCGCCGCGGTGCACAGCAGCGTCGCCCACGCCCGCAGGTGCGGGCCCAGGTCCTCGCCCGCCGACGTCCACGACGCGCGGATCTCGAGCTCGGTCTGCTCCGCGCGGCGCTCCAGGGCGCCGAAGCTCTGCGACAGCACGCGCGTGACCGTGCCGCCCGCCGCGTGCGGCTCCAGGCCGGCCTGCTCGAGGGCGTCGGAGAACCACGACCACGCGACCTCTGCGAGCAGCGGGTCGGCGCCGACCTCGCTCTCCAGCGACGCCCGCACGAGCGTCACGAGGCGGAACGTGCCGTCCCACGCCTCCTGGCCCTCGGGGTCGTAGAGCACGACGAAACGCCCCGACGCGAGCTCTGCGGCCGCGACCGAGCGGCGAGCGCTGCGCACCTCGGCCGTCAGGGCCGCGGAGAACGGGGCGATCCGGGCGGGGCCGGGGACCTCGTCGAGCACGACCTCGGGCCGGACGGTCACGGTGCGCAGCGAGCGCAGCGCGCGGACGAACTCGGCCGGGACGTCCTCGGGGCCTGCGGGGGTCACGATCGGGAGCGTACGTGCGGGGGCGCCGTCTTGACGTCCGGCACGCCGCTCCCGGGTGAGCACTACGCCGCTAGGCTGACCGGGCACTCCCACCCGGACGTCGCGCCCCCGCTCCGCACCTCGTGCACCGGTCGTCGGCGCGGTCCGGCCGTCGACGACAAGGAGCACCTCACGCATGGCCGCGAACACCACGGCACCCGGCACGGCGGAGATCGGCGTCACCGGGCTGGCGGTGATGGGCAGGAACCTCGCGCGCAACTTCGCGCGGAACGGGTTCACGGTGGCGATCCACAACCGGTCGTTCGCCAAGACGCAGTCGTTGCTGGACGACCACGGCGACGAGGGCACGTTCGTCGCCTCCGAGTCGGTCGAGGACTTCGTGGCCTCGCTGGCGCGGCCGCGCAAGGTCGTGGTGATGGTCAAGGCCGGTGCGGCCACCGACGCGGTGATCGACGAGCTCGTGCCGCTGCTCGACGAGGGCGACATCGTCGTCGACGCGGGCAACGCCCACTTCCCCGACACGGTGCGCCGCGAGGCGGCGCTGCGCGCGAAGGGTCTGCACTTCGTCGGCACGGGCGTCTCGGGCGGCGAGGAGGGCGCGCTGCTGGGCCCGTCGATCATGCCGGGTGGGACCGCGGAGTCCTACGAGTGGCTGGGGCCGATCCTCGAGAAGATCTCGGCGAAGGTGGACGGGGTGCCGTGCTGCACCTACGTGGGTCCCGGGGGTGCGGGGCACTTCGTCAAGATGGTGCACAACGGCATCGAGTACGCCGACATGCAGCTCATCGCCGAGGCGTACGACCTGCTCAAGCAGGGGCTCGGGGCCTCCGCGGCCGAGATCGGGCAGATCTTCGCGGAGTGGAACACGGGCGACCTCGAGTCGTTCCTCATCGAGATCACCGCGGACGTGCTGCAGCACGTCGACGCGGCCACGGGCGCGGCGTTCGTCGACGTCGTCCTGGACCAGGCCGAGCAGAAGGGCACCGGCCGCTGGACGGTGCAGAACGCCCTCGACCTCGGTGTGCCGATCACGGGGATCGCGGAGGCGACGTTCGCCCGCGCCCTGTCGGGGTCGGTCCCGCAGCGCACGGCCGCGCTGGGCACGCTGCCCGCGCACACCACGCCGTGGGCGGTCGAGGACCGCGACGCGTTCGTCGAGGACGTCCGCCTGGCGCTGTACGCGTCGAAGGTCGTGGCGTACTCCCAGGGGTTCGACCAGATCGCCGCCGCGTCCGAGCAGTTCGGCTGGGACATCGACCGGGGCGCGATGGCGCGCATCTGGCGCGGTGGCTGCATCATCCGCGCGCGGTTCCTCAACCGGATCACGGAGGCGTACGAGCGCAACGCCGACCTGCCCCTGCTGCTGGCCGACGAGTACTTCACCGGCGCGGTCGGCAACGGCGTGCAGGCCTGGCGTCGCGTCGTGTCGGGAGCCGCGCTGCACGGGGTGCCGACCCCTGCGTTCGCCTCCTCGCTCGCCTACTACGACGGGGTCCGCGCCGAGCGGCTGCCCGCCGCGCTCATCCAGGCGCAGCGTGACTTCTTCGGTGCGCACACCTACCGGCGCACCGACCGCGAGGGCACGTTCCACACGACGTGGTCCACCGACCGCACCGAGCAGGACGCGTGAGCGACACCGCCCCGGCCCCCGCCGCCCCGGTCGCCCCCCGGGCCGGCGGGGTGGCCCCGCTCCAGCCCGTCATCCTCGGCGCCGACATCGGCGTCTACGCGCTCGCCCGCTCGTTCCACGAGGCCTACGGCGTGCGCTCGGTCGTCGTCGCCGGCGCCGCACTCGGACCCGTCGCGCACTCCCGGATCGTCGACCACGAGATCGTCGCCGACGGGCACGACCCCCGTCAGCTCGTCGACCGGCTGCTCGACGTCGCCCGGCGCATGCCCGACCGTCGCCTGCTGCTCATGGCGAACTCGGACTGGCTCGTCCGCGTCGTGGTGCAGCACCGCGCCGAGCTCGAGCCGTACTACGTCGTGCCCTTCCTGTCGGAGGGGCTGCTCGACCAGATCTCCGACAAGGCGACGTTCGCGGAGATCTGCGAGCGGCTCGACATCTCCGTCCCGCGCACGATCGTGCAGGACTTCACCGCGGCCCACGAGCCCGGCTGGGCGCCCGCCGCGGTCGACCTGGACTACCCGCTCATCGCCAAGGCGGCGAGCAGCGCGGACTACCAGGACGTCGAGTTCGAGGGCAAGAAGAAGGTCTTCGAGATCGCGACGCCCGACGAGCTCACGTGGCTGTGGTCCGCGCTGCGCGCAGCCGGCTTCCGCGGCCGGTTCGTCGTGCAGGAGCTCGTGCCCGGCGACGACACGCAGATGCGCTCCATCACCGCGTACGTCGACAGCCGCGGCGAGATCACGCTGCTGTGCAGCGCACACGTCCTGCTCGAGGAGCACACGCCCTCCGGCCTGGGCAACCCCGCAGCGATGATCACGTACCGCGACGACGCCATGCTCGAGCAGGCGCGCCGCTTCCTCACCTCGACGGGCTACCGCGGGTTCGCGAACTTCGACGTCAAGGTCGACCCGCGCACCGACCGGTTCCGGTTCTTCGAGGTCAACCCCCGGATCGGGCGCAACAACTACTACGTCACCGCGGCGGGCGCGAACCCCATGCGGTTCGTCGTGGAGGACCAGGTCGAGGGCCGGGCCGTCGAGCCCGTCGTCGTCGACCGTGAGGTGCTGTACTCGATCGTGCCGCACCGTCTGCTGCTGCGGTACGTCCGCGACCCGCAGCTCGCGCAGCGCGTCCGGCGGCTCGTGCGCGCCCGCGCCACGGCGCACCCGCTCGCGTACGGCAAGGACCTGTCGCCGCGGCGGCGGGCCTACGTGTGGGCCGCGAAGCTCAACCAGGTGCGCAAGTTCCGGCGCTGGTACCCCGCCGTCACCGAGACGGGGTTCTGACCCGGCGCGAGCCGCGCCGACGACGAGGGCCGGACCCCCAGCGGGGTCCGGCCCTCGTCGTGCGACGCGTGAAGGGCGCTCAGCCGAGCTCGCTCGTGCCGGCGTACAGGTGCAGCACCGGGACCCGCAGCTCGTCGCGCGCCCGCGACGCCCAGTCGCGGTGGAACGTGTCCTCGAGCGCGTGCGGGTAGGTCACGACGGCGACCTCGCGCACGCCGCCCGCGGCGACCGCCGACCGCAGCGCCGGGATCGGGTCGTCCTGCGTGACCTCGCCCGTGGCGCTGCGCCCGGCCGCCGTGAACTGCGCCAGGCTGCCCGTGAGCTGCTCGGCCGCGGTGGCCCGCGCCTCGTGCTCCGACGGCTCCTTGCCGCGCGCGCGGTCGAACGCCTGCCGCAGCTCGCCCATGCTGAGGTCGTCGATGATCGTCGACAGCAGCGGCCGCTCGGTGTCCGCCGGGACGAGGACGCGGTACGCGAGCTCCTCGTCGGGGTGCAGGGAGAGCAGGTGCTGGACGTCGGACGCGGTGAGGGTGTCCTCGACGAGGACCAGGATCGTGTCGGTCACGCGCCGAGCCTAACGACCTGCCAGCGGCCCAGCAGCACGCCGTCGGAGTGCAGGAGGTGCAGGGGTCGGACGGCACGCGCCGGGTCGAGCCAGTCGTGCCGGGCGACGATCCGGGGCGCGGGGCCGCCGACGAGCACCGGGCTCGACGTCGCGCACAGCTCGTCCACGAGGTCCGCCTCCAGGAGCTGGCCGAGCAGCGACGGGCCGCCCTCGGCGAGCACGTGCGACAGCCCGCGGGCGCCCAGGGCGGCGAGCGCGACGCGCAGGTCCACGACCCCCGGGGTGTCGGACTCGGTGACGATGACGCGCTCGGGGCCGACCCGGTCCCGGACCTGGTCGAGGCCGGGGGACTGCGACGTCGTGATCACGATCGGCGGTCGGGGTCCGTCGAGCAGCGCGCCGGGGAGGTCCGCACCCGCGGTCACGACGGCGAGCTCGATCTCCGGCGAACGACCCAGCGCGCGGCGTGCCTCCTCCAGGCCCGCGGGGACCTCCAGCGCGCTGTAGTGCTCGGCGCGCACCGTGCCGCCGCCCACGAGGACGACGTCGGCGAGCGCGCGCAGCACGCGGAACACGCGGTGGTCGGCAGGGTCGTTGATGCTGCCGCTGCGCCGGTCCGCACCGGTGGCGGCGCCGTCGAGCGAGCTCACCATGTTGGCGCGCACGTGCACGCCGCGCGGCGGGTCGACGGGCATCCGGTCGGTGAACAGGCCGAGCAGCTCGGCCTCGTCGGGACGGGGGTCGAGGCGCTCGCCGGCGTGCTCCACGGGCAGCAGGACGTCGAGCGGGGGCAGGTCGTCGGTCGTGGGCACGGCCCTCACGCTAGGCCACGTCGCCCGGCCGGGCGCGCCGGGGCGGTGTGGGGAACGGCACGTCGCTGCACGTCACGGCGTCGCGTCGGGTGCCTCCGCGGCTGCGGTGCCGGCGCGTGCGGGCGTGGCGGCGGGCTCGGCGGCCGGGCCGGTCCCGTGCGGGCCGAGGACGTCGGCGAGTGCCGCGACCTCGCCGACGACGACCACGGCCGGGTTGCCGACGCCGCGCTCGGCCGCGCGCTGCGCGATCGTCGCGAGCGTCGCCACCGTCGTGCGCTGCCCGGGCAGCGTGCCGTTCTCCACGACCGCGACCGGCGTCGCCGGGTCCTTGCCGTGCGCGACGAGCGCGGCGGCGTGCTCCGCGAGCCGCCCGACGCCCATGAGCAGCACGAGCGTGCCCTCGACCGCGGCGAGGCTCGACCAGTCGGGGGCGCTGTCGTGCGCCGACAGGATCGTCACCTGGCGGGACACGCCGCGCTGCGTGACGGGGATGCCCGCGACGCCCGGGACGGCGATCGCGCTGGTCACGCCGGGCACGACCTCGACGGGGACGCCGGCCTCGAGGCACGCGAGCACCTCTTCGCCGCCGCGGCCGAGCACGAAGGGGTCGCCACCCTTGAGACGCACGACGCGCAGGCCGCGCAGCGCACGCTCGACGAGCACCTCGTTGATCTGCTCCTGGGTGAGCGTGTGCGCGTGCGGCTGCTTGCCCGCCTCGACCACCTCCACGTCGGGGTCGAGCTCGTCGAGCAGGGTGCGTGGTGCGAGCCGGTCCACGACGACGACGTCGGCCTCGGCGAGCGCGCGGCGGCCGCGGGTCGTGACGAGCCCCGGGTCGCCCGGCCCGCCGCCGACGAGGGTCACGGTCCCGACCGCGGCGCGGCGGTGCCGGCGCAGCGGCAGGGCGCCGGTGTCGAGCAGCAGCGCGACGGCGTCCCGGACCGCCGTCGCGCGGCGCGGGTCGCCGCCCGCGGTCACGGCGACGGTCACGTCGTCGACGCGCGCGACCGCGGGCGTCCACGCGGTCGACCGTGCGCCGTCGCCCGCGTGCACGCACCACACGCGCAGCGCGTCCGCGTCCGCGGCGACGGCCGCGTCGACGTCGCGCTCGCCGGTGGCGGTGTGCACGAGCCAGGCGCCGTCGAGGTCGGTCGCGAGGTACTCCCTCGGCGCCCACCGCACGGCGTCCCGCGCGACCAGCTCCGCGAGGTCCTCGCACAGCCGCGGCGCCACGACCAGCACGTCCGCGCCGTCGGCGACGAGGCGGGCCGTCCGGCGGGCCGCGACGGGACCGCCGCCGACGACGACCACCCGTCGTCCCGTGAGGTCGAGGAGCAGCGGATGGCGAGGCATGGCGTCCAGTGTGCCCGTCCCGGTGGACGGTCCCGTCATATGCCGGCCCCGGCGAGCCAGTCGTCGTCGGCGGCGCTCGGCGGCGGGGTCGGCGTGAGCCGGTCCAGCAGCGTCGGACCGACCATGCCCGCGGCGAGCGTCGTGCCGTCGGCCGGGTCGACGACGAGGAAGCCGCCCGTGCTGCGGTGCGTCGCGTAGTCGTCGAGCGCGACCGGCTCCGCCAGGCGCAGCCGCACGCGGCCGATCGCGTTGAGCGTCAGGGCCCGGGGCGGGGTGTCGGACGACGTGTCGGTCGCGTCCACCGTGTGCAGCGTGTCGACGCCCTCCCACACCTCGACGGTCTGGGTGTCGACGTCGAGGCGCGCGTTGACCTCCCGCAGCAGCGCGCGCACGGTGCGCGTGCCGATGCGGACGAGGACCCGGGCCCCGAGCACGGACCGCCGCTCGGCGAGCCAGCAGACGGTGCCCTCGAGGTCGGCTCCGACGGTCACCTGCTCGCCCGTCGGCACCAGGACGTCGCCCCGGGCCACGTCGACGTCGTCCGCGAGCCGCAGGGTCACGGACTGCGGGGCGTGCGCCTCGGCGAGCGGCCCGTCGAACGTGTCGATCCCCGTGACGGTGCTCGTCTTGCCCGACGGCAGCACGGTGACCTGGTCGCCGACCCGCACGACCCCGGACGCGACCCGTCCCGCGTAGCCGCGGTAGTCGGGGTGCTCCGCGGTGCGCGGGCGGATGACGACCTGGACGGGGAAGCGGAACGACTCGGCGCGCGCGTCACGCCCCACGGGCACCTGCTCGAGGTGCTCGAGCAGCGTCGGCCCGTCGTACCACGGCGTGCGCCCCGAGCGGTCCACCACGTTGTCGCCGGCGAGCGCCGACAGCGGCACGGCCTGGACGTCGGGCAGCCCGATCGCGTCCGCGTACCGCGCGAAGTCGTCCGCGATGGTGCGGAACACGGTCTCGTCGAAGTCGACGAGGTCCATCTTGTTCACGGCGAGGACGACGTGCGGCACGCCGAGCAGCGCCGTGATCGTCGCGTGCCGGCGGGTCTGCTCGAGGACGCCCTTGCGCGCGTCGACCAGCACGATCGCGAGCTCGGCGGTCGAGGCGCCCGTGACCATGTTGCGCGTGTACTGCACGTGGCCGGGGGTGTCCGCGAGCACGAACGCCCGGCGTGCCGTCGAGAAGTACCGGTACGCGACGTCGATCGTGATGCCCTGCTCGCGCTCGGCACGCAGGCCGTCGGTGAGCAGCGCGAGGTCGACCGCGCCGACCTCGGACCCGCCGCGCGCGGCGGTGGCGCGCTCGACGGCGCTGAGCTGGTCGGCGAGGACCGACTTGGTGTCGTAGAGCAGGCGGCCGATGAGGGTGCTCTTGCCGTCGTCGACGGAGCCGGCGGTGGCCAGGCGCAGCAGCTCGCGCTGCGCGTGGTCGGTGTCGAGCGGGGCCTGGTCGGCCCGGGAGCCGGAGTCGGGGTCGGCGGGCAGGTCGGTGGTGGGGGTCGTCGTCATCAGAAGTAGCCCTCGCGCTTGCGGTCCTCCATGGCGGCCTCCGAGGCCCGGTCGTCCGCGCGGGTCGCCCCGCGCTCGGTGAGGCGGCTCACGGCCACCTCGGCGATGACGTCGGCGACCGTCGAGGCCGTCGACTCCACCGCGCCGGTGCAGCTCATGTCGCCGACCGTCCGGTAGCGCACGGTCCGTCGCTCGACGTGCTCCGCGTCGCGCGGGCCGCCCCAGTCGCCGGGGGCGAGCCACATGCCGTCGCGCAGGAACACCTCGCGCTCGTGCGCGTAGTAGATCGACGGCAGCTCGATGCGCTCGCGCTCGATGTAGCGCCACACGTCGAGCTCGGTCCAGTTGGACAGCGGGAACACGCGCACGTGCTCACCGGGCTTGTGCCGGCCGTTGTACAGGTCCCACAGCTCGGGGCGCTGGCGGCGCGGGTCCCACTGCCCGAACTCGTCGCGCAGGGAGAACATCCGCTCCTTCGCGCGCGCCTTCTCCTCGTCGCGCCGCCCGCCGCCGAACACGGCGTCGAACCGGTGCGCGGTGATCGCGTCGAGCAGGGGGATCGTCTGCAGCGGGTTGCGCGAGCCGTCGGGACGCTCGGCGACGCGGCCGTCGTCGATCGCGTCCTGCACGCTCGCCACGACGAGCCGCAGCCCGTGCCGCGCGACCGTCTCGTCACGGTAGGCGAGGACCTCGGGGAAGTTGTGCCCGGTGTCGACGTGCATGACCGTGAACGGCACCGGCGACGGCCAGAACGCCTTGCGCGCGAGGTGCAGCATGACGATCGAGTCCTTGCCGCCGGAGAACAGCAGCACGGGCCGCTCGAACTCGCCGGCGACCTCGCGCATCACGTGGATCGCCTCGGACTCCAGCGCGTCGAGCTGGGTGAGCCGCGGGCCGTCGGGGGTGGAAGGGGCAGGGTGCGTCGCCGCGGTGGGGGCCGTGGCCTGAGTCGTCATGTGTGCAGACCGCATTCCGTCTTGGAGGTACCGGACCAGCGTCCGGCCCGCGGGTCCTCGCCCGGGGCCGTCGCACGCGTGCAGGGGGCGCAGCCGATCGAGGTGTAGCCGATCTGCCGCAGGGGGTTGAGCACGACGTGGTGCTCGGCGACGTACGCCTCGAGGTCGTCCTGCGTCCACGCCGCGAGCGGGTTGAGCTTGACCTTGGACCGCCTGGCGTCCCACCCGACGACGGTGATGTCGGTGCGGGTCGGGGCGTCCTCGCGCCGCATGCCCGTGACCCAGGCGGTGTACGGCGCGAGGCCGCGCTCGAGCGGCTCGACCTTGCGCAGCGCGCAGCACAGGTTGGGGTCCCGCTCGTGCGGCCGCGGACCGTGCTCGGCGTCCTGCTCGGCGACCGTGCGCAGCGGCAGGACCGTGCGCAGCCGGATGTCGGTGAACTCGGCGTAGTAGTCGCGCGTGCCGAGCGTCTCGGCGAAGTGGTACCCGGTGTCGAGGAAGATCACCTCGACGCCGGGCACGGCCTTCGCGGCGAGGTCGACGAGCACCTCGTCGCCCATCGACGACGCGACGACGAGGTCGGTGCCGAACGTGCGGCCCGCCCACGCGAGGATCTCGGCCGGGTGCGCACCCTCGAGCTCCGCACCGGCGCGCTCCGCGAAGGCGCGCAGCTCGTCGGGGGAGAGGTCCGCGACCGCGGGGGTGGACGTGCTCATCGCAGGTCCTCCTCGGCCGCGCGGTGCACCCACTCGGCGAACAGCTCGCCCTCGAGACGCTGCTCGTCGAACCGGCGCGTCACGCGCTCCAGGTAGTCGGGCAGCTCGGAGGACGGCACGCGCAGGCCGCGCAGCGTCTTGCCCAGCCCGCTGGTGAGGCCGAGGCCGCCGCCGAGGTGGACCTGGTAGCCCTCCTCGCCCTGCGCGAGCGCGCCCTTGAGGCCGATGTCGGCGGTCTGGATGCGCGCGCACGAGTTGGGGCACCCGTTGACGTTGATCGTGATCGGCTGGTCGAACGTCGGCAGCCGGCGCTCGAGCTCGTCGACGATGTGCGCGGCGCGGGCCTTGGTCTCGACGATCGCGAGCTTGCAGAACTCGATGCCGGTGCAGGCGATGGTGCCGCGGCGGAACGGCGTGGCGGTGCGCACGCGCAGGCCCAGGGCCTCCAGGCCGTCGACGAGCGCGTCGACGCGGTCGGCGGGCACGTCCAGGACGACGAGCTTCTGCTCCGTGGTGAGCTGCAGCCGGTCGGAGCCCGCGGCCTCGACCAGGTCGGCGACGGCGTCGAGCATCGGACCCGAGACGCGGCCCACGGTCGGGGCCGCGCCGACGTAGAACCGGCCGTCCTTCTGCGGGTGCACGCCCACGTGGTCGCGCTGCCCGGTGGGCGGCGGGGGCGGCGCGGGGCCGTCGGCGAGCGCGTAGCCGAGGTACTCCTGCTCCAGGACCTGCCGGAACAGCTCGGTGCCCCAGTCGGCGAGCAGGAACTTCAGGCGCGCGCGGGTCCGCAGCCGCCGGTAGCCGTAGTCGCGGAAGATGCTGACGACGCCGACCCACACGTCCGGCACCTGCTCGAGCGTGACGAACGCGCCGAGCCGCTTGCCGAGCATGGGGTTGGTGGACAGCGCGCCGCCGACCCACAGGTCGAAGCCGGGCCCGAGCTCGGGGTGCTGCACGCCGACGAACGCGACGTCGTTGATCTCGTGCGCGACGTCCTGGTGCGGGGACCCGCTGACGGCGGTCTTGAACTTGCGCGGCAGGTTCGAGAACGACGGGTCGCCGATGTAGCGGCGGCGGATCTCCTCGATCGCCGGCGTGCCGTCGATGATCTCGTCGGCCGCGACGCCCGCGACGGGGGATCCGAGGATGACGCGCGGGACGTCGCCGCACGCCTCCTGCGTGGTGAGGCCGACGGACTCCAGCCGCCGCCAGATCTCGGGGACGTCCTCGATGCGGACCCAGTGCAGCTGGATGTTCTGGCGGTCGGTGATGTCGGCGGTGTCGCGCCCGAACTCGCGCGAGACGCCGGCGACGGTCCGCAGCTGCTCGAGCGTCAGGGTGCCGCCGTCGCAGCGCACGCGGAGCATGAAGTACGCGTCCTCGAGCTCGTGCGGCTCGAGGGTGGCGGTCCGGCCGCCGTCGATCCCCGGCTTGCGCTGCGTGTACAGGCCCCACCAGCGCATGCGTCCGCGCAGGTCGTCGCCGGGGATGGAGTCGAAGCCCTGCTGGGCGTAGATCGTCTCGATGCGGTGGCGGACGTTGAGGCCGTCGTCCTCCTGCTTGAGCTGCTCGTTGCCGTTCAGCGGCTCACGCTGGTCGAACGCCCACTGGCCCTCGAGGCGGGCGGCGGGCGGGGCGATCCTGGTCTGCGCCATCGGGCGCTACCTCCGGGGGATCATGGACGTGCGCTGCACCCACCGCCTGCGAGGGCGGGACCCGGGCGCAGACCGCGCGCCCGAGGTGGGGGGACGTGGGCGGGGTCAGTCGGTCCGCGGACAGCAGCAGCACATGCGCAGGTCCGCGACGGCGCACGAGCACCGACACCGGGAGGAGGACCACGCGATCACCCGACGAGGCTGTCAGACGTTCGGGTGACGCGGGAGAGCGCATCCGGATGATGAGACGCGTGCTCGCCATGTGGGACGGACGTCCAGTCCGGGTGTAGAGGGGCCGCCCAGGGCCTGCCCGCGCGGCCTCGCGTGACCGCGGTCACCCCGGGACGTACGTCCCGGGCCCCGGACGTAGGCTGCCCACCGTGACAGCCCCCGACCCCCGGCCCGCAGGGTCCGGCGACGCGCTGCCCGCACAGGCGCCCGGCTCGCTCACGGGGCGCCAGCCCGCCGTCCCGCCCGAGCGGCTGCTCGCGGAGCTCGTCCCGCCGCGGCACTTCGCCGGCGAGTCGTTCGACACCTACGTGCCCGACGCCGCGCACCCGTCGCAGCGCGCCGCGGTCGAGCGGCTGCGTGCCGTCGCGCGGGCCGTCACGTCCGGCGGCGCCCCCCGCGGGATCTTCCGCCGCTCCCGCCCGACGCCCGCGGCCGTGTACCTCGACGGCGGCTTCGGCGTCGGCAAGACCCACCTGCTCGCCTCGCTCGCGCACGCGGTCGGCACGCACGACGCCGCGTTCGGCACGTTCGTCGAGTACACCAACCTCGTCGGCGCCCTCGGGTTCCTGCCCACGGTGGAGGCGCTCGCCGCCAAGAAGCTCGTCTGCATCGACGAGTTCGAGCTCGACGACCCCGGCGACACCGTGCTCATGTCCCGCCTGCTGCGCGAGCTCGCCGACCGGGGCGTCGCTCTCGCGGCCACCTCCAACACGCTGCCCGAGTCGCTCGGCGAGGGACGGTTCGCCGCCGACGACTTCCTGCGGGAGATCCAGGCGCTCGCCGCCCGGTTCGAGGTCCTGCGCGTCGACGGCGACGACTACCGGCACCGCGCCGTCGTGACCGACGCCGAGGGCCTCGCCGACGCCGCCGTGCGGGCCGCGGTCGCGGGGGTGCGGGGCGCGACGCTCGACGCGTTCCCCGACCTGCTGGACCACCTCGCGCGCGTCCACCCCAGCCGGTACGGCGCGTTGCTCGACGGCGTCGAGCTGGTCGGCCTCACGGGCGTCGTGCCCGTGCCGACGCAGGACGTGGCGCTGCGGCTCGTCGTGCTCGTCGACCGGCTCTACGACCGCGACGTCCCCGTGCTGCTCGGCGGCGGGGGAGAGCACGACCTGTTCTCCGCCGACATGCTCACCGGCGGGTACCGCAAGAAGTACTACCGCGCGCTGTCGCGGCTGGGCGCGCTGGCCGCCGACGGCGCCGCGCGGGTCGTCGCCGCCGGCTGACCGCCGGGCCGGCCACCGGCCCGGACCCTGGCCTCAGGCGTCGGCGGACGCCGGCACCAGCGCGACGGTCGCGCCCGGACCGAGCACGACCCGCGGCTCCGCACCGGGCTCGACCCGCGCCGACCCCCACGCGGCGGCGACGTCGAGCGGTGCGCCCGCGGGCAGCGACGCCGAGCGCTCCTCGGCCGTGAGGTTGACGACGACGCGCGCCGCACCGCGGTGCAGCACGAGGACGCCGTGCCACGGTCCGTCGGCCTCGTCCGGGCCGTCCCACTCCAGGTCGGTGACCGCGAGGTCGCCCGACCCCAGGTCCGGCACGGAGCGGCGCAGCGCGACGAGCTCGCGGTACCAGGCGAGCAGCCGGGCGTGCCCGGGCGCCTCCCGCTCGGCCCGGTCCAGGACGGACCGGCGGAACGTCGCCTCGTCCTGCGGGTCGGGGACGTCGACGGGACCGCCGTACAGCTCGGTCCAGCCGTGCCCGCCGAACTCGCCGCGGCGCCCCTCGCTCACGGCCCGGCCCAGGTCCGGGTCCGGGAAGGACGTGAAGAACTGGAACGGCGTGCGGGTGCCCCACTCCTCGCCCTGGAAGAGCATCGGCGTGAACGGCGACAGCAGCAGCAGCGCCGCCTCGGCCGCGAGCGTGTCGGCGTCGAGGCGCTCCGACGGGCGGTCGCCGAGCGCACGGTTGCCGACCTGGTCGTGGTTCTGCGCGCACACGACGAAGCGGTGGCCGTCCGTGCCGCTCGGCACCGGCCGCCCCCACGTGCGGCCGCGGAACGTCGAGTACGTGCCGGCGTGCACGAACACGCCCGTGAACGCCTGCCGCAGCGTCGGGGCCGCGCCGAAGTCGACGTAGTAGCCGTGCCGCTCGCCGGTCACGAGCGCGTGCAGGGCGTGGTGGACGTCGTCGGCCCACTGGCCCGTCACGCCCCACCCGCCGACGTGCGTCGGGGCGACGCTCACGACGTCGTTGAGATCGGTCTCCGCGACGAGAGACAGCGGCCGGCCCAGCGTGGCGGACAGGTCCGCGACCTCGTCGGAGAGCTGCGCGAGCACGTGACGGCCCGAGTCGTCCCGCAGCTCGTGCACCGCGTCGAGCCGCAGCGCGTCCACATGGAAGTCGCGCAGCCAGCGCAGCGCGCTGTCGACGATCCAGCGCCGCACGACCGACGAGCCCGGCTGGTCCAGGTTGATCGCCGAGCCCCACGGCGTGTGGTGCGCGTCCGTCGCGTACGGGCCGAACGACCCCGTGTAGTTGCCGGACGGGCCGAGGTGGTTGTGCACGACGTCCAGGCACACCGCGAGCCCGAGGCCGTGCGCGACGTCGACGAACCGCGCGAGCGCGGCCGGTCCGCCGTAGGGCTCGTGCACCGCGTACAGCCCGACGCCGTCGTAGCCCCAGCCGCGCGGCCCGTCGAACGGCGCGACCGGCATGAGCTCGACGACGTCGACCCCCAGCGAGACCAGGTCGGGCAGCGCGGCGGCGGCCGCGTCGAGCGTGCCCTCGGGCGTGAACGTCCCGACGTGCAGCTCGTACAGGACACGTCCGCGGACGTCGAGGCCCGCCCAGCCCTGGTCGGTCCACGCGAACGCGTCCGTGTCGAGCACGCGGCTGGGCCCGTGCACCCCGTCCGGCTGCCACGCGCTGCGCGGGTCCGGCAGCGGGGGACCGTCGTCGAGGGCGAACGCGTAGTCCGTGCCGTGCGGCAGGTCGGTGTCGCCGGACCACCAGCCGTCGTCGTCGGGGCTCAGCGGGACGCGCGCGCCCGTCGACGGCAGGACCAGGTCGACGCGGCCCGCGTCCGGCGCCCACACGCGCGGCTGCACGTCAGCCCTCCGCCCGGACGAGCAGCGCGACCGGCAGCCGGTCGAGCAGCGGGCCGACCTCGCGCACGCCGCCGGTCACCGCGCGGTCCGTCAGCACGTCGTGCCAGTCGCCCTCGGGGAGCGCGACGGTGTGCTCGCCCCACCCCCCGAGCCGGTCGACCGCCGCCTGCAGGCGGGTCGCGACGACCGCGACACGCGGCTCACCGGCCACGGTGCGCGCGTACGTGAGGCTGTGCCCCGAGGAGTGCGCGAGCGGCACGTACCCCGCGTCGGGCCCCACGAACGCCTCCGGCACGTCGCGCCGGGTGCGCAGCGCCCGGGACGTCACGAGCAGCTTCTCGTCGTCCAGGTCGCGCGGGCCCGCGCCGTCGTCGAGCCGCGCGAGCCGGGCCGCGATCGCGTCGTGGTCCACGGGCCGCCGGTTGTCCGGGTCGACGAGCGTCGGCGCGACGACCTCGGTGCCCTGGTACACGTCGGGCACCCCGGGCAGCGTGAGCTGCACGAGCTTCATGCCGAGCGTCGCCGCCCGGACCGCGCCGCGCGTGCGTGCGTCCCACGCCTCCAGCAGGTCGAGCACGGCCCGGTCGGTCAGCGCCTGCCGGGCGGTGCCGAGCACGGCCCGCTCGTACGCCTCGTCGGGCGCGGTCCACGTCGTGCGCGACTTCGCCTCGCGCACCGCCTTCGTCAGGTACTCCTCCAGCCGGTCGGGCGCGATCGGCCCCCCGGGCGTCCACGTGCCGACCAGCGTCTGCCACAGCAGGTACTCGGTGCGGCCGTCGACCAGCGTCGGGCGGTACGGCGCCGACGCGGCGCGGAGCCCGTCGACGAGCTCCGCCCACTCGAGCGGCAGCTCCGCGAGCACACCCAGCCGGGCGCGCGTGTCCTCGCCGCGCTTGGTGTCGTGCGTCGACAGCGTCGTCATGCCGAGCGGCGTCGCGACCTGCTGCTCCGCGGCCCATGCCGCGAGGTCCGTGGGGGTGAGCGCGAACCGCTCGGGCTCGCCGCCGACCTCGCACAGCGCGACGAGGTGCGTCCAGCGGTAGAACGCGGTGTCCTCGACGCCCTTCGCGGTGACCGCGCCGCACGTCTGCTGGAACCGCACCACGAGCTCGTCGCGCCGGCGCCCGCGGGTCCGGCCCGCGCTGCCGACCTCGCGGCCCAGCAGCAGGTCCACCAGCACGTCCATGGTCTCGCCCCGCTCGGGCGACAGGCGCGCGCGGGCGGTCCGGGCCGCCGCCTCGACGACCTCGACCGACTCCGGGTGCACGGGCTCGCCCGGGACGACGTACGCGCGGTAGCGGTCGAAGGCCACGAGCAGCTCGACGAGGCACTCCTCGAGCGCGCGCCACGTGTGGTCGCGCAGCCGCAGGTCCTCGGTGCAGATGTCCGCGGCGAGCGCCGTGAGCCGGTGCACCTCGGCGTACAGCGGGCCGTCGACGATCTCGCGCTTGGCCTGCTCCGCGATGGCCGCGAACGCGTCGGACGTGTCCCCGGTCAGGCGGTGCATCGTCGCGCCCAGCAGCGCCGCGCCGCCCGGGTCGACGAACGTCTGCTGGATGCGCCACAGCGCCTCGTAGCCCGTCGTCCCGGCGGTGTCCCAGTCGGCGGGCAGCCGCTCCTCGCCCTGCAGGATCTTCTCCACGACGACCCACGCGCCGCCCGACGCCTCGCGCAGCCGCGCGAGGTACCCCGTGGGGTCCGCGAGGCCGTCGGGGTGGTCGATCCGCAGCCCGTCGAGCGTCCCGTCGGCGACCAGGTCGAGCACGAGCCGGTGCGTCGCGTCGAACACCTCGGGGTCCTCGACGCGGACCGCGACGAGCGTGCCGACGTCGAAGAAGCGCCGGTAGTTGAGCTCCTCGTCGGCCACCCGCCAGTACGCGAGCCGGTAGTGCTGGCGCTCCAGCAGCTCGGCGAGCGGCAGGGCCTGCGTGCCCTCCCGGACGGGGAACACGTGGTCGTAGTAGCGCAGCACGGTCCGCACGCCCTCGCCGGGCACGTCGACCTCGTCGAGCCGCAGCTCGTCGCGCGCGAGCACCGCCCCGATCCGGTCGCCCAGCACGGGCATGAGGACGTCGCCGCCGCCCGCCGACCAGTCGACGTCGAACCACGACGCGAACGGCGAGTCCGCGCCCTTGTCGAGCACGGACCACAGCGGCCGGTTGTGCCACACGGGCGTCGGGACCGCCATGTGGTTGGGCACGATGTCGAGCACCAGCCCGAGGCCCGCCTCGTGCGCCACGGCCGACAGCCGCCGCAGCGCCGCGACCCCGCCGAGCACGGGAGAGACCTCGTCGTGCGCGACGACGTCGTAGCCGTGCGTCGAGCCCGGGGCCGCGGTCAGCACGGGGGACAGGTACACGTGCGTCACGCCGAGCGACGCCAGGTAGGGGACGCGCTCCGCGACGTCGTCGAGCGTCAGGTCCGCGCCGAGCTGCACGCGGTACGTCGAGACCGGGACGGGCCGCCCCGGCGCGGGCAGCCGGCGGGCCGGCGTCGGGCGCGACCCCGTGCGGGCGTCCGTCACGCGCTCGGCCCCGTCCGCGTCGCCCGACGCCGCGGCGAGGACTCGGACGAGCGTCCGCTCGCGCCCTCCCGCGTCGCCTTCGCCGCCTCGCTCGACGCGGCCGCGGCCGCACCGATCCCCGACGCCGACGGCGTCTGCGCCAGCGGCGGACGGGTCAGGACCACGACCGAGTGGTGCGCGAGCGCGACGTCCTGTCCCGCCTCGAGCACCGCGCCCGGCGCGACCTGGGAGTCGGTGTCGAGCACGACGGTCCACGACGCGCCGTACCGGTCGGACGGGACGACGAACGTCGCCGGCTCCGGCTGCCCGTTGAACAGCACGAGGAACGAGTCGTCGACGATCTCCTCGCCCCGCGAGTCGGGCTCGACGATGGCGTCCCCGTTGAGGAACACCATGACGGCGCGCGCCATGTCGCTGTTCCACGCCTCCTGGCTCATGTGCTCGCCCGTCGGCGCGAGCCACTCGAGGTCCTTGAGGTCGGAGGCGTCCGCCACGTCCGGCTTCCCGGCGAAGAACCGGCGGCGTCGGAACACGGGGTGGTCCTGCCGCAGGCGCACGAGGCGCCGCGTGAACTCGAGCAGGTGGTTCTGCCGCTCGTCGAGGTCCCAGTCCAGCCACGAGATCGGGCCGTCCTGGCAGTACACGTTGTTGTTGCCCTGCTGCGTGCGGCCCAGCTCGTCGCCGTGCAGCAGCATGGGGATGCCCTGCGACAGCAGCAGCGTCGTGAGGAAGTTGCGCTGCTGGCGCGCGCGCAGGTTGAGCACGTGCTCGTCGTCCGTCGGGCCCTCGGCGCCGCAGTTCCACGACCGGTTGTGGCTCTCGCCGTCGGCGTTGCCCTCGCCGTTCGCGTCGTTGTGCTTCTCGTTGTAGGAGACGAGGTCGGCCAGCGTGAAGCCGTCGTGCGCGGTGACGAAGTTGACGCTCGCGATCGGGCGGCGGCCCGTGTGCTCGTACAGGTCCGACGAACCGGAGATGCGGCTCGCGAACTCGCCCAGCGTCGACGGCTCGCTGCGCCAGAAGTCGCGCACGGTGTCCCGGTACTTGCCGTTCCACTCCGACCACAGCGGCGGGAACCCGCCCACCTGGTAGCCGCCCTCTCCGACGTCCCACGGCTCGGCGATGAGCTTGACCTGCGAGATCACCGGGTCCTGGTGCACCAGGTCGAAGAACGCGGACAGGCGGTCGACCTCGTGGAACTGGCGGGCGAGCGTCGCGGCCAGGTCGAAGCGGAAACCGTCGACGTGCATCTCCGTGACCCAGTACCGCAGCGAGTCCATGATGAGCTGCAGCACGTGCGGCGAGCGCATGAGCAGCGAGTTGCCCGTGCCCGTGGTGTCGAAGTAGTGCGCCGGGTCGTCGTCGACCAGCCGGTAGTAGTTCGCGTTGTCGATCCCGCGGAAGCTCAGCGTCGGGCCGAGGTGGTTGCCCTCGGCCGTGTGGTTGTAGACGACGTCGAGGATGACCTCGATGTCCGCCTCGTGCAGGGCCTTGACCATGGCCTTGAACTCCTGCACCTGCTGCCCCGAGCCCCCGTACGCGGAGTACTCGTTGTGCGGCGCGAAGAAGCCGATCGTGTTGTAGCCCCAGTAGTTCGACAGCCCCTTGTCCTGCAGCACCGGGTCGTTGACGAACTGGTGCACGGGCATGAGCTCGACGGCCGTCACGCCGAGCGACGACAGGTGCTCGACGACCGCCGGGTGCGCGAGGCCCGAGTACGTGCCGCGCAGCTCCTCCGGCACGGCCGGGTGCTGCTGCGTCAGGCCGCGCACGTGCGCCTCGTAGATCACGGACTCGTGGTACTGGTGCTGCGGCGGACGGTCGTGCCCCCAGTCGAAGTACGGGTTCACGACGACGGACTTCATGGTG
The DNA here is from genome assembly GCF_000212695.1 of Cellulomonas fimi ATCC 484. Taxonomy (NCBI): domain Bacteria; kingdom Bacillati; phylum Actinomycetota; class Actinomycetes; order Micrococcales; family Cellulomonadaceae; genus Cellulomonas; species Cellulomonas fimi. The sequence goes on along the minus strand of NC_015514.1, from coordinate 2,337,600 downwards.
TGCGCCGCGGAGTCGGCGTCGTTCGTCGCGGTCGGGTCGTCGAACCGGTACGTGTACAGCGACGGGTCGTTGTCCACCTGGCCGTCGATCGCCTTCGCGTACGGGTCGAGCAGCAGCTTCGAGGGGTGGCAGCGCAGGCCGCGCGACGGGTCGTACGGTCCGTGCACGCGGTAGCCGTACCGCTGCCCGGGCCCGACCGCGGGCAGGAACCCGTGCCACACGAACGCGTCGACCTCGGTCAGGTCGACCCGCGTCTCGGCGCCGTCCTCGTCGAACAGGCACAGCTCGACCCGTTCGGCGACCTCGGAGAACAGCGCGAAGTTCGTCCCGGTCCCGTCGTACGTCGCGCCCAGGGGGTAGGGGCGTCCCGGCCAGATCAACATCCGCCCAATGTGCCAGGCCAGCGGCGAACCGGCGCGGGGGAGGAGTACCCGCGCGGGGTGGACTTCGCCACACGTCGGGGGACCCCGCAGCCGTTGCGCGGGACGGCGTGACCTGCTGCGCTGGCCCCGTGGTGTGCGCGGCGCACGCACCCCACCGCCCGGACGTCGCCGGGCGCGGTCGCGCCGGGAGGTGGCCGTGGACGGTCGGGTGGTCGTCGTCGGGGCGGGGCTGGCCGGGGCCAGGACCGTCGAGGCGCTGCGCACGGGCGGGTATGCCGGGCCGGTCGCGCTGATCGGCACCGAGACCGAGCGGCCCTACGAGCGCCCGCCGCTGTCCAAGGGGTATCTCCAGGGCTCCGACGAGCGCGACGCCGCGTTCGTGCACGCGCCGGCCTGGTACGCGGAGCACGACGTCGACCTGCGCACCGGGACGACCGTCACCGCCCTCGACCTCGCCGCGGGCGAGGTGCTGGACGCGACGGGCGTGCGCACCCCGTTCACGCACGTCGTGCTCGCCACCGGCTCCGAGCCGCGCCGCCTGCACGTCCCGGGTGCCCACCTCGACGGCATCGCCTACCTGCGCACGCTGCCCGACAGCGACCGGCTCCGCGCGGCGCTGACCGCCGGGCGGCGGGTCGTGGTCGTGGGCGGCGGGTGGATCGGGCTCGAGGTCGCGGCCGCCGCACGTGCCGCCGGCTGCGAGGTGGCCGTGCTGGTCCGTGACGTGCTGCCCTTGCTGGCGGTCCTCGGTCCGGAGCTCGCCGCCCTGTTCGCCGACCTGCACCGCGAGCACGGGGTCGACCTGCGCACGCGGGCCGAGGTCGCCGAGATCCTGCCCGCCGCCGACGGCGCGCACGTCGGCGCGGTCGCGCTCACGGACGGCACACGGCTGCCCGCCGACCTCGTCGTCGTGGGCATCGGCGCGTCCCCGCGCACCGCGCTCGCGGAGTCCGCCGGCCTGCGGGTCGACGACGGCGTCGTCGTCGACGCGCACCTGCGCGCGTCCGACCCGCGCGTGCTCGCCGTGGGCGACATCGCGCGCGCCGCGCACCCGTTCCTCGGCACGCACGTGCGCGTCGAGCACTGGGCCACGGCCCTGCACCAGCCCGAGACGGCCGCCGCGACGATCCTCGGCCGCGACGAGCCGTACGACCGGCTGCCGTACTTCTTCACCGACCAGTACGACCTCGGCATGGAGATGGTCGGGCACGTGACGCGCGGCGGGTACGACGAGGTCGTCGTGCGGGGCGACCTCGCCGCGCGCGAGCTCGTCGCGTTCTGGCGGCGCGACGGCCGCGTCGTCGGCGGCATGAACGTCAACGTGTGGGACGTCGTCGACGACGTGCAGGCGCTCGTCCGCTCGCGCGCGGTCGTGGACCGCGACCGGCTCGCCGACCCCGACGTGCCGCTCGCGTCGCTCGTCGCGGACGCGTGACGTCGGTGCCCGCGGCTAGCCTGACGGCCAGCCCGAACGAAGGAGTGCCCCGTGGTGCTGATCGGCGCCCATGTCCGTGACGACGACCCGGTGGCGGCCGCAGCCGCCGTCGGGGCGCAGAGCGTCCAGATCTTCCTGGCCGACCCGCAGGGCTGGAAGAAGCCCGTGCCGCGCGACGACGCCGACGCGCTCGTCGCGAGCGGCCTCGGGATCTACGCGCACGCGCCGTACCTCGTCAACGTCGCGTCGACCAACAACCGGATCCGCATCCCGAGCCGGAACATGATCGCGCAGCACGCCGCGGCCGCCGCGACCCTGGGCGCCCGCGGGCTCGTCGTGCACGGCGGGCACGTGGGGGAAGGCGACGACGTCGCGGTCGGGATCGACAACTGGCGCAAGACGTTCGAGCGGGCCACCTTCCCGGTCCGGGTGCTCGTGGAGAACACCGCCGGCGGGGAGAACGCGTGCGCCCGCACGCTCGACCGCTGGGCGATGCTCTGGGACGCGATCGGCGGCTACGACGTCGGGGTCTGCCTCGACACGTGCCACGCGTGGGCCGCCGGCGAGGACCTGGAGACGGTCGTCGACCGGCTGCGCGCGATCACGGGCCGCATCGACCTGGTCCACGCGAACAGCTCGCGCGACGAGGCCGGGTCCAGCCGGGACCGGCACGCGAACTTCGCCACGGGCACGATCCCGCCCGAGCTCATCGCGCACGTCGTCCGGGAGGCGGGCTGCGACGCGCTCGTCGAGACGCCCGCCGAGCGGCAGGCGGAGGACGTCGCGTTCCTGCAGGCGACGCTCGCGGGCTGACCGTCCCCGTGTCCCGGGTGCACCACCGGCGCACCCGGGACACGACGACCCGCTAGGGCGCGACGCGGTCGTCGGGTCAGACGGGCGAGGGGTCCTCGGTCACGTCCGGCACGACCTCGTCGGGCGCGAAGGCCACCGTGCGCACCCGCTCGGCGAGCGCGTCGACGGACGCGACCTGCGCGTCGGCCTGGCGGCGCAGCGCGACGAACCGGCCCGCGTCCAGGCCGAGCGGCCCCGACCACACCTCGAGCGTGGCCCACAGCGACCGCTTGCCCGCGACGCCCGAGCGGATCGCCTCCAGCTCGAGGTGCAGCGACAGCGGCGACCGCGACACCGCCCGGCCGTTCGGCTTGAGCCGCCCGACGCGCTCCGCGACCGCCGCCGCCGTGGGCTTCCACGGCGACAGCGTGATGTCGAGGTGCTCCGCCAGGCCCCGCAGCACGCGCCGCTCCTGGTGCAGCTCGTCGCGCAGCCGCTCCAGGACCGGCGCCGCGCTGGTGCCGGCGTAGCGCTCGGTCATCCACTCGACGCGGGAGATGACGCCCGTCGCGCCCATCAGGTGGTCGCTCAGGTAGGTGCGCACCAGGCGCAGGTCGGGCGTGCCGACCGGGACGCTCGCCGCCACGGCTCAGCGCAGCCGCGCCGCGAGGAGCTGCTTGCCCTGCTCGGCGCCCTTGCGGCTCTCGCCCTGGGCCCGGCGGAAGAACTCCGCGAGCTCGGTGTCGCCGTCGCGCTCGGCGTCCTGCGCGTACGTCTCCAGGCGCAGCACGTTGTCGAGGCACGCCTGGACGAACCACAGGATGTTGTAGTCCTTGTCCTTCGTGCCGGTCAGGTGGCCGGTCTCCTGCTCGAAGCTCATGACGTGCACCTCCAGCGCCCCGGCGGGGGCTGTGCGCGGTGACGGGCGGCCGGCGGCCGCCCACGCGGGCTGCTGCTTCACCCGTCGTCCATCGTCGGCCCGGACGCGCGTGCCCGCATGCCGAGCCGTGCCGCGCCCCGCGTGCGCGGGGCGTCCGCCGGTGTGACCGTGGTGGCATGAGCGAGAGCATCCCCGACAGCTTCGACCCGCAGCAGCCCGACGTCCCGTCCCTCGGCGTCGACCCCGACCCCGTGCCCGAGGGTCACCAGGGCGAGGCGCCCACGACCGAGCCGTTCGACGAGGACGACGACGCGAAGGGCACCCCGGGCTGAGCGTCGCTCACGCGGACGTGCCCGGCGGACCCGGAGCGGTCGCCGGGCCCGGTGCGACGCCCGGTCCCTGCTCCGGCGGTGCGCCGGGGCGGCGGAACGACGCCACCAGGCGGGCGACCAGGGTCGCCAGGAACACCTGGGCGACGAGCGCCTCGAAGGTCGCGACGCCGCGGCCCGGGTAGCTCGCGGCGGTGTAGTCGCCGTAGCCGACGGTCGTCAGCGTCGTGAACGAGAAGTACTGCAGCGACTGCTGGTCGGCCTCCTGCCCGCCGGCGAAGAACGGCTCGGGCATGACCCACGCGAGCACCCCGAAGACGTTCGCGAACAGCAGGCCGATGACGAGGTACGCGCTGAGCGCGCCGGCGATCGCACTCAACGTCACGTCGCGCCCCGACAGCACCCGGCCCAGGATGATCGCCAGGGTCGTACCCAGCAGCACGATGAGGACCGCGTCGAGCACCCCGATCGCGGCGTCGCGCGGCAGGAGCGCCAGGGCCCCGGCGACCACGACGGCCGACACCGCGAGCAGCACCCGCACGAGACGGCGCACCCGGGGGCCGGGGCGCGAGGTCCGCACGGCGAACGACAGGGCCGCGAGGTACACGGCCGGGACCACCCAGTGCGCCCACGGCGCGGCGGTCAGGGCGTAGACGAGGTAGCCCACGCACAGCAGCACGAGCACCACGCCGAACTTGTCGGGTGGCGCCTGCGCGGGCCGCACCACGCGTCGGGTGCGGCCCGCGCGCCCGCCTGCCCCCTCGGCGGCGGGTGTCGCGGCGATCAGGCCAGTGCCTTCGCCTTGAGCGTCGCGAACTCGTCGGCGCTGATGACGCCCTGGTCGTACAGCTGCTTCGCGTCCGCGATCGCGCTCGCGGGCGACGTGTTCGCCGTCTCCCGGATGTATGCGTCGGTCGCGGCACGCGTCTGCCGCGCCTGCTCGACCTGCCGCTCCGCCATGCCGTTGCCGCGCGCGATCAGGTAGATCAGCGCGGTCAGGAACGGCAGCAGGATCAGGCCCGCCACCCAGAGCGCCTTCGCGAAGCCGCCCGTCGTGCGGTCGCGGAACAGGTCGGCGCAGATCTGGAACAGCAGGACCAGGTACATGAAGAACACGAACCACCACACCATCAGCCAGAACCAGTCCCAGAAGCTGTCCACGGGGTTCCTCCTCGGTCGGTGCCGGCGTGCTCCGGCCTCGGTTCCCACCCTGGCCGCGGCGCCGCCCGTCCCCCTCACCCGCGCCGGGTGATCGGGTGCGCTGGTCAGGGACCTGCGCGCCGCGGCGCAGGACCCGGCCCGGGCTCGGCGACGCTGCGGTCGACGGGCGGCGGGGCGCCGTCGCGGGGGAGCTGCAGCACGCGGGACTCGCCGGGCTCGTCGGGGTCGTCCACGATCGGCACGCCGTCGAGCCACGAGCCGACCACGTGCGCGAGCTCTCCCGGGTGGCTGAAGTTGATCGCGTGCGCGGCGCCCACGACGACGGCGAGCGTCACGTGGTCGGGAGCGAGCCGTGCGATCTCCCGGACCCGCCAGGGCGGCGGCATCATCGGGTCACGGCTGCCGATCACCGCGAGCGTCGGCACGGGCATGCGCAGCAGCCGCTCCTGCGACGGGAAGCGGACCAGCTCGTCGAACAGCCGCAGCGTGTTCACCGGGCCGAACCGCAGGTAGTCGGGCACCGCGGTGCGGGCCATCGCCGGGCTCTCCCGCGTGGCGTCCTTCGCGAGCTGCCACAGACCGCGGACGAACGGCTGGTTGTACATGCCGCCCGCGGGCGACGCGAGCACGGCACGGTGCACGCGCTCGGGCGCCCAGTGCGCGACCTCGAGCACCACCGGGCAGCCCATGGAGTTGCCCACGAGCACCACCTCCGGCAGCTCGAGCGCGTCGAGGACCGTCAGCACGGCGTCGGCGAGCCCGGGGATGCCCAGCGTCGCGGGCGGGCTCTCGCTGCGCCCGTACCCGGGCAGGTCCGGCACCACGTTGCGCGCGCGGCCCGTGAGGCGCTCGGCCGTGGGCAGCAGCGACGTGCCGGAGATCGCGAAGCCGTGCACGTGCAGGATCGGCACCGCGTCGTCGACGGGCGCGCTGCACCGCACGAGCACGCGCCGCCCGTCGACCCGGACGGTGCGCTCGGTCCACCCGGGCGCGAGCCGCACCATCGCCCGATCGTCGCGGCTGGTCCGCCCGGGAGAGACCACCCGCGGCGGGTGACGTGGCGGCCCTGCCGTGACCGTGACGCTGCCGTCGACGGACGCCGCCGACGGACGGGTGGGACGACGATGGGCGCACCGGCCGGACCTGCCGCAGCCGCGGGCCTCGACCGCCGGCTGGCGGTGCTGCTGGCCATGGCGATGTTCGTGCTGGTCGTGGACACCTCGCTGATGAACGTGTCGATCTCGGCGGTCGTGCGCGACCTGGGCACGACGGTCAGCGGCGTGCAGTCCGCGATCGCGCTCGAGGCGCTGGTGTCCGCGGCGTTCATCCTCGTCGGCAGCAAGGTCGGCGACCTCGTCGGGCGCAAGCGTGCGTACGTCCTCGGGCTGCTCGGCTACGCGACGGGCGCGCTCGCGATGACGTTCGCGCAGAGCCTGACGGCGATCGTCGTGCTGTGGGCCGTCGTCGGGGGGCTCGGCGCGTCGCTGCTGCTGCCCTCGATGCAGTCGCTCGTGCACGGCAACTTCACCGGCCCCGCGCAGAAGAAGGTGTACGCGCTCGTCGGGGCGTCGGCGTCGATCGCCGCCGCGGTCGGTCCCCTCATCGGCGGGTTCCTCACGACCTACCTGTCGTGGCGGGTCGCGTTCGCGCTCGAGGCGGTCGTCATCGCCGTCGTGCTGTCGGGCATCCGGCGGGTCCGGGACGTCCCGTACACCGGCGACCGGTCCGTCGACGTCGTGGGCGCGGTGCTGTCCGCGCTCGCGATGGGCGGCATCGTGCTGGGCGTGCTCGTCTGGCAGGAGGGCGGCGAGGCGGTCGGCGCGCTGCTCGCCGTCGGCGCCGTCGCGCTCGTGGCCCTCGTGCGCTGGCTGCTGCGCCGCGAGCGCACGGACAGGCCCGTCCTGATCGACCCCGGGCTGTTCCGCTCGCCGCTGTTCCGCGTCGGCGTCTCGCAGCAGATGCTCCAGCAGATCGCCCTCGGCGGCGCCATGATCGCGCTGCCGATCTTCCTGCAGATGGTGCTCGAGTACGACGCGATGGCGGCGGGCCTGTCGCTCGCGCCGCTCTCGCTCAGCATGTTCGCCGTCGCACTCCTCGCGGGGCGGCGCGCCGGGACCCGGCGGCCCGCGGACCTCGTCCTGGCGGGCTTCGCGCTGCTCGTCGTCGGGATCGCCGCGCTGCTGCCCGTCGTGCCGCGGGCGACCTCCGGGTGGGCGCTCGCGCTGCCGCTCGTCGTCGCCGGCTCCGGGCTGGGCCTGCTCGTGTCGCAGCTCAACAACTACACGCTGTCGCCCGTGAGCGAGGAGCGCGTGAGCGAGGCCGCGGGCGTGAACTCGGCAGCCGGGTCGTTCGGGCTGTCGTTCGGGCTCGCCGTCGCGGGTGCGCTCATGCTCGGCGCGCTCGCCGTCGGGTTCACGTCGCAGGCGTCCGCGAGCTCCGTGCTCGACCCCGAGCAGCAGCAGCAGGTCGCCCGCGCGCTCGAGGACGACGCGCAGCTCATGAGCAACACCCAGCTCGCCGAGCTGCTCGCCGACGAGCCGCCCGACGTGCAGGACGAGATCGTGCGGATCAACACCGAGGTGCGGCCGCGCGCCCTGCAGGTCGCGCTGCTCGTGCCGCTGGCCGTCGGCCTCGCGGGCGTCGTCGGGGCGCTGCGCATGCGCCGCCTGCCGGACCCGCGCCCGGGCAGCGCCGCCGAGGGCGCCGCCTTCGGCTGAGCGTCGTCGCCGGGCGTCCGGACGGCTGAGCGTCGTCGCCGGGCGTCCGGACGGCTGAGCGTCGTCGCCGGGCGTCCGGACGGCTGAGCGTCACGGCCGGGCGTCCGGACGGAGGAGCGTCGTCGCCCGGCGTCCGCACGGACGGGTCACGCCATGGCGGTGACGGGTGCCGCCGACCGCCGCCCGCGCACACGCGACGGCCCCGGGGAACCGTGCCCCGGGGCCGTCGCCGTCCGCTCAGAAGCCCAGCAGCTTCGCCTTCTGCACCTCGAACTCCGCGGGGGACAGCACCCCCTGGTCGCGGAGCTCCGCGAGCTGCTTGAGCTGCGCGATCTTGGCGTCCATGTCGGGCGACGGCGCAGCGGCGGCCGGAGGCGGGGGAGGCGGCGGGGCGTAGGCGACGGGAGCCGCGTACGCCTCCTGCGGCGCCGGCTCGTACCCGGGCCCCGCCTGGTCCGCCCACCTCTGCTGCTGCCGGTGGTGCACCCGGCCGGACACCGCGCTCGCGGTCCCGGCGACCACCGCCGTGCGGGCCACCCCGCGGATCAGTCCAGGCATCGTCCCCTCCTTCGTCCCGCTTCCGTCGCGCGCCTCGCCGGCCGGCGTGGCCGCGGGCGCCTTCCCCGGGGCTGCGTCAGGCAGCGTCCAGGTCGTCGAGCGCCGCGAGGATCGCCTGCACGGGGATCCGCCCGCTCGCCACCAGCTGACCGCCGCCGCGTCGCAGCGCCGCCGCGAACGGTGCGGCCCAGCGGTTCTCGAAGACGAGGATCCCGGCCGCGGAGCCGTTCTCCAGCGCCTGCGCCGCCTCCGCGATGTCGTCGTCGCCGAGCAGCCCCGACGACGCCCCCTCGAAGAACGAGAGGTCGACCTCGCCCGACGCCGCCTCGTGCAGCTCGATCGCGTGCACCTGGCCGTCGGCGTCCTTCTCGACGAACGCCAGGTCGAGCACGCGGATGATCCCGCGGTCGACCAGGTCGACGAGCAGCGGGAACGCCGTGCCGTCCAGCTTGTTCTGCGGGAACTCGACGACCAGGTAGTCGATCGGCCCGAGCTCCTCGGTCACGTCCACGTCAGCCTCCACGTCCGCCTCCTCGTCCGGGCCGTGCTCGTCACCGGTGCCCCACCCGTGCGGCGGGTCCACCGCGACGCCACCCTGCGCGCCCGCCGGTGCGCGGGCATCACCCGCCTCGGGTGGTAGGGGGTGCACGGTGCCGAGCACGACGCGGCCGTGCTCGGTCAGCCAGCGCGCGACGTCGTCGACGGCACCGGTGCGCACGGCCAGCGTCGTGCACGGGACACGGTCGCCGTCGCGGAGCTGGTCGAGCATCGACAGCAGGACGTCCCCGACGCCGCCGTCCACGACGAGCCGCACCGCGACGCCGCCGGAGGTGTCGCGGCGGCTCTCCTGCCACAGCACCGACACCCCGAGCCCGAGGTCGTGCGCCTGCTCCAGCAGCGTGGGCAGCGCGGCGCCGTCGGGCACCGAGCCCTGCAGGACGGTCTGCCGGCGCATCGCGCGCACGCCGCGCGCCCGCAGCCAGGGCCGCCACGGCACCGGGAGCGCCCCGGCCACCGTGATCTCCGCGAGCCCCGTAGCCATCCGACCTCCCGCGCCGCTCCGTGCGCCCAGCGTGGTGGAAAAAGGACGATCTACCCCTCACCCCGGACGGGTGAACGTCGCTACGGTGTCCCCATGGCCACCACCGGGCCGGCTCGACGCCAGGAACCGGAGGGGATAGCGGCTCGGGGAGGGGTCCGCGACGCCCTGGCCTCGGTCGCGCCCGTCGCCTCCTCCCAGGCGTCCGTCGTGCGCCCCGTCGCCCCGCCCCCCGTCGTCCCGCACGCCGTCCCGCGCGAGCGGGTGTGGGCGCTCCTCGACGGGGCGCGGCACCGGCGTCTGACCGCGGTCGTCGGTGGCGCCGGGTGGGGGAAGTCGACCGCGGTGGCCGGCTGGTGCGCGGACCGGGGCCTGCGCCCGGCGTGGGTGACCCTCGAGGCGCGCGACGACGTGCTGCCCGTGTTCTGGCACCGGGTCGTCGCCGCGGTCGCGTCCACGCCCGTCCCGCGCCACCACGAGGTGCACCGGCTGCAGGTCCCGCCGGCGATCACCGACGCGTTCACGACGCACCTGCTGCACACGCTCGGCACGCTGCCCGGCGACGTGGTGCTCGTGCTCGACGACGCCCAGCACCTGCGCTCGCCCGAGGTCGTGGAGGCCGTCGGCGACCTGGTCCGCTACGCGCCTGCCGTGCACGTCGTGCTCATCAGCCGCACCGACCCGCCCCTGCCGCTGCGCCGCCTCGCGCTCGACGGCCGCGTCGGCCACGTCCGGGCCGAGCACCTGGCGTTCGACGCGACCGACGTCGGGGCGCTCGCCGGCACCGAGGGCGTGGACGTCGAGCCCGAGGACGTCGAGCACCTGCTCGAGCGCACGGAGGGGTGGCCCGTCGGCGTGCGGCTCGGGCTGCAGCAGCTCGCCGAGCCGGGCCGCGCCGTGCTCGTCGACTTCGGCGACGGCGACCGGGCGGTCGCGGAGTACCTCGTCGAGGAGGTGCTCGCGCGGCAGGAGCCCGCGGTGCGGGACTTCCTGCTGCGGACGTCGGTGGCGTCGCCGCTGACGATCGACCTCGCCGCGGCGCTCGTGCCGGGAGCGCCCGCGGGTCGCTACCTGGAGGAGCGCGTCGCCGCGCACGACTTCGTCTCGGTCGTCACCGGGCACGGCTGGGGCGTCGACGACACGCGGCGCGACGGCGGCACGGGCGCCGTCCAGTACCGGTTCCACCCGCTGCTGCGGGACATGCTGCGCGGCACGCTGCGGTTCGAGGACCCTGCGGCCTACCGGCTGACGCACGCGCGCGCGGCACGGTGGCACGTCGAGCACGGCGACCCGCTGCGCGCGCTCGAGCACGCCGCGGCCGCGGAGGAGCTCGAGCTGTTCGCCCAGGTGTTCGTCGAGTCGGCGGCGCTGCTGCTGCCCGGGCCGGACCGCACGGCGGTGCTGGCGGCGGCGCACGCCGTGCCGCTCGAGGAGCAGACGCAGTCCGTGTGGTGCGCGCTGTGCGCCGGTGCCGTGGCGGGCGTCGAGGGCCGGATCCCGGCGTGCCGGCACCACGTCGCGCGCGCCCGGGCGCTGCTGGACGACCTCGACGACGCGCACCGCGGTGCGGCCGAGGTGCTCGTCGAGATCCTCGACGCGCACGCCGCCCGGGGGCGCGGCGACGTGACCGCGACGACGACCGCCGCGACCGCCGCGCACCACGTCCTCGCGCGGACCCCCGTGCCGTTCCCCGCGTTCGCGACGTACCGCAGCTGGGCCCACGACCTGCGCGCCACCGGGCTGTTCTGGTCCGGCCGGGTCGACGCGGCACGCACCGAGCTCGAGCGGCTCGTGCGCGACGACCCGGCGCCGCTGAGCCTCATGGCGCTCAACGGGCGTGCGTACCTCGCCCTGTGCGACGCGGTGCAGGGCCGGTACGAGGCCGCGCTCGAGCGCGTGACGACGATCCTCGTGCTCGCCGAGCAGGCCGGCTGGACGTCGTACGAGCAGCTGCGCCCCGCGTACGCGGCGGCGGCCGTGGTCGGGCTGGTCCGGGGGGACTGGCGCGGGGCCGAGCGGGCGCTCGCGTACGGCTGGGCGGCCGACGTCGGGGGCGACGAGCCGGTGCTCGTGGTCGCCATGCACGCCCTGCAGGCGCAGGTCGCGCTAGCCGCGGGTCGGACCCGGGCCGCGACGGCCGCACTGGCCGACGCCGCGCGCGCCGCCGAGGGCATCGACGTGCCGCCGGTCGCCGCGGACATGGTCGCCCGCGCGGCCACCGACCTGCGCGTGCGCGCTGCCCTGCGCGACGAGCCCTTCGCCGGTCTGGCGATCCCCGGCCGGCCGAGCGCGGACGTGCGGCGCGTCTGCCGCGCGCGCACCGACCTGGCCCGGCACCAGACGCCGGCGGCGGCCGAGGAGGTGCAGGAGGTCCTCGCCGACGACGCGGACCTCGACCTGCTCACCCGGGTCGAGGCGCTGCTCGTGGCGTCCGGCGTGGCGGAGGCCGCGCGCGAGCCGCGCCGGGCGGACGCGCTCGCCCGCGCCGCGTTCGACGAGGCCGCCGCGGAGGGAGTCGTGCTGCCGTTCGTCCGGCCCGCGCCGCCCTCGGTGCGCCAGCCCGTGGCCCGTGTCGCCGGTGCGCGCACCGACGCGCTCGCCGCGAGCGTGCGCGAGCTCATCGGCCCGCAGGCGCCCGTCGCCGAGCCCGCACCGCTCGCGGGCGCGCTCACCGACCGCGAGCTCGCGGTCCTCACCGCGCTGGCGACCATGCAGAGCAACGCCGAGATCGCGGACGACCTGTTCGTCTCGGTCAACACCGTCAAGGCGCACCTGAAGTCGCTGTTCCGCAAGCTCGAGGTCGGCAGCCGCCGCGCCGCCGTCCGCCGGGGGCGCGAGCTGGGCCTGCTGCCCTGACGGGCCGGGCCGGGCCGTCAGGGCGCGGCCCGCGACGTCGCGTCAGTGGTGCAGGCCGAGCTTGAGCACCACCATCGCGAGGCCCAGCGCCCCCGTCAGCGCGCTCGCGCCGACGCGCCGCCAGCCGGAGATGCCGCCCTCCCCGGCCATGTTCCACCCCACCACGACCAGCAGCGCGGCGTTGATGGCGAGCGCGACCCGCACGCCGAGCCCCGGCTCGACGCCGAGCGCCGCCTCGACCACCAGCACCGTCACGGGGACCGCGCAGGCGGCCACGAGCGGGAGACCGTCGAGGAAGACCTCGCGGCGCTCGTGCGGCGTCAGGGGACGGCCCTGCAGCGCGCGCAGCGCCGTCCAGTGCGCGTACGACTCCGCGAGCCAGTAGACGAGGAGCGTCCCGACCACCGCGGAGCCGAGCCGGACGAGCCCGAAGTCGTCGGGCGCGGCCGCGAGGACCGAGCCCGAGATCACGAGACCGTACAGGTGCGACGCGCGGCGGCGGTGCTCGGCCGCGTGCGTGCGTACCCGCACCGACCGCGGGGCTCCGGTGGCGGGGGAGTCGTCGGTCACCCGGGCAGTGTCGCCCCGCACCCGGGGGCGCTCGCATCACCTGCCGCGAGTGATGTGCCGCGCGCGCAGCCGCCCTAGCGTCCGACGTCCAGGTCCATGCGCCCGGTACGTCCGGGCCGACCCAGGGGAGGCGGTCGTGGCCCAGACGACGAGCGTGCCGGCCGTGCAGGGCGCGACCGGGAGCGAGACCCGGTGGTGGGCGCTCAGCACCGACGAGGCGGCGCGGGCACTCGGCACCGCACCGGCGACAGGGCTGACGGCCGCCGAGGCCGGGCTGCGGCAGCGGCAGTACGGTCCGAACACGCTGACGGCGCAGGCCCCGCCGTCCGTGTGGTCGGTGCTGCTGAGCCAGGTCCGCGACCCGATGAACCTCATGCTGGTCGCGGTCGCGGTCGTGAGCATCGCGATCGGGCAGGGGTCCACGGCGGCGATCGTCGGGTTCCTCGTGCTGCTCAACGTCGTGATCGGCACGCGCCAGGAGATGCAGGCGCGCAAGAGCGTCGACGCGCTCGCGACGATGCAGGAGCCGACGAGCAAGGTCCGCCGCGACGGTGCCGTCTCGCTCGTCCCCGCCAGCCAGCTCGTCCCCGGGGACGTCGTCGAGCTTGAGGCGGGGGACATCGTGCCCGCCGACGGCCGGCTCGCCCGGACGGCGACCATGGAGACGCAGGAGGCCGCGCTGACCGGCGAGAGCGCACCGATCGGCAAGTCCACCGAGGCGCTCGCCGACGAGGACGTGCCGCTCGGCGACCGCACCAACATGGCGTTCCAGAACACCGCGGTGACGCGCGGCACGGGCACGCTGCTCGTGACGTCGACCGGGATGACGACGCAGATCGGCCACATCGCGACGCTCCTGTCGTCCGTCGAGAAGACGCGCTCGCCGCTGCAGCGCGAGCTCGACGCGCTGACCAAGGTGCTCGGCGCGATCGCGTGGTCCGCCGTCGCGCTCATCGTCGTCATCGGCGTGGTGCGCGGCGACCCGATCGCCGACCTGCTGTTCCTCGCGACGGCCGTCGCGATCTCCGCGATCCCGACGGGCCTGCCGACGTTCGTGCAGGCCATGCTCGCGTACGGCGCGAAGCAGCTCGCCGCCGCGAAGGCGATCGTCGCGAACCTCTCCGACGTCGAGACGCTCGGGGCGACGAGCGCGATCAACTCCGACAAGACCGGCACGCTCACGCTCAACGAGATGACGGTCACCGCCCTGTGGCTCGGCGGCCGGCACTACACCGTCGAGGGTGCGGGCTACACCAAGACCGGTCGCGTGCTCGCGGCCGCGGGCGCCGAGGTCCCGGACCTCACGCCGCTGGCGTACGGGCTGTGCCTCGCGAGCGACGCGCTCGTCTCCGACGCGGGTGATGTCGTCGGCGACCCGACCGAGGCCGCGCTCGTCGTGCTCGCCGCGAAGCTCGGCGTCGACGCCGAGGAGAGCCGCCGCGAGTACCCGCGGGTCGCCGAGGTGCCGTTCGACTCGGCGTACAAGTTCATGGCGACCGCGCACTGGATGCCGTGGCGCGGGCAGCGCTCGCTGGTCGAGGTCGTCAAGGGCGGCCCCGACGTCGTGCTGGACCGGTGCACCCACGCGCTCGCAGCCCCCGGCGAGTTCGTCGACCTGGCGGTGCTGCGCGAGCAGATCGACGCCGAGCAGGACCGGCTGGCCCACGCCGGGCTGCGCACCCTCGCGTTCGCGGTGCGGGTCCTGACGCCCGCCGACGAGCCGGGCCTCGTCGCGGACCCGATGGCCTACGTCGAGCGGCTCGTGTTCGTCGGCATGGTGGGGATCGTCGACCCGCTGCGGCCCTCGGCGAAGGTGTCCGTCGAGATCGCGCACCGAGCCGGCATCGACGTCCGGATGATCACGGGCGACCACGCGGTCACGGCGTCCGCGATCGGGTCCGACCTGGGCCTGCCGCCCGGCGCGATCAGCGGCGCCGAGCTGGCCCGCCTCACCGACGACGAGCTGCTCGCGCGGCTGCCCGACCTGCACGTGTTCGGGCGCGTCACCCCGGAGGACAAGCTCCGCCTGGTGCAGCTCATGCAGCGCCAGGGGCTCGTCGTCGCGATGACGGGCGACGCGGTCAACGACGCCGCGGCGATCAAGCAGGCGGACATCGGCGTCGCCATGGGCTCGGGGAGCGAGGTCACCAAGCAGGCCGCGCGGCTCGTCCTCACCGACGACAACTTCTCGACGCTCGTGCACGCCGTCGAGCTCGGCCGCAGCATCTACCAGAAGATCACCGCGTACATCCGGTTCCAGATGAGCCAGCTCATCGGGCTCGTGCTGCTGTTCCTGCTCGCGACGATCGCCGACCTGAACGACGGCGTCGCGCTCACGCCCATGATGGTGCTGTTCCTCAACTTCTTCGTGTGCGTCGCACCCGTCGTCGCGATCATGCTCGACCCGGTCGGCCCCGAGATCATGAGCCGGCCGCCACGCGACCCGAAGCAGGGGATCGGGAACCGGCACGCGATCAGCCGCTGGGTGCTGTACGGCGTGGTGCTGTGCGCGGCGACGGCCGTGCCGCTCGTCGCGGGCCCCGACGCGCTGTCCACGACCGAGCCGAGCGCGTCCATGACGATGGCGTTCGTCGTCATGGGCCTCGGGTCGACGCTCTCGGGCCTCGTGCTGCGGCGCGAGCCGGAGTCCGGGCTGCTGCCGCCCGTGCTGTCGGCGGTCAAGGTGCTGTCGATCCCCGTGGTGCTCGTCGTGCTCGCCACCGAGCTCGACTTCCTGCAGCGCTGGCTCACGACGCAGTCGCTGTCCGGCGAGCAGTGGCTCGCCGCGATCGGCCTCGCGCTGGTCCTGCCGGTCGTCGCCGAGCTCGACAAGGTGCTCATGCGTCGCCGGCGGGCGACGCCGTCCGCGCAGCTCTCGCCGCAGGAGGCGGTCAGCCCGGTGCGCGGACGCGCGACGGTGCCGGAGGTCGCGGTTCCGGACGGGTCGACCGGTGCCGGCCCGGCGGCGGCCGCATGAGGGCTCTCAGAGCTGCGTGACGTCGACGGCGCGCCGCACCAGCGCGTCGTCGTCGGCGCCCTGCGCGCGCCACGCGAGCTGCTGCACCGCACCGTTGCCGCGGCGCAGGACGTGCCCGAGCTGCCGCTCCGTCCACTCCAGGTCGCCCGCCTCGGCGAGCGCGTCGCGCACGTGGTCGAGGAGCTCGCCGACGACGTCCGCCGCGGGGCGCGGCTCGCCGGTCGACGGGCTCACGAGGTCCCCCGTCACGCCCGAGCGCGCGGCCCGCCACGTCCACGTCCGCAGCACCTCGGCGCGCACCGGGGCCACGGCCGGCTCCGTCCGCACCGCGGTCTCGGCCAGCGCGCGCACGAGCACGGCCTGCAGCACGGCGTCCGCGGCGTCGAGGCACACGTCGGCCACGCGGACCTCGACGGTCGGGTAGTGCGCGGACAGCCGCGCGTCGAAGTAGACCATCCCGTCGTCCAGCACCGTGCCCGTGCGCAGCAGGTCGGCGATCACGTGCCGGTAGGTCGCGCCGTCGCCGAACGGCGCGGTCGGGCCCGACGTCGGCCAGCGGCCCCACACCTGCGAGCGGTAGCTCGCGTAGCCGGTGCTCGACCCGGACCAGGACGGGCTGTTCGCGCTGAGGGCCAGGAGCACCGCGTTCCACGGGCGCAGGTGGTCGAGGACGCGCACGCCCTCGTCGTCGTCCTGCACCGCGACGTGCACGTGGCACCCGCACGTCAGCTGCTCGCGTGCCGTCTGCCCGAAGCGGGCACGGATCTCGTGCGCGCGCCGGTCGGGGATCACGGTCGACTCGACGTCCTGGGGCGGCGCGCCGAGCGCGGCGACGCGGGCGCCGGCGGCCTGCGCGAGCGCGTCCGCGCGGGCGCGGCCGTCGCGCACCTGCGCGAGCAGGTCGTCGCGGTCGGTGCACGGGTGCGTCGAGGTCTCGACCTGCTCCTGCTTGAACTCCTTCTCGACGTCGCCGCCCGGGCGCGGGTCGGACGGCTCCGCGGCCGCGAGCCGCAGCACCGCCGGCGCGACCGCCGTCGGTACGCCGTCAGGCGTGACCAGCAGGAACTCCTCCTCGACACCCATGGTTCGCACGCGGACAGTCTGGGGGAGCGGGCGCCAGGGCGCGCGCGGAGGCGCGCTCGCGCCCGGTCGCGGCCCGCGGCGTGAGGCGGCGGGGCTCCCACCTGCGACGGGTGCGGGTGCCGCCGTGCGGGCCCGGCGGAGCCGTGTGACGCTGGTGCTGCTCGTCGGCTTCGGAGTCGTGGCCGAGCCGCGCCCGGACGGAGGACCTGATGAAGCCGCCCCAGCCCCGCGGACCGCTGGGCACGCTGCTCGCCGACACGCTGGCCGCCGCCCCGGGCCGCCTCGACGCGCCCCCCGACGACCGGCTGCTCGACGCGGCCCGTGCCGCCGTGGACGCGTCCGACGACCTGCTCCTCGACGACGACGTGCAGCTCGCGCTGTTCGTGCTGTACGAGCTGCACTACGGCGGCATCGAGGGCGTCGACGACGCGTGGGAGTGGCACCCCGACGTGCTGCGCGCCCGCGGGCTGCTCGAGGACGCGCTCGAGCGCACCCTGCGCGAGCGCGTCCAGGTGCCCGCGGACGTGCCCCCGGACCGCCGGGCCGTGGCGGACACGCTGTTCACGCTGACCGCGCCGGGACCCGGGCCGAGCCTGTCGCGGTACGTGGGCAAGCAGGCGACACGCGACCAGCTCCGCGAGCTGCTCGTCCAGCGCTCGGTGTACCAGCTCAAGGAGGCCGACCCGCACACGTGGGCGGTGCCCCGGCTGCAGGGCCCGGCGAAGGCCGCGCTCGTGGAGATCCAGGCGGACGAGTACGGCGGCGGCGCCCCGGACCGGATGCACGCCGAGCTGTTCGCGCGCACCATGCGCGGGGCCGGGCTCGAGTCGACGTTCGGACGCTACGTCGACGAGGTGCCCGCCGTGACGCTCGCCGCCGTCAACACGATGTCGCTGTTCGGGCTGCACCGCCGGTTGCGCGGCGCGACCGCGGGCCACCTCGCGGCGTTCGAGATGACGTCGTCGCTGCCGAACCGGCGCTACGGCGACGGGTTCCGCCGGCACGGGTACGGCGCCGACGTGACCGAGTACTTCGACGAGCACGTGGAGGCGGACGCGGTGCACGAGCAGATCGCCGGACGGGACCTGGCCGGGGGCCTCGCCGAGCAGGAACCCGACCTCGTGCCGGACATCCTGTTCGGGGCGTGCGCGTGCCTCTACCTCGACGAGCTCGTCGGCGAGCACCTCGTCGCGGCCTGGGAACGCGGCGCGACCTCGCTCCGGGTGCCCGCGTGAGCCCCGCCGGACCCCACGAGGGCGCCGTGCCGCGCGGCTCGATCGTCGCGTGCCCCGACGGCCCGCTGCTCGTGCGCGGGGACGTGCCCGTGGTCGACGACCGCGGCAACCCCGTCGAGAAGCACAGGGCGACCGTCGCGCTGTGCCGGTGCGGGGCGTCCGCGATCAAGCCGTGGTGCGACGGCAGCCACAAGGCGATCGGCTTCGAGGCGCCCTGAGGTTCGGGGCTCCGGAGGTTCGGGGCGCCCGGCGCCGCCGTCGCGGCTCCGCGGGTCGCTCCGGGCCGGTCTCCGCAGGTCGCCCCGGGCCGGTCAGAGCGTCACGCGCGTGCGCAGGCGCCGGCCGGGCGTCCCCGCCCGCAGCAGCCGACCGCCCGCGTAGGGCACCCCGCCGCGGGCGCGCAGCGCGAGCGCGGCCCAGACGCACACCGCGCGCTCGGCGACCCACAGCGGCGCGAGGGCCACGTCTCCCGCGGGGAACACGGCACGGCCCCCGCCGAGCCGTCGACCCCGCCACGCGAGGCCCACGGACGCGCCCGCGACGACCAGCGCCGGTCCGGCGCGGCGCGTGACGGCCGCGGCCACGAGCGTCGGGAGCACCGCCGCCTCGACCGTCAGCCGCAGCGGCTCCGCGAGGTCGTCGTAGGCCTGCCGCACGCGCTGCGACCAGAAGGTCCGGGTCCGCGGCGGGCGCCGCGGCACGTAGAGGTCGTCCGCCCGGAGCACCCGGCCACCGTGCGCCGCGACGGTGCGGACGAGCTCGTGGTTCTCGAACAGGACGTCGCCGTCGTAGCCGCCCCAGTCGAGGAGCCGTGAGCGGCGCACGACGAGCGTGCCCGGCCAGTCGCCGCCGCACGCGCGGTTCACCAGCGTGCGCGCGGTGTCCCACCGGGCGTGCCACGGCGCAGGCTCGAACACGTTCTGCGGCACGACGACGTCGGCGTCCTCCAGGAGCCGCAGCGCACGGCGCAGCTGCGCGGGACGCCACCGAACGTCGTCGTCGGCCAGGACGACCGCATCGGCCCACGCGAGGTGCAGCCCCGTCATGACGCCGCGCACCTTGCCGTTCGCCCCTGGCCAGGGCTCGGGGCGGACGTGGCGGACGACCCCGGCCCAGGCGCGCCGGTGGGCGGCGAACAGCGGCTCCGGCGAGCCGTCGACGACCATGACGGGGACCGCCGCGGACAGCGCCCGCAGGTACGCGGTCAGCTCGGGCAGGTCCTCGTCCGTGGTCCACCGCAGCGGCAGGACGTACTCGACGCGACCGGGGTCGCGCACGGCGGGCGTACCGGTCATCGCGCCTCCGTCGGCCTCTCCACGAGGCGGCGGCTGCTGCACCGCGTCCCACGCTAGCCGCGCGCGGCCGGCCCCGCCGCTCCACGCGAGCACGGGCCTGCCGGGCGGTCCCGCGGTCAGCGGCTCGTCGTGACCGTGCGGACGGGACCGGCGACGGAGCCGTGCGCGTTCCGGGCGACGAGCCGGTAGTGGTACGTCGTGCCGGGGGCGAGTCCTGCCACGGCGGTCGTGAGGGTCGTGTCGTACCCGACGGCGGACAGCGCGACGGGAGCCGTCCCCGCGCCGAGCGCCGCCGTGGGACCCCACTCGAACCAGGCGCTCGTGGCGGCGAGACGCGGGTTCACGGTGGCGCCGAGCGTGGTGGACGTGCGCGCGGTGCCCGACGCCCACGTGGTGGACGTCGTCGGCGCGCCCGCGGTGCTGAAGGTCGTGCTGCGGGTCGTGGTGCCGGCCGCCGTGGCCGCCGTGACCCGCACCGCGTACGTGGTCGACGGCGCGAGGCCGGTGGCGACGACGGGCGTGGTCGCCGCGTAGGTCACGGCAGGCACGGACGCGGTGGCGGTCGCGCCGTAGGCCGTGGACGTGCCCCACTCGAACCGGACCATGCCGGTCAGCCCGTCCGGGTCGACCCACGCGACGAGCTCGGCACCGGTCGTGGTCACGGCGCGCGCGGCGACTTCGAGCGTGGGCGCCGCGGCCACCGTCACCGTCCGCTGGTCCGTGGCCGTGCCGCCCGCGGCGTCGGTGACGTCGAGCCGCGCCCGGAACGTGCCGGCCGTCCGGTACGTGTGCGCCAGGACGGCCGGTGGTGTGCCCGTGCCGGTCGTGGGTGGCGTGCCGTCGCCGGGGTCGAGCCGCCACGTCGTCACGCCGCTGCCGGTCGCCGTGCCGGCGCCCGCGCTGCGGGACGCGTCGAACGCGACGGCGAGGGGTGCACCGCCGAGCACCGTGGAGGCGCGCAGCCACGCGCTCGTGCGCCCGTGCGCGGTGGGGGAGTTCGCGATCTCGGTGAACGCGGCCGCCGTCGTCGCCGTGGAGTCCGTCCACCACGGGCACGTGCCGTGCTGGTGGAAGTACAGCGCGCCCTCGACCTCGGGCCACGACGCGAGCGTCGCGAGCGACTCGCGCAGCCACGCCGCCTTGCGGCCCGGGTCCGCCGCGTCCTCGACCGAGCCCCACTCCGCGAGGAGCAGCGGCTTGCCGTGCGCGCGGGCGAAGTCGCGGGCCGGTCCCGCGATCGTCGCCATCGAGCGCCACGCGGTCGGCACTCCCGGTGCGCAGCCCGCCCAGTTGTAGGCGTCGAGCCCCACGCGGTCGACGACGTCGTCGCCCGGGTACAGGTCGGTCGCCGTGGGACCCGTCGTGCCGCCGAGCACCGTGGGCGTCACGATCCACGTCCACAGCACGTTCGTGACGCCCGCTGCCCGGAAGACCTCGACGTAGCGCCGCCACGCCGCGCGGAACTCGGCGGGGGTGCCGTGCGTGCCCGCGAGCTCGGGCTCGTGGTGGAACGCGAGCAGCACGGGGACGCCGAGCGACGCGACGCCCGTGGCCTGCGCCCGGATGCGTGCGTCGTGGTCCCCGCGTGCGACGGACGCCCAGGACAGCCGGGTGCCCGCGAGCGTGCGCGGCTCGATCGACAGGACCGGCGTGCGTCCCGCGGCGACCGACGCGCGCAGCCCGGATGGCGGCATCGTCTCGTCCCAGCGGCTGTACCAGCGGTGCAGCTCGAGGCGACGGCCGACCCGCTCCTCGAACGCCGCGGTGGCCGCCTCGACGCTCGGTGCCGAGCGCTGCGCGACGTAGGCACCGAACAGCAGGCCGGACGGCGCGAGGTCCGGCTCTGCCGCCGCCGCGGGCGCGGGGACGAGCGGGACGAGCACCGCCGTGGTGGCGAGCAGCAGCGCGACGAGCCCAACCCGGCCCGCGCGACGGGGCCGCGGGGTCGCGTGGGCGGTTCGGCTGCGCCCCGTGCCGGCGCCGGTGCGGATTCGGGTGCGGGTGTGGGTGCGGGTGCGGGTGCGGACGAGCGTGCGCGCGGGCGCGCGCCAGTGCATGGCGTGCATGTGGAAGGCCCCCTGGTCGGCAGCCCGGCTGACCGCGTGGGTCCCGTGGCTTTGCGGCCCCGCCTCGCGACGGGTGTGCCCTTGTCTGACCTCTCGAGGCTACGAACGCCGCTGCCGCGCCGACAAGGGTCGAGGGGCCGCCGAGGGGACGTGTCACCCGCGGTTTCACCCGGCGGCGACCGGCCCGCCGGCGTCAGGCTGAGGCCGCGTCCCACCACCGCAGGACGCGCATCGCCCGCAGCGTGCTCCACCGGCTCGGCGCACCCACGGGACCCTCGATCTCGAGGTGGACCCGACCCGGGTGCACGCGGTCGAGCGCCCAGCGGCCGTCGGCCCGGCGCCGGCTGCGCACGAGCTCGACGGCCTCCGTCATCCGGGGGTCCGGCGGGTCGCCCGCGGCCCGGACGTGGTCGAGCGCGCGCAGCACGTCGTAGTGCCAGTAGTACGGGAACGCGAGCTCGAGGTATGCCGGGTCCACGACCTGCCCGGTGCTGGCGCGGCGGAACAGCCGCCGCTCCAGCAGGTACTCCAGCCCGCGCAGCCGCGCCGCCCGCACCGTCGGGTCGCCGTGCGCCCGTTCGACGGCGAGCAGGCCGTCCAGCACGCACATCGTCGTGTCGAAGGAGGAGCGGACCGAGCCGAGCTCCGCCTCGCAGTTCCAGCCGCCGTCGGCGAGCTGCTCGTCGAGCACGCGTTCCACGAGGGGACGCACGTCCACCCCGGCCCACACGCCGGCCTCGATCGTCCGCCCGTTGATGCACGGCTCGACCTCGCCGTCGAAGTAGCGCTGGCCGTCGTGCTCCCACCGGCAGCTCTCGGCGACGAGCGCCGCGGTGCGCCGCGCGGACGCCGATCCGGGGTCCAGCCCCAGCAGGATCAGCGTCTGCAGGACGTGCATGGTCGCCGTCCAGGGCTGGCCCGGCTCGTCGCCCGCGTACCCGGCGGGGAAGCAGGCACCGCCCGCCCACCGGCCGTCGGGGTCCTGCGCGGCGAGCAGCGCGGCGCCCCACCCCTCGTGCTCGACACGCGCCCGCTCGGCCGCGACCGCGTCGGCGGGTGCGTCGGTCAGGTCGCGCAGGACCTGCCACCGGATCGCCGGGTCACCGTCGAGGAGCCACGCCGTCGCGTCCATGGCCCGACGCTAGCCACCGGGTCCGACAGCCGCCGCACGTCCACGTCGGTGCGGGACGTGCACGAGGGCCACGGGACGCGGGGCGCCCACCCGCACGTCCACGCCGGGCGACCACGACACCCGGGGCGCGCCGGACGGGGTCGGCAGCCCGCAGGCCTCCAGCAGGTCGGTCCGCAGACGTGGCGCGGCGGCGTCGTGCAGCGGCCAGGGCGCGTGCTCGACGGGGACCCGCCACAGCGTCCCCGCGCGTCGGGTGAAGGCGTTCCAGCGGCCGGTCACCGCGTCGGACCACGCGTCGGGGAACCGGACCGCGTCGCCCGGCTCGACGACCACGCGCAGCCGTCGCCCCCGGTCCGTGGCGGCCGCGTACTCGACCGCGCCGGTCGTGCGGACGACCGCCCCCGCCGCGTGCACGTACGGCAGCCCGAGGACCCGCATCGCGGCGACGAACGCCCGACGCGGGCACAGGAGGGTGAGGAACCACAGGCCGTCCGTGCCGCTCGCCGGGTGCCGCACGTACGTGCGCACGTTCACCTCGAGGAACTGCGACCAGCGGGGGAGCGCGGGCAGGCCGGGGACCCGCACGTCGCGCATCGCGAACGGCGTGAGCCCCACCCACGCCGCGCCGTCGAGCACGTCGACCACGAGCCCGGGCGGCAGCAGGGCGCCGACGACCGCGGGCGGGTACGGCCAGTGCAGGAACGTGATCCCGTCCCACCGCTGGTACGACGCGGGCGCACGGACGGGCGCGTCGGGGCTGCGGCCGCTCACGTCTCGGGCCCTCCTCCCCCCGAACCGTGCGGGCGCTGCCGGCCCGCCCGCCCATCGTCGCCCTGCGGGGCGCGGCCGTCGCGCGGGCCGGCGCCGTCGCTGCAGGTCGCGGGGCGGTGGGCGCGCCGTGCGCCGACGAGCGGCGCGGGTGCAGCGGTGCCAGCATCGTCAGCCATGAGGACGACGACGGCACGGGGCGCGGCCCTGCTGCTCGCGACGCTGCTGGTCACGCCATGTGCGGCGTGCGCGGGCACCGCCCGGACGGCCGACGCGCGGGACGTGGTGCGCGACTTCTACGACGCGGTGGACGCCGGTGACGGCGCGCGCGCGTGCGCGCTGCTCACCCCGGGGGTCGTGGAGACCGTCGAGGAGGACGAGGGCGTCGCGTGCGCCGAGGCCCTCGTCGACGGCGACCTCGCGGACTTGCTGCGCTCCCGGGCGCCCGCCACCGACGCGCAGGTGACGCGTGCGGGCGGCGAGGCGCAGGTCCGCACCGCCCTGGACACCGTGTTCCTCACCGCGTCGGGCACCTCCTGGCTGGTCAGCGCGGCGTCGTGCGACCCCCGCCCGCCGCGACCCTACGACTGCGACCTGGAGGCGGCGTGACGCAGCGTGTGCTCTTCGTCGTGACGCTGGGCGGTGCCCTGCTGGGCCTGCTCGCCGTCGTGGCCGTCGCGGCGGCGCGGCTGTGAGCGGGCGCGCGGGCCGGGTCGTCCGGGAGAACTCGCTCAGCCTGTTCTTCGCGGCGATCTTCCTGGCGTCCCTCGTGGGGCAGGCGGTCAGCGGGGTCGCGGTGCTCAACCGCGAGCAGCTCGAGGCGGGGCTCGAGCCCGTGACGCTCGCGCGGTACGTCGTGTCGTCCGCGTTCGCCGTCGACGTCGCCGAGAACTGGCAGTCGGAGTTCCTCCAGTTCCTGCTCTACATCGTGGCGACCGTGTGGCTCCTGCAGAAGGGGTCGCCCGAGTCGAAGAGCCTCGACCAGCCCGGACGGGAGAGCGACGAGGACCAGAAGGTCGCCGAGCACGCGACGCAGGAGTCCCCGGCCTGGGCACGCGTGCGCGGCTGGCGCCTGTCGCTGTACTCGCACTCGCTCGGCCTCGTCATGGGCCTGCTGTTCGTGCTGAGCTGGTTCGCCCAGTCGCTCGCCGGTGCGGTCGCGTACTCCGAGGACCAGCTGCGCGAGCACGCCGACCCCGTGACGTACGGGGAGTACCTGCTGCTCCCCGAGTTCTGGAACCGCACGCTCCAGAACTGGCAGTCGGAGTTCCTCGCCGTCCTCAGCATGGTCGTGCTGTCGATCTACCTGCGCGAGCGCGGGTCACCCGAGTCGAAGCCGGTCGGCGCCTCGCACATGGCGACGGGCGTCGAGGGCTGATCGCGGCGGCGGCCGCGCTCAGGGCGCGAGCTCGGCGAGGAGCGCGGGCAGCTCGTCGGGCAGCTCGCGTGCCAGGTAGCCGAGCCGGCCCACGCGCGTGGCCAGCCGGTCGCCCGCGGCCGCGTGCAGGTGCGTCGCCCAGCAGACGGCCTGCGCGAGGTCCGCGCCGCGCGCGACCACGCCGAGCGTCGCCCCCGCGAGCACGTCGCCGCTGCCGGACGTCGCGAGTCCCGACATGCCGGTCGACACCGCCCACTGCGACCCGTCGGGAGCGGACACGCGGCCCTGGCAGGTCACGACGGCGCCGTACTGCCGCGCGATGCGTGCGCCGGCGCCCTCGTCGGCCTCGTCGACGCCGAGCAGCAGCGCGGCCTCGGTGAGGTTGGGCGTCAGGACGAGCCGCCCGGCGAGCCGCTGCGCGACGTCGTCGACGCGCGGCAGGACGCCGAGCGCGAACGCGTCGAGCACGACCGGGGTGCGGCGGGGGAGCACCGGGGCGACGGCGCGCAGCAGGTCGACCGTGCGGTCCGCGTCGTCGAGGCCCGGGCCGACGAGCACCGCGTCGGCGCCGCGCAGGTCGGCCTCGAGCCGGTCCAGCCCGGTGCCGTCGGGGCAGCCGTCCTCCGTCTCGGGCAGCTCGACGACACCCGCCTCGGGCACGCGCACGGCGAGCGGGACGGCGACCGACCGGGCGACGCCGAGCGTCAGGCGGCCGGCCCCGACCCGCAGGGCCGCGACGCCGGCCAGCAGCGCCGCGCCGGGCGTGCGACGCGCGCCCCCGACGACGACCACCTGGCCGCGGCTGTACTTCGACGACGCGGGCGTCGGCAGCGGCCACCCCCGCAGGAGCGCCGGCGTGATCGGCTCAGTGCGGGAGGGCATCGCGGTCTCCGGGGTGCGTCGTCACGGGGGCGCCCTCGCGGGCCAGGTGGCCGTCGTCGTTGAAGGCCGCGACGGTCCAGGCCGCCGCGCCGGTGCGCACGAGCCGGGTGACGGCGGCGTTGCGCACGGGGGTGCGCCGGCCCAGGTCGAGCACCTCGTGCTCGGTGAGCCCCTCGCACACGTACCGCACGACCATGATGACCGCGTCGTGCGCGACGAGCAGCACCCGGCGCCCGTCCTCGGCGCGGTCCAGGTCGCCGAGGAACGCCCGCACCCGCAGCACGAGGTCCGCCCACGACTCCCCGCCCGGCGGCCGGTAGTAGAACTTGCCCAGGTGGCGGCGGCGTGCGGCCTCGGCGGGGTACCGGGCCTCGACGCCGCGCGTGGTGAGCAGGTCGAGGATCCCGAGCTCGCGGTCGCGCAGGCGTTCGTCGAGGTGCGGCGCGAGGTCCCGGCCGCCGGCCCGCAGCGCGATCGTCGCGGTCTGCACCGCGCGGACGTACGGCGAGCACCACACCGACTGCGGCGCCGACCCGTCGGGCTGCTCGCGCAGCCACGTCCCGAGCGCCTCGGCCTGCTCCTCGCCGCGACGGGACAAGGGGGTGTCGGCGTCCCGCGTCGCGAGGTCGATGACCTCGGCGCCCGCCCGCTCCGCCCGCGTCGCGGCGACGTTGCCGACACTCTCGCCGTGCCGTACCAGCACCAGCTCGGCCACTGCGTTCCTGCTCACACGCCCGCTCCCGCTCGTCGTCCCGTGGTGCTCCACTGTCGTGCGTGCGCCCGGTGCGTGCATCCGGGACGGCACCCGGGCCGGCGTCGCGCGTCGCTGCCGTAGGGTGCGACGCATCGGCGTGGCGTCGGGGCCGCGCCCGCGGGGCCGCGTGGCGGCCGGGCGACAGGACGGGGACCGGCACGTGGCGTCGACGGAGACCAGCACCGCAGGGACCAGCGAGTACGACCGGTTCGGGCCGTGGATCGACGAGGTGCGCGAGCCGCGCGACGTGCCGCGCCTGTACCGCGACCACCCGCTCGACCTCGACGCCGCACGGCTCGTGCTCAAGGTGCCGCGCAACGTCGCGCGCCGGGACGCGACCCCCGACATGGACCTGTACGACCACCTGCTCGTCGTCGCGGACGACACGCTGACGGTGCTGTCCCGGCGGACCAGCCCGCGCGCCAAGGCGCCGGGCGGCTACGACGTGCGGCACGTCCGGCTGGCCGACGTCGTCGCGGTCCGGGACGTCGTGAACCTGCTCGACGCGCGGCTCACGGTCCACACCCGCGACGGCGCGCACGTGACCGTGCGCTACAACGGCTCGGCGGCGGACGCGGTGCACGGCCTCGTCGAGGAGCTGCGCGCGGGAGCCGCCGCCGTCCCGGCGACCCCCGCGGGCCTTGCGCTGCTGCGGGCGGGCACCGCGCACGCGGACCCGGACGCCCTCCGGCTCGGACCGGCCGACTTGTCGCTGCGCGCGGACGTCCGCGAGGCCGTGCGCCGCCGGCCGTCCCTGGTCCCGTGGGCGGGGCACCCCCGTCGCCTCGTCACGCCCAGCGCGACCGGGTCGCAGGGTGTCGTCGCGCGCGTCGCGCACGCGCTGTCGCCCGCCGTGCTGCACGGCTGCGTGCTCGCGGGCGACGACACCGCGTTCGAGGTCGTCGGACGGCACGCGTGGCTGCTGCGCGGCCGGGCGCCCGTGCACTCCGCGTCGCGGCTCGTCGTCCCGCTGGGCGCGGTCGACCGCGTCGAGCTCGCGTGGCACCCGGACTACGCGCACGTCGTCGTCGCGGTCCTCTCGTGCGGGGCGACGACGGTCCGCGTGCTGGTGCCCGCCGGGACCGCCGCGCACGGGGTGCTCGCGGTCGCGGCGGGCGCCGGGCCGGCCGGTGCGGCGGGTCCGCACGACGGCGCCTGAGGGGCCGCCCGCGGTCGCGCCGTCGACGGCGCGGGGAGAGGCTGGGCGGCGGGTCGCGACGACGGCCCGCCGCGCGACGCGGCCGACCGTGACGAGGAGCTGGCATGGAGTACCGACCGCTCGGCCGCACCGGGCTGACCGTGTCCGAGATCGGCTACGGCGCCTGGGGCATCGGGGCGTCGCAGTGGGTCGGCGCGCGCGAGGACGAGTCCGTCGCGGCGCTGCACCGGGCGATCGAGCTGGGCGTGAACCTGGTCGACACCGCACGCGGGTACGGCGAGAGCGAGCGGATCGTGGGCCGGGTCCTGCGCGACCACCCCGACGTGCACGTCGCCACCAAGGTGCCGCCGAAGAACGGCGTGTGGCCCGCGCCCGCCGGCCTGCACCCCGACGAGACGTTCCCGGGCTCGCACATCCGCCAGAGCCTCGAGACGAGCCTGGCGGCGTCGGGCCTCGAGGCGTTCGACGTGCTGCAGCTCCACGTGTGGAGCGACGAGTGGGTCGGCAAGGGCGACTGGCTCGAGACGGTCGACGACCTGCGGCGCGAGGGCAAGATCCGGTTCTTCGGGGTGTCGGTCAACGACTACCAGCCCCAGAACGTCCTCGCGCTCGTGCGCAGCGGCACGGTCGACACCGTGCAGGTCATCGCCAACGTCTGGCACCAGGAGCCGCAGGAGCAGCTTCTGCCCGCGTGCGCCGAGCACGGCGTCGGCGTGATCGTGCGCGTCGCGCTCGACGAGGGCGGCCTGACCGGGCGGATCACCGCCGCCTCGACGTTCCCCGAGGGGGACTTCCGGAACACGTACTTCGGCGGCGACCGGCCTGCACAGGTCGAGGAGCACGTCGCCGCGCTCGTGCGGGACCTCGGCATCGACACCGACGCGCTGCCGGACCTCGCGCTGCGCTACGTGCTCGACCAGCCCGCGGTGTCCACGGTGATCGCGGGGATGCGCACGGTGCGCAACGTCGAGCGCAACGCGGCCACGAGCGACGGCCGCCGTCTGACGCCGGAGCAGCACGAGGTCGTCCGGCGGCACCGTTGGGAGCGCAACTTCTACCAGCCGGCGGCCTGACGCCGGACGGCACGCCCCCGACCCGGGGGCGTGCCGTCCGTGGCGTCGGTCAGACCGCGTCGCGCACCAGCGGCGCCGTCAGGCAGTGCGCGCCGCCGCGCCCGCGCCCGAGCTCGCCGCCCGCGATCTCGACCGTCTCGATGCCGGCCGCCCGCAGCAGCCGGTTGGTCGTGGTGTTCCGGTCGTAGGTCACGACGACGCCCGGCTCGAGCGCGACCGCGTTGTTGCCGCTGTCCCACTGCTGCCGCTCGGCCTCGTAGTCGTCGCCGCCCGTCTCGATGACGTGGATCCCGCGCAGGCCCATCGCGGCGGCGACGACGTCGAGGAACGGCGTGCTGCCCTCGTCCGTGACGTGCACGGGCCGGGCCGCCGTGCCGGGGCGCAGCGTGAAGGCGTGCACGTCGTCGACGACGGCCGGGTAGGCGGTCACGACGTCGTGGTCGACGAACGTCATGACGGTGTCGAGGTGCATCGCGGAGCGCATCTGCGGCATGCCCGCGACGACGACCTGCTCGGCGGCGCCGGCCGCGAAGAGCGCGTCCGCGAGCTGCGTGATCGCGTGGTGCGACGTGCGCTCGCTCATCCCGACGAGCACGACGCCGCCGCCCACGGGCATGACGTCGCCGCCCTCGAGCGTCGCCCGGCCCTGGTCGGTCTCCGGGTCGCCCCACCACACGTGCGCACCCGTGAACGCCGGGTGGAACAGGTAGACGGCCTTCATGAGCAGCGTCTCGTCGTGCCGCGCGGGCCAGTACAGCGGGTTGAGGGTGACGCCCCCGTACAGCCAGGACGTCGTGTCGCGCGTGTAGAGCATGTTCGGCAGCGGGCGCAGCAGGTACTCGCGGCCGTGGTGCGCGGTGCGCACGAGCGCGAGGTGGTCGGCGTCGCTGACCTCGGCGAGGTCCGCCGCCGACAGGCCGCCGAAGAGGCGGGTGGCCAGCGCACGGGCGTCGAGCGTCTCGAGGTAGGCCCGGGCCGGGTCCACCAGGCCGAGGCCGACGGTGTCCGGCGTCAGGACACGGTCCAGGACCCAGTCCCGCGCGCCCGGCACCCGCAGCGTCGCGGTGAGGACGTCGTGCAGCTCGAGCACGTCGACGCCGCGCGCCGTCATGGTGTCGACGAAGTGGCGGTGGTCCTCCTGCGCGCGCTCCACCCAGAGCACGTCGTCGAACAGCAGGTCGTCGGCCGTGGCGGGGGTGAGGCGGCGGTGCGCGAGGCCCGGCTCGCACGTCAGGACGGTGCGCAGGCGCCCGACCTCGGAGTGGACGCCGAACGGGATCGGGGTGCTCACGGTGCTCGGCTCGACGGCCGCGGGACGGGGGGTGGTGGTGACGGACACGGGGGTCTCCTCTCGGGGGGACAGGTCGGTGGTGCGGTGGACGGTCAGCGGATGGACGGTCAACGGACGGACGGTCAGCGGATGGACGGTCAGAGCGTGAGGGCGCCCGTGGCGAGCGCGACGACGGCGGCGATGGCGCCCGCGACGCACACGGCGAGCACGGCGAGGTCGACCCGGCGGAAGGCGCGCAGGCCCTGCTCACGGCGGGCACGGACGTACAGCAGGGTCGCGGGGGCGTAGACGAGGAAGGACAGCAGGGCGAACCGCCAGCCGGCCGCGACGACGAGCAGCGTCGTGTAGGCGGTGGCCAGCACCG
The DNA here is from genome assembly GCF_000212695.1 of Cellulomonas fimi ATCC 484. Lineage (NCBI taxonomy): Bacteria > Bacillati > Actinomycetota > Actinomycetes > Micrococcales > Cellulomonadaceae > Cellulomonas > Cellulomonas fimi. The sequence continues at coordinate 2,307,423 of NC_015514.1, read as the reverse complement.
CGACGACGAGCTCCCCTCGCGCGCCCGTCCGCAGCCCGACGCGCACGGCGAACGCGGCGGCCAGAAGCAGGGGGACGAGCGAGAGCGCTGCGGTCAGCTCGAGCGCGAACGAGAACGAGTCGTACGAGAGCGTCGTGACGACGAGCATGACCTGGACGAGCACCGCGGACAGCAGCAGCGCCGGGGTCGGCACGCCGCGGCGGCCCGTGCGGGCGAGGAAGCGCGGCATGTCTCCGGCCTTCGCGGCGACGTGCAGGACCTCCGCGGCCATGAGCGACCACGCGAGGTAGGCGCCGAGCACCGACACGATCAGACCGACGCTGACCAGCACCCGGCCCCACGGCCCGACGGCCGCCTCCAGCACGCCCGCCATGGACGGCTGGGCGAGCGAGGCGATCTCCTCGCGCGGCAGGATGCCGTACGCGACGAGCGTGACCGACGCGAACACCGCGAGCACGCCCAGGAAGCCCAGGACGGTCGCGCGGCCCACGTCCTCGCGGCGGCGGGCGTGGCGGGAGTACACGCTCGCACCCTCGACCCCGAGGAACACGAACACCGTCGCGAGCATCGTGCCGCGCACCTGGGTGGTGAGCGGGCCCGCGTCCAGGCCGCCGCCGAGGTTGCCGGCCAGCACGTCGAGGTCGAGCACCGTGGCGCACAGCACGACGAACACGAGGATCGGCACGACCTTCGCGATCGTCACGACCCGGTTCACCGACGTCGCCTCTCGCACGCCGCGGCGCACGAGCAGGAAGAACGCCCACACGCCGACGCTCGACGCGACCAGCGCAGGCAGCGTGCTGCCGTCGCCCAGGGCCGGCAGCAGCGCGCCCAGCGTCGACATGATGAGGATCCAGTAGGTGACGTTCCCGACGCACGCGCTGGCCCAGTACCCGAACGCCGACAGGAACCCGGGGTACGGCCCGAACCCGGCGCGCGCGTAGCTGTAGACCCCCGCGTCGAGCCGCGGCTCGCGCACCGCGAGGTGCTGGAAGACCAGCGCGAGCATGAGCATCCCGAGGCCCGCGACACCCCACGCGACCAGTGCGCCCCACACGCCCGTGTGCGCGGCGAACTGCCGGGGCAGGGAGAACACGCCCGCGCCGACCATCGAGCCGACGACCATCGCCGTCAGCGCCGGCAGCCCGATGGTGGCGACGCGGGCGGCCGCCCCGGGCCGTGCCGGGGCGTCCGGCGGCGCGACGGCGCCCGTCGCGGGGGAGGTGGCGCTCGGCGCCGTGACGGTCGAGGTGCTCACGATCGGCCTTCCGGTGGGTGCCGCGTCGGACGCGGCGTGCGGCTGGGTACGACGTCGATGCTGCGCCGCGCGCACCACCGGCCGGGCGGCGGCGTGAGTGCTGCCACTCACGCGCACCGCGGACGCGCCGACGGCGGCAGCGATTGACGGCGTCCCGGCCGGGCGGGAAGGTCGGGGGGTGGCCACGACGACTGGTCCCCGCAGCGCCGGGCAGCTCGCCCTGCGCGTCGCCGTGGTCGAGGACGAGACCCTCATGCGGACGTTCGTCGGCCGGATCCTCGACGCCCAGCAGGACATGCGGCTCGTCGCCGAGGCCGCGGACTACGCCGAGGGACGTGATCGCCTGACGCCCGGCACGGTCGACGTCGTCGTCATGGACGTGGACCTGGGCACCGGCAACGGCATCGCGCTCGCCACCGCGGTGCAGCGCGCCGACCCGCACGTCGCGATCCTGCTGCTGTCGGCGCAGGACGTCCTCGACCTGGTGCTGGCGGCCCGCGCGGGGAACGCGCGCCCCTGGAGCTACCTGTCGAAGAAGTCCTCGCTCGACGCCGCGACCCTCGTGCGCGCCGTGCGTGGCGCCGCCCGCGGTGACGTGGTCATCGACCCCGAGCTCGTCGAACGCGCGCAGACGCGCGCCGGGACGCCGCTCGCGGGACTCACGGCGGGGCAGGTCAAGGTGCTGCGTCTCGCGGCCGAGGGGTTCTCCAACGCCTACATCGCGGAGAGCCTCGGGATCTCGCCGCGCTCCGTGGAGAACCACCTGTACGCGATCTACCGGGCGCTCGACGTGCCCGCCGACACCATGAACCCCCGCGTCGCGGCCGTGCTCGCCTACGTCCAGCAGACGAGCCGGTACTGATGGACCCCGACGAGCCGGTCCGTCGCGCGCTCGTCCTCGGCACGGCGAACGTCGTCCTCGTCGGGCTCGCGTCCCTCGCGCAGTGGGTCGCCTGGCTCGGGGAGAACGCGGCCGGCCTGCAGCCCACGCCGCCCGATGCCTGGCGTGCGCTCGGCGTCGTCGTCGCGTCCGTCGGTCCGGGTCTCGTCGCCGTGGGGGTGTGCCTGGGGGCGCTGCGGATCACCGAACGCGGCTGGCCCTTCCGGCTCACGGCGGCAGCGGTCGCCTCCGTCGTCGCGGGGACCGCCCGCCTGGTCGTGCTCCTGGAGCTGCGCCGCACGCCTGGCGACGTCTGGTTCGTCGCGGCGGAGGCCGGGTTCGGCGTGCTCGTCGTCCTCGCCGCGCTGCTCGTCCCCGTCTACGACCACGACGTCACGGCGCGCGCCCGCCGCGAGGAGGCTCGACGCATCGAGGAGGAGCGCCGGGCCGCCGAGGCCCGGCACCAGGCGGAGGTCGCCGAGCTCGAGGTGCGTCGCGACGTGTCGCGTCGGCTGCACGGCACCGTGCAGCAGCGCCTCGTCCTGGCGTCGGTCGAGCTCGAGGCGCTCGCGGACACCGTGCAGCCGGCGGCGACCGCGGACCGGGTGCGCGCGGTCGCGGGGGAGCTCGACGAGGTGCGTGAGCAGGACGTGCGCGAGATCAGCCGGTCGCTCCTGCCCGCGGGCGTGGACATCGGTCTGCGCGAGGCGCTGTACGTCGCGCTCGGCCGGCTGCCCGCGAGCGTCGCGACGAGCGTGACGTTCACGGACCTCGTCGCCGCGCACCTGGACGACCCGGACCGTCCGCACCTGTCCGTCGTGGACCGGCTGCTGGTGCTCGACGTCGTCGAGGAGGCCGTGACGAACGCCGTCCGGCACGGCGGCGCGGGGTCCGTCGCGGTCGCGCTGGACGTGGACCTGCCCACCGGCCCCGGTGAGGGCCCGGCACTGGTCGTCACCGTGGACGACGACGGGTCCGGCCCGGCGGCCGGCGTGCAGCTCAGCGGGCTGGCCCGACTGGACGAGCGTGCGCGCGGGCGTGGGGGAGCGGTGACCCTCGGTCCGGGGACGCACGGCGGCGGGCGGGTGCAGGTGCGGCTGCCCGTCGGCCCCTCCGCCGACGCCCGCACCTGACGACCCGCCCGCCGCCTCGTGGACCCTCAGACGTCGGCGCCCTCCAGCACCAGCGTGGTCCCGCCCGAGCGCACCTCGAGCGTGGTCCCCGTGAGGGTCAGCGTCGGCCGCTCCGTGAGGAGCGCGCCGAGCCAGTCGTCCTGCGCCGCGAGGTCGGGCGGGCAGGCCATCATCGACGTCGCCAGCGACTGCGTGACGAGCGTCCCGTCGTCCCACGTCGCGGGACCCAGCAGGTGGTTGCACCCCGCCGTCGCGGCCAGGTGGTCGTCCTGGAACGCCAGCACGACGTACGTGCCGTCCACGAGCTCGTGCCCGTCGACGTGCGTGCTGACGAACGAGAGCCCTGCGAGGTCCGGCCCGTCGACGGGGCGGGACGTGAGGGTCGCTGCGGTCGCCACGCCGGCGGCGAGCACGGCGGCGGAGCCGATGACGACGGGGCGCAGGAGACGCGTGCGCATGGGGGTGTCCTTCCGGTCCTGCGCGGGCCTCTCCCACGCGACGGACCCAGTGGACCCGGTGCGCAGCGCACCGCGTCCGGCCGCGTGAGTGGTGCTACCTACGGTGACCCGGCGGGTGCACCGGACGGCGACCTCCCGTCGGGCGTGCCGTCCACGGCGAGGCGGCGCGCGAGGTCCTCGGACCCGCGCGCCAGGAGCGTGACGTCGGCGCCCACGAGGACGAAGCGCGCGCCCGCGTCGACGTAGGTGCGCGCGAGCGCGGCGTCGAACGCGTTGACCCCGACGGGCGTGCCCGTGGACCGCACGGCGTCGAACGTGCGGCGCACCGCGGCGACGACGTCGGGGTGGGTCTGCCGGCCGAGCAGCCCCAGGGACGCCGCCAGGTCGGACGGGCCGACGAAGACGCCGTCGACGCCGTCGACGGACGCGATGTCGGCAGCGGCGTCCACGCCTTCGGCGGTCTCGACCTGCACGAGGAGCGACACGTGGTCGTCGGCGTGCGTGAGGTAGCCCTCGACGCGGTCCCAGCGCGCCGAGCGCGACAGCGCGGAACCCACCCCGCGGCGCCCGCGGGGCGGGTAGCGCACGGCCTCGACCGCCGCTCGCGCGGCGTCCGCGGTCGACACCATCGGCACGAGGAGGGTGCGTGCGCCGAGGTCCAGCACCTGCTTGATCGTCACCGGGTCGTCGTCCGGCACGCGGACGACGGGCGTGACGGGGTAGGCCGCGACCGCCTGGAGCTGCGCGAGCACCGACTCCAGCCCGTTGGGCGCGTGCTCCATGTCGAGCAGCAGCCAGTCGAGACCGGCCCCGGCGCAGATCTCGGCGACGAGCGGGCTGCCGGTGCACACCCACATGCCGACGAGCGGGCGGTCGGCGGCGGCGAGCGCGTCGCGGAGCGTGGGCGTCAGACGAAGCGGCACGTGATCGTCCCCAGGTCGCGGTAGTCGGCGTGCACGGTGTCGCCGGGGTGCACCCACACGGGTCGGGTGAAGGAGCCGGCGAGCACGACCTCCCCGGCGTCGAGGCGGTCGCCGTGCCGCGCGAGCGCGTTGGCGAGCCACGCGACGCCGCGCGCCGGGTGCCCGAGGACCGCGGCGGCGACGCCGGACTCCTCGATGCTCTCGTTGCGGTGCAGCGTCGCGGCGACCCAGCGCAGGTCGACGGCGTCGGGTGCGACGGGCCGGCCGCCGAGCACCATCGCGCCCATCGCGGCGTTGTCGCTGATGGTGTCGACGATCGTGCGTCCCGCGAGCTCGACCCGCGACGACAGGACCTCGAGCGCGGGCACGACGTAGTCGGTCGCACGCAGCACGTCGAGCAGGGTCGCGTGCGGCCCGTCGACGGGCGCGGCGAGCACGAAGGCCAGCTCGACCTCGACGCGCACGTTCGAGAACCTGCCGTGCTCGAGGACGGCGCCGTCCTCGTGGACCATGTCGGCGAGGATCGCGCCGTAGTCGGGCTCGTCGATCCCGGTCGCCGCCTGCATGACCTTCGACGTGAGGCCGATCTTGCGGCCCACCGGGCGCCGACCCGCCGCGACGGCGCGGCGCCGCCACTCGCGCTGCACGGCGTAGGCGTCCTCGACCGTCATGCCGGGGTGCCGCGCGGTGAGCAGCGGCACGGTGGTGCGGCCGCGCTCCGCGGCGGCGAGCTCGTCGGCGATCGCGGCGACGACGTCAGCGCCGAGCACGGGCACCTCCGAGCGACGCGACGCGCACCGGGCCCCGGACGCCGCTCACAGCTGGTGCCCCAGCTTGTACTCGCCCTGCTTCCAGCTCGGCAGTGCCTCGGGCGCGTCGCCGGGCCGGGTGTAGGAGAACCCGTCCGCGCCGATGGTCACCGCCATCTCGCTCGAGTCGGTGCGGGCGACCACGGGCTGCGGGACGCCGTCGAGGTCGAGCACCAGCGACGCCTCGGTGTACCAGGACGGGACCACGGGGTTGCCCCACCAGTCGCGGCGCTGGTTGTCGTGCACGTCCCACGTGACCACGGGGTTGTCGGGGTCGCCGGTCCAGTAGTCCTGCGTGTAGATCTCGACGCGGTGCCCGTCGGGGTCGCGCAGGTAGAGGTAGAACGCGTTGGACACGCCGTGCCGGCCGGGCCCCCGCTCGATGCGGTCGGACATCCGCAGCGCCCCGAGCCGGTCGCAGATCGCGAGGACGTTGTGCTTCTCGTAGGTCGCGAAGGCGACGTGGTGCAGCCGCGGCCCGTCCCCACCGGTCATCGCGGTGTCGTGCACGGTCGGCTTGCGGCGCATCCAGGCGGCGTACGTCGTCCCGGCCGCGTCCTGGATGTCCTCGGTGACGCGGAAGCCGAGGTCCTCCAGGTGCCGCACCGCGCGGGGGACGTCCGGCGTCACCTGGTTGAAGTGGTCGAGTCGCGCGAGCACGCCCGGCGGGTGCAGGTCGTACCGCCACGCGAGCCGCTCGACGTGCTCCACCTCGTGGAAGAACTCGTACGGGAACCCGAGCGGGTCCTGCACGCGCACCGCGTCGCGGACCCCGCGCGTGAACCCGTCCGCGCGCCGCGCGACCCGGCAGCCCAGCTCCTCGTAGAAGGCGACGGCCCGGTCGACGTCCTGCGGGGAGCGCACACGGAACGAGAACGCCGCAGCCGCCGCGACGGGCCCCTGCCGCAGCACCAGGTTGTGGTGCACGAACTCCTCGTAGGTGCGCAGGTAGACGCACGTCTCGTCCTCCTCGGTCACGACCAGGCCGAGCACGTCGACGTAGAAGTGCCGCGACGCCGCGAGGTCGGTCACGACCAGCTCCATCGCGACGCACCGCACGACGTCGGGGGGCGGGGACGCCGGTGTCGGGATCCGGTCCGGGGTCGCGTCCACGTCAGCGTCCCTCCCTCTCGTCGTGCGTGCCGTGCGGGGTCGCCCGGCCGAACGTGGGCTGGTGCGCGTCGCCGAGCGCGACGTGCACGGCCTGCTGGTGGGTGTAGAAGTCGATCGAGCGGTACCCGCCCTCGTGCCCGAGGCCGGACGCCTTGACGCCGCCGAACGGGGTGCGCAGGTCGCGCACGTTGTTGCTGTTCAGCCAGACCATCCCGGCCTCGACGGACTGCGCGAACGTGTGCGCGCGGCGCAGGTCGTTCGTCCACACGTACGCCGCGAGCCCGTACCGGACCCCGTTGGCGAGGGCGAGCGCGTCGGCGTCGGTGTCGAACGGCGTGATCGCGACGACCGGTCCGAAGATCTCCTCCTGGAAGATGCGCGCGTCGGGCGGCACGTCCACGAAGACCGTCGGTGCCACGTAGCTGCCGCCCGGCAGGTGGTCCGGCGGTCCACCACCCGCGACGAGCCGGCCCTCCGTGCGGCCGATCTCGATGTAGCGGAGCACCTTCTCGACGTGCTCGGGGTGGACGAGCGCGCCGACCTCGGTCGCCGGGTCGTGCGGCGGGCCGACGACGACGCGCCGCGCCTGCTCGGCGAACCGCCCGACGAACTCGTCGTACACCTCGCGCTGCACGAGGATCCGGCTGCCGGCCGTGCACCGCTCCCCGTTGAGCGAGAACACCCCGAAGACGGTCGCGTCGACGGCCGCGTCGAGGTCGGCGTCCGCGAAGACCACCGCGGGCGACTTGCCGCCGAGCTCCATCGACAGTCCCTTGAGGTGCGGTGCGGCGTTGGCGAAGATCAGCTGCCCCGTGCGGCTCTCGCCCGTGAAGGAGACGAGCGGCACCCCCGGATGCCGCACGAGCGCGTCCCCCGCCTCCTCGCCCAGGCCGTGAACCAGGTTGAACACCCCCGTCGGGACGCCCGCCTCCTCGAAGATGCCCGCCCACAGCGACGCCGACAGGGGCGTGAACTCGGCCGGCTTGAGCACGACGGTGTTGCCCGTCGCGAGCGCGGGCGCGAGCTTCCAGGACTCGAGCATGAACGGCGTGTTCCACGGCGTGATGAGGCCCGCGACGCCGATCGGCCGGCGGTTGACGTAGTTGAGCTGCCGCCCCGGCACCTTGTACGCGTCGTCGACCTGCGCGACCACGAGGTCGGCGAAGAAGCGGAAGTTCTCGGCCGCGCGCCGCGCCTGCCCGAGGGCCTGCGTGATCGGCAGCCCCGAGTCGAAGCTCTCGAGCTCCGCCAGCCGGGCGTCGCGGGACTCCACGAGGTCCGCGACGCGGTGGAGCACGCGCGAGCGGTCGCGCGGCAGCATCCGCGGCCAGGGTCCCTCCTCGAACGCGCGCCGGGCCGACGCCACGGCCCGCTCGACGTCCGCCGCCTTCCCCGCCGCCGCCTGCACGTACGGGGTGCGCCACACCGGGTCGAGGACGTCGAACGTCGCGCCGTCCACCGAGTCGACGTGCTCGCCCCCGACGTAGTGCCGGATCCGGTCCGGCAGGTCCGCGGGCACCGGCCCGCGTGCCGTCACCGCGCCGCTGCTGTCGTCCATGCTCAAGGCCTCCTCGCGCCGGTCACCGCCGGCGACTCGTCGGGGTGCTCGTGGCTCAGGTAGGCGACGAGCGTGGCCGAGCGGTGGCCGCGCGCCGCGCGCTCGACGTCCGCCGGCGGTGCGCCGGCCTCGATCAGGTCGACGAGCGCGTCGTGCTCGCGCACCGACTCCTGCGCGCGGCCCGGGACGAAGCTGAACGTCGAGTCACGCAGGTGCGCGAGCCGGACCCACTCGGCGTCGACGAGCGCGCGCAGGCGCAGGTTGGGGCACGCACCGAACAGCACCGCGTGGAAGCGCTGGTTGAGCGCCGTGAAGACGCGCGGGTCGAAGTCGTCGAGCTGCTCCACGAGCCGCTGGTTGAGCTCGCGCGCGAGGCGTAGGTCGTCGGCCGTGAGGTGCGGGGCCGCGAGCGCCGTCGCCGCCCCCTCCAGGAGCGCGAGGGTCTGCATGCTCTGCCGGTACTGCGAGTCGTCGATCATCGAGACCCGCGCGCCCACGTTCCGCTCGAACGTCACGAGCCCCTCGGCCTCGAGCCGGCGGACCGCCTCGCGCACCGGCACGACGCTCATGCCGAGGTCGTGCGCCACCGTCGCGAGGACGATGCGGTACCCGGGCGCGAGCTCGGCGGACGCGATCCGATCCCGCAGCCACAGGTACGCGACCTGCGACTTGCTCGACGCGCCCGCACCCGCACCCGCCGGGTCGCCGCCGTGCTCGTGCGGGGTCACCGGCCGGCCCGCCACGCCTCGTACCGGGCACGCCAGGCCGGGCCCATCGGGAACAGCCCCTCGACCGCGTGCCCCGCGGCGACCTGCTCGGCGACCCACGCGTCCTCCTCCTCCTGCGCGAGCGCCGCGTCGACCACCTCCCCCACCAGGCCGGGCGGGATCACGACCACGCCGTCCGCGTCGCCCACGACGACGTCCCCCGGCTCGACCGTCGTCCCGCCGCACGCGACGGCGACGTCGACGTCCCACGGCACGTGCCGGCGGCCCACGACCGCGGGGTGCGCCGCAGTCGCGAAGACGGGCAGCCCGACCGCCGCGACGGCCTCGCGGTCCCGCACGGCCCCGTCCGTCACCACGCCGGCCGCGCCGCGCTCGCGGGCGCGCAGCGCGAGGACGTCGCCGAGCGTGCCGGCGCCGGTCTCGCCGCGGGCCTCGATCACGAGCACCTCGCCCTCGCCGAGGGTGTCGAACGCGCGCTTCTGCGCGTTGTACCCGCCGCCGTGGCGCGCGAACAGGTCCTCGCGCCCGGGCACGAGACGCAGCGTGCGGGCGGTGCCGACCATCCGCGCGCCGGGGTGCAGCGGTGCGACGCCGTCGACCGTCACCGCGTCCAGGCCGCGCTTGCGCAGCTGCGCGCACAGTCCCGCGACGGGCGCGCGGGCGAGCCGGTCGCGCAGGTCGTCCGTGAGGTGGAACCGTTCCGGCTCGGGTGCCAGCCCGGCGGCGGCCCGCGAGCCCCACGCGTCCGCGCGCTGCATGTCGTCGACGGTGGGCAGCGCGCCGAGCGTCGCGTCGAAGGGGTGCTCGCCCTGCACGACGGTCGTGACCAGCCGTCCCGTCGTGGGGGAGCCCAGGACGTCCGGGGCGTCGACCTCGACCTCGACGACGTCGCCGGGGACGAGCACGGACGCGCCCGCGGGCGTGCCCGTGAGGACGACGTCGCCGGGTTCGAGCGTGAGGTGCTGCGACAGGTCGGCGACGACCGCGGCGAGCGGGAAGAGCAGGCCGCGGGTCGTGTCGTCCTGGCGCAGCTCGCCGTTCACCCAGGTCCGCAGGCGCAGACCGCCGGGGTCGACGGTGCGTGCGTCGAGCAGCGCGGGGCCCAGCGGCGTGAACCCGTCGCGCCCCTTGGACCGCAGGTTCGAGCCGCGGTCGGCGGCGCGCAGGTCGTAGACGCCGAGGTCGTTCGCGGCGGTGACCCACGCGACGTGCTCCCACGCCCGGTCCGCGCGGACCCGGTGCGCGGTGGTCCCGACGACGAGCGCGATCTCGCCCTCGAACGCGAGCAGCTCGGTCCCCGCGGGACGCTCGACGGTGCCGCCCGACGGCGCCACCGAGCTCGACGGCTTGAGGAAGTACGACGGGTGGGCGGGTCGCCGGCCCCTCTGGTCGGCGCGCGAGGCGTAGCCCACGTGCACGGCGACGACCTTCCCGGGGCGGCCGGGCAGCGCCGCGAACCTCGGGTCCGCTCCGTCGCGGGCCGGTGCGTCGGGCATCCGTCCTCCTGCTCCTCGTGCTCGTGCCGGTCGGTGGTCGGTGGGGTCGGTCGGTGGCCGGCGGGCGGTCGTTCACCGGCCGGGCGCGGCTGGGACGGGGACGGCGCGTGCCGCGTCGAGGGCGTTCGCGGTGCTCGCCGCGTGCCCGAGGTGCGCGGCGTTCGCCGCGTTCGCCCGCACGATCTCCTCCTGGTACGGCGCGACGACCGCGGGGGAGACCTGCAGGTCGAGCAGCAGGAAGGGACGCTGCGCGGGCGGTCGCGCGGACCAGCGCGCGAGCACGTCGAGGTCCGCCAGGGACCGCACGGTCACGCCCTGCGCACCGGCGGCGGTCGCGAGGCCCGCGAAGTCGACGCCCGGGATGAGCATGGGCTCGCGGGCGAGCCCCTGGCGCCCGTAGACGTGGATCTCGGCGCCGTAGGCCGCGTCGTTCCACACGACGGCCATGCCGCGTCCGCCCGCGACGCGCACCGCCGACTCCAGGTCGGCGAGCGCCATGAGCCCGCCGCCGTCACCCGTCGTCAGGACCACGGTCGCGTCGGGCCGCGCGAGCGCCGCCCCCGGCACCGAGGCGAAGCCGAGCCCGATCGCCTGGTACGCGGTCCCGACCATGAGCAGCCGGTCCGGCGCGGCGACCGGCCAGTACATGTTCGCCCAGGCCAGGAAATGGCCACCGTCGGACACCACGACGCGGTCGGCGGGCAGCAGCTCCGCGAGCCGCGCGGCGGCCGAGCGCGGGTCGAGCCGCCCGTCGGGCGCGACCGGCTCGCCAGGGTCGTACCGGCGCGCGGCGGCGACGTCGACGGACTCGCGCCACCCGCTCGGGTGCGCGCCGTCGAGCGCGGCCAGGACGTCCGCGGCGACGCCGGCCGCGTCCCCACGCACGTAGCCGCCGACGTGCGGGTGCGTCGCCGCCGGGGCGACGTCCACCTGCAGCACGCGCGTCCCGGGCGCGAACAGCTCGCCGAACCGCATCGTGAACTGGTTGAGGGACGCCCCGACGACGAGTGCGACGTCCGCCTGCCGCACGAGCTCCATCGCGCCCTGCGCACCGAACCCGCCCGCGACCCCGAGGTCGAACTCCGGACGCGGGAACACCCCGCGCCCGAGCGCCGTCGTGACCGTGAGCGCCCCCGTCGCGTCCGCGACGGCCCCGAGCGTCGCGCCCGCGCCGGACAGCCACGCACCGCGGCCCGCGAGCAGCAGCGGCCGGCGTGCGGACGCGAGCGCGTCGGCGATCTCCCGCACCGCGGCGCGGGCGAACCCACCCTGGGCGGGCAGCGGCGCCGGCAGCCGGGGGCCGGCCACGTCGGGCACCGGCCCGGCGTCGGCGGCGGCGACGTCGTAGGGGATCGCGAGGACCGTCGGGACCCGGTAGGTGAGCGCGTGCTCGACCGCGATGAGGGTCGTGGCGGCCGCGTCGGCGCGCCCGACCGTGTACGTGCGCGCACCTACCGCGGACGCGAGCGCGATCTGGTCCACGTCCCACGGCCGCGGGCCCGACGTCGGCTCGTCGCCCACCACCAGGACGAGCGGGACGTGCGCCTGCACGGCCTCGGCGAGGGCCGTGAGCGTGTTCGTGAACCCCGCCCCGTAGGTCGCGGTCGCCGCGGCGAGCCGGCCCGACGCGCGGTGGTAGGCGTCGGCCGCGACGACGGCGCCGGCCTCGTGGCGGACGGCCGTGAACGTCGCGCTGGTCTGGCGGGCGAGCGCGTCGAGGAAGTAGGCGTTGCCGTTGCCCATGAGCCCGAAGACGTGGTCGACGTGCGCGGCGAGCGTGACCGCGGCGTGGGCGGAGACCGTGGGCATCGATGACCTTCCCGGTGCGTCGGGCGGTGGTGCCGCGTCCCGTCGCCGCGCCCCGGCGGCGCTGCCGGGTGCGGGCGCCACGTCGGGCCGCGCACTCGGCAGCCTAGCCACAGGCGTATACGATCCGCACGAGGGCACGTCGCCGCACGCGGCGCGCACCTCCAGCACCGCCTCGACAACGACGTCCGAGGAGTCCGCGATGCAGTTCCACCACCACGGCTACGTCTCGGGCGACCCGCGGGTCCAGCCCGCCGCCGGGGTCGGCCTCGACCGGCCCGAGGAGCTGCCCGACGAGGTCGACGTCCTCGTCGTCGGCACGGGGCCCGCGGGCATGATCACCGCCGCGCAGCTCTCGCAGTTCCCCGACGTCGTCACGCGCATCGTCGACCGCCGGCCCGAGCGGCTCGCGATCGGGCAGGCCGACGGCATCCAGGCGCGCAGCGTCGAGACGTTCCAGGCGTTCGGCTTCGCGGGGCGCATCGCCGAGGAGGCGTACCGCATCACCGAGATGTGCTTCTGGCACCCGGACCCCGACGACCCTGCGCGCATCGTGCGCGGCGAGCGCCCGCCCGACGACCCGTCCGGCATCAGCGAGTTCCCGCACCTCATCGTCAACCAGGCGCGCGTGCTCGACTACTTCGCCGAGTTCATGGCGTTCGCACCGACCCGCATGCGTCCCGACTACGGCTACGAGTTCCGCGACCTCGAGGTCGCCGACCAGGGCGGGCACCCCGTCACGGTGCGCCTCGTGCGCACGAGCGGCGCCGACGCGGGGAGCGAGAAGGTCGTGCGGGCGCGGTACGTGGTCGGCGCGGACGGCGCGCACAGCGGCGTGCGGCGCGCGATCGGCTGCACCCAGACCGGCGACAGCGCGTTCCACGCGTGGGGCGTCATGGACGTGCTCGCCGTGACCGACTTCCCCGACATCCGGCTCAAGTGCGCGATCCAGTCCGGCGCGGGCGGCAGCATCCTGCTCATCCCGCGCGAGGGCGGGCACCTGTTCCGCATGTACGTCGACCTCGGCGACGTGCGCCCCGAGACCCGTGACGCCGTGCGCGCCACGACGATCGAGCAGATCGTCGACCACGCGCAGGCAATCCTGCGGCCCTACTCCCTCGACGTGAAGGACGTCGCGTGGCACAGCGTCTACGAGGTCGGCCACCGCGTCACCGACCGGTTCGACGACGTGCCCCTCGACGAGGTCGGCACCCGCACGCCGCGCGTGTTCATCGCGGGCGACGCGTGCCACACGCACAGCGCCAAGGCCGGTCAGGGCATGAACGTCTCGATGCAGGACGGCTTCAACCTCGCCTGGAAGCTCGGCTACGTCCTGTCGGGACGCAGCCCGGACAGCCTGCTCGCGACGTACTCGCAGGAACGGCAGGTCATCGCGCAGGACCTCATCGACTTCGACCGGCAGTGGTCCTCGCTCATGGCCAAGAAGCCCGACGAGCTCGCCGACCCGGCCGAGCTCGCCGCGTTCTACGTCCGCACGACCGAGTTCCTGTTCGGCTTCATGACGCAGTACCCGCCGTCGATGGTCGTCGCCGAGCCCGTGCACCAGGGGCTCGCGACCGGCTTCCCGGTCGGCAAGCGGTTCAAGTCGGCGCCGGTCGTGCGCGTCGCCGACGCCAACCCGCTGCACCTCGGGCACCAGCACCGCGCCGACGGCCGCTGGCGCGTGTACGCGTTCGCCGACCGCCCCGCCGCGGGGCGGCCGTCCGCGCTGGCCGCCTGGGCGCGCTGGATGGCCGGTGCGGCCGACTCGCCCGTCCACGCGCACACCCCGGCGGGCGCGCAGCGCGACAGCGTGCTGGACGTCAAGGTGGTCTACCAGCAGCGGCACACCGACGTGGACCTCGCGGCGGTGCCCGCCGTGTTCCTGCCCCGCACAGGCCCGTTCGCGCTCGTCGACCACGAGAAGGTGTTCGCCGTCGACCCCGAGCACGACGTCTTCGCCGAGCGCGGCGTCGACCGCGACGGGTGCGTGGTCGTCGTGCGCCCCGACCAGTACGTCGCCGCCGTGCTGCCGCTCGACGCGACCGACGAGCTCGCCGCGTTCCTGCGCCGGCACCTGCTCGTCCAGGTGCCGGTGCACTGACCCGGGGACGCCCGTCAGGCGGTCGCGTGCGCGAGGCGCGCGGGCGTCTCGTCGTCGAACTCGGCGAAGAACCCCGCGACGCGGTCCGTGAGCTCGCCCATGCCGTCGCACGCGAACAGCACGGGCTGGTAGTGGCTGATGTCGTAGGCGAGCGTCGCCATCTGGTGGAAGTCGACCGGCCGGATGTCCGCGCCGCGGAACTCCTCGATCTCGCCGTACGACGAGAGCAGCCCGGCGCCGTAGGCACGCAGCTCGCCGTCCTCGTACATCACGCCGAACTCGATCGTGAACCAGAAGACGTCGGCCACGTACTGCAGCCCCTCGGCCGTCTCGCACCGCCGCGCCGCCTCGCCCGCGCGCCGCTTGACCTCCGCGATCGCCGGGTTCGCGAGCAGGTTCCCGTGGCCGACCACCTCGTGGATGATGTCCGGCTCGGGCGTGTACAGCGGCTGCGACGGGTGCCGCAGGTACTGCGTCGAGTGGAACACCCCGTCGGCGAGCGAGCCGTAGAAGACGTCGAGCGGCACGAGCCCCGCGGCCGGGTGCAGCCGGAACCCGCTGAGCGGCTCGAGGCCCGCGCTCACCTCGTCGAGCTGCGGCACGTGGTCCGTCGGCAGGCCGAGGGCCTCCTTGCCCTCGAGGTAGCCGCGGATCGCCAGCCGCTCGTGCTTGGGTGCGAGCTCGCGACACACCGTGCGCCAGATGTCGTTCTCGCTGTCGGTGTACGCGACGCGGGGCACGGGCTCGCCGGGCCGCCACGCGAGCGCGGGACCGGCGATCTCGTCGCGCCGCCGCCGGTACTCCTCGTCGTTCGCGCCCGGGTGGTCGTCCGCGAGGTGCACCCGGGCCCTGCCCTCCTCGTCCGCGGTGACGGGGGCGTAGAGCTGACCCTCTTCGAACATGCGACCCGTTCTACGCCCGATGCGCGCCCGACGCATCCCCCGTGCGGGAGTGCCGCACGGCCCCGTGGGCGGCGCGGGCTACCGTGCGGTCATGGTCCCCGCGCTGCCGCCCTCGTCCGTGCCCACCGCCCGTCAGGTCGCCGACCGCTGGGTCGACACGCTCGCCGACCTGGACCCGTCGGTCGGCACCGCGCTCGGCACCCGGCCCGACGACCGCCGCATGCCGGACCTGTCGCCGCAGGCCGCGGACGAGAAGGCGGACGCCTCGCGGCGCGTGCTGGCCGACCTCGACGCCGCCGCGGTGCGCGACGACGACGACCGGCGCTGCGCGACGCTCCTGCGTGAGCGCCTCACCGCGCAGCTCGCGGTGCACGACGCGGGCGAGCACCTCGCGGCGTTGCGCCCGATCGCGTCGCCGGTGCACGCGCTGCAGTCGATCTTCCTGCTCATGCCGACGGCGACCGAGCACGACTGGGACGTGGTGGCCGACCGCATGGCGCAGGTCCCGGCCGCGGCCGAGGGCTTCCGCGCCTCGCTCGCGGAGGGCCTGCGCCGCGGTGTGCGCAGCGCGCCGCGGCAGGCGCGGGCCGTCGTCGGCCAGCTCGACGAGTGGCTCGCCGCCGCCGACGGGCGCGGCTGGCACGCGGGCTTCGTCGCGGGTGCCGACGAGGCGGTCCTGCCGGGTGCGCTGCGCACGCGCCTCGACGAGGCCGCCCGCACGGCGGCGTCCGGCGTCGCCGACCTGCGGGAGTGGGTCGCCGCGCAGTACCTCCCCGCCGTCGCCGACGAGCCCGACGCCGTGGGCACCGAGCGCTACCTGCTCGCGGCCCGTCTGCACACCGGCGCCGACCTGGACCCGCACGAGGCCTACGCCTGGGGCTGGGACGAGCTCGCCCGGATCGAGGCCGACATGGCCGCCGAGGCGGACCGCGTGCTGCCCGGTGCGGCCCCGCAGGAGGCGCTCGCGCACCTCGACGTGCACGGGGAGGTGGTCGAGGGCGTCGAGGAGGTCCGCGCGTGGCTGCAGCGGATGATGGACACCGCGATCGCCGAGCTCGACGGCACGGTCGTCGACGTCGCGGAGCCGGTCCGCCGTGTCGAGGCGATGATCGCGCCGCCCGGCGCCGCGGCCGCGCCGTACTACACGCGCCCGTCGCTCGACTTCGCGCGCCCGGGCCGCACGTGGCTGCCGACGCTCGGCCGCGACCGGTTCCCGACCTGGGACCTCGTGAGCACCTGGTACCACGAGGGCGTCCCCGGCCACCACCTGCAGCTCGGCCAGTGGGCGCACCGCTCGGGCGACCTGTCCGTCTACCAGACGTCCGTCGGGTCCATCCCCGCCACGACCGAGGGCTGGGCGCTGTACGCCGAGCGGCTCATGGACGAGCTCGGGTACCTGCGCACCCCGGGCGAGCGGCTCGGGTACCTCGACGGGCAGCGCATGCGGGCGGTGCGCGTGGTCATCGACATCGGGATGCACCTCGGCCTGCCGATCCCCGCGGCCCGCGGGTTCCACCCGGGGGAGCGGTGGACCGCCGACCTCGGCGAGGAGTTCTTCGCCGCGCGCAGCGGCTCGCCCGCCGCGTTCGTGCACAGCGAGGTCGAGCGCTACCTCGGCTGGCCGGGCCAGGCCATCAGCTACAAGCTCGGCGAGCGGGCCTGGCTGTCCGGCCGGCGCCGGGCGCGCGAGCGCCGCGAGGCGTCCGGCGAGACGTTCGACCTGCGCGCCTGGCACACCGCCGCGCTCGGGCTGGGCTCGCTCGGCCTCGACGACCTGGAGCGTGAGCTCGCCGCGCTGTGACGTCGTGACCAGGGACGAACGTCTCCGGCGCGGCGCCCGTGCCCGGAGGACGGTGGGGTCATGACAGCGATGGTGGTGTTCGAGTCCATGTTCGGCGGCACCCAGGCGGTGGCGGAGGCGATCGGCGCGGGTATCGCCTCGTGCGGGCTGCCCGTCGACGTCGTCGAGGTCGGGCGCATGGTCGGCGCCGGCGAGCACGAGGCGTGGCCTGTCGAGGACGCGCTGCTGCTCGCGGTCGGCGGCCCGACGCACCTGCGGACGCTCAGCTCGGAACGCACGCGTGCCACCGCCCGCTCGCACGGCACCGTGGTGTCCGCGCTCACGGGCCTCGACCACTGGCTGACGGTCGCGGGCCCGGTCGTGCGGGGCCGCCCGGTCGCCGCGTTCGACACGTCGTGGGGCACGCAGGACGCCGGCTCGGCCGCCGCGGTCATCGCGCGCCGTCTCGAGGAGCTCGAGGGCCGGCTCGTCGCACCGGCCCGCACATTCCTCGTGACGGGCGAGTCGACGGGCCCGTCGCCCGCCGAGCTCGAGCAGGCCTGGGAGTGGGGCCGGGGCCTCGTCGCCCGTCTCGCCTGACCCCCGCCTCGCCCGCCGCGCGCCACGTCTCCCCCCGGTCGTGACCGACGGCCTAGCTGCGGCCGGTGCGGGAGGACGTCGCGTCGGACGTCACGCGCTCGCCGACGACCTGGCCGCCCGGCTGCCGACGGCTGCGCTAGGCGCACGGCTTCGCCGAGAACGTCGACGCCGTGCACGGCACCGGCCTGCGCGACCGCGCGGACACCTGGGCCGCCGCGGCCCACCTTGCGCTGGCCCGCGACGCCGCCACCCTCGCGGGCACCGGGCACGCGCCGGCGAGCCCCGCCTGACGCCCGGCCGTCCGTCGTCCGGGCGCCGGCCCCGCGCGTTGCCCTTCCAGGCAGCCGCACTGCCTCGTCGGCCGCCCAGGCGTCGGCCGACGGTGCGGCGGCCGGTCCGAGACTGGGGAAGATCCCTGCTGCCGGAGGCGCCGTGCCGCACACCCACGAGACCGGCTCGACCGCCGACGCCGTCGACCGTGGCAGGCGGGGCGCGTCCACGGTCGAGCGCGACGGTCACCACGACGCGACCGTCCCGCTGGTCGCCGTCCCCACGCAGGCGCGCGGCGGGGTGCCGCGCGCGCTCGTGCTGCGCCTGCAGCAGCAGGCGGGCAACGCAGCTGTGTCCCGGCTCGTGCGGCTCCCCGAGCGGCGAGACGTCCTTCCGGAACCCGCCGCGGCCGCGGCCGGCGCGCTGAGCGAGACGGAGGCCGCGCTCGTCGAGACCCCGGGCGCGGTGACCGCCGACGCGCAGCCCGCGGGCGCCGCCGGTGCGGCCGCGGGAGGTCAGGGCGGGCCGGACGCGGGTGCGGACCAGGGGTCCGGTCCTCCCGCGCCGGACGCGGCCGTGGCGCCGGCCGTGCCCGCACCCCCCGCCACGGTCACCGCCGACGTGCCCGCGTCCTCCGGCCCGGTCAGCACCGACGCCGACGCGGCCGTGACCGACGTGCCCGCGTCAGCCACGGCGACCACCGACGCGAGCGTGACCGACGTGCCCGCGTCCGCCACGGTCACCACCGACGCGACCGTGACCGACGTGCCCGGTGCTCCCGCCACGACCGGGGCGGCCGCGGGAAGCGCCGGTCAGGCCGGTGCTCCCGCCACGAGCGGCACCGCCGTGGGAACCGCTGATCCGGCTGGCCCGGCCACACCTCCCGGCGCCGGCACGGAACCGGTCGAGGCAGCAGGGCCGCCCGGTGGCCGTCCCGAGGCGGTCACCTCGTCGGGGCAGGAGTCACGTGCCGGATCCACGGCCGTGCCGCCGACCGCCGCCGGCGCGGACCGCGCGGCGGTCCCGCTGGACCAGCGCCCCGCCCCGCGGCCGGCGCCTGTCACGGCGCCCGCCGGGTCGGCCAGCACCGTGACGTCCGGCGCGCCGGCTCCCGTGGCGGAGGCCGCCCCCGCGGTCGAGGCCGGACCAACGACGACCGGTGGTGCGGCGCCGTCCGTCGACGTCGGCGGGGGCGCGGGTGGGGGCGACGAGGGCGGTGGGCCGCCGCCCCCGCCGCCGGGTCTGAGCGACGAGGAGCTGGCCTCGCTCGACGGTCAGGCGGGAGGCGGGATCGCCGAGCCGCAGGCAGGTGCCGGGCCGTCGTCCGACGGCGACGTCGCGCCGGCCACGGGCACGCCGGCGCCCCCCGGGGGAGTCGCCGGTGCGGCCGGGGCGCAGGACGTGGACGCCGCGGAGACCGCGGAGCCGGAGGCTGGTGGGTCGGACGCCGCGACGCCCGACGCGGCCGGGCACACGGCGGCGCAGGACGCCGCGACCGCCGACGTGGCACCCGCCGAGGTCCCCGGTCCGGACGCCGGCACGCCCGCGCCTGTCGAGGAGCCGGAGGCGTCGACCGGGGCCTCTGGCCCGACGGAGACCGAGCAGCCGCCTGCTCCCGACGGTGCCGGGGCAGGCGTGGCCGAGAGCCTGGACGTGGGCTCGGTCGCGGGGGACGAGGGCGCGGCCGCGGCGCCCGACGCAGCCGAGGCTGTCGACGAGGCCGAGAGCGCCCCGGAGGTCGATGCCTCGACCGCGCAGGAGGCCGTGGCGGCCGGTGCGCAGGCCGAGGTCGAGGAGGGCTCGGCGCCCGGTCCGGAGCCCGCCGAGTCCGGCGGCGGCGGGGGCGGCGGCGCGGCCGTCGAGGATCCGCCCGCCGCGCCGCCGCCGGACGTCTCGGGGGCGCCGCCCGAGCAGGCGCTGGCGACGGTCGCCGCCCTGCGTCCGACGCAGATGGCCGCGACGCTGGCAGGCGTCGACTCCGCCGCCGGCGCGGCGGTCGCACGCGAGCAGGCCCGGCTGGGCGCCGCGCCGCCCGGCACACCCCGCTCGCGGGAGCGACGCAGGCGGCACCCGCGTCTGCGCAGGTGCCGAGTGGCGGGGCGGGCTCGACCGCGCGGGTGCGGGCGGTCGAGCCGGGGGCGGCGCGCCCCACCCCGCAGCCGCGCCCGCTGCCGACCCCGGGGCCGGCACCCGTCGCGCGCGTCGCCCCGCCACCGCTGCCCGCGAGCCCGGAGGGCGGCCTGACGGAGGAGTCCGCCCGGAACCTGTCGGCGACGATCGACCGGCTGCCGGTGCGCGACCCGGGCGCGGCCCTCACCCCCGGCCCCGCGCCGCAGCTCCAGCTCGCGGGCGACGCGGACCCCGGCCAGGTGAGCGCGCAGCAGGCCCAGCTCGCCGAGGGGACCGCGCACGCGCAGGCCGAGGGCGCTCGGGACGCGGCCGAGCCGATGGGCGAGGACGCGGTCCGGCCGACTGTCGCCGTCGAGACGTTCGAGGCGGACGTCGGCGCGGGCGGTGCGGCAGGCGGCGCGGCGGGTTCGGCGGGACCGGCCGCGGCGACGGCCGGCGCGGGCGGCGGTCCCGGCGGCGACGGCGCGGCCGGCGAGGACGCCGCGGTCGACGCCGTCGTCGAGGAGCAGCAGGGCCCGGCCCTGCGTGCGGCGGCCGCCGCCGGCTCGGCACGGATGACGGCGGCCCGCCAGCAGCACGCGGACCAGGAGCAGGCGCAGCGCGCGCAGTCCGCGCAGCAGGTCGCGGCGCTCGAGGCGCAGCACGCCGAGGCGGAGGCGACCCAGCGCGCCGACGTGCGCGCCGAGGTCACCGGCCAGCGGACGGCGTGGCGTGCCGAGCAGGACGCGCTCGCGGCGGGCGCCCATGCGGAGGCGCGCGTGGTCTCCGCGGACGCGGGCGCGACCGTCGCGGGGGAGCGTGCGCGTGCGCAGACCGAGGCGGCGCAGGCGCACGCGCAGGGCCAGGAGGAGGCGGCGCAGGCCCGGCAGGAGGGCGAGCAGGAGGCCGCACGGGCGCGCGCGTCGGCGAAGGAGGAGAGCAGCGGCGGCTTCTTCGGGTGGCTCGCGTCGAAGGCGACCGCGCTGTTCGACAAGGTCAAGGCGGGCATCTCGGCCGCGTTCGAGAAGGCCCGGCAGGCCGTGAAGGCCGCGGTCGAGAAGGCGCAGGCGCTCGCCACCGCGGTCATCGAGAAGGCGCGGCAGGCCGTCGTCGCCGCGATCCGGCTCGCCGGGGCCGCGCTCACCGCCATCGGCGACCGGCTGCTCGCCGCGTTCCCGGCCGTCCGCGAGCGCTTCCGGAACGCGATCCGCGCGGCCGTCCAGCGCGCCGAGGCCGCGGTGAACCGTCTAGCGGAGGGCCTCAAGGCCGGCGTGCGCGCGGCGCTCGGGCTGCTGGGCCGCGCGCTCACCGCGCTGCTCGACGGGCTCGAGGCAGGCCTCAAGGCCGCCGTGAACGCCGTGGCCGCGACCGTGACCGCCGCCATCAACGCGGCCAAGGCCGCCCTCGCCGCGATCGGCGCGTTCCTCGCGGTCGCGAAGGACGTCGCCGCGAACCCCGGCGCATGGCTGCGCAACCTGGGTGCGGCCGTCGTCGACGGCATCCGCAACCACCTCTGGAAGGCGCTCAAGACCGCCGTCCAGCAGTGGTTCAACGACAAGGTCGAGCAGGTCCTCGGCCTCGGGCGGGCCGTGTGGAACCTGCTCACCAAGGGCGGCATCTCGCTCGCCAAGATCGGGGCGATGGCGTGGGAGGGCCTCAAGGCGGCGATCCCGCCCGCGCTCATCGGCCTGCTCGTCGAGAAGCTCGTCTCGATGATCGTCCCCGCCGCGGGCGCGGTGCTCGCGATCGTCCAGGGGCTGCAGGCGGCCTGGGGCACCGTCAGCCGGATCCTGCAGGCGATCGACAAGTTCATCACGTTCCTCAAGGCCGTGAAGAGCGGCTCGGGCGGTCCCGCGTTCGCGGACGTCCTCGCCGCCGCCGCCATCACGGTCGTCGACTTCGTCTCGAACTGGCTGCTCGCCCGGCTCGCCAAGGGCGCCAGCACGGTAGCCGGCAAGATCCGCGACATCGCCCGGAAGATCGGCGCCGCCCTCAAGAAGGTCGCGACGAAGGTCGGTGGCGCGCTCAAGAAGCTGGGCAGGAAGATCGGCGCCCGCCTCAAGGGCCTTCGCGACCGGTTCCGGTCCTGGCGCGACCGTCGCCGCGTACGCCGGGGCGCGGACAAGGGCGCGGGGACGAAGGCCGACGAGCAGGCAAGGAAGCAGCAGCGCCTCGACCGCGCGGTCGCGGCGATCAAGCCCGCGGCGACGCAGATGCTCACCAAGGGCGTCTCACCGCTGCGGTTCCGCGCCGCCCTGGCGTACTGGAGGATCCGCTACCGGCTCACGTCCCTGACGCTGAGCGGCGACGGGAGCATCGTCGCGACGGTCAACCCGACGACGACGCTCGACGACCCGAAGGGCAAGCAGGTGCCCGACGCCGAGCTGGCCGCGCTGCTCCTGCCCGTCTTCGTCAAGGCCGAGCAGCAGTACCGCGAGCAGCTCGCGGCGGCGCCGACCGCCAACGCGCAGCTCGAGTTCGACTTCGCCCGGGCCAGCGCGCAGGGCTACGCCGACCCCGGCAGCCCCGGCAGCCTCGAGGGCCTCAACCGCTTCCAGCAGGCCGATGTCCTGGCGAACCAACGCCCGGGCTCCAACAAGCGGCAGGTCGAGCGGGGGGTCTCGATCTGGACGCCCACCGCGGCCTACGACGACTGGTCCCCGGCCACCGAGGGCGGCGCCGCGCTCGTCGGGTTCGTCGACCCCTCCGGCGGCCGGTACAACCCGCCGCCGAAGATCAAGCGCGGGAAGAAGCTCACGGACAAGCTGCTCGAGCAGCTCAAGACGAAGCGCGAGAAGGGCATGACGGCACGCCTGCGCCGCGAGGCCGCGGCACTCGGCCTGTCCGAGGCCGACGTCGCGGGTGCGCTCGCCGGGAGCCGTCGCTCCGACGTCGAGAGCCTGCGCAGTCGCATGACACCTGCCACCACCAAGGCGGGCGCCAAGAAGCGCGAGAGCTTCATCGCCAAGCTCCACGGGCAGAACGTCTTGTCGCACAGCGTCGAGACCGGCCGGCGCGAAGGCATGCGCACGACGATCGCCATGGGCATGACCTTGCTCGGCATGCCGCGCGTCGACGCCGACGGCAACCCGCTCCTGGGACCGGAGGGCCGCCCGCAGACGGTCGCGAGCCTCCACGACGTGCTCCAGGGCCGGATGGCGCCCATGGCGCCCGAGGGCTCCGCGTCGCGGGCCAAGAAGCCGGAGAAGCGGGTCCTGCCGAGGCTGGAACCGATCCCGGCGACGGAACCCGGCGGCAAGCCGAAGCGCCGCAAGGCGAAGACGCAGTACGCGACGGTGCCCGAGCTGGCCGAGCGGCAGCGCCTGCGCGCAGTCGGCCGGATCTTCGCCACGCTGCTCGAGACGGCGAAGAGCCGGCCGGTCCTGGCCTCGCCTCGCGGGCACGACCTCAAGGCGCTCGCGACGGCGATCGAGATGTTCCTCGGCGCGCGGCTGCGGCGGCACCCCTCGCCCGACGAGCTCGCGGCCGCGCAGGCGCTGTTGCAGGGTGAGCTCGTGGCATTCCTGGCCAACTTCCACGGGAGGTGACGACATGCGACGTCATCGGGTGCTCGCCGCCGCCGGCGGCGGCACGGTCCGCGCGCTTGTCGAGGACGCGCTCGACGCGATCGACGTCGACGTCGACCCGCGGGGCGACGCGGGGTCGTCTCCCGGCCACGTGGGCCATGTCTACCTGCTGCGTCGTGGCACGGTCCGGGTGACGGCGGTGGACGACCACGAGGCGCGCTGCTGGTACCTGGTCGTCGAGTCCCCGGACGACGGTGCGGGGCGCGAGGTGGACGACGCGCTCGCCGCGGTGCTTCCGACCCGGACCTTCCCCGAGCTGCTCGACGACGCGGAACAGCACCCGACCGAGCACGCCGGGGCGGCGGTGCGGCGCATGGCGCTCGGCGCTCCTGACGGCGCGGACCCACGGGCGCTGCGGGTGCTCGGGGAGCTCCTGACCGACCCGGACGTCGGCCTGCGCACCGTGGGCGTCGAGGCGGCGACGCTGACGGGGTGGCGGGAGGCCGTGCCGCTCCTCGAGCGCGTGCGCGACACGGATGCGGACCACGAGATGCGACGGTTCGCGCAGGTCGGCCTCGACCTCCTCGCGAGCCCGTGACGGGTGCCGGCGCCGTCGAGTCGGCGGTGCGGTCGAGCACGCGCCTCGTGCCGCGGTCGTGACCGAGCGCGTCCAGGCCGGTCAGGCGGCGGGGAGCGTCACCGTGAAGGTCGCACCCCGGCCGGGCCCGGCGCTCGCCGCGCGGATCGAGCCGCCGTGCGCCTCGACCAGGGCCTTGCTGATCGCCAGCCCGATCCCCGACCCGCCGCTCGCGCGGTCGCGCGCGGTGCCCACGCGGTAGAACCGGTCGAACACGTGCGGGAGGTGCTCGGCGGCGATGCCCTCGCCGGTGTCGGTGACGACCAGCCGCACGCCGCCGTCGCCGCGCGCGGCGCTGACGGTGATCTGCCCTCCGCTCGGTGTGTGCCGCAGCGCGTTGGCCAGGAGGTTGTCCAGCACCTGCGACATCCGGTGCCGGTCGGCGCGCACCGACGGCAGCCCGGGCTCCGCCGCGCCGCTCAGCGCGATCCCGCGGGCGAGGGCGCGTTCCTGGGCCGCCAGGACCGCCGCCTCGACGATGTCGGCGGGACGCGTCGGGGCCGTGTCGAGCACGACGTCCCCGGCCTCCGCATGCGTCACGGCCGCCAGGTCCTGCGCGAGCCGGGTCAGCCGGTCGGCCTGCTCGCGCAGCACCGCGAGGGTCGTCGCGTCGAGCGGCTGCACGCCGTCCTCCACCGCCTCGAGGTACCCCGTGATCGTCGCGACGGGGGTCCGGACCTCGTGCGCGAGGTCCGCCAGGAGCCGCCCGCGCAGCCGCTGCGCCTCCTCGAGCCGGTCCGCGAGCCGGTTGAACGACTCCGACAGGTCGTCGAACTCGGCGCCGAGACCGGGCGACGGCACGCGCACCTCGTAGTGCCCCGCGCCGAGGGACGTCGCTGCCGTCGACACCGCGGCGAGGGAGCCGCCGATCCGCCGGGTCAGCACCAGGCTCACGGCCGTCGCCGCGATCGCCGCGGCGACCAGCGCGATCGCCGACGCCACCGTCGTCGCCGACCGGAACGCCTCCTCGGCGTGCATGTCGGCCGCGGCGTGGTCGTCGATCCCGGCACGCATGAGGTGCTCGTGGAACACGGCGGGCCCGACGGCCGAGACGACGACCCACGCGGTCGCGGCTGCCGTCGCCAGCACGATCGCGATCGCGAGCAGCAGCCGCGTGGCCAGCCCGAACCGGGCCGCAGGCCTCACTCGCCGGGACCGATCCGGTAACCCACCCCGCGCACCGTCCGCACGAACCGCTGCTCCTTGGCGGTGTCGCCCAGCTTCTGGCGCACGTGCAGCACGTGCACGTCGACGAGGTGGTCGTCGCCGACCCAGCCCGGTCCCCACACGGCGTCGATCAGGGCCCGGCGGGAGAGCACCACGCCCGGCCGCGACGCGAGCGCGGCGAGGATGTCGAACTCGGTCCGCGTCAGCTCGACGCGGCGCCCGTCGAGGTGCGTCTCGCGGGCACCCACGTCGACGCGCAGCGCCCCGACCTGCAACGGGGGAGGACCGGCCGGCGGTACCGCGGTGGACTGCCGCGGACGGCGCAGGAGCACCCCGACGCGCGCCATGAGCTCGCGCGGGCTGAACGGCTTCGTGACGTAGTCGTCGGCGCCCACCGAGAGTCCGATGAGCGTGTCCACCTCCTCCGCGCGCGCGGTCAGCATGACGACGTAGCAGTCGGTGAACGTGCGCAGCCGCCGGCACACCTCGACGCCGTCCACCCCGGGCAGCCCGAGGTCGAGCACGACCACGTCCGGCCGGACCTCGCGGACGACGTCCACGGCCTGCGCGCCGTCGTGGCACAGCGTCACCGCGAACCCGTCCCGCTCGAGGTACCCGCCGACGAGCGTGGCCAGGGCGACCTCGTCGTCGACGACGACGGCCCGTCGGGCGGCGGCCGGTGCGGGTGCGGGTGTCATGGCTCCATCTTCCGGGACCGGTCGGCGGTCCTCGCGGACTTCATGAAACCTTGATCGAACGGCGAGCCCCGCTGCGCGGCACCGGGGTGAGGGTGGATGCCGTCCCGACCGTCAGGAGATCCCCATGACCACGACCGCACGTCGCCGCCTGGTCGCCGCGGCGTCCGCCGCGACCCTCGCCCTCACCCTCGCCGCGTGCTCGGGCGCCGACCCCGCGACCGGCACCGGTTCCGGGGAGACGGCGACGTCCGAGGCGGCCGCGGCGGAGCAGCACAACGACGCCGACGCGCAGTTCGCGCAGATGATGATCGTGCACCACGAGGGCGCGATCGAGATGTCCGAGCTCGCGGTCGAGCGCGCCGAGAGCCCCGAGGTCGTGGCGCTGGCCGAGCGGATCTCCGCCGCGCAGGGACCCGAGATCGAGCAGATGTCCGCGTGGCTCGAGGCGTGGGGCGAGCCCCAGCCCGACGACATGGGCCACGGCGGCATGGACCACGGCGGCATGGACATGGACGGCATGGACCAGGCCGGCGCCATGAGCGACCTGGACTCGCTGTCGGGTGCGGAGTTCGACCGGCGTTTCCTCGAGCTCATGACCGCGCACCACGAGGGCGCCATCGAGATGTCGGAGCAGGAGCTCGAGGACGGCGAGAACACCGACGCGCTGGCTTTGGCCCGCACGATCATCGACGCCCAGACGGCCGAGATCACCGAGATGGACACCCTGCTCGGCACGTCGTGAGCCCGCACGACGGACGGGCCGGGGTCGCCTCCGCGACCACCGGCCCGTCCGTCGTCTCAGCCTCGCGCCGTCCTCACGACAGGCGGATGAACACCGGGCTGGACTGCCAGATCTCCCGCAGCTGGATCGTCTTGCCGGGCCGCGGCGCGTCCACCTGCATGTCTCCACCCGCGTAGATCGCGACGTGGCCGGGCGACCAGATCAGGTCGCCGGGCTGGGCGTCGGCCCGGGAGACGACCGTGCCGGCGTAGCGCTGCTGGCTCGACGTGCGCGGAAGGGTGATCCCGACCTGGGCGTACACGTACGAGGTGAACCCGGAGCAGTCGAAGCCGTCGGGCGTCGTCCCGCCGGACAGGTACGGCACGCCGATGTACCGCATCGCGATCTCCACGACCGCGCTCCCGGCGGCGCTCGCGGGCACCTCGACGGCGGGGGCGGGCTCGGCCGCCTGCGCCGCGGCAGGTGCGGTCGCCCTGCGCTCCTGGGTGCGGGACGCGGCCGGCGCGGAGCGGACCTCCACGGGCGGCGGGGGCGGGGGCGGGGCGACCGCGGTCACGACGGGGGAGTCGAACGTCCAGGTCGCGTCGGCCGGGGCGGTGACGACGCGCGCGTCGATGACGGCACGTGCGGCCGCCGTCGCCGCGTCGGTGTCGACCCCGCCGATCGACCCGGCGGAGTCGCGCGGGTGGTCGGCGAACGAGGGCGCCGCGGCGAGGCCGAGGGCGAGCCCCGACGCCGCGGCCACGGCGAACGAGCGCCGACCGGCCTGGCTCACGCCGTCGGCCGAGAGGGTGACGAGGTCGTCGAGGGCGGTGCGTGGTCGACGCGCGGATCTGTGACGGGAACTCGCGGAGCGAGCGGGCATGACAAGACCTCCCGTACGCCTGCGAGGTTAGCTGTCGGGTTCGGGCGGAAGTCTCCCGGCCACGTCGTGGCTTCACCCCGAGGGCACCGTGGTGCCCGCACTCCTGGGTCCCCCGTCCCTGCCTCTCGTGCTCGAGGTGCGCCCTCGGCGGTCGGCAGGGTTCGGCGCCCACCGAGGACGTGCCGGCGGTGCACCGACGACGTCGAGGCTAGACGACGCCTCGTCGGATCCCGGCACCGCTGCCGGAAAGTCAACGCGATCTTCATGAAGCGCCGACGGCGGGCCTGACCGTCCGCGTCCGCCGGGGACGGTCCCGCTCGGGACGCCGGCACCGCGGGGACCGCGTCGCCCGCAGCGACGTCGCCGACCACCGCGGGCGACGGGCACGCGCACACGCACGCCGACGGCGCCGGCTCGTCGCTCCCCGGCGAGCACGGGCACGGCGTCGCGATGGACCCCGCGGACGGGCGCGTGCACCTGGCCACGCACGAGGGTCTCGACCGGTTCGGGGACGACGCCTCCCGTTCGGGCGTGCTCGCGCTCGACGGTGCCGCGCTGCGGGCCACGGACGACGGCTCGACGTGGCGCCCTCTCGACGTGCCCGTGCCGCCGTTCACGCTCGACGTCTCCCGGGACGGCCGCACGGCGGTCCTGGAGTCGGTCGACCTGCAGGCGGGCTTCGTGCCCGTCAGCGGGCCTGAGGGCGACGCCCTGCGAGGTCGACGGATCCTTCATGGGACGTCCGGGCTCCCTGCGGCGGCGCCCCGACAGCGGGGGCCTGGTCGCGCGACCTCTGGCCACGGCCGGATGTTAGTGACTAACATCGAGCCATGCCCGGCCCGTCGACGCGCGACCGCCTGCGAGCCGTCGCGCTCCGGCTCTTCCTCGACCACGGGTTCGACGCCACCACCGTCAACCAGGTCGCGGCCGAGGCGGGCGTCTCGCACATGACGTTCTTCCGGTACTTCGCCACCAAGGAGGACGTCGTGATGGACGACCCGTACGACGACGTCATCGTCGACGCCGTCCGAGCCCAGGACCCGGCGATGCGCGCCGTCGACCGTGTCAGGCTCGGCATCACGACCGCGTGGGCCGCGCTGCCGGAGCCGACCGCGGACGAGACGCGCGCACGCGTCCGCCTCATCGCGGGTCACCGCGGCCTCATGGCCCGCGCCGCGGAGAACAACCGACGGACGGGCGAGCTCGTCGCCGACGCCCTCGTCGCCGACGGCGTCGACGCCCTCGAGGCGCGCGTGGCCTCCGCTGCGTGCCTCGCGGCGCTCACCGAGGGGCTGCTGCAGTGGGGCGCCGCCTCGACCGGTCCGACCCTCGGCTCGCTCATCACTCGGTCGCTCGAGGTGCTGGGTCCCGAACCCGTCCCGGCCGCGTCCGCGCCCGACGGGGGACGGTGATCGCATGTCGGCGACGGCAGCGGCGACGGCGACCGACCCGCTCCTGCGGCTCACGCAGGTGCGGCGCAGCTTCGGCGACGAGCGTGCGCTCGACGGCCTCGACCTCACCGTGGCCCCGGGGGAGATCCACGCCGTCGTCGGTCTCAACGGTGCGGGCAAGTCGACGCTCATGCGCGTCGCCCTCGGGATGCTGCGCCCCGACGCCGGCACCGCGCACCTGCGGCTGCCCGGCACCGGGGACGTCCCGGCGTGGCGCGCCCCGGCGGGCGTCTGGGCGCACGTCGGGCACCTCGTCGAGGCGCCGTTCGCGTACCCCGAGCTCACCGTGCGGGAGACCGTCGTCGCAGCCGCCCGGCTCCACGGGATGCCACGTGACCCGGCCCGGTCCGCCGCGCAGCGCGTCGTGCACGACCTGGAGCTCGACCACTGGGCCGACCGCGGCGCCCGGACCCTCTCGATGGGCAACCGTCAGCGGCTGGGCCTGGCCTGCGCCGCCGTGCACGAACCGCTGCTGCTCGTCCTCGACGAGCCCACCACGGCCCTCGACCCGGCGGGCGTGGTCCTCGTGCGCACCTGGCTGCGTGAGCGGCGCTCCGCCGGGACGGGCGTGCTCGTGTCCAGCCACCACCTCGACGAGGTCGCCCGGATCGCCGACCGCATCACGGTCGTCCACCGCGGACGCGCCGTCGGCCACCTCGCCCCCGACGGGACGGACCTCGAGCGGCAGTTCTTCGCGATGGTGTACGCCACCGAGCAGGCGCGGACCCGGCGCCCCGCACCCTCCGGGAGGAGCGCATGAGCAGCGCCGCCTGGGACGTCGAGCAGCTCAAGCTCAGGCGCTCCGCCGTCGCCCGGACCGCCGCTCTCGTCCTCGTCGTCGGGAGCTGCCTGCTGGCCGCGGCGTTCACGGCCGTCGGGCTCGGCGGCGGCGACAGCCAGATGGCCGTCAAGGTCCGTCCGATGGTCCACGGCACCGGCTGGGAGGCCTACCTGGGCATGCTCGCCCAGATCCTGTCCGTGGCCACGCTGCTCGCCGTCGGGATCCTCGTCGCGTGGGTGCTCGGCCGCGAGTTCACCGACGGCACGGTCCACGGCCTGCAGGCGCTACCGACGCCGCTGCCCGCGATCGTGCGGGCCAAGCTCGCCGCCGTCTTGCTGACGGCCGTCGCCTGCGCGGCGGGGGCGATCGTGCTCGCCGTCCCCGCCGGCCTGGCCATCGGGCTCGGCGCGCCCGACGAGGCGGCGCTGCGCGCCGCTGTGCGCCCGCTCGTCGTCGTCGTCCTGTCGGCCCTGCTCGCCCTTCCCGTGGGGCTCGTCGCCAGTGCACGACGCGGCTACCTGCCGGGGATCGCCGCCCTGCTCGGCATCGTCGTGCTCACGCAGGTCGCGACGGTGGCCGGCGCCGGAGCGTGGTTCCCGTGGGCCGTACCGGGACTGTGGGCCGGCATGGGCGGTGCGGCGGCGGCCGCGGACGTCACGCTCCTGCAGCTGCTGCTGGCCGTCCCGGTCGGTGGACTGGGCGCGTTCGCGACGGTGCGGTGGTGGTCGACGGCGGAGCTGTGACGGCACGGCGCCCGGCGCCGGCTGGGCCGTGCAGCGCGTCCGGCGTCCTAGGCTCGGTCCTCGTCCGGACCGCCGGCGCGACCACGCCACCGTCTCGAGGGGTACGCATGTCCGCAGGCTTCGGCGAGGCCCTCACCGCTGACTCCGGCGCCGGGCCCCACCGACCGTGGCGCGGCCTGCACCACCCGGTGCGGATGGTCGTCGTCGGCTTCGGCCTCGGGGTCCTCGTGGGCACGGCGGTCCTCGCCCTGCCGCTCTCCCGGACGGGCCCGGGCGGCGCCGACCTGCTCACCGCGCTCTTCACCGCGACGTCGGCGCTGTGCGTGACCGGCCTGGTCGTGGTCGACACCGCCACGTACTGGTCCCCGTTCGGCCAGGCGACGATCCTCGCGCTCATCCAGGTCGGCGGGTTCGGGATCATGACGCTCGCCTCCCTGCTCGGCCTGCTCATCTCGCGCCGCCTGGGGCTGAGCACCCGCATGGCGGCGGCGACCGAGACGAAGAGCGTCGGCCTGGGCGACGTGCGACGCGTCCTGCTGGGCGTCGCGCGGATCACCCTCACCGTGGAGGCCGCCACCGCGCTCGTCCTCACCGTCCGCTTCGCGACCACCTACCGGCACCCGCTCGCCGAGAGCGTGTGGCTCGGGGTCTTCCACTCCGTCTCCGCGTTCAACAACGCCGGCTTCGCCCTCTTCGCCGACAACCTCGTCGGCTTCGCCGGCGACCCCTGGGTCTGCCTGCCCGTGGTCGGTGCCGTGATCGTCGGCGGCCTGGGCTTCCCGGTGGTCCTCGAGGTGCTCCGCGAGCACCGCCACGCCCGCCGGTGGAGCGTCCACACCCGCCTGACCCTGCTCATGACCGCCGTCCTGCTGGTGGGCGGCACGCTGTTCATGCTCGCCGCCGAGTGGACCAACCCGCACACCCTCGGGGCGCTCGACCCACCCGCCCGCGTGCTCGCGGGGTTCTTCCAGGCCGTCATGCCGCGCACCGCCGGGTTCAACAGCGTCGATCCCGGCGCCATGAACGCCGGCACCCTGCTCGCCTCCGACGTCCTGATGTTCATCGGTGGCGGCAGCGCAGGCACGGCCGGCGGGATCAAGGTCGGCACGTTCGCCGTGCTGCTCCTCGCGATCCTCGCCGAGCTCCGCGGCGCCCCCGACGTCGAGCTGTTCGACCGGCGGCTGAGCCCGGCGACGATCCGCCAGGCGCTCGCGGTGTCGCTCCTCGGCGTCGCGGCCGTCGTGTCGGCGACCCTGCTCATCGCGACGACCAGCCGGTACTCGCTCGACCAGGTGCTCTACGAGGTCGTGTCCGCGTTCGCGACCGTCGGCCTGTCGACCGGCATCACCGACGACCTGGCGCCCGGGCACCAGCTCGTCCTCGTCGTGCTCATGTTCGCGGGCCGCCTCGGACCCGTGACGTTCGCGTCGGCACTCGTGCTGCGCGAGAGCGGGCGGCTCTTCCGCAGACCTGAGGGGCGTCCGCTGATCGGCTGACCCGGCCCCGGCGGGGGAGCCGTGCACAGGCGATGCCGCCCCGTGGGCCGCCGGGACGGCACCGGGCGCGCAGCCGTTCGCGCGCAAGACGTTCGCTACACGCGCGTAGCGTATCCTCGCCGTGTGCAGACGCAGCGGCAGGTGGCGGGGAGCGGGCGGGTGGTCGTCGTCGGCGCCGGCGGGAACGTCGGCGGCGCGGCGGTGCGATCGCTCGCCCGCGCCGGGATCCCGGTGCGGGCGGCTGGTACCCGCCCCGCACGACTCCGCGTGCCTGCGGACGTCGAGACCGTGAAGCTGGACCTCCTCGACCCCACCACGTTCGTCGAGGCGGTCCGGGGCGCCGCCGCGGTGTTCCTCGTACGGCCTCCCGCGATCTCGAAGGTCGGCCCCACCCTGAACGCGTTCCTCGACGTGGCCTGGGAGAACGGCGTCGAGCACGTGGTGTTCTCGTCGGTGACCGGCGCGGACACCAACAAGGTCGTTCCGCACCACCGTGTCGAGACCCACCTGCGCGCGTCGGGGCGGTCCTGGACGATCCTGCGCCCGGGCTTCTTCGCCCAGAACCTGGCCGACGCCTACCGCGACGACGTCGTGACGCGTGACCGCATCGTGCTGCCTGCCGGGCAGGGGCGGGCGGCGTTCATCGACGTGCGCGACGTCGGTGACGTCGCCGCACACGTGCTCGCCGACCCGGCGGCGCACCGCGGCGCCGCGTACACCCTCACCGGGCCGCAGGCGCTGCGGTTCACCGAGGTCGCGGCGATCCTCAGCGACGAGCTGGGACGCACGATCACCTACGAGCCGACCTCCGCGCTGCGGTACCTGCGGCACGTGCGGCGCCAGGGACGCCCGAGCGCGCAGGCGCTCGTGCAGACCGTGCTGCATGCGGGGCTGCGACGAGGCCAGGCCGAGACGGTCGACCCGACGCTCGAGCGCCTGCTGGGCCGGTCCGGTCGCACCCTGACGGAGTACGTCCACGAGCACCGGGACCTGTGGGCGGCTCGCGCATGAGCGATGCGCAGCCGCCGACGTCGCTCGACCCTCGGGTCGTGCGCTCACGCGACCGGGTCCTGGCGGGAACCGTCGAGCTGGTGATCGAGCGCGGGATCGCCGGCACGACGATCGAGGCCGTGAGCGAGCGCACCGGCGTGGCCAGGACGACGATCTACCGGCACTGGCCGAGCCAGTCCGCCCTCGTCCTCGCGGCGTTCGGGAGCGTGCTGCAGGTGCCATCGGCACCCGACAGCGGGTCCCTGCGCGACGACCTCCTGGTGCTCGTCGAGGGACTGGCGGCGGCGCTCGCCGGTCCCGCGGCACGGCTCATGCCCGCGCTGATCGATGCCGCCGAACGGGATCCGCGGTTCGCCGCGCTGCACCGCGAGGAGGCGACGACGCGCCACGCGCCCGTGCTGCTCGTGATCCGCCGCGGGATCGCCCGCGGCGAGCTGCCGCCCGAGACCGACCCGGTCGACGTGCTGGACCTCGTCACGGGTCCGCTGTTCTACCGCCGGTGGGTCGGAGCCGGTCGGGTCGACGCCGACTACGTCCGCACGGTGGTCGACACGGTCCTCACCGCCTACGGGACCCCACGCCCGTCCTGACGCCACGACCTCGACCTCTGCGCGACCGAGCCGCTTGCCCCGCGTGGCGACGTGCCCACCGCCACCGACCGCGGGCCCGTGTCGGGTCCCGGGCGACACGCCGGGCCCCGCGACGCGTGACCTGCGTGTGTGCCGGGATGTCTTGACGGCTGTCAGAAGCGGGTGCACTACTGAGGGCTCGGCCGCACGGCACCCCGGGGGCAAAGAAGCCGCCTTTCATCGCCGCGGCCGGGAGTGCAGGGGAGCATCCGATGTCCTCACGTCCACCTCGGCGCGCCCGCACGCGCCTCGCGGTCGCGCTCGCCACGACCGCGGTCGTCGCCACGGCGGTCCCCGCGGCCGCCGCCGAACCGGATCTCGACCGCGAGGCCGAGATCGCCGCCGAGCTCCGGCCCCAGTCCTTCCCGCCGGTGTGGTGGTGGGACGAGTCGGAGGACGACACCGAGCGCGCGCGCGACCTCCTGCGTCGGATGACCCTCGACGAGAAGGTCGACATGATGCACGGCGAGCTCAACAACTACTACGGGTTCTACAACGGCCCCATCCCACGCCTGGGCATCCCGGCCCTGACCATGGCCGACGGCCCCGCGGGCGTGCGCATCGCCAACCCCGACGTCAACGAGCAGCAGGCCACGCAGCTGCCGGCGCCCATCGCCCTCGCGGCGACGTGGGACCGTGCGCTCGCGCAGCAGTACGGCGACGTCGCCGGCGACGAGGCGTTCCGCACGGGGCACAACGTGCTCCTCGCTCCCGCGGTGGACATCGCGCGCGTGGCCCAGGCCGGACGCGCGTTCGAGGCGCTCGGGGAGGACCCGCTGCTGTCGGGGACGATGGGCGCCGGGGTGATCCGCGGCATCCAGCAGCACCCGGTCGTGGCGGACATCAAGCACTACAACGTCTACACGCAGGAGACGAACCGGCTCTCCGGCGGCAACGCCGTCGTCGACGAGCGCACGCTGCAGGAGGTCTACACCCGCCCGTTCGCGATCGGTGTCGAGGAGGGGCGCCCGGGCTCGGCGATGTGCGCGTTCAACAAGGTCAACGGCGTGTACGCGTGCGAGAGCGACGAGCTGCTCAACCAGGTCCTCAAGACGCAGCTCGACTTCGAGGGCTGGGTCATGAGCGACTACGGCGCGACGCACAGCACGGTGCCCGCGGTGCTCGGCGGGCTGGACCAGGAGATGCCCGGCAACCTCACGCCCGAGGTGGGCCCGGGGACGTGCTTCTTCTGCGGCCCGCTGCTCGACGCGGTGCGGTCCGGCCAGGTGCCGGTCTCGCGGATCGACGACGCCGTCCTGCGCATCCTGCGGCCGATGTTCGGCCTGGGGCTGTTCGACCACCCGCCCGTGATCCAGCCGCTGCCCGAGCAGGAGCACGGGGAGTTCGCGCGGGCCGTGGCCGAGCGGGCGATCGTCCTGCTGAAGAACGACGACGCCGCGCTGCCCCTGACCGGCGCCGTGGGGTCGATCGCCGTGATCGGCGCCGACGCCGACGTCGTGGTCGCCGGGGGCGGCAGCTCGCTCGTCCGGCCGACCGCCACCGTCAGCCCGCTGCAGGGCATCCAGGAGCGCGTCGGCGCCGGGGTGCAGGTGACGCACGTCGCGGGCTCCGACCCGGTGACGTCGGCCGCGCTGGTGCCGGGCCCCGACCCGATCCCGTCGGACTTCCTCACGTCCGCGCTCGGCGACGGAGCCGGGCTGCGCGCCGAGTACTTCGCGACGGACGACTTCACCGGCGACACCATCGCCGACCGCACCGACCCGTACGCGGCGATCAACGCGGGGTTCTTCCTGTTCGAGGGCTTCAACGCCCAGTCCCCGCACTTCCCGCCGCAGACCCGCGACATGGGCGCCTCGATCCGCTGGACCGGGCAGCTCACCGCCCCCGTCACGGGGAGCTACGAGCTCGCGGTGACCACGACGGGCACCGCGGTCGTCTACCTGGACGGCGAGCCTGTCCTGACGACCCCGCTGGGCGGCGCGGCGACGCCAACCACGACCACGGCCTCCGTCGACCTGGTCGCGGGAGTCGCGCGTGACCTGCGCGTCGAGTTCGTCAACGCCGGGCCTGGTGGCACGGACGCGGGGGCCGTCTTCCAGCTGGGCTGGACGACCCCGGACGGCGTGGTCGCACCGCAGGCGTCGGCGGCGGCCGACGCGGCACGCAGCGCGCAGGCGGCGGTCGTCGTCGTGCGTGACTACTCCTCGGAGGGTGGCGACAAGCCCGACCTCGACCTGCCGAACGGCCAGGTCGAGCTCATCCGGCAGGTCGCCGCGGCCAACCCGCGGACCGTCGTCGTGCTGACCACCGGCGGTGCCGTCCAGACGTCCGAGTGGGAGGACGGCGTCCCGGCCGTCGTGCAGTCCTGGTTCGGCGGGCAGGAGCAGGGGAGGGCCATCGCACGGGTCCTCTTCGGCGACGCGAACCCCTCCGGGCGGCTGCCCGTGACGTTCCCCGTCGACGAGGAGAGCACGCCCCTCAGCAGCGAGGCGCAGTACCCCGGCGCCGGCCTGGACCAGCAGTTCTCCGAGGGCATCTACGTCGGCTACCGCGGCTACGAGGAGCTCGGCATCGAGCCGCAGTACCCGTTCGGGCACGGGCTGTCCTACACGACGTTCGACTACCGGAACCTGCGCACGACGATCACCAACGGCGCCGGCTCCGGGGACGGCCCGCGGCTGGAGGTGAGGGTCGCCGTCCGCAACACCGGCGCCGTCGCCGGCACGGAGACCGTCCAGGTGTACGTCGGGAACCTGCCGACCCGCCGGGTCGAGACCGCGCCGCGGGTGCTCGCCGGGTGGGAGACGGTGTCGCTGGCGCCCGGTGAGCGCAAGCAGGTCACCGTGACGCTCAGCCCGGAGTCGGTGTCGTACTGGGACGTCGACCGCGACCGCTGGCAGACGCCCACGGGCAACGTCCCGGTGTACGTCGGCTCGTCGTCCGGTGACATCCGGCTCCAGGGGACCCTGCGGCTCGGCGGCAACGCGCTGCTCCGCTGAGCCCGTCACCGACGGCACACGGGGTGGTCGCCGCGCGAGCGACGGCCACCCCACGGTGCACACGGAGGAGTGCCCGCGGCGCACACGACTGAGGGCCGCCCCAGCTTCCTGGTGACGGCCCTCGGACGTTCGAGGCGGAGCGATCGGACCATCGGCGAGTGCGACGAAGCGGCCACGACCGCGCTGTGGTGCGTGGGGTTGAGCGTGACGACGGCCATCCGCAGTCGAGACCGCAAGCCCACTCGGACGTCGCCCACTGGAGCGCGCGAGAGTAGGAGGCCAGGGCGGACGCCCACTCGGCCCTCTCCCACACGAAGGCCGCGCGCTACCCGGTCGTTCCCGCAGTCGCCGCGGCCCACCACTGCCCTGCCACGGGCTGCCGGGGTCGCCGTCCGCCTCGGCGGGAGCGTGCAGGTGCCGCTCGAGCTGCGCATGCGTCGGGACCCGGGGCGAGGTTCGGACGAGGTCGAACTGCTCGGTCAGGTCGCTCTTCGTCACGATCGGCAGGGCGTCGAGCGGCGCTCTCTCGAGGCCCCGGTGAATGCGTGCGTAGTGCGCGGAGTGGCCGACGGCGTACCGACGAAGCTCCACGAGGCGCTGCGAGCGGTAGCGGCTCAGCCGCTGTTCGCTCCACGTGTCGTGCCTGGCGAGCTCGGCGCGTCGTCTGAGCGTCTCGACCAGGAGGAGTGCGTCCATCGTGCGCCCCGAGTCTGGCTCGTGAACGAGGGCCGCCGCCTGGCGGTCGTCTCCACCTTCGTCCCCGGCCGAGACCCGCGGGAGCGTCTTGATCGGAACTTCGTCGCGACATCAGACGGAGGAGAGCAAAGCGATGTGGACTGAGTCCGGGCATACCGTGGGGGGGTATCCCGTTGTCGCGATCGACGGGGCTGGTGCGCGAAGTTGGAGAGCGCCGGCCGGAGAGGAAAGGGGAGGTCATGGCAACGGGAGCGCCTCGAACCACAGTCCTGGACGTGCGCGGCCTGCACTGGGCGACGTCCGAACCGATCCTCGAGAAGGCTCTGACGAGCCGCCCGGGGGTCCTGGACGCCCGAGCGAGCGCGATCGCCCAGACGGTAACCGTGACGTATGACGACGAGCTGACGTCGGACGCGGAGCTCGCGGCGTGGATCACCGAGTGCGGCTACCACTGCAGCGGCCGGTCCGTGCCGGACCACATCTGCCCGCCGACCCCGGAGCCGACACCCGGGGAAGAGCACCATCACGCGCACCAGCACGCGCCGGCGCCCGTCGATCATGCGCACGAGCACGCGCCTCGTGACGCCCAGGAGGTCATGGGGCACGGCGGCCACCACGGTGGCGGCTCGATGCAGGACATGGTCCGTGACATGCGCAACCGCTTCCTGGTGGCGCTCGCGTTCTCCATCCCGATCACGCTGTGGTCGCCCATCGGCCGCGAGCTCATCGGGTTCGGCGTGCCGGCGCCCTTCGGCCTCCGGGACGACGTCTTCGCGCTGATCCTGTCGCTGCCCGTCATCTTCTACTCGGCCTGGATCTTCGTCGACGGCGCGTACCGGGCGTTGCGCGCTCGCACCCTCGACATGATGGTGCTCGTCGCCGTCGCCATCGGGACCGGTTGGCTGTACAGCCTGGGGATCACGCTCACCGGCGGGGGAGAGGTCTTCTACGAGGCCGCGACCGTCCTGGCGTCGTTCGTGCTGCTCGGACACTGGTTCGAGATGCGCGCCCGCGGGGGCGCGAACGAGGCCGTCCGCACCCTGCTCGAGCTCGCGCCCCCACGCGCTGTGGTGATCCGTGACGGTGTCGAGCTCGAGGTTCCGACCGCGGACGTCGTCGTGGGTGATCTCCTGCTGGTCCGCCCGGGCGCGAAGGTCCCGGTCGACGGTGTCGTGGCCGAGGGCGAGTCGGAGATCGACGAGTCGATGGTGACAGGCGAGTCGATGCCGGTGGCCAAGCGGCCCGGCGACGAGGTGATCGGCGCGTCGATCAACGTCTCCGGCACGCTCCGTGTCACCGCGAGCAAGGTCGGCGAGGACACGGCGCTCGCGCAGATCGTCGCCATGGTGCAGGAGGCGCAGAACTCGAAGGCGCCCGGGCAGAGGCTCGCCGACCGCGCTGCCTTCTGGCTCGTCCTAGTCGCGCTGGTGGCCGGGAGCCTGACGTTCGCCGTCTGGTCGCTGAGCGGCGCCGGTGTCCCCACGGCGTTGCTCTACGCCATCACGGTCGTGGTCATCACCTGCCCCGACGCACTCGGGCTCGCCACCCCCACCGCGGTCATGGTGGGAACCGGGCTCGGGGCTCGACGTGGGGTCCTGTTCAAGAACGCGACCGCGCTCGAGACCTCCGCGCGGATCGACACCGTCGTGATGGACAAGACCGGGACTCTGACCAAGGGCGAGCCCGAGGTCACGGATGTCGTCGTGAACGGCATGGCGGAGGCGGACCTGCTCGCGCTCGTCGCGGCGGTCGAGCGTGAGTCCGAGCATCCCCTCGCTCGAGCGATCGTCGACCGCGCCGCGGCCCTCGGGGTGAGCGTGCCGAACGCTTCTGGGTTCCGCAACATCGCGGGGCACGGTGCGAGCGCGACGGTCGACGGCCACCGCGTCCTCGTCGGCAGCCCGCGTCTCATGGCCCGCGAGGACATTCCGCTCGGTGATCTCGCGAGCAGCCACGAAGCGCTCGCGGCGGCGGGACGCACAGCCGTCCTGGCGGCCGTCGACGGACGGGTCGCGGGCGTGATCGCCGTGGCCGACGCTCCCCGTGAGACGTCCGCGGCAGCCGTGCAGGCGCTCCACGAGCTTGGCGTCGAGGTCGTCATGCTGACCGGCGACAACGACGCGACCGCCCGGCGCATCGCCGACGAGCTCGGCATCGACACGGTGATCTCCGAGGTGCTGCCCGGCGACAAGGCCGCCAAGGTCGCCGAGCTCCAGGCCGCTGGCCGGCGGGTGGCGATGGTCGGGGACGGGGTCAACGACGCGCCGGCGCTCGCGACCGCTGACATCGGGGTTGCGATCGGAGCGGGCACCGATGTCGCCATCTCGACGGCAGACGTGGTCCTCATGCGCTCCGACCCCCTGGATGTCCCGGTCGCGCTCCGCATCGGGAGGGGGACGCTGCGCAAGATGCGGCAGAACCTGGGCTGGGCCGTGGGCTACAACGCGCTCGCACTCCCCGTCGCGGCAGGCGCGCTGCAGCCGTCGCTGGGCATCTCGCTCAGCCCGGAGATCGCCGCGCTGACGATGTCGGGCTCGTCGGTGATCGTCGCCGTGAACGCGATCCTGCTCAAGCGCTTGCGGCTCCCGGCGCCCGTGCCCGCCGCCGGGGCCGACGACAGGCGGCAGGTGGTGACAGCTTCG
Organism: Cellulomonas fimi ATCC 484; assembly: GCF_000212695.1. Lineage (NCBI taxonomy): Bacteria > Bacillati > Actinomycetota > Actinomycetes > Micrococcales > Cellulomonadaceae > Cellulomonas > Cellulomonas fimi. Next base: position 2,267,451 of record NC_015514.1, on the reverse strand, counting down.
CGCGGCTAGGGGGTCGTGACGGGCTCCTCCGGGGAGCCCGTCACCCGCGGGACCGGCGGTCGGGCGGTGAGCTCAGCGGATCGCGTCCGCAAGCTCGGAGCACGCTGCCTCGCAGGCCCGGCACGCCTCGGTCCAGATCCTGCAGTGCTCGTGCATCTCCGCGTGCCGCTCGCACTCGTCGCCGCAGGCTTGACACGCGGTGATGCACGCGTCGAGCTGGGCGCGCGTCACCTGCGTGTCGACACTGGTGAGGCGGGAGAGCACGCGGGCTGTGGCGTCGCAGATGTCGGCGCAGTCGAGGTCGGAGCGGATGCACCGGCGCCGGTCGGCGACCATCTCCTCGCTGAGACTGGCGTCGGCGCACGCCGTGCACGTCTGGGCACAGGTCGTGACGGTCTCGATGACACGGGCCAGGGGGTCCGGGTCGAGCGAGGTCGAACCGAGGTGTGCGTGGATCATGGGCCGCCGTGGTGGCGTTCTCGTCCCTGTCGACGCTAGGAAGCCGACCACGGGGGTGCATCCCCGGACGCACCCGCGCGCCATGAGGGGTCGATCAAGGTCCGAGAAGTCATCCGGAGTGGCCACGGCACGCACGCTGGTGGTCAGTCAGACGGGACGGGGATCACGGCGCGCACGAAGTGCCCCCCGGCGTCGGTCGAGCGCCACAGCGCGTCGTCGGCGACCGCTACGATCTCGCTCCCGCCGCCCGACGCCGCGAACGCGGTGAGTGCCACGGCACTGCCCGGCAGGGCCGAGCCCTTCTGCCAGGTGACACCGGCGTCTGCGCTCGTCCAGACGTCGCCGTCGGGCGTGATGCCGACGACCTCGTCGCCACCGACCCAGTCGACGAGGTGCAGCAGCGGGGCCGCGGGCATCTCCTCCCAGGTGGCGCCGGCGTCCGCGGACCGCAGCGGACCCTCAGGGGTGGTCGCGATGATCACCTCACCGGATGCCGACACCGTCAGGTTGAAGGGGTCGCGAGGGATCTCGAGCTCGCTCCAGTCCTGGCCGTCCTGCGTGCTCCAGGTCGTTCCGTCGAACCCGAGCACGCCTCGCTCCGCGGCGGCGAGAGTGTGGAAGTCGGACTCGCCCTGCCGGGACAGCGGCGTCCAGGTCGCGCCCCCGTCCCGCGACTCGATGAGGCCGACGGGGTCGGGCAGGTCCGTCCCCGCACCGGGATGCCCGGAGGCGTAGAAGTGGTCGGGCCCCGCAGCGACGAGCCCCATGAGGTCGATCTGCGGGCCGACCCAGGTTGACTCGTCTCCGTCGATGCGCAGCAGGCCGCCGTGGGTGCCGAGGTAGGTCAGGCCGTCGGCGGGGTTGATGACGACCGTGTGGACATGGCCCGCGTCGCGCTGGGGCACGGTCGGGCTCTCGGCGGCTGCGTCGGCGTCGGCACCGCAGGCGGTCAGTGCCACCAGTGTTCCGGCAGCGAGCGCAACGACGACCCCTCGTCTTGGACGGCGGGGAGTCCGGTTGCTCATCACGGTTCCTTCCAGGCTGTGCGGGCGCGCGCGTGCGGCGGCGCGAGGTCGAGCACCCTGATCGTCTCCCGGGCCGTTGGTGCCCCGGTGCGCGGAACGATGGAGAAACGATGAAGCCCGCCGACGTGCCCACGGACCGGACGTCCTCCCGCGGCCCGGCGCGCCTTCAGGGACGCTTCATGGTCCGTGCGCCGTGACCGGCCCTGCGCCTGTCCGAGCGAGCGCTCGTGCCCGTCGAGGCGGATCCATCCGTCCCAGCTCACCGGACGGATGCCGCGTGCGTCGACGAACGCCAGGACGGCGCGCGGGTCCCGCTGCGGTGCGACGAACGCGTCGGCCGAGCCTCTCGACGTCGTCGCAGAGGTTCCTGACCGTCTCGGACGCGTCCGACTTCGTGTGCCCGATGAGGCCGACAGTCACATGCGGTGAGCCATGGGCAGCAGGAACATCCAGACGTTGACCGCGGCCAGGATCCCGATCACGGCGTACATCGGGGTGAGCGTCGCCCGACGGCGCGCGGCGGTCTGGTAGCGGCGGTGGGCGATGCGGCGCGCGGTGTAGAGCGAGGCGACCAGGCCCAGAGTCAGGAGGACGAACTGCAGGACCTGGATGGTCCCGGTGCCGACGAGCGCCGGGTCGCCCTCGACGCCGGCACCGACCATGTTCGCGACCGTGTAGTACACCGACCCGCCCTCGGCGAGGAGGTGAAACAGGTTGTGCGCGAGGTGCCCGGCGACGTCGAGCGGGATGAGCGCGTACCCGAACCGAGCGAAGTTCTGCGTCGTCGACTCGAGGTTCTTCGTTGACGCCACCTTCGCGGCGAGCGCCAGCAGGCCGACCGGGACGCTGACACCGACCGCGAACGCGGCGGTGAAGATCACCGGATAGCTCGTGACGCCGGTGGTCGCGGTGATGGCGTCCAGGATGTCCTGCCAGACCTCGAGCATGGTGATGTTCTGGATCAGGACGATGCCCATGATCGCCATGGCGAGGGCGGACTGCTCGATCCGCGGCTTCGTGATGAACCACAGCTCGGAGGTCGGCTTGCGCAGCCGCACCTGGATCGCGTCGTTCGGACAGGCCTTGATGCAGTTGGCGCACAGGTTGCAGTTGGCGCTGTCGTCCATCGTGCGCGGGAACGTGAACAGGGGGCACGCCGGGACGGTGGCGGTGCCGTTGTAGCAGGCGGCGCGTGCCTTGCACGTGCGGCAGATGCCCTGGTCCGCGCGCAGTTCCACCATGCCCGTCCGGGCGTAGTTGCCTGCCAGGCCGCCGAGGAAGCACAGGTACCGGCAGAACGTGCGGCGCTGGAACAGGGCGCCGGAGGCGATGACAGCGGTCGTGAGCAGGAGCAGCAGGATCCCCGAGCCCCAGGGGGACTCGACGATGCCCCAGACGTGGTCCGCCCACGTGATCGCGAGGAACGAGGCGTCGATGATCCAGATGCCGTACTTCTTGAGGAACGCCGGCACGGGTCTGTTGACGCCGACCAGCTTCTGCACGGTGTCCGAGATGAGCCCGAACGGGCAGACGGCGCACCAGAAGCGACCGAGCAGCACGAAGACGATCGGGATCACCGGCCACCACAGCACCCACATCAGCGCGGTGCCGGCGTTGTCGTGTGCGCGGTCCGGGCCGGCCAGCAGCTGGTAGGCGATCAGCCCGAAGACCGCGGCCGCGGGGATCTGCAGCACCTTCGGGTACCACCCGGAGCGCAGCGTGCGCGCGACCCAGGGGATCGTCATGAGATTGCGGCCGACCGGGGGCGGGCTGACGTCCGCCGCCTCGTCGGGGTCGGTGCGGACGTTGGGGGAGTCCGGGCTCGGGGGCTGTGTCGCGGTGGGGGCACTCATCGTCGGGCTCCAGCTGTCGTCGGGTCAGGCGGCCGGGGTGGGCCGGCGAGGGCGGTGTGGGGGACGTGCCCGGTCCCGGCGGCGGAGCAGGCCGGCGGCGACGAGGACCGCGCCGTTCACGCCCGCGAACGTGCCCAGGACCGCGCCGCGGGGCCGCGACGGGGCGGCAGCCGTCTCGCCGTGGTCGTCGTGGCCCGGCGCGTCCGTTTCCGTCTCGGCCATCTCGTCGTCGGCGATGTCGTGCTTGTCGTGCGACTGCGTGCCGTCGTCCATCTCGGCCATCTCGTCCTCGTCGTGCGACGGCGCGCTGTCGCCCATCTCGGCCATCTCGTCGTCGGTCATCTCGGTCGTGTCGTGCTCGTGCGTCGCGTGGCCCCACACGTCCGGACTCGCCGGGGGGGCTGGAGCCTGCGTGTCGTGACCGCCGTGGACCGCGTGGTCGTCGTCGGTGGAGGCCCACGCAGCGGACGGGCCGAGAACGAGTGCCAGCGTGGCGGCCGCGGTCGCGGCCGCGCGGCGGGGTGGGCGGGGACGAGTGCGCATCGATGGACTCCTTCGGGAGGTGACGCGCTCAATCTCGGCGCGCGGGCGCCGCCCCACCTGGGACTTCCTGGTCCCTCGGCCGAACCTCCATCACAACTTCATCGTTGGGAGCGACGTGGTCCCTCGCGGCAAGCCGTCCGCGCGACGTCGCCACCGAGGTCGTGTTGTCGGCTGCCACCCGCCTGCGGGCGAGACGGGCTCCTCGCCCGGAATCCGCCCGCGCGGTCCAGCAGCGGGCGGCTGCGGCACCTGAAGCGCGCGTCCTCCGACCCCATGATGTCGGCGCCATCCTGAGATCCGCGGCGGAGCTAGACCGACTGCGACTTGAGCGCGGCGGCTATCGAACACACCTCACGCTGTTCGCCCTGATCGCCGCAACAGGGATCCGTCGCGGCGAGGCACTGGCCTTGCGGTGGGACGACGTCGACGTCACGACGGGCACCCTCGCGATCCGCGGCACCCTTGTCACGGGCGGACGGTCGCTGGACCGTGACGCAGCCGAAGACGCGCGCCTCGCGCCGCGTGCTCTCGCCGGCGGCACGTCTCCTCGGGCTGCTCGAACAGCACCGCGACGCGCAGGAGCTCGACCGTGTCGCCGCCGGCTCGCAGTGGCTGGAGCCCGGTCACGTCTTCACCACCGCGACAGGACGAGCGATCGATCCACCTTCGGCACTCCGGGCGTTCCAGAAGGCAGCCGCTCGCGCCGGGATCGCCGACGTCTCCATCCACACGCTGCGGCCTTCGGCGGCGACCGGTGCTCGACGGCGGCGTCCACCTCCGAGCGGTGTCGGAGCTGCTGGGCCATGCCGGCACCCAGATCACGGAGGAGGTGTACGCGCACCCGACGACGCCGACGGCGAGCCGCGCGATGGAGCTTCTCAGCGGGGTGTACCAGCTCGGCAGAGACGACGATGTGACGGCAGCGTGACCAAATCGCGGAGACGGAAGAGACCTCCGTCCGCCCATGTCCTCGGTCGATCGCGAGGGCCCGCCGAGGCCCCGCGTACGCCATCCGACGAGCCGGTTGGCGTACGGCGTTGGCGTACACACGACTGAGGGCCGCCCCAGTCTCCTGGTGACGGCCCTCGGACGTGCTGTGATGCTGGTGGGCGATACTGGGATCGAACCAGTGACCTCTTCCGTGTCAGGGAAGCGCGCTACCGCTGCGCCAATCGCCCATGGGGGAGTGCTGCGAGGTGGAGATGGGATTCGAACCCACGTATACGGCTTTGCAGGCCGCTGCCTCGCCTCTCGGCCACTCCACCCTGAGACCGCAGTCCAGAGCGGCTGGGTCCAGCCGATCAGGAGTGTCTGCCTCCGAGCGGACGACGGGATTCGAACCCGCGACCCTCACCTTGGCAAGGTGATGCTCTACCACTGAGCCACGTCCGCGCTGCACTTCCCGCCCGTTCTCACCGGCGTTCCGTGTGCGTCCCAGACTCTAACCGAGTCTTCGGGCCAGAGTCCAACTGGCTCCCGCTGCCGCGTGATCATGCGGATCTGCGGCGTGTCGACGGCGCGTCGCTACCGTGAGCGGGTGCCTGAGCAGCCCTGGTCGACCGGTGTCGCGTGGTTCGGCGACGTCGTCGCGTCGCAGGTCGTCGAGGTGGTGGACGTGCGTGCCGAGCCCGAACGCCTCTCCGCGCCGGGCTGGTGGGCCGTCGTGGGGGAGTTCGAGGGTGCGGTGCGTGCGTGGCGCTTCGGTGTGGTGGAACGCACGCCGGGCGGGCGCGGGGCGGGTGCGACCCCCGGGTGGCGGGGTCCGGCACCCGACGCGTGGGAGTCGTCGCTCGACCAGGCGCAGTACGTCGCCGCGGTGGAGCGCGTCCGGCACGCGGTCGCGGAGGGAGACGTCTACCAGGCGAACCTCTGCCGGGTGCTGCAGGCGCCGCTGCCGACCGCCGACGGCCACGAGCCGGACGCGCGGGCCCTTGCGGGCGTCCTCGCGGGCGGCAACCCCGCACCCTTCGCCGGGGGCGTGCACGTGCCCGGCGGGCAGGGCGTCGAGCCGGTGTGGGTCGTGAGCGCGTCGCCGGAGCTGTTCCTGCGCGTCGAGGACGGCGTCGTGACGTCGGCGCCGATCAAGGGCACCGCGGTGAGCGTGGACGGCCTCACGGACAAGGACCGGGCCGAGAACGTCATGATCACCGACCTCGTCCGCAACGACCTGCAGCGCGTCTGCGAGCCCGGCACGGTCGAGGTGACGACGCTCCTCGGCGTCGAGGAGCACCCGGGCCTGGTGCACCTGGTCTCGACCGTCCAGGGGCGGCTCACGCGGCACGTGCAGGCCGCGCCCGACCTGTGGGGCCGCCTGCTCGACGCGACGTACCCGCCCGGGTCGGTCTCGGGGGCGCCCAAGCTGTCGGCGCTCGACCTCATCGCGGCGCTCGAGACGCAGCCGCGCGGCCCGTACTGCGGCGCGGTCGGCTGGGTCGAGGTCGGTGCCGACGGCACGGTCCGCGCGGAGCTCGCGGTCGGCATCCGGACGTTCTGGTGGCGCGACGGGGTCCTGCGCTTCGGCACGGGCGCCGGCATCACGTGGGGGAGCGACCCCGACGCGGAGTGGGCGGAGACAGCGCTCAAGGCGCGCCGGCTCGTCGGCCTCGCGTCCACGTCCGCGGACGTCGCCGCCGGGCGCACGGACGGGGTGCGAGACTGACGCGATGAGCGTCGTGATCTGGTCCGACGGTGCGCTGCGCGAGCCCACCGACCCGCTCGTCACCGGCGTCGACCACGGCCTGACGGTCGGCGACGGCGTGTTCGAGACGTGCGCCGTGTACGACGGCCAGGCGTTCGCGCTGAGCCGGCACCTGCGCCGGCTGCGGCGCTCGGCCCTCGGGCTCGGGCTGGGCGAGCCGGACGACGCCGAGGTGCGCACGGCCGTGCGCGCCGTCCTGGACGCGGCCGGGCCCGACACGGGGCGGCTGCGCATCACGCTCACCGGCGGCCCGGGGCCGCTCGGCTCGCACCGGTTCGCCCCCGACGAGCAGCGCCAGACCCTCGTCGTCCTCGCCGGCCCGGCGACGCGCGCCGAGGTGTCGCGCGTCGTGCGCGTGCCGTGGGTGCGCAACGAGCGCTCGGCCGTCGCCGGGCTCAAGACGACGTCCTACGCGGAGAACGTGGTGGCCCTGGCCGAGGCGTACCGGCAGGGCGCCGACGAGGCGGTCCTCGCCAACACGGTCGGCGAGCTCTGCGAGGGGACGGGGTCGAACGTGTTCGTCGAGCGCGACGGGGAGCTCGTGACCCCGCCGCTGTCCAGCGGCTGCCTGGCCGGCATCACGCGCGAGCTGCTGCTCGAGTGGGGCGCCCAGGACGGCCTGCCCGTGCGCGAGGCCGAGCCGGGCGAGCTGCCGTACACGGTGCTCGACGACGTCGCGTCCGGGCGGGCGCAGCTGCTGCTCAGTGGCTCCATCCGCAACGTGTCGCCGACGGTGCGCCTGGACGACGTCGACGTCGTGCCGGGTCCGCTGTCCCTGCAGGCGCAGCGCCTGTTCCAGGAGCACGTGGGGCGCGACCTCGACCCGTGACCCGTCGCCGGACGCACCGCGCGCCCGTCCCCGGACACAGCACGACCGGCCCCGCCCGTCAGGGCGGAACCGGTCGGTCGGTGCGGGTCAGGCGGTGAGCAGCGCGGCGATCAGGGCCGTGATCTCGCTCTCCATGCGGGCGCTCTCGGCACCCAGCGGGACGAGGGCCTCCGTCGAGGCGAGGAAGCGCGTGATCGGCTCGGTCGGGGCGGCGAGCAGCGCGCTGCCCTCGACACCGTTGAGCGAGACGAGCGTGTAGTCGGGGTCTTCGTCGCGCCACACCTGCACGTCGCCGGTCCCGGCGGGCGCGTCGGCGGAGGCGAGCATCCCGAGGGACAGCAGCTCGCGGCCGAGGAGCCACGTGGACATCGTGTGCGGGCCCGTGAAGACCGCACGCACCGTGTACGGGTCCGACGTCCGGAACGACAGCTCGGCGCTGACCGGGATGACGCTCGCGTCCGATCCGATCAGCTGCATGGCGACGACCTCGACGACGTCGTACGACGACTGCGTCATCGGGTCCTCCTTCTCGCAAGGGCTGGAGGTCCCATCATGGCAGGACACATGCCCGAATGGACCGGTCCGCCCGACGAGTTCACCCGGAGGGACCTGTGCGATCACCCCTGCTGAGCCACCCTGCCGCGCCGCAGGCTCCCACCGTACGCCCGACGGGGTGTCGCCGGTGCCCGGTTCGGAATCTGGCCGCAGGTTGGGTAGCATCCTCTTCGACGTCGCCCCCGGGTGATCGTCGCGGGCGATTGGCTCAGTGGTAGAGCGCCTCGTTCACACCGAGGAGGTCACTGGTTCGAACCCAGTATCGCCCACCCGTGAAGGCCCCGGACCGGACTCGTCCCGGTACGGGGCCTTCGTCGTTCTCCGGCATCACCCGAACGGCCCAACGACGGTCCGCCGGGCGCGAGCGGCCGCGTCGCCCGCGCTGCCCCGGACGGAGGACCTGCGCCGGTAGCATCGAGGGGCCCGCCGCCCGGCCGGCACCCACCCAAGGAGGCAGCACCCGTGCCCGAGCTCATCACCCTCACCGTCGACGGGACCACCACGACCGCCGAGCAGGGGACGACGGGCACGCAGGTCTTCGCCGACCGCCGCGACGTGATCGTCGCGCGCGTCGACGGCGAGCTCCGCGACCTGCACCTGCCGCTGCCCGACGGCGCGGTCGTCGAGGGAGTCACGGTGCAGGACCCGGAGGGTCTCGCCGTGCTGCGCCACTCGGCCGCGCACGTGCTCGCGCAGGCGGTGCAGGAGGTCAACCCGAAGGCGAAGCTCGGCATCGGCCCGCCGATCACCGACGGCTTCTACTACGACTTCGACGTCGACACCCCGTTCACCCCGGACGACCTGCGCGCGATCGAGAAGGTCATGGGGCGCATCGTCAAGGAGGGGCAGACCTTCCGGCGGTGGGACGTCACGGAGGAGCAGGCGCGCGAGGAGCTGAGGGACGAGCCGTACAAGCTCGAGCTCATCGGCCTCAAGGGCGACCCCGCGGCGGCGGACGGCGCGTCGGTGGAGGTCGGCCTCGGCGGCCTGAGCATCTACCAGAACGTGCGGGGCGCCGGTCGCGAGAGCGAGCAGGTCGTCTGGCAGGACCTGTGCCGCGGCCCGCACGTGCCCTCGACCAAGGTGCTCGGCAACGGGTTCCAGCTCACGCGGTCCGCCGCGGCGTACTGGCGGGGGAGCGAGAAGAACCCGCAGCTGCAGCGCGTGTACGGCACCGCGTGGCCGTCGAAGGACGAGCTCAAGGCGTACCTGGAGCGTGTGGCCGAGGCCGAGCGCCGCGACCACCGCCGTCTGGGCAGCGAGCTCGACCTGTTCTCCTTCCCCGACGAGATCGGCTCGGGGCTGGCGGTGTTCCACCCCAAGGGCGGGCTCATCCGCATGGAGATGGAGGCGTACTCGCGCAAGCGCCACGTCGAGGCGGGGTACTCGTTCGTCAACACCCCGCACATCACCAAGGAGCGGCTGTTCCAGCTCTCGGGGCACCTCGACTGGTACGCGGACGGCATGTACCCCCCGATGCACCTCGACGAGGAGCTCGACGACGAGGGCAACGTCAAGCGGCAGGGGCAGAACTACTACCTCAAGCCGATGAACTGCCCGATGCACAACCTCGTCTACCGCTCGCGCGGGCGCTCCTACCGCGAGCTGCCGCTGCGGCTGTTCGAGTTCGGCACCGTGTACCGGTACGAGAAGTCGGGCGTCGTGCACGGCATGACCCGTGCGCGCGGGTTCACCCAGGACGACGCGCACATCTACTGCACGCTCGACCAGATGAAGGACGAGCTGACCCGTCTGCTCACCTTCGTGCTGGACCTGCTCAAGGACTACGGTCTCGACGACTTCTACCTCGAGCTGTCGACGAAGAACCCGGAGAAGTTCGTCGGCGACGACGACGTGTGGGAGCGGGCCACCGAGACGCTGCGGGAGGTCGCGCAGTCGTCGGGCCTCGAGCTCGTGCCCGACCCGGGCGGCGCCGCGTTCTACGGCCCGAAGATCTCGGTCCAGGCCAAGGACGCGATCGGGCGCACCTGGCAGATGTCGACGATCCAGCTCGACTTCAACCTGCCCGAGCTGTTCGAGCTCGAGTACACCGCGCCTGACGGCTCGCGCCAGCGTCCCGTCATGATCCACCGCGCGCTGTTCGGCTCGATCGAGCGGTTCTTCGCGGTGCTCACCGAGCACTACGCGGGCGCCTTCCCGGCGTGGCTCGCGCCCGTGCAGGTGCTCGCCGTGCCCGTCGCCGAGCCGTTCGAGCCGTACCTCGAGGACGTCGTCGCGCAGCTGCGGGCCGAGGGCATCCGGGCCGAGATCGACCGCTCCGACGACCGGTTCGGCAAGAAGATCCGCAACGCCTCGACGCAGAAGATCCCGTTCGTGCTCATCGTCGGCGGCGAGGACGCGGACGCCGGCGCGGTGTCCTTCCGGTACCGCGACGGGCGTCAGGACAACGGCGTGCCGGTCGCCGAGGCCGTGCAGCGCATCGTCACGGCCGTGCGCGAGCGCGCGCAGGTCTGAGCCGTGAGCACACCCGACCCCGGTGCCGGGGCCGCGCACGACGACGTCGTGACCGGCCCCGGCACCACCGGCGGAGCGGCCGGCGCCGAGACGCCCGACGGCCTGCCCGGCGTCCCCGACGGCTTCGAGCGCCTGTGGACCCCGCACCGGATGGCGTACATCGGGGGCCAGGACAAGCCGACCGACGCGCACGCCGGGCCGGGCTGCCCGTTCTGCCGCATCCCGACGCTGCCCGACGCCGAGGGGCTCGTCGTCGCGCGGGGCCGCACCGCGTTCGTCTGCCTCAACCTCTACCCGTACAACTCCGGGCACCTGCTCGTCTGCCCGTACCGGCACGTCGCCGACTACACCGACCTCACGACCGACGAGGTCACCGAGGTCGCGGAGCTCACGCGCACCGCCATGCGGGTCCTGCGCGCCGTGTCCGGGCCGCACGGGTTCAACCTCGGCATGAACCAGGGCGACGTCGCGGGGGCCGGCATCGCGGCGCACCTGCACCAGCACGTCGTCCCGCGCTGGGGCGGCGACTCGAACTTCCTGCCCATCGTCGGCCGCAGCCGCGCGCTGCCCGAGCTGCTCGGCGACACGCGCGACCGCCTCGCCGCGGCCTGGCCGCCGCCGGGTGCGACCCCGGCCACCGACGCGGACCTGAAGGGATGATCGGCACGTGCTGAACCGACTGCGGGGCGTGATGCAACGCGTCCTGACCCCGCTCGCCGGTGCGCTCCTGCGCGCGGGCGTCTCCCCGGACGCCGTGACCGTCGTCGGGACGCTCGTCGTGGTCGTCACCGCCCTGTGGGCGTTCCCCACCGGCCACCTGTTCCTCGGTGCGCTGCTCATCGCGCTGTTCGCGCTCACCGACTCGCTCGACGGCGTCATGGCGCGCCGGTCGGGCCGGTCCGGGCCGTGGGGCGCGTTCCTCGACTCGACCCTCGACCGGTTCGGCGACGGCGCGATCTTCGCGGGCCTGGTCCTGTGGTTCGTCGGTGGAGGCGACTCCCACGTCACGGCCGTGCTCGCGCTCGCGTGCCTCGTCCTGGGCTCCGTCGTGCCCTACGCCCGCGCGCGCGCCGAGGGCCTCGGCATGACCGCGTCGGGCGGGATCGCCGAGCGCGCCGACCGGCTCGTCGTCGTGCTGCTCGCCACCGGCGCCGTCGGGCTCGGGGCACCCACCGCGGTCCTCACCGTCGTCCTCGCGCTGCTCGCCGTCGCGTCCGCCGTGACCGTCGTGCAGCGGATGGCCAAGGTGCACCGCCAGGCCGTCGGAGCGGTCGAGTGAAGGTCGACGTCGCCCGCCTCTACGCGATCGCCTGGCGCGTCGCGGGCAAGGTGCCCGGTCCGCTGCTGCGCGGTGCCGCCCGGCTCGCCGCCGACGTCACGTGGCTGCGCCACGGCGAGGGCGTCCGGCGCCTCGAGAAGAACCTCGGCCGGGTCCGCCCCGAGCTCGACCACCGCGCGCTGCGCCGCCTGAGCCGCGCGGGCATGCGGTCCTACATGCGGTACTTCACCGAGGCGTTCGCGCTCGTCGCCGTGCCCCGCGAGCAGGTGGACCACCGCGTCCGCGCCGTGCACCGGGAACGGGTCCAGCCCTACCTCGACGAGGGGCGGCCGATCCTGCTCGCGCTCGCGCACGTCGGCAACTGGGACCTCGCCGGCGCGTGGGCCACCCGGCACCTGGCCCCCGTCACCACGGTCGCCGAGCGGCTCGAGCCCGAGGAGCTGTTCCAGGAGTTCGTCGCGTTCCGCGAGAGCATCGGCCTGAGCATCATCCCGCTGTCCGGCGGCGGCGACGTGTTCCGCGACCTCGTGCGCGCGGCCCGGGCGCCGGCCGCGGGGGTGGTCCCGCTGCTCGCGGACCGCGACCTGACCGCGCGGGGCGTCGAGGTCGACCTGTTCGGCCACCGTGCCCGCGTCGCGGCCGGGCCCGCCGCGCTCGCGATCTCCACGGGCGCGCCGCTGTTCCCGACGCTCGTGCGCTACGAGCGCCTGCGCGGTGCGCGCCGTCGTGCCGCCGGGACGCCGTGGGGCGTGACGATCGAGTTCAGCCCGCGCGTCGAGGTGCCCGCCGACGTGCCACGCTCCGAGCAGGTGCGCGCCGTCACGCAGGCGTGGGTCGACGAGGTGGCCGCGGGCATCCACCGTCACCCCGAGGACTGGCACATGCTGCAGCGCGTGTTCGTCGACGACCTCGACCCGGCGCGGTACGCCGCGACCGTGCAGGCGTCCGGGGCGTCGTCGTGAGGCTCGGGCGCGTCCGCAGCGACGGGCGCCCGCTGCGGGTCGGCATCGTCTGCCCGTACTCCTTCGACGTCCCCGGCGGCGTCCAGTTCCACGTCCGCGACCTCGCGGAGGCGCTCATGGCGCGCGGCCACCAGGTCTCGGTGCTGGCGCCCGCCGACGACGACACCCCCGTGCCGGACTACCTGACGGCGGCGGGCAAGGCGGTCCCCGTCCGCTACAACGGCTCCGTCGCCCGGCTCACGTTCGGGCCCATGACGGCCGCGCGCGTGCGCAAGTGGCTCGCGCAGGGGCAGTTCGACGTGCTGCACCTGCACGAGCCGGTCACGCCGAGCCTGTCCATGCTCGCCCTGTGGATCGCCGACGGCCCGGTCGTCGCGACGTTCCACACGGCGCAGGTGCGCTCGCGGTCCATGCAGGTGGCGTACCCCCTGGTGCGGCAGTCCCTCGAGAAGATCTCCGCGCGCATCGCGGTGTCCGAGGACGCGCGGCGCACGCTCGTCGAGCACCTCGGCGGCGACGCCGTCGTCATCCCGAACGGCGTCTACGTCGACACGTTCGCGGCCGCGAGGCCCGACGCGCGCTGGACCGGCACGCCGACCGCGCCGACGGTCGCGTTCCTCGGCCGGCTCGACGAGTCGCGCAAGGGGCTGCCCGTGCTGCTGGGCGCCGTCGGGCGCGTGCTCGACGAGGTGCCGGGCGCGCGGTTCCTGGTCGCGGGCCGCGGCGACACGGGCGCCGACCAGGCGCGCGAGGTCCTGGGGGAGCGCGCGGGCGCCGTCGAGTTCCTCGGGGGCGTGTCCGACGAGGACAAGGCCCGGCTGCTCGCGTCGGTCGACGTCTACTGCGCACCCCAGACGGGGGGCGAGAGCTTCGGGATCGTCCTCGTCGAGGCGATGAGCGCCGGCACGGCCGTGGTCGCGAGCGACCTGGGCGCGTTCTCGCGCGTGCTCGACGACGGCGCCGCGGGCGTGCTGTTCCGCGTGGGCGACAGCGAGGACCTGGCGCGCACGCTCGTGCGCGTGCTGCGTGACCCCGACCTGCGCGCGCGTGTGAGGGCGACCGCGAGCGAGTCGGTCCGCCGCTACGACTGGTCGGTCGTCACCGACCAGGTGCAGGCCGTGTACGAGATGGCGGTCGCCGGTCGCGACGCGCCCGTCGGGGAGGACCCGTCGTCGGTGCGCGGGGCCCGGCTCCTGGAGCTGCGCCGGTCACGGGGTGAGCGATGAGCTGGTCGGAGGTCGCGGTCCTCGTCACGCTCGTCGTGGCGCTCGGGGTGTGGTGGCTCTGGGTCACGGCGTCCCGGCTCGACCGGCTGCACCGCAAGGTCGCCGCGTCCCGGTCGGTCGTCGAGGCGCAGCTGCTGCGGCGCGCGAGCGTCGCGGCCGGGCTGGCGACGTCCGGACAGCTCGACCCCGTGAGCTCCGTGCTCGTCGCGGAGGCCGCGTGGGCGTCGCTCAGCGCGGGCGCGGCCGCGGCGGACGTCGCAAGCCTGCCGGCCGGGGTGCGCGAGCTGCTGAGCGCCGAGGAGGCCGCGGTCGCGACGGACGTCGACGAGCGCGGCCGGGTCGAGAGCGAGCTCTCCGCGACGCTGCGCGAGGCGCTCGGCGACCCAGAGGACGTCGCGGCCCTGCGCGCCGACCCGACGGGCGACGAGCTGCTCGGCTCGCTCGGCTCCGCCTGGTACCGCGTGCAGCTCGCCCGCCGGTTCCACAACGAGGCCGTCGCGCAGACGCAGCGCGCCCGGCGTGGACGCCTGGTCCGGCTGCTGCGCCTCGCGGGCCACGCACCGGCCCCGCGGACACTCGAGCTGGACGACGAGTGGCCCGCGGCGCTGGGCCGGCCGGGCGCGCGCGCGAGCGACGACGCGGCCCGTCCGGGCCCCTCGGCGCGCGGCACGGACGCGGCCGGCGACGCCCGCCGGGACGGCTGAGACGGCCGACGGGGCCGCACGGACGACGGACTACCATGGCGGGACGGGCCGCGCCCGGCCCCCCACCCCCACGACTTCTGTGAGGCTCGACGTGACCAGCGAGAACAGCCAGCCGACCACCACGACGCACGAGCCCGCCGCCGGCACCGTCGGCACCGCGCGCGTGAAGCGCGGCATGGCGGAGATGCTCAAGGGCGGCGTCATCATGGACGTCGTCACCGCGGAGCAGGCGAAGATCGCCGAGGACGCCGGCGCGGTCGCCGTCATGGCGCTCGAGCGCGTCCCGGCCGACATCCGCGCGCAGGGCGGCGTCGCGCGCATGAGCGACCCGGACCTCATCGACGGCATCATCGAGGCCGTCTCGATCCCCGTCATGGCGAAGGCCCGCATCGGCCACTTCGTCGAGGCGCAGGTGCTGCAGTCGCTCGGCGTCGACTACGTCGACGAGTCCGAGGTGCTCACCCCGGCCGACTACGCGCACCACATCGACAAGTGGGCGTTCACCGTCCCGTTCGTGTGCGGCGCGACCAACCTGGGCGAGGCGCTGCGCCGGATCACCGAGGGCGCCGCGATGATCCGCTCGAAGGGCGAGGCCGGCACGGGTGACGTGTCGAACGCCACGACGCACATGCGCACGCTGCGCGACGAGATCCGCCGCCTCACCTCGCTGCCGGAGGACGAGCTGTACCTCGCGGCGAAGGAGCTGCAGGCGCCGTACGAGCTCGTCAAGGAGGTCGCGACCGCCGGCAAGCTCCCGGTCGTGCTGTTCACCGCGGGGGGCATCGCGACCCCGGCGGACGCCGCGATGATGATGCAGCTGGGCGCCGAAGGGGTGTTCGTCGGCTCGGGCATCTTCAAGTCGGGCAACCCTGCCGAGCGTGCCGCCGCGATCGTCAAGGCCACGACGTTCTTCGACGACCCCGACGTGATCGCGAAGGTGTCGCGCGGCCTCGGCGAGGCCATGGTCGGCATCAACGTCGACGACGTCCCGGTGCCGCACCGTCTCGCCGAGCGGGGCTGGTGAGCGGGCCGGACCGCGCAGCCGGGGCCGCGGACGCGTCGTCGTCCGCGGCCCTCGGCGTGCCGGGGACGACGGGCGTGCCGCCCGCACGTGGGCACGCCGACGGCGGGGGACCGGTCCACGGGCTCGGGCCCGAGTGGCGGCCGGGTCCCGACGGCCTGCTGTTCCGGCGGGCCGCGCGGGTGATCCTGCTCGACGAGCACGACCGCGTCCTGCTCATGCGCGGGCACGACGTCGACCAGCCGGAACGGAGCTGGTGGTTCACCGTCGGCGGCGGCATCGACGACGGCGAGGACTCCCGGACCGCGGCGCTGCGCGAGCTGCGCGAGGAGACGGGCATCGTCCTGGACCCGGCGGCGCTGCAGGGGCCGGTGCTCACCCGGTCGGCGATCTTCGACTTCTTCGCGCAGCACTGCCGCCAGGACGAGGACCTGTACCTGGCGCGTGTGCGCTCGGGCGACGTCGGCGAGCTCAGCCGCGACGGCTGGACGGAGCTCGAGGCGGGCGTGCTCGACGAGCTGCGCTGGTGGCCGCTCGACGAGCTCGAGGCGGTGGACATCGAGGTGTTCCCCGCGGGGCTGCCGGCGCTCGTGCGGGACCTCGCGGCCGGCTGGGACGGCACGGTGCGGCACCTGGGGCTCGCGCGCGAGTCGTGACCGGTCGACCCCGACCGGGTGGTACTGGTCGGTAACGTCGGTGTGTACCGTCGACGGCATGCCCACCCTCGCGCCCACCTCGCCGACGCTGCACATCCCCCGCAGCGGCATCCGCACCCTCATGGAGCTCGCCAACCGCGACCCGGAGGCGCTCCACCTCGAGATCGGCGAGCCCGACGCCACGACCGCGCCCCACGTCGTCGACGCGGCCGCCCGCGCGGCGCACGACGGCCTCGCGGGCTACACCGCGAGCACCGGCATCCCGGCCCTGCGCGCCGCCGCCGCCGAGCGGGTCACGCGCGTCTCGGGCCGAAAGACGGCCGCCGACGACGTCGTCGTCACGCACGGCGCGATGCACGGGCTGACCATGACCATGGCCGCGCTGCTCGGGCCGGGCGACGAGGTGCTGCTGCCCGACCCGATGTTCCCGAACTGGGCCATGGCGGCCGTGTCGGTCGGTGCCACGGTGGGCACCTACCGCACCGCCCCCGAGGCGGGCTACGTCCCGGACCCCGCGGACGTCGAGGCCGCGATCGGGCCGCGCACGCGCGCGGTCGTCGTGTGCTCGCCGAACAACCCCACGGGTGCCGTGTACCCGGCCGAGGTCGTCGCCGCGCTCGTCGACGTCGCCCGGCGGCACGACCTGTGGGTGCTGTCCGACGAGTGCTACGAGGCCGTGACGTTCGGCGCGCCGCACGTGAGCCCCGCGGCGTTCGACACCGACGGACGGGTCGTCGTCCAGCACAGCCTGTCCAAGACGTACGCGATGACCGGCTGGCGCCTGGGGTATCTCGCGACCCCCCGGCACGACGTGGTGGAGACGCTCGGGCACCTCGCCGAGGCGACCGTCGCGTGCCCGTCGGCGGTCGGCCAGCACGCGGCGCTCGCCGCGCTCACGGGCTCGCAGGACTACGTCGCGCTCGCCGTGGCGTCCTACCGCGCGCGTCGCGACGCCGCGGTCGCGCAGCTCGACGCCGCCGGGATCGGCTACGTGCGTCCCGAGGGCGCGTTCTACCTCATGGTCGACGTGGGTGTCGCCGACACCGACGCGTTCGCGCTGCGGCTCCTCGCGGAGCGGCACGTCGCGGTCGCGCCGGGGGCGACGTTCGGGGCCGCGGCGCACGGGCGCGTGCGCGTGAGCCTCGCGGCGGCGCCCGACGTGCTGCGGACGGGGCTGGCGCGGCTCGTCGAGGCGGTCGAGGAGGTGCGCGCGGGCGACGGTGCGGCGGCCGACCGCCGGGCGCAGGCGGAGCCGCTCCTCGCCGCGAACTAGGATCCCCCGTCGTGACCGTGACCGTCGGAGTCCTCGCCCTGCAGGGAGACGTGCGCGAGCACGTGCACGCGCTGACCGTCGAGGGCGCGCACGCCGTGCCCGTGCGCCGCGTGCGCGAGCTCGACGCCGTCGACGCCCTCGTGATCCCCGGCGGCGAGTCGACGACCATCGACAAGCTGCTGCGGGCGTTCGACCTGTTCGCACCCGTCCAGGAGCGCCTGCGCGCCGGGATGCCCGCCTACGGGTCCTGCGCGGGCATGATCCTGCTGGCCGACCGGGTGCTGGGCGGCATCGAGGGGCAGCAGACCCTCGGTGGCGTCGACGTCACCGTGCGCCGCAACGCGTTCGGCCGCCAGGTCGACTCGTTCGAGACGGACCTCGCGGTCGAGGGCGTCGAGGACGGCCCGCTGCACGCGGTGTTCATCCGTGCGCCCTGGGTCGAGGAGGTCGGTCCGGCCGCCCGGGTCGTCGGTCGCGTCGAGTCGGGTCCCGCCGCCGGTAGGATCGTCGCGGTCCGCCAGGGACCGCTCCTCGTCACCTCCTTCCATCCGGAGGTCACGGGCGACACCCGGGTGCACCGTCTGTTCGTCGAGATCGTCCGCGAGAGCCAGGGGTAGGCAGAGCCGATGTCGGGTCATTCCAAGTGGGCCACCACCAAGCACAAGAAGGCCGTCGTCGACGCGAAGCGCGGCAAGCTCTTCGCGAAGCTGGTCAAGAACATCGAGGTGGCCGCCCGCACGGGCGGTGGTGACCCCGCGGGCAACCCGACGCTGTTCGACGCCATCCAGAAGGCGAAGAAGTCGTCGGTCCCGAACGACAACATCGACCGCGCCCTCAAGCGCGGGTCCGGCCAGGAGGCCGGCGGCGCCGACTACCAGACGATCATGTACGAGGGCTACGGCCCCGGCGGCGTCGCGGTCCTGGTCGAGTGCCTCACCGACAACCGCAACCGCGCCGCGTCCGACGTGCGCGTCGCGTTCACGCGCAACGGCGGCCAGATGGCCGACCCCGGCTCGGTGTCGTACATCTTCAGCCGCAAGGGCGTCGTCATCGTGCCCAAGGAGGGCACCGACGAGGACGCGGTCATGGAGGCGGTGCTCGACGCGGGCGGCGAGGAGGTCAACGACCTCGGCGAGTCGTTCGAGGTGCTGAGCGAGGCCACCGACCTCGTCCCGGTCCGCACGTCGCTGCAGGAGGCCGGCATCGAGTACGACTCCGCCGACGTCGTGTTCTGGCCGTCGACGCAGATCGAGGTCGACGCCGAGGGTGCGCGCAAGATCCTGCGCCTCATCGACGCGCTCGAGGACTCCGACGACGTGCAGAACGTCTACGCGAACTTCGACGCGTCCGACGAGGTCATGGCGGAGCTCGAGGACGACTGACGACAGGCGCGCAGCCTCCCGGGGAACGACCCGGGAGGCTGCGACCATACGAGCGTGCGCGTCCTCGGAGTCGATCCCGGCCTGACCCGGTGCGGTCTCGGCGTCGTCGACGGCCTGCCCGGGCGCCGCGCGCGGCTCGTCGCGGTCGGTGTCGCGCGCTCGCCGGTCGACGACGAGGTCGACCAGCGGCTGCTCACGATCGAGGCGCAGCTCGAGGAGTGGCTCGAGGAGCACGCGCCCGACGCGGTCGCCGTCGAGCGGGTGTTCGCGCAGCACAACGTGCGCACCGTGATGGGGACCGCGCAGGTCGCGGGGCTCGCGATGGTCGCGGCAGCACGGCGTCGCATCCCCGTCGCGCTGCACACCCCCAGCGAGGTCAAGGCCGCTGTCACGGGCAACGGCCGCGCCGAGAAGGCGCAGGTGCAGACCATGGTCCAGCGGCTGCTCGGCCTGGAGGAGCTGCCGCGTCCCGCGGACGCCGCGGACGCGCTCGCGCTCGCGATCTGCCACCTGTGGCGGCCGGCGGGTGCGCTGGGCGCGCCGCAGCGCGCGCCGGGCTCGATGACCGCGGCGCAGCGCGCGTGGGCCGCGGCCGAGCAGGCGGCGAAGCGGCGCGCCTGAGCCCGCGTCGACGGCGGGCACGGCCACTGCCCGGTCGGAGGCGACGGCGGGCCCCGGGGGAGCGCCGACCACGGCGGGCGTGTCCGTCGTACAGGTGTTCGGGCGTGTGCGAGAGTAGCGCCGTGACGGACGGGACGACGGAAGGGGCGCGGGCGTGATCGCGTCGGTGCGGGGCACGGTCCTGGCGGTGCGGCTGGACTCGGCCGTGGTCGAGGTCGGTGGTGTCGGGATGCTCGTGCAGGCCACGCCCGCGACGCTCGCCGGGCTGCGCGTGGGTGCGCAGGCCACGCTCGCGACGTCGCTCGTCGTCCGGGAGGACTCGCTCACGCTGTTCGGCTTCGCCGACGCCGACGAGCGCGAGGTGTTCGAGGTCGTGCAGACGGTGTCGGGCGTCGGCCCGCGCCTCGCGCTGGCGATGCTCGCGGTGCACACGCCCGACGGCCTGCGCCGGGCGGTCGCGGGGGAGGACCTGGCCGCGCTCATGCGGGTGCCCGGCATCGGCCGCAAGGGTGCGCAGCGCATCGTCCTCGAGCTCGGGGACCGCCTCGGCGCACCCTCCGGCGCGGGTGCGCCCGCCACGTCGTCGGCGGCGTCGGACGACCGGCGCGACCAGGTCGTCGAGGCGCTCGTCGGGCTCGGCTGGAACGCGAAGGCGGCGGGGGACGCCG
This sequence comes from Cellulomonas fimi ATCC 484, assembly GCF_000212695.1. Classification (NCBI taxonomy): domain Bacteria; kingdom Bacillati; phylum Actinomycetota; class Actinomycetes; order Micrococcales; family Cellulomonadaceae; genus Cellulomonas; species Cellulomonas fimi. The sequence goes on along the minus strand of NC_015514.1, from coordinate 2,247,222 downwards.
TGTCGGCCGTCCTGCAGGACGCGCCCGGCCCGGTCGCCGCCGACGAGGTCGCGGGCGTGCTGCGCGCCGCGCTGCGCACGCTCGGCGGCGGTCATGGCTGACGGCGACGACCTCGATCTCGACGTCGCGACCGAGCGGCTGCCGGCGGAGTCGCTGGTCCGCTCCGGTGCCGACGACGTCGAGCGGGCCGCGGAGGCGGCGCTGCGACCGCGCACCCTGGACGAGTTCGTGGGGCAGCGCGTCGTGCGCGACCAGCTCTCGCTCGTGCTGCAGGCCGCGCGCCGGCGCGGCCGCGCACCCGACCACGTCCTGCTGTCCGGGCCGCCCGGGCTGGGCAAGACGACGCTCGCGATGATCATCGCCGCCGAGCTCGGCACGTCGCTGCGCGTCACGAGCGGCCCGGCGATCCAGCACGCGGGCGACCTGGCCGCCGTGCTGTCCTCGCTCGAGGAGGGCGAGGTGCTGTTCCTCGACGAGATCCACCGCCTCGCGCGTCCCGCGGAGGAGCTGCTGTACGTGGCGATGGAGGACTTCCGGGTCGACGTCGTCGTGGGCAAGGGCGCGGGCGCGAGCGCGATCCCGCTCGCGCTGCCGCCGTTCACCGTGGTCGGCGCGACGACGCGCGCGGGCCTGCTGCCGGCACCGCTGCGCGACCGGTTCGGCTTCACCGGGCACCTCGACTTCTACGAGACGCACGAGCTCGAGCGGGTCCTGCTGCGCTCGGCCGGCCTCCTGGGGGTGCCGCTGGACGGCGACGCCGCGGCCGAGATCGCGTCGCGCTCGCGCGGCACGCCCCGCATCGCGAACCGCCTGCTGCGCCGCGTGCGCGACTGGGCCGAGGTCCGCGGCGACGGGATGCTGAGCCTCGCGGCCGCACGCGCCGCGCTCGAGGTCTACGAGGTGGACGCGCGTGGGCTCGACCGGCTGGACCGGGCGGTCCTGTCGGCGCTGTGCACGCGGTTCGGCGGCGGGCCGGTCGGCCTGACGACGCTCGCCGTGGCCGTCGGCGAGGAGCCCGAGACGGTCGAGACCGTCGCCGAGCCGTTCCTCGTGCGCGAGGGGCTCATCGGCCGGACGCCGCGCGGGCGCGTCGCGCTGCCCGGCGCGTGGGAGCACCTGGGCCTCGACCCGCTCCCCGGGCCGGGCACGCTGTTCGGCTGACGACGCGCAGGTCCTCGTGGGGGCGGCCCGGGGCGTGCCGTGGAGGGTGCGCCGGTCGCGGTCGACGCCGACGGGGGAGTGCGATCGGGAACCTCGCGGTGCCACGGGACGTTGGAGCGGCGAGCCGCTGCGCCTAGACTGCGGCGGACACATCACTCGATCGGAGCCGTACCAGTCGTGGACCCCACCTTCCTCGTCATCCTCCTCCTCGCCTTCGGCGCGTTCTGGCTCATGTCCAGCCGGACCCGCAAGCAGCAGCGCGAGGCCCAGGACTTCCGGAACAACCTGGCGCCGGGGGACGAGATCATGACCGGCTCGGGCCTGTTCGGCACCGTGGTCGAGGTCGAGGGTGACGTCATCACCGTCGAGTCGACCCCGGGGTCGCGCACCCGCTGGATCCGCGCCGCGATCGCCAAGCGTGTCGACCCGCCGGCGGACACCGCCGCCGACGAGGACGAGGACGAGGAGACCTTCGACGACGACGCCACGGACGCCGACCGCGACCGTGCCGCCGACGAGGTCATCGACGTCCCGGACGACCTGTCCTCGCTCCCGCCCGTCCTGCGCAAGAAGGACGACGAGCCGGACACCAAGTAACCGCACACGGCCCGGGTGACGACGCCCGGGCCTGGACCCCACCGGTCGCCTGGGTGACCGGTGCGCGCACGAGAGAAGACTCCGTTGGCCCCTCCTGCCCGCCGTCACCGGCCGGTCCGTACGCTCCTGTGGCTCGGGCTGCTGGTCGTCGCCCTCTTCGGCACGATCTTCGCCGGCACCGAGCGCTCCACCGCGACGTGGACGCCGAACCTCGCCCTCGACCTCGAAGGGGGCACGCAGGTCATCCTGAAGCCCGTCTCCGACGACCCGGGCGCCATCACGTCCGAGACGATCTCGCAGGCGATCGAGGTCATCCGGCAGCGCGTCGACTCCTCGGGTGTCGCCGAGGCGGAGATCACGAGCCAGAGCGGCAACAACATCGTGGTCGCGCTCCCGGGCACGCCCAGCGAGGAGACGCTCGAGCTCGTCCGGACGTCCGCGCAGATGGAGTTCCGTCCCGTGCTGACCTTCGGCGCGCCCACGCCGGTCGGCGAGGACGACGCGGCCGCGCCGGAGCCGACGGAGTCCGCCGCGGCGACCGACCCGGAGGCGGCCGACCCGGCCGCGACGCAGGAGCCCGCGGCAGACGCTGCGGCGACGCCCGAGCCGACGCCCAGCGCGTCGGCGCCCGCGTCGGACACGCCCGCGAAGGCCGCCCCTGACACCCCGAGCGACGCGGCGTACTACGTCACGCCCGCGGTGCAGGAGCGTTTCGACACCCTCGACTGCACGGACCCGAGCAACCTCACGGGCGGCGCCCCGGGTGACCCGGACGCGGCGTTCGTCACGTGCGACCCGGCCGGCACGGCCAAGTACATCCTCGGCCCGGTCGAGATCGAGGGCGGCGAGATCTCGGGCGCGAGCTCGGGCCTGCGCCAGACGCAGACCGGCGGCGTCACCAACGAGTGGGTCGTCAACCTCGAGTTCACGTCGAAGGGCACGACGCAGTTCACCGACGTCACGACCCGGCTGCAGGGGCTCACGAGCCCGCAGAACCAGTTCGCGGTCGTGCTCGACGGGCTCGTCATCTCGGCGCCGGGGCTGGACCCCGGCACGATCATCTCCAACGGCAAGGCCGAGATCTCGGGCACGTTCACGCGGGAGTCGGCGGCCACGCTCGCCAACCAGCTGAACTTTGGCTCGCTGCCGCTGACGTTCGAGGTGCAGAGCGAGGAGCAGATCTCCGCGACACTCGGCTCGGAGCAGCTGCAGAAGGGTCTCGTCGCGGGCCTCATCGGCCTCGTCCTCGTCGTCATCTACTCGCTGTTCCAGTACCGCGCGCTCGGGCTGCTCACGGTGTCGTCGCTCATCGTGGCGGCCGTGATCACCTACGGCGTCATCACGCTGCTGTCGTGGACGCAGGGCTACCGCCTGTCGCTGCCGGGCGTCGCGGGCCTGATCGTCGCGATCGGCATCACGGCGGACTCGTTCATCGTGTACTTCGAACGCATCCGTGACGAGCTGCGCGAGGGCCGCACGCTGCAGGCCGCCGTCGAGCGCGGCTGGGAGCGGGCGCGACGCACCATCCTGGCGTCCGACGCGGTGAACTTCATCGCCGCGGCGGTGCTCTACGTGCTCGCCGTGGGCGGCGTCCGCGGCTTCGCGTTCACCCTCGGTCTCACGACGATCATCGACGTGATCGTGGTGTTCCTGTTCACACACCCGGTCATGACGCTCATCGCCCGCACGAAGTTCTGGGGCGAGGGCCACCCGTGGTCCGGCCTCGACCCGCGCCGGCTCGGCGTGGACGTGCCGCGCTACGCCGGCCGTGGCCGCGTCGTCGCGCCGACGCCCGGCAAGACCGCGAAGGGCGACGCCGACCGTGTCCCGGTGGGCGTCGGCACGGGCACGTCCGGCGACGCCACGGCGCCGACCGGCGGGACCATCGCCGAGCGGCGGGCGGCCGCGCGGGCCGCCGCCGCGCGTGAGGCCCAGGGTGCACCGCCTCCCGAGCCGGCGGACCGGGGACCCGACCCGACGGGGACGAACGAGCCCGCGACCGGGCGCACCGAGGGGAGCGAGCTCTGATGGCCGCCGGATTCGCCCAGTGGGGCAACGACCTCTACACCGGCCGCCGGTCGTACGACATCGTCGGGCGCCGCAAGGTCTGGTACACGATCTCCGCGATCCTCGTCGCCGTCTCCGCGGTGCTGCTCGTCAAGCCGGGCCTCAACCCCGGCATCGAGTTCCGTGGCGGCTCCGAGTTCGTGGTGTCCGGGGTCACGGACCTCGACCAGCAGCTCGCGATCGACACGGTCCAGGCCAACGCGCCCGGCGAGTCGCCCAAGGTCACGACGATCGGCACGGAGAGCCTGCGGATCCAGACCGCCGAGCTGTCCAACACCGAGGTCGAGGAGATGCAGGGGGCGCTGGCCGAGGCCTACGGCGTGCCCGAGGAGAACGTCACCTCGTCGTTCATCGGCCCGTCGTGGGGTGCCGACATCTCCCGCAAGGCGATCACGGGCATCGTCGTCTTCCTGCTGTTCGTCGCGGTCGTCATGACGATCTACTTCCGCAACTGGCGGATGGCGGTCGCCGCGCTCATCGCGCTGTTCCACGACCTGATCATCACCGCGGGCGTGTACGCGGGCGTCGGCTGGGAGGTCACGCCGGCCACCGTCATCGGCTTCCTGACGATCCTCGGGTACTCCATCTACGACACCGTCGTGGTGTTCGACAAGGTCCGCGAGAACACCGCGGACACCCTCGAGCAGACCCGCTTCACGTACGCCGAGAAGGCGAACCTCGCCGTCAACCAGACGCTCGTGCGGTCGATCAACACCTCGGTCGTCGCGCTCCTGCCGGTCGCCTCGATCCTGTTCGTCGGCGCGTTCGTGCTCGGGGCCGGGACGCTGCGCGACATCGCGCTCGCGCTCTTCGTCGGCATGCTCATCGGCACGTTCTCCTCGGTCTTCCTCGCGACCCCCGCCGAGGTGTCGCTGCGCGAGCGGGAGTCGGCGATCCGCGAGCACACCCGCAAGGTGCTGGCGTCCCGCGGGGCGCGGGGCGCTGCCGAGTCCGGCGAGCCGGTGACGGCGGGCGCGGCGGGGGTGCGCTCGGCCGGTCAGCTGCGACCGGGCGGGCACCAGGGCGTCGCCGCACAGCCGAAGCGCCGCCGGTGACCGGCCTGCCCGCCGGACAGCCGGCCGTGGGGGTGCCGTCGGGCGCCCCCACGGACCGCGCGCGGCTGCTCACGCGCGTCGACGAGCTCGTGCGCCTCGTGCCGGACTACCCCAAGCCCGGCGTCCTGTTCCGCGACATCACCCCGTTGCTCGCCGACGGCCCGGCGTTCGCCGGGGTCGTCGACGCCATCGCGCAGGCCGCGCCCGAGGGCGTCGACCTCGTCGCCGGCATGGAGGCGCGCGGGTTCCTGCTCGCCTCCCCGGTCGCGGTGGCCCTCGGCGCGGGTGTCCTGCCCGTGCGCAAGGCCGGCAAGCTGCCCGGCCCGACGGCCGTCGAGCACTACGAGCTCGAGTACGGGCACGCGTCGGTCGAGATCCACCCGTTCACCGTCCCCGACGGGGCGCGCGTGCTCGTCATCGACGACGTCCTCGCCACGGGCGGCACCGCCGCGGCGACCGTCGCGCTGCTCGAGCAGTGCGGCGCGCACGTCGTCGGCCTGTCGTTCCTCGTCGAGCTCGAGGGGCTTGCGGGGCGCGACCGGCTCGGGGACCACCCGATCGACGTGCTGGTCCGCATCCCCTGACGCCCTGTCCGGCGACCGCCCCCGCGCGACCGGGGCGGCGTCGGGCGGGAGCCGGACCTTTCCGGCACGTGTCGGACCATGCGTGCGCACGGACGTAGACTGCTGCGATCCGGTCCCTACGGCTCGGACGTCCCGCCGCAGGTCGCCGCGACGTCCCGGGGACCTCGACGGCGGGAGGGGGTGCGATGAGCGACGACGTCCGCACCTCCGAGGCTGCCGTCGGCGACGTCCCGGCCGACACCGGCGCGACCGCGGCCAACCGCGTGCGGCAGCGCCTCGTCCGGTTCGGGCAGCGCTCCGGCCCCGCGTTCCCCGCGCTCGAGCCCGTCCTGCAGGCCGCGCGGACCAACCACCCCAAGGCCGACCTCGCGGTCGTAGAGCAGGCGTACGTCGTCGCCGAGAAGGCGCACCGCGGGCAGCTGCGCAAGAGCGGCGACCCGTACATCACGCACCCGGTCGCCGTCGCGACGATCCTCGCCGAGCTCGGCATGACCCCGTCGACGCTCGCGGCCGCGCTGCTGCACGACACGGTCGAGGACACCGAGTACTCCCTCGACCAGCTCCGCCGCGAGTTCGGGCCCGAGGTCGCGATGCTCGTCGACGGCGTGACCAAGCTCGACAAGGTCACCTACGGCGACGCCGCGCAGGCCGAGACCGTGCGCAAGATGGTCGTCGCAATGTCACGCGACATCCGCGTGCTCGTCATCAAGCTCGCCGACCGGCTCCACAACGCGCGCACCTGGAAGTTCGTCGCGTCCACGTCCGCCGAGAAGAAGGCGCGCGAGACGCTCGAGATCTACGCACCGCTCGCGCACCGCCTCGGCATGAACACCATCAAGTGGGAGCTCGAGGACCTGTCGTTCGCGACGCTGTACCCCAAGCTCTACGACGAGATCGTGCACCTCGTCGCCGAGCGGGCCCCCGCGCGCGAGGAGTACCTCGCGGTCGTCCGCGACCAGGTCGGTGCGGACCTGCGCTCCGCGAAGATCAAGGCCACGGTCACGGGGCGGCCCAAGCACTACTACTCGATCTACCAGAAGATGATCGTGCGAGGCCGCGACTTCGCCGACATCTACGACCTCGTGGGCGTGCGCGTCCTGGTCGACACGGTGCGCGACTGCTACGCGGCGCTCGGCGCCCTGCACGCGCGGTGGAACCCGGTCCCCGGCCGGTTCAAGGACTACATCGCGATGCCGAAGTTCAACCTCTACCAGTCGCTGCACACGACCGTGATCGGCCCCGGCGGCAAGCCCGTCGAGATCCAGATCCGTACGCACGACATGCACCGCCGGGCGGAGTACGGCGTCGCGGCGCACTGGAAGTACAAGGAGTCCGCGAAGAGCGCGCCGGGGCAGACCGGTGACGCGGCCGGCAACGACATGGTGTGGCTGCGCCAGCTCGTCGATTGGCAGAAGGAGACCGCCGACCCGACCGAGTTCCTCGACTCGCTGCGGTTCGAGATCGCCGGCTCCGAGGTCTACGTGTTCACGCCCAAGGGCGACGTCATCGGCCTGCCGTCGGGGTCGACCCCGGTCGACTTCGCGTACGCCGTGCACACCGAGGTCGGCCACCGCACCATGGGCGCCCGCGTCAACGGTCGCCTGGTCCCGCTCGACTCCGCGCTCGAGAACGGCGACGTGGTCGACGTCTTCACGTCCAAGTCCGAGACGGCGGGGCCGTCACGGGACTGGCTCGGTTTCGTCAAGAGCCCGCGTGCCCGCAACAAGATCCGGCAGTGGTTCTCCAAGGAGCGCCGCGAGGAGGCGATCGAGCACGGCAAGGACGCGATCGCGAAGGCGATGCGCAAGCAGAACCTGCCGATCCAGCGCCTGCTGTCCCACGAGTCGCTCGTCGCCCTCGCGAACGAGATGCGCTACCAGGACGTGTCCGCGCTCTACGCCGCGATCGGCGAGGGCCAGGTGTCGGCCGCGACCGTCGTGCAGCGCCTCGTGCACTCGCTCGGTGGTGAGCCCGCCGCCGAGGAGGACCTCGCCGAGACCGCACGTCCCGGCCCGACGGCACGCCGTGTGCGCACGGGCGATCCCGGCGTGGTCGTCAAGGGCGTCGACGACGTGTGGGTCAAGCTCGCGAAGTGCTGCACGCCGGTGCCGGGAGACGACATCGTCGGGTTCGTGACCCGCGGCGCCGGCGTCAGCGTGCACCGCTCGGACTGCATCAACGTCGACGCGCTGCGCTCACAGCCGGAGCGGATGGTCGACGTGCTCTGGAGCCACAGCAGCTCCTCGATGTTCCTGGTCCAGATCCAGGTCGAGGCGCTCGACCGCAGCCGTCTGCTGTCCGACGTGACGCGTGTGCTGTCCGACCACCACGTCAACATCCTGTCCGCGTCGGTCTCGACGTCGCGCGACCGTGTCGCGCTGTCCCGGTTCGTCTTCGAGATGGCCGAGCCGTCGCACCTCGCGTCCGTCCTGGCCGCCGTGCGCAAGGTCGAGGGCGTGTTCGACGTGTACCGGATCACCGGCGCGAAGGCCGCCGAGGAGCCCGTGATCCGCGCCTGAGCACGCCAGGACGCGCAGCCGGGCCCGCGCCCGGGCGACCCCGCGGGCGCCCGGCATCGCGTCCAGCGAGCGCAACGCGCGCGGCACGTCGAGCCCCAGCGGCAGCAGCTGCGCGAGCAGCCGGTGCACGTCGTCGTCGCGCGCGAACCGCGCCACGTCCAGCCCGGTGCGCGCGACCGTCGTGACCCGCAGAGGCCCGACCAGCTGGACGTCGGCCGGCGTCAGGTGCGCCTCCCAGGACGCGCGCGGGCCCGTGCGACGCCCCCGCCCGGGCGGCACGAGGACGTCGACGTGCGCCGGTGCGCCGCCGCCCGCGTGCACCCAGACGGCGGCCGCGCGCCCGACCACGCCGTGCGCCGGGACGACGTCGAGGAGCGCCGCACCGCGCAACGCGGCCGTCACCGGCGCGTCCGCGACCACGGCGACGTCGCCCCACAGGGGACGCAGGACACGGTCGCGGCGCAGCGCGAACCACGCCGGAGCCCCGACGTCCGTGCGCCGCACCAGGGCCGCAGGAGCGGTGCGTCGGGGCCGGTAGGTCCGCAGGTCGGCCGCAGGTGGCGTCGTCACCGGGCCAGCCTCGCCCACGCGCGGCACCCGCGACGGCGCTCCACCGGGCCTGTGGACGACGACGCCCACCGCGCCGGTCGGCGGGTGGGCGTCGTCGGGGCGGGACCGGCGTCAGCCGCGGGCGTCCTGCGCGGCCCGCTGGACCTGCTCGAGCCACGCGCGGCGGGCGTCCAGCGCGGCCTGCGCGTCGGCGATGCGGCGCGCGTCCCCGGCGGACTTGGCCCGCTCGAGGTCGGCCTCGAGCCCGGCGATCGCCTGCTCGAGCTGCGCGGCCGCGCCCTCCGCCCGCGCGCGCGTCTCGGGGTTGGTCCGTCGCCACTGCGCCTGGTCGGCGTCACGGACGGCGGACTCGACCGCGCGCAGGCGACCCTCGACCCGCTGCACGTCGGCGCGCGGCACCTTGCCCGCGGCCTCCCAGCGGTCCTGGATCGACCGCAGCGCCTGCTTGGCCGACGCGAGGTCGCGCACCGGGAGGATCGCCTCGGCCTCCGCGAGCAGCGCCTCCTTGACCTCGAGGTTCGCGCGGAACTCGGTGTCCGTCGCGGCGGAGTGCGCGTCGCGCGCCGCGAAGAACGTGTCCTGCGCGGCCCGGAAGCGGCTCCACAGCGCGTCGTCGTCCGCGCGGCTCGCCCGGCCGGCGGCCTTCCAGCGCGCCATCAGGTCGCGGAAGGCACCCGCGGTCGGGCCCCACTCGGTGCTGTGCTGGAGCTTCTCCGCCTCGGCGACGAGCTGCTCCTTGGCCGCCTTGGCGCCCGCGTTGCGCGACTCGAGCTCGGCGAAGAAGTGCCGCCGCTCCCGGTCGAACGTCGTGCGCGCGTGGCTGAACCGCTTCCAGAGGGACTCCTCCGTCGGGCGGTCCAGGCGCGGGCCCGAGCGCTGCGCCTCCTTCCACTGCTCCAGCAGGACGCGCAGCTGCTCGCCGGCGGGCCGCCACTGGATGCGCGACGGGTCGGTCGACGCGATCTTCTCGGCCTGCTCGACGATCGCGGTGCGCGACACGAGCGCGGCCTCCCGGGCCGCCGCCCGCTCGGCCTCCGCGGCCGCCCGGCGCTCCGCGGCGACGCCGCGCAGCGACTCGAGCCGCGCGCGCAGCGCGTCGAGGTCGCCCACGGCGGCCGGCTCAGCGAGCTCCTCGGTCAGGCGCGCGAGCGTCTGGTCGATCTCCTTGACCGACAGGTCCGTCGCGGTCAGGCGCGCCTCGAACACCGCGACCTTGGCCTGCAGGTCGAGGAAGCGGCGCACGTACAGCGCGAGAGCCTCCTCGCGGGACGCGCCGGGGAACTGGCCGACGACCCGCTCGCCCGCGGCCTCGCGGACCGAGACGGTGCCCTCGTCGTCCACCGAGCCGAACGTCGCGGCGTGCGCGGCCTCCGCGCTGTCGTCCGGCACCGGCACGACCGGCGCGGCGGGCGTCACCGCGGCGGGGGAGGCGGGCGGGTGCGGGACCGGGCGCGGGCGCGGTGTGGGTCGCGCACCGGCGGGCGTGACGGTCGCGGGCGTCGGGCGAGGGGCCACGGTGCCCGCGGACGCGGTCGTGCCCTCGGCACCCGCCGGTGCGTCCGGGGTGGCGGTCTCGTCCTGCGCCGGTGCGTCCGGGGTGGCGGTCTCGTCCTGCGCCGGTGCGTCCGGGGTGGCGGTCTCGTCCTGCGCCGGTGCGTCCGGGGTGGCGGTCTCGTCCTGCGCCGGTGCGTCCGGGGTCGCGGTCTCGTCCTGCGCCGGTGCGTCCGCGGTGGCGGTCTCGTCCCGCGCCGGTGCGTCCGGGACCACGTCCTCGTCCTGCACGGGCTCGGGTGCGTCCTCGTCCTGCGCGGGTGCGGTCTCGTCCGAGGGCGCGGCGTCGGACGTCGGCTCGCCGGCGGTGACGTCGGCGTCCGTGTCGGCGGCCGGAGCGTCGTCGGGGGCTGCCGCGTCCGCGACGTCGGTCGTGACGTCGCCGGCCGTCGGCTCGGTGGCCTCCTCGGCCGGGACGGGCGCGGCGGGTTCGACGGACGGGGGAGTGGTCGTCGGCTCGTCCGGCGTGGACGGCGAAGCGGGGGTCTCGGTCACTGGGTCTCCACTCCCTCGATGATGACGTCGTCCACCGGGGTCTCGGACCCCTCCACGGTGCCCGCGTCAGCGATGGCCTGCACGACGTCCAACCCGGACGTGATGCGGCCGAACACGGTGTAGCCACCCGCCGAGTCCGACGGGATCTGCGAATCCTCGTACACGAGGAAGAACTGGCTGCCCATCGAGCTGCCGTCGCCGCCGACGCGCGCCATCGCGATCGTCCCGGCGGGGTAGACGTCGTCCGACGGTGCGTTCTCGACCGGGCCCCACGAGTACCCCGGGCCGCCCTGGCCGGTCGCGGTCGGGTCCCCGCACTGCAGCACGTGGATGCCCCCGGTGACGAGGCGGTGGCAGCTCGTGCCGTCGAAGTAGCCCTCCCGGGCGAGGGTCACGAAGTTGGCGACGGCCTGCGGCGCCGCGGCGCCGTCGAGCTCGATGGCGACGTCGCCCTGCGACAGCGCGAGCGTGCCGGTCCAGGTGCGGCCCTCGGCGAGCGCGGCCTCGGGCACCACGCCGCCGTTGCCCGTGCGTGCGGGCTGCGCGGTCGCCTGGGGCTGGTCCGACACGACGGGCGAGGGCAGCGCGACCGGGGTGTCGTCGCGGGTCAGGGCCACGGCGGCACCGATGCCGACCGCGAGCACCAGGGCTCCGACGACGGCGCCGGCGACGACGCGCTGACGCCGCTGACGCGCGCGGGCCTGGACCTGGCGCTGCTGCCACTTCTCGTACCGGCGGCGCTCGTACTCACGCTCGCGCTTGCTGGACACGCACACTCCTCGTGACGTCGGTGCGGGGCAGCAGGCGCTCGACCTGCCGCACCGCACGAAGGGACCCCGGACAGTCTAGGCAGCCCGGACCCCTGTCGAGCCAACGACCGGCGCGACGACGCGCCGTCGGGGCCCCGGCTAGCGTGCGGGGCATGGAGCTCCTGACCCTCGTCTCGCCCGTGCTCGGGGCCCGCTGCACCGTCGTCGTCGCGTCGGACGGCGCGTGCGTCGTCGTCGACCCGGGCGCCGGGGTCACCGACGCGGTCGTCGCCGCGGTGGCCGAGCGGGGCCTGCGTCCTGCGGCCGTGCTGGTGACGCACGGGCACGCCGACCACGCGTGGGACGCCGGTCCGCTGTCCGCCGCGCTCGACGTGCCGGTCCGCGTGCACGCGGCCGACGCCTACCGCCTGGAGGACCCCTTCGGGACGCTCGGGGTGCTCGGCGGGGCCGCCCCGCACGACCCGACGGGACCGCTCGCGTCGGCGCTCGCGCAGGTGGGTGTCGACCCCCGCGGCTACCGGCCGCCCGAGCACGTCGAGACGTTCGGCGACGCGGGCCCCGGCCGCAGCGAGGACGTCACGTGGGCGGTGGGTGACGTCACGGTCGTCGCACGGCACGCGCCCGGGCACACGGAGGGCTCGACCCTGTACCTGCTCCACGACGGCGCGGCCCGGCCGGTCGCGCTCACGGGCGACGTGCTGTTCGCGGGCACGATCGGTCGCACGGACCTGCCCGGAGGCGACGGCCCGACGATGGAGCGGACGCTGCGCGAGGTGGTGGCGGTGCTGGACCCGCGGACGGTCGTCCTGCCCGGGCACGGCCCCGGCAGCGACGTCGCGACCGAGCTGGCCACCAACCCGTACCTGGCACCGGCGCGCTGACCTGCGGGCTCGTGCTCGGCGTGGCCCGGACGAGCGGGCGGGCGCCGGTGGCCGCGCGACGCGGCGGGGCGCCGTCGTCTGCCAGACTCGGGCCTCATGGCACGTCCCACACCCCTGTCCGGCTTTCCCGAGTGGCTCCCCGAGGGGCGCGTCGTCGAGCAGCACGTGCTCGACGTGCTGCGCCGCACGTTCGAGCTGCACGGGTTCGTGGGGATCGAGACGCGGGCCGTGGAGCCGCTCGACCAGCTGCTGCGCAAGGGCGAGACCTCGAAGGAGGTCTACGTGCTCTCGCGGCTCCAGGAGGACCCCGAGAGCCCGGACCGCGGGGGCCGGCTCGGCCTGCACTTCGACCTGACGGTGCCGTTCGCGCGGTACGTGCTGGAGCACGCGGGCCACCTCGCGTTCCCGTTCCGCCGCTACCAGATCCAGAAGGTGTGGCGCGGCGAGCGCCCCCAGGACGGCCGGTTCCGCGAGTTCGTCCAGGCGGACATCGACGTCGTCGGCGCGGGCGAGCTGCCCTACCACTACGAGGTCGAGCTGCCCCTGGTCATGGCGGAGGCGCTCGGCGCGCTGCGCGACGTCGGGCTGCCCCCGGTGCGGATCCTCGTGAACAACCGCAAGGTCGCCGAGGGCTTCTACCGCGGCATCGGCCTGACGGACGTCGAGGCGGTGCTGCGCAGCATCGACAAGCTCGACAAGGTCGGCGGCCCTGCGGTGGCCGAGCTGCTCGTCGCGGAGGCCGGTGCGAGCGCAGATCAGGCGCAGGCGTGCCTCGAGCTGGCCGCCGTGGCGGGCGACGACGAGTCGGTCGTCGACGCCGTGCGTGCCGTGGCCGACCGGCACGGCGCCACGCACCCGCTGCTCGACGAAGGGCTCGCCGAGCTCGGTGCCCTCGTGCGCGCGGCGGCGGTGCGGGCCCCGGGCGTGGTCCGGGCCGAGCTCAAGATCGCGCGCGGCCTCGACTATTACACCGGCTCGGTGTACGAGACGCTGCTCGTCGGGCACGAGCAGCTCGGCTCCATCTGCTCGGGCGGCCGGTACGACACCCTCGCGTCCGACGGGTCGAGCACCTACCCGGGTGTGGGCCTGTCGATCGGGGTCTCCCGGCTCGTCTCCCGGCTGCTCGGTGCGGGGCTCGTGCGCGCGACGCGTGCGGTGCCCTCCGCCGTGCTCGTCGCGGTGGCGAACGAGGACGACCGCGGCCGCTCGCAGGACGTCGCCATCGCGCTGCGGGCCCGCGGCATCCCGGTGGAGGTCGCGCCGTCGGCGGCGAAGTTCGGCAAGCAGATCCGGCACGCCGACCGGCGTGGCATCCCCTTCGTGTGGTTCCCCGGGGACCCGGCCGCCGAGGACCCGGCGCGGGTCGCGGACCAGGTCAAGGACATCCGTTCGGGCGAGCAGGTGCCCGCGGACGCCGCGACGTGGCAGCCTCCGGCCGAGGACCTGTGGCCGCGCGTGGTCCCCGCGGAGGGCTGACGCCGGACCCGCCCCGCCGCGCGACCGCTTGACACCCGTTCGAACGGGTGTTCGACTCGGTACGTGCGGTGGGACGGGCAGAGCGTGACGACGGCGGGCGGCGACGCCCTGCCGGGGCTCGCGCTCGCGAACCTCGTGCGCAGCGTCCGCACCCCCGAGTTCGCGGGGGTCACGTTCCACGAGGTGCTGTGCCGCAGCGCGCTGAACAAGGTCCCCGCGGCCTCGCAGATGCCCTTCCGCTGGACCGTCAACGCCGTGCGCGGCTGCCTGCACGCGTGCACGTACTGCTTCGCGCGCCCGACCCACGAGTACCTCGACCTCGGCGCCGGACGGGACTTCGAGACCCAGCTCGTCGTCAAGACGAACGTCGTGGACGTCCTGCGCGCCGAGCTCGCGCGGCCGTCGTGGCGGCGCGAGCACGTCGCGATGGGCACCAACACGGACCCGTACCAGCGCGTCGAGGGCCGCTACCAGTTCATGCCGGGCATCGTCGACGCGCTCGTCCGGCACCGCACACCGCTGTCGATCCTCACCAAGGGGACGCTGCTGCGGCGCGACCTGCCGCTGCTCGCCGAGGCCGCGCGTGAGGTCCGCGTCGGCATCGGCGTCTCCCTCGCGGTCGTCGACCCCGAGCTCCAGGCCGAGCTCGAACCCGGCACCCCCGCTCCGCGAGCCCGGCTCGAGCTCATCCGCGCGGTGCGTGACGCCGGACTGCCGTGCGGCGTCATGGTCGCGCCCGTCCTGCCCTGGCTCACCGACGGCCGCGAGCACCTCGACGCGCTGCTGCGCGCGCTCGCGGACGCCGGCGCGACCGGTGTGACCGTCCTGCCGCTGCACCTGCGCGGCTCGGTCAAGCCCCTGTTCCTCGGCTGGCTCGCGCGCTACCGCCCGGACCTCGTGCCGCGGTACCAGGACCTGTACGGCACCGGCGCGTACGCCCCCGCGGCGTACGGCCGCTGGCTGCACGACCGGGTTACGCCGCTCCTGCAGCGCCACGGCTTCGCCGACCCCTCCGGCCACCGTGCCGGGCGCGGCGCGGCACCGGGGGAGGGCGCGTACCCGGTCGGGTCGCTCCCTGCACCCGGGCCCGAGGTCACCGTGCCGGGCGTCGCGCAGCCGACGCTGTTCTGACCCGGGAATGTCCGGGCGGCCGGGCGGCGTGCGACCACTAAGATCGTGCGGGCGTCCGTCGGACGCGACACCCGTCTCCGAGCGAAGGAATCCCCGTGCTCCGCACCCACCACGCCGGCTCCCTGCGAGCCGAGCACGTCGGCACCACCGTCACCCTCACGGGCTGGGTGGACCGGCGCCGCGATCACGGCGGGGTGGCGTTCGTGGACCTGCGGGACGCGTCGGGGATCGCCCAGGTGGTCATCCGCGACGAGGCCGTCGCGCACGGGCTGCGCGCCGAGTACGTGCTGCAGGTGACCGGCGAGGTGGGCCGTCGCCCCGAGGGCAACGAGAACCCGCAGCTCGCCACGGGCGAGGTCGAGGTCGTCGCGCACGAGGTCGTCGTGCTCAACGAGTCCGCGCCCCTGCCGTTCCAGGTCTCGTCGTCGCTCGACGAGACCGTCGGCGAGGAGGCCCGGCTCAAGCACCGCTACCTCGACCTGCGTCGCCCCGCCCCCGCGCGTGCGCTGCGGCTGCGTGCCAAGGCGAGCCAGGCCGCGCGCGCGGTGCTCGACGCGCAGGACTTCGTCGAGGTCGAGACGCCGACGCTCACGCGCTCCACGCCCGAGGGCGCCCGTGACTTCCTCGTGCCGGCGCGCCTGTCGCCCGGCTCCTGGTACGCCCTGCCGCAGTCGCCGCAGCTCTTCAAGCAGCTGCTCATGGTCGCGGGCCTCGAGCGGTACTACCAGATCGCCCGCTGCTACCGCGACGAGGACTTCCGCGCGGACCGGCAGCCCGAGTTCACGCAGCTCGACGTCGAGATGAGCTTCGTCGAGCAGGACGACGTCATCGCGCTGGGCGAGCAGATCCTCGTCGCGCTGTGGCGCCTCGTCGACGTCGAGATCCCCACCCCGATCCGCCGCATGACGTTCGCGGACGCGATGGCGCGCTACGGCTCGGACAAGCCGGACCTGCGGTTCGGCCTCGAGCTCGTCGAGCTCACCGACTACTTCCGCGAGACGCCCTTCCGCGTCTTCCAGGCGCCGTACGTCGGCGCCGTCGTCCAGCCGGGCGGCGCGAGCACGCCGAGGCGCGGTTTCGACGCGTGGCAGGAGTGGGCCAAGCAGCGCGGCGCGAAGGGCCTCGCGTACGTCACGGTCGGCGAGGACGGCGAGCTCGGCGGCCCCGTCGCCAAGAACATCACCGAGGCCGAGCGGGCCGGGCTCGTCGCCGCGACCGGCGCGTCCCCGGGCGACGCGATCTTCTTCGCCGCCGGCCCGACGTCCGAGGCGCGCGCGCTGCTCGGCGCCGCACGCCTGGAGATCGGCCGCCGCGGCGGGTTGATCGACGAGAAGGCGTGGGAGTTCGTCTGGGTCGTCGACGCGCCGCTGTTCAAGCCGACCGGCGAGGACGACGACGTCGCGGTCGGCGGCGGCGCCTGGACGGCCGTGCACCACGCGTTCACGTCGCCGACCCCGCAGTGGATCGACACGTTCGAGCAGGACCCGGGCAACGCCCTCGCGTACGCGTACGACATCGTCTGCAACGGCAACGAGATCGGCGGGGGCTCGATCCGTATCCACCGCCGCGACGTGCAGGAGCGCGTCTTCGAGGTCATGGGCATCGGCCCCGAGGAGGCGCAGGAGAAGTTCGGCTTCCTGCTCGACGCGTTCCAGTTCGGCGCCCCGCCGCACGGCGGCATCGCGTTCGGCTGGGACCGGATCGTCGCGCTGCTCACCGGTGCCGAGTCGATCCGCGAGGTCATCGCGTTCCCCAAGTCGGGTGGCGGCTACGACCCGCTCACCGCCGCTCCCGCGCCGATCACGCCCGAGCAGCGGCGTGAGGCCGGCGTCGACGCGAAGCCGAAGCCGAAGACCCAGCCGGAGGCGTGACCGCCGTCCTCGACCGGCTCCCCGCCCGGTGGCGCGCCGCACGCGTGCTGCTGGGCGGGGACCCGCGCTGGTACGACGCGCACGTCGTCGGCGACGACGACGCCGTGCTCCTCGCCGCGCCCTCCGGCACGGGTCCGAGCCTGTTCGGCCTCGGCGACCGGCGCGGCGTGGAGCGGCTGGTCGCCGCCGCCGTCCGCGACCGCGCGCACCCGGACTCCCTGCTCGGCCGCGCCGGCTTCGTCGACCGCGCGCGCTGGATGACCGTCGCGCGTGACGCGGTGCCCGGGCCGGCCGTGCTCGGGCCGCTGGGTCTGCAGCCGTTCTCCACGTGGGACTGGATGGCGGCCGACGCGCTGCCGCCCCGCCACCCCGCCGAGGTCCTGGTCCGGCCGCTCGACCGGCACGCCGAGGCCGACGCGATCCGGGCGTGCCTGGCCGTCGCGAACCCGCGCACGAGCGCCGGTCCGGACGGTCCCGACGAGGCGGGCTGGTGGGGCGTCGACGGTCCGGACGGCCTGCACGGCGTCGTCGGCGCGACCGTGCGCGGCGGTGGTCGCGCACCGACGTCGTGGCACGTGCACGGCCTGGCCGTGCTGCCGCAGGAGTCCGGGCGGGGGCTCGGGACCGCGCTCACGGCCACGGTCGTGCGGTCCGCGCTCGCGGCCGGGGCGGAGTTCGTGTCGCTCGGCCTGTACGCGGACAACGAGCGGGCACGCCGCGTCTACGAGCGCCTCGGGTTCCGCACGGAGCTGCGCGCGGCGTCGTACGGACCGCCCGAGGCCGACCGCCCCGCGCCCTGACCCCGGGGGTCAGTGGTCGAGCGGGATCCGCTCGTGCACGCGCCGCAGGAACCGCGGGGCCCACCAGTTCGCACGCCCGAGGACCGTCATCGTCGCCGGGACGAGGAACAGGCGCACGAGCGTCGCGTCGACGAGCACGGCGACCGCCAGCGCGAAGCCGACCTCCTTGATGACGAGCAGCTTGCCGCTGACGAACCCGGCGAACACGACGATGACGATCGCCGCGGCCGACGTGATGATCCGCCCCGAGCGCTGCAGGCCCAGGCGCACGGCTTCGTCGTTGTCGTGCCCGGCGTCCCACAGCTCCTTGATCCGCGAGAGCAGGAAGACCTCGTAGTCCATCGCGAGACCGAACGCGAACGCGACGACGAGCGCGACCACGTACGTCTCGATCCCGCCCACGGGCGCGAAGTCGAGCACGTCCGTCAGGTGGCCGTCCTGGAACACCCAGACGAGCACCCCGAGCGACGCGGCCAGCGACAGCGTGTTGGTGAGCAGCGCCTTGACGGGCACGACCACCGAACCGGTCATGAGGAACAGCAGGACCAGGGTGGCGACGGCGACGATCACGGCCGCGACGAGCGCGCGGTCCGCGACGGCCGCGGTGAAGTCGATCTGCCCGGCGGCCTGGCCTGTGACCCACGTCGGGAAGCCCGGGTCGAGGTCACGCACGGACTCGACGACGGCGCGCGCGGTCGCGTCGCCGGGGTCGTCGGTGTCGGGCCGCACGCCGACGACGACGTACGGGCCGACGGGCGTCGGCGGGTCGACGCTCGCGACGCCCTCGAGCTCGGCGACCTGCTCCGCCCACGCGGCGGCGTCCTCGAGCGTCGTCTCGGCGACGACCGTGACGCCCGGGGTGCTCGCCGCGGGGTAGTCCTCCCGCAGCACCTGGACGTACTCGCGCTGCGTCGAGCCGAGCGGCAGCAGCTCGGTGGTGGAGTTGCGCAGCTCGACGTGCGCGAGCGGCACCGCGAGCAGCCCGAGCACCGCGAGCGAGCCGAGCATGACCCACCACGGGTGCCGCTGGACGCGCCCGGCGAGCGCCGCGAAGCGGCCCTCCTCGGTCTGCACGTCGGCCGTGCGGCGCAGCACCGACCGCACGCCCGGGACGCGCGCGAGCAGGCCGGGGCGTGCGAGCCGTCGGCCCGTGAGCGTGAGCAGCGCCGGCACGAGGGTCAGCGCGGTGAGCACCGCCACGACGACGACCGCGACCCCCGCGGCGCCGAACGCGCGCAGGATCGGCGGGCGGAACACGAGCAGGCCGGAGATCGCGATGCCGACGATGACCGCGGAGAACGTGACCGTGCGCCCGGCGGTCGACATCGTGCGCTCGACGGCCACGAGCACCGCGCCGTCGCCGCGGCGCCGCCGGTTCGCCTCGCCGCCGTCGTCGTCGACGAGGTGGTGCAGCTCCTCGCGGAACCGCGACACGATGAGGAGCCCGTAGTCGATCGACAGGCCCAGGCCGAGGACCGTGACGACGTTGACGACGGAGGAGTCCATGTCGAGCACGTAGGAGAACCCGAGCAGCGCGGCCAGGCCCCCGGCGATCGACGCGACCGCACCGGCCATGGGCATCGCGGCGGCGACGAACCCGCCGAACACCAGCACCATGACCAGCAGCGCGACCGGCAGCGCGACGGTCTCGCCCGTGCGCAGGTCGGTCTCGACCTGGTCGGTGATGGCCTCGACGATGAGCGACGTGCTGCCGACGATCCCGCGCGCGTCGGGGGCGGCGTCCCCGAGCCCGGCGGGCACGGCACGCAGCGCGGCCACGACCTCGTCGTGCACGCCGCCCTCGTCGGGCAGGTCGGGCTCGAGCTCGACCACGACGAGGAACCCGTCGCCGTCGCGCGCGACGAGCGGGGCCGCCGCGGGGTTCGCGACGCCCTCGGGCAGCGCGAGCGGGTCGATGACGGTCGCGACGCCGCCGATCGCCGCGAGGTCCTCCCGCAGGGGTGCGAGGGCCTCGGCGACGGCGGGGTCCGCGGGGTCGACGCCGCTCACGGCCAGGGTGACGGACGGGCCGCCCGTGGACGACTCCTCGAGGATGTCCTGCCCCTGCGCGCTCTCCGAGCCGGGTACGGCGGGCGCCCCGGTCGAGAGGCGGTCGAACAGGCTCTCGCCGTGCACGCCCACGACGGCGAGCGCGTACCCGGCGACGGCCAGGACCAGCCACAGGGCGACGGTCAGGCGCGGGTGGTGGGCGACGAGGCGACCCAGTCGGGCGAACACGCGGGTCATCGTCGCAGGTGCTGCCGCGTGCGCGCACCCGGCCGGACCGCGGTGGGTGCGGCCGCGGCCGCCGGGACGTCGCCGCGGTGCGGTCGCCGTCGGTGACCGCACGTACCCTGCCCGCATGGACCTGTTCGACGCGACCACCGCGACCGCGGCGGGCGTGCCCGTCGTCGCACCGGGCGCGCCGCTCGCCGTCCGGATGCGCCCGCGCTCGCTC
Organism: Cellulomonas fimi ATCC 484; assembly: GCF_000212695.1. Lineage (NCBI taxonomy): Bacteria > Bacillati > Actinomycetota > Actinomycetes > Micrococcales > Cellulomonadaceae > Cellulomonas > Cellulomonas fimi. The sequence goes on along the minus strand of NC_015514.1, from coordinate 2,227,236 downwards.
GACGAGGTCGCCGGCCAGGAGCACCTGCTCGTCGCGGGGTCGCCGCTGCGCCGCCTCGTCGAGCCCGCGACCGAGGCCGCCCGCCGCGCCGCGCCGTCGTCGGTCGTGCTGTGGGGCCCGCCCGGCACGGGCAAGACGACGCTCGCGTATCTCGTGGCGACCACGTCGGGCCGCCGTTTCGTCGAGCTGTCCGCCGTCACCGCGGGCGTCAAGGACGTGCGCGCGGTCATCGACGACGCCCGCCGCCGGCTCGCGACGGACGGCGGCGAGACGGTGCTGTTCGTCGACGAGGTGCACCGCTTCACCAAGGCCCAGCAGGACGCCCTCCTGCCGAGCGTCGAGAACCGCTGGGTGACGCTCGTCGCGGCGACCACCGAGAACCCGTCGTTCTCGGTGAACTCGCCGCTGCTGTCGCGTTCGCTCCTGCTCACGCTGCAGCCGCTGTCGACGCAGGACGTGCGGCGGCTCGTGCGGCGCGCCGTCGAGGACGACCGCGGCCTGGACGGCTCGGTGACGCTCGCCGAGGACGCCGAGGAGCACCTGCTGCGACTCGCGGGCGGCGACGCGCGCAAGGCGCTGACGATCCTCGAGGCGGCGGCGGGTGCGGCGCTGTCCGGACCGGTCCCGGAGGACGGTGACGGGCCGGTGCTCGTGGACCTTGAGACCGTCGAGCGCGCGATCGACACCGCCGCGGTGCGCTACGACCGCGACGGGGACCAGCACTACGACGTCATCAGCGCGTTCATCAAGTCGATGCGCGGCTCCGACGTCGACGCCGCGCTGCACTACCTGGCGCGCATGGTCGCGGCGGGGGAAGACCCCCGCTTCATCGCACGCCGCATCGTCATCGCGGCCGCCGAGGACGTCGGCATGGCGGACCCGAGCGCGCTGCAGACGGCCGTGGCCGCCGCGCAGGCCGTCCAGATGATCGGCATGCCCGAGGGGCGGATCGTGCTCGCGGAGGCCGTGGTCCACGTCGCGACCGCGCCGAAGTCGAACGCGTCGTACAACGGCATCAACGCGGCCCTGGCCGACGTGCAGGCGGGCCGCATCGGCAGCGTCCCGACGCACCTGCGCGACGCGCACTACCCGGGGGCGCGCAGCCTCGGGCACGGGAAGGGGTACGTCTACTCCCACGACGAGCCGCACGGTGTCGCCGCGCAGCGCTACCTGCCCGACGAGCTCGACGGCGCGCGCTACTACCGGCCGACGGACCGCGGGTACGAGCGGACGGTGTCCGAGCGGCTCGACCGCATCCGCGCGATCCTCGACGAGAGCTGAGCCGATGGCGCAGCGTCAGCAGGTCGCGATTTGGGGGCACCTGCGCGAGCAGGTAGTCTTGACGGGCTCGTCACCGAGCGGTCGGCTCGCGCCGTCACCACGGTGACAATCCTGGGGCCTCAGCCACCACGACACCGGGTCAGCCCGGTCTCGGCACACAGGTCGGCCCCACCCCGCCGGAACACCTTCCGCATGCGGGTGTGATCGAGACAACGACAGGAAGTACCTCTGTGAGCAGTGTGACCCGTTCGCGCCGCCAGGTCCGCCTGAGCCGCGCCCTCGGCCTGGCCCTGACGCCCAAGGCCGTCAAGCACTTCGAGAAGCGCCCCTACCCGCCCGGTGAGCACGGCCGCGCGCGTCGCCGCACCGAGTCGGACTACGCCGTCCGTCTGCGCGAGAAGCAGCGTCTGCGCGCCCAGTACGCGCTGCGCGAGAAGCAGCTCGCCCGCGCCTACGAGGACGCCCGCAAGGCCCCGGGCCTGACCGGTGAGGCCCTCGTCGAGAACCTCGAGACCCGTCTCGACGCGCTCGTCCTGCGCTCGGGCTTCGCCCGCACCATCCTGCAGGCCCGCCAGGTCGTGGTGCACCGCCACATCCTCGTGGACGGCAAGATCGTCGACCGCCCCTCCTTCCGCGTGAAGCCGGGCCAGACGCTCCAGGTCAAGCCGAAGAGCCAGGCCACGACGCCGTTCCAGGTCGCCGCCGCCGGCGCGCACCGCGACGTCCTGCCGGCCGTCCCGGGCTACCTCGACGTCCAGCTCGAGAAGCTGAGCGCCGTCCTCGTCCGCGCCCCCAAGCGCGCCGAGGTCCCGGTGACCTGCGAGGTCCAGCTCGTCGTCGAGTACTACGCGCGCTGACCCACGCCACGCCGAACGCCCCGCTGCGCACCCCGCGCTCGCGGGGCGTTCGCGTTCCCCGGGCCGGCACGGCGCGGGCGGGCGACGGCGCGTCGGCGGTGCAGGTACCGGCCGTGTTCCTGGGTAGGGTTTCCGCGGGGTCGTCCGGGCCTCGGACTGGAGGGGTGGCATGTCGGCTGGTGACGTCGCGGGGCTCATCGCGGCCGCCGCGTTCGTGGGTCTCGTCGTGTTCCTCGGGATGGTGCTGATCAAGCTCGGGCGGACCATCGACGGGGCGACCGCGTCGATCAAGGAGCTCACGGACCACGCCGTGCCGATCCTCGACGAGACCGCGACGCTGGTCGCGTCGTCGAACGTGCAGCTCGAGCACATCGACACCGTGACGACCGCGGCCGCACAGGTCTCGGAGAACGTCTCGGCGCTCACGTCCCTCTTCGCCGCGACCGTCGGCGGACCGATGATCAAGGTCGCCGCGTTCTCCTACGGCGTCCGGCGCGCGCTCACGGGTCTGTCCGCGGCCGCCCGCAAGGGTCGCTGATGCGCCGCCTCGTCTGGGTCGGCGTCGGTGTCGTCGTGACCGTGGTCGTGCTGCGGCAGGGCAGGCGGCTCGTCGACGCGTACGTGCCGGCCGGTGCGACCGAGGTCGTCGACGGTGTGACCCGGGCTCGCCGCGCGTGGGACACCGCACGGCGTGAGTTCGCAGCCGGACTCGCCGAGCGCGAGGAGCAGCTACGGCACGACCTCGTCGGTGACGTCGACGTCGAGCGGCTGCGCTCCGAGCGGCCGCAGCGTGTCGACGCGCTGCGGCAGGCCTGGTCGTCGCGGGGCACGTCCGCACGGGGCGCGGCGCCGAAGGGCTGGGCCGACGGTCCGACCGACGACCCCGACGACGACGACGGCTACGCCTTCTTCTGACGGACACTGGTCCGGGCACCTGGAACACGCGCGGCGCCACGGGCGCTGCACCCACCATCTCGTCCCGTCCGGGACGGGCACGACGCGACTCACGAGGACACCATGCGCACCGCCGAGATCCGCCAGCGTTGGCTCGACTACTTCGAGGGCCGAGGCCACGCCGTGGTGCCGTCGGCACCCCTGATCTCGCCCGACCCGTCGACGCTGTTCGTCATCGCGGGCATGGTGCCGTTCATCCCGTACATGCTCGGCGAGCAGACGCCGCCGTGGCCGCGCGCGACCAGCGTGCAGAAGTGCGTGCGCACCCTCGACATCGAGGAGGTCGGCAAGACCACCCGGCACGGCACGTTCTTCCAGATGAACGGCAACTTCTCCTTCGGCGACTACTTCAAGGAGGGGGCGATCACCTACGCCTGGGAGCTCGTGACGGGCTCGCAGGCCGACGGCGGGTACGGCTTCGACCCCGAGAAGATCTGGGTCACCGTCTTCCACGACGACGACGAGGCGGCCGCGCTCTGGAAGAAGATCGCCGGGCTGCCCGACGAGCGCATCCAGCGCCGCGGCATGAAGGACAACTTCTGGTCGACCGGGGCGCGCGGCCCGGCGGGCCCGTGCTCCGAGATCTACGTCGACCGCGGGCCGGAGTTCGGCGCCGAGGGGGGACCCGTCGTCGACGAGGACCGCTACCTCGAGATCTGGAACCTCGTCTTCATGCAGTACGAGCGCGGGGACGGCGGGGGCAAGGAGGACTTCCCGATCCTCGGCGACCTCAAGCAGAAGAACATCGACACCGGCATGGGCCTCGAGCGTGTGGCGTACCTGCTGCAGGGCGTCGACAACATGTACGAGATCGACGAGGTCCGCCCCGTCATCGACGGCGCGGTGCAGATGTCGGGCCGCCGCTACGGCGCGAACCACGACGACGACGTGCGGATGCGCGTCGTGGCCGACCACGTGCGCTCGGGCCTCATGCTCATGGGCGACGGCGTGACGCCGTCGAACGAGGGCCGGGGGTACGTCCTGCGCCGGCTGCTGCGCCGCTCGATCCGCGCGATGCGGCTGCTCGGTGTCGACGACCCGGCGCTGCCCGTCCTGCTCCCGATGAGCCGCGACGCGATGAGCGCGTCGTACCCGGAGCTCGCGCGCGACTTCGACCGGATCAGCCAGGTCGCGTACGCCGAGGAGGAGACGTTCCGGCGCACCCTCGCGGCGGGCACGACGATCCTCGACACCGCGGTGCAGGCGGTGCGCACGAGCCCCACGCCCGTGCTCTCGGGCGACAAGGCGTTCCAGCTGCACGACACCTACGGCTTCCCGATCGACCTCACGCTCGAGATGGCGGCCGAGCAGGGCGTGTCCGTCGACGAGCAGGCGTTCCGCACGCTCATGCAGGCGCAGCGGGAGCGCGCGCGTGCCGACGCCCTCGCCAAGCGCGCGGGCCGCGCGGACACCGCCGCGTACCAGGAGCTGCACTCGACGCTCAGCGAGCAGACGGCCAAGCCCGTGCAGTTCGTCGGCTACACCGACGCCGAGGCGCGCGCGAAGGTCGTCGGGCTGCTGGTCGACGGCGTCCCCGCCCCCGCGGCGACCGCGCCCGCGGACGTCGAGGTCGTGCTCGACGTCACGCCGTTCTACGCCGAGTCCGGCGGTCAGCAGGCCGACACGGGCGTGATCGTGCTCGACGGCGGCGCGCGGATCGAGGTCGACGACGTGCAGGCGCCGGTCAAGGGACTGTCCGTGCACCACGGCCGGCTCGTCGACGGGACCGTCGGCTTCGGGGAGTCCGGGGTGGCCCGCATCGACGTCGCCCGCCGCCGCGCGATCGCGCGCGCCCACACCGCGACCCACCTCGTGCACAAGGCGCTGCACGAGTCGATCGGGGAGAACGCGACGCAGGCGGGCTCGCTCAACGCGCCCAGCCGGCTGCGGTTCGACTTCCGCTCGCCGTCCGCGACGCCGTCGCAGGTCGTCGCCGAGATCGAGGCACGCGTCAACGACCGGCTCCAGGACGACCTCGAGGTCACCGACGCGGTCATGCCGATCGACGAGGCCCGCGGCCGCGGTGCCATGGCGCTGTTCGGCGAGAAGTACGGCAACGAGGTCCGCGTCGTCGACATCGGCGAGGGCTGGTCCCTCGAGCTGTGCGGCGGGACGCACGTGAAGCGCTCGGGCGAGCTCGGCCTGGTGACCCTGCTCTCGGAGTCCGCGATCGGCTCGGGCGTGCGTCGCGTCGACGCGCTCGTCGGCGCGGGCGCCTACGGGTACCAGGCGAAGGAGCGCGCGCTCGTCAGCCAGCTCTCGGGGCTGCTCGGCGCGCGCCCCGAGGAGCTGTCCGACCGCGTGTCCTCCCTGCTCACCAAGCTCAAGGACTCCGAGAAGGAGCTCGCGGGGCTGCGCCAGGCGCAGGTGCTGGCGCAGGCGGGCAGCATCGCGGACGGCGCGCAGACCGTCGGTGCGACCCGGGTCGTGACGTACGACGCGGGCGAGGCGTCGGCGGACGACGTGCGCACGCTCGTGCTCGACGTGCGCTCGCGGCTCGGCGAGTCGGCGCCGGCCGTCGTGGCCGTCGGCGCGGTGACCAAGGGCCGGCCCGTGGTCGTCGTCGCGACCAACGCGGCCGCACGCGGCGCGGGGATCCGTGCGGGCGCGCTCGTGCGGACCGCGTCGGGCGTCCTCGGCGGCGGTGGCGGCGGCAAGGACGACCTCGCGCAGGGCGGCGGCACGGACGCCGCGCGGCTCGGCGACGCGCTCGCGTCGGTCGTCGACGGCGTGCGGGTCTGACGTGCCGCACGACGAGGTCGTGCGGGGCGCGCGGCTCGCGGTCGACGTCGGCTCCGTCCGGGTCGGTCTCGCCGCGAGCGACCCGGACGGCCTCGTCGCGACGCCCGTGGCGACGCTCGCGCGCGACACGCCCGGTCGCAAGGAGCGGCGCGTCCCGACGGACGTCGCCGCGATCGTGCACGAGGCGGGCGAGCGTGGTGCCGCGGTCGTGTACGTGGGGCTGCCCCGGCACCTGTCGGGGGCCGAAGGTGCCGCATCCGCCGCCGCGCGCGCGTACTCTGTGGGTCTGGCGCAGGCTGTCGCACCCGTCCCGGTGCGTCTGGTCGATGAGCGGATGAGCACGGTGACCGCACATCAGGCGCTGCAGGCGTCCGGCCGATCCGGGCGCCGCCACCGGCAGGTCGTCGACCAGGCGGCCGCGGTGGTGATCCTGCAGTACGCGTTGGACGCGGAGCGTGCGACGGGGCGTCGTCCCGGGGAGCTGGTCGACGTCGACCGATCCCAGCACGGCCGCGGGGCGCACGGGGGGCCTGCAGGCGACGGACGAGCGACGGTGGAGTGACGCGTACGTGAGCAACAGCCAGACCGAGTGGTGGGCGCCCGTGGAGCGCGGTGACCAGGTCTCCGACCTGTTCGGCGGCGACCCCTCCGCGCGACGTGGTGCGCCCGCACCCGAGTCCCGGCGGTCCCGTCAGCGTGGCAAGGCCAAGGCCGAGCGCGAGCGCAAGCGCCGGCGCCGCCGGTCCTTCGGGGTGCTGGTCGTCGCGCTCGTGCTGTTCGGGGGAGCCGCGTACGTGGTCTCCGAGCTCATGGGCGGCTTCTTCGGCGGCGGGCAGGCCGAGTCCGTCGAGGACTACCCGGGCCCGGGCAGCGGCACCGCCGAGATCACGATCGAGGCCGGCGACGCCGGTGGCGTGATCGGGCAGAAGCTCGTCGACGCGGGCGTCATCGCGTCCGTCAAGCCGTTCACCGCCGCGTGGACGGCCGAGCCGCAGGCGAACTCGATCCAGCCGGGCACGTACCGGCTGCTGCAGGAGATGCGTGCCGCGGACGCGCTCGCCGCGCTGCTGGCGCCGTCCAGCCGGGCGAGCTTCCGGCTCACGATCCCTGAGGGTCTCAACGCCGAGCAGATCTACACCAAGATCAACGAGAAGACCGTCACGATCACCGTCGACCAGCTGCGCGCCGCCGCCGCCGACCCGGCCGCGATCGGGCTCCCGGCCGAGGCCGGCGGCAAGATCGAGGGCTGGCTGTTCCCGACGACGTACGACATCCCGCCGGACGCGACCGCCACGAGCGTGCTGCAGATGATGGTCGCGAAGATGGTCGAGGTGCTCACCGCCAAGGGCGTCCCGCAGGACCAGTGGCAGACCGTGCTGACCAAGGCGTCGATCGTCGAGCGCGAGGGCAAGCTTCCCGAGGACCGCGCGAAGGTCGCCCGCGGCATCCAGAACCGGCTCGACCAGGAGATGCGGCTCCAGGTCGACGCGACGACGTCGTACGGGCTGGGCGTCACGCGCGCCCCGACGTCCGCCGAGAACCAGGACCCGAACAACCCGTACTCGACGTACGTGCGCATCGGCCTGCCGCCGGGCCCGATCGCGTCGCCCGGCGACGTGTCTCTCGAGGCGGTCCTGCACCCCGCCGACGGTCCGTGGCTGTTCTGGGTGACCGTCAACCCGGAGACCGGCGAGACGCTGTTCACCGACGACTTCGCGGAGCACAACGCGAACATCAAGAAGCTCAACGACTGGCTGGCGGAGCACGGGAGTGAGTGACGCGCCGCGGCGTCGGGCCGCGGTGCTCGGTCACCCCGTCGCGCACTCGCTGTCGCCGGTGCTGCACCGGGCCGCGTACGCCGAGCTCGGGCTCGACGGGTGGAGCTACGACGCGGTCGACGTCACCGAGGAGGCGCTGCCCGGGTTCGTGCGCGCGCTCGACGGGACCTGGGCGGGGCTGAGCCTGACCATGCCGCTCAAGCAGGCGGTGATCCCGCTGCTCGACCACCTGGAGCCGCTCGCGCAGGTCGTCGGCGCCGTCAACACCGTCCTGCTGCACGGGTCGGGGCCGTCACGGATGCTCACGGGCGCGAACACGGACGTCTACGGGCTCGTCACGGCGCTGCGCGAGGGCCTCGGCCCGGACGTGCGGGTCACGACGGCCGCGGTCCTCGGTGCGGGTGCGACCGCGGCGTCGACGCTCGCGGCCCTCGCCGAGCTCGGCTGCGCGACCCCGGTCGTCTACGTTCGCGCGGTCGCACGCGCGGGAGGGCTCATGCGTGCCGCGCACCGGATGGGCGTCGAGCCGGTGTTCCGCTCGCTCGACGACGCGCCCGCGCAGGTCGGCCGTGCCGACGTCGTCGTCTCGACGCTGCCGCCCCGGGCGGCGGACCCGGTCGCGGAGGCCCTCGCCGGCCGCCCGGCCGGGGGAGTGCTGCTCGACGCGGCGTACGACCCGCGCCCGACCGCGCTCTCGGTGGCGTGGTCCGCGGCCGGGGGGATCGCCGTCCCGGGGGAGCGGATGCTGCTGCACCAGGCCGTCGAGCAGGTGCGCCTCATGACGGGGCACCCGGGGCCGGTCGAGGCCATGTCGCACGCGCTCGCCGAGCGCCTCGACGCCGCACCGCCGGCATGACCGCGACGCAGCCGGGGGTGCCCGAGTCCTCAGGACCGGTCAGCGAGGTGCCGATGAGACGGTCGAGAGGGCCTGCGCCGGGCGGGCCCGACCAGGAGGTGCGTCGCGTGAAGCAGCTGGGCGAGATCCTGCTCGACGAGGGACTGGTCACCGAGGCGCAGCTGCTCATGGCGCTCGACGAGACCATGACGCGCGGGCAGTCGCTCGGGCGCACGCTCGTCGAGCTGGGCGTGCTCAGCGAGGGGCAGCTCGTCAAGGCGCTCGCGTCGCAGGTCGGCATGGAGTACGTCGACCTCGACGAGTACCCCGTGGACCGCGCCGCCGTCTCGCTCGTGCCCGGCGCGCTGTGCCGGCGGTACGTGGTGCTCCCGGTCGCGATCAAGGACGGCGCGATCGTGCTGGCCACCGCCGACCCTGGCAACGTCATGGCGGTGGACGACGTCCGCACGGTCGCCGGCATGCCCGTCGTCCCGGTGATCGCGACGTACGACAACCTCTCCCGCGCGATCGACCGGTTCTGCCGTGCCGACGACGAGATGGAGGACCTGTCGTCGGCGTTCGAGGACGAGGCTGCCGTCCCCGAGGCCGACCTGTCGAAGATGGGCGACTTCGTCGACGACGACGCGCCGATCGTCCGCTACGTGAACCTGCTCGTGACGCAGGGCATCACGGACCGCGCGTCCGACATCCACATCGAGCCGTCCGAGCACGACCTGCGCGTGCGGTACCGCATCGACGGCGTGCTGCACGAGGTCCAGCGCTCGCCCAAGCAGATCCAGGGCGGCGTCATCAGCCGCGTGAAGATCATGAGCGACATCGACATCGCGGAGAAGCGCAAGCCGCAGGACGGTCGCATGTCGGTCGTGCACAACGGCCGCAAGATCGACCTGCGCGTGGCGACGCTGCCGACGGTGTGGGGCGAGAAGATCGTCATGCGCATCCTCGACAACTCCACGGCGAGCCTGGACCTGCGCGACCTGTCGTTCCTCGAGCACAACTACGCGACGTACCAGGAGTCGTACACCAAGCCGTACGGGATGATCCTCGTCACCGGCCCGACCGGCTCCGGCAAGTCGACCACCCTCTACGCGACCCTCAACGCGGTGTCGAAGCCCGAGATCAACGTCATCACCGTCGAGGACCCGGTCGAGTACCGCCTCGCGGGCATCAACCAGGTCCAGGTGAACCCCAAGGCGGGCCTCACGTTCGCCGCGGCGCTGCGCTCGATCCTGCGCTCCGACCCCGACGTCGTGCTGCTCGGTGAGATCCGCGACCACGAGACCGCGCAGATCGCCGTCGAGGCCGCCCTCACCGGTCACCTCGTGCTCTCGACGCTGCACACCAACGACGCGCCGTCGGCCATCACGCGTCTCACGGAGATGGGCATCGAGCCGTTCCTCGTGGGCTCCGCGCTCGACTGCGTGGTCGCCCAGCGACTCGCCCGGCGCCTGTGCGGCAAGTGCAAGCAGCCGTACACGCCCACGCCGCAGGAGCTCGAGGCCGCGCGGTTCCCGTGGGTGCCGGGGGAGCCGATCCCCGAGCTGTTCCGTCCCGCGGGGTGCGTGACGTGCTCGAAGACCGGCTACAAGGGCCGCCTCGCGCTGCACGAGGTCATGCGCGTCACGGAGGAGATCGAGCGCCACGCCGTCGCGCACTCCTCCGCCGCGGAGATCGCCGCCACCGCGCACAAGCAGGGCATGCTCTCGCTGCGCGACGACGGCTGGCAGAAGGTCGCCCTCGGCCTGACCTCGATCGAGGAGATCCTGCGCGTCGTCGCGTGACGCGTCCGCCTCGTCGTGGTGCCGCGTGCGCCGCGACGACGCGGACCCCTCAAGTCGGGCGGCCCTGCGGCCGATGAACCGACCAGGTGCCGCAAACGGCGCCCGCGTGCCGATGCCGTGCGCCCCACGGTGACCATGTGGAGGCAATGACGTGAGCGAGACCTTCCGCCCGCCCGCAGGGGAGCCGTCGCGGCCGTTGCCGCCCTACCGTCCGGTGGGTCCCCAGGCCGGCCCTCCCGGGGCCGCCCCCGCGGGGCAGCGCGTCTTCTCGCCGATCCCCTCGCAGAGCACGGCCGGGGCACCGCCGGCACCCCACGGCGCGCCGGCCGGCTACGGCGCGCAGCCGCAGCCCGTCACGGCCGCCGAGCTCGCGTCGTTCGCCCAGCCGGCTCCGCTCGCCGCCCCGGGCGCCGCGTACCAGAGCGGGCCCGTGCAGCCCGAGTTCAGCACCCCGGGCGGCGGCGTGCCCGCGCAGGGGCGGCCCGTCGCCTCCGCGGTGCCCGCGGGCGCCGTGCCGTCGGGGGCCGTGCCGCCGCACGGCACCACGACCTTCGTGCCCCAGCCCGCGGGCGCCCCCGTCGTGCCGCCCGCCGCGATGCCGGGCGCCCCCGGCCACGTGCCCGCCACGTCGGCCCCGGCCGCCCCGTCGACGGTCAAGGCCCCGCCCACCCGCGACCGGGCCGCGCGCTCCGGCATGGGCCAGGAGCGCCATGAGGACGACGTCCTCATCGACGACATCCTCACGCAGATGGTCAAGCTCGGTGCGTCCGACGTGCACCTGACCACCGGTGCACCGCCCACCGTCCGCGTGTCCGGCTCGCTGCGCCCGCTCGACGGGTTCGCGCCGCTGTCGCCCGAGCCGCTGCGGCGCGTCCTGTACGCGATCCTCACGCAGAAGCAGCGCGAGACGTTCGAGACGAACCTCGAGCTCGACTTCTCCTACGCCGTGCGCGGCCTCGCCCGCTTCCGCGTGAACATCTACCAGCAGCGCGAGTCGATCGGTGCCGCGTTCCGCGTCATCCCCTACGAGATCAAGCCTCTCGAGGAGCTCGGCGTGCCCGCCGTCGTCGGCACGTTCGCGGGCCTGCCCCGCGGGCTCGTGCTCGTCACGGGCCCCACCGGCTCGGGCAAGTCCACGACGCTCGCGTCGATCGTCGACCTCGCGAACCGCACGCGCGAGGACCACATCATGACCGTCGAGGACCCCATCGAGTTCCTCCACCGGCACAAGAAGTCGCTCGTCAACCAGCGCGAGGTGGGGGAGGACACGCACTCCTTCGCGAACGCCCTCAAGCACGTGCTGCGCCAGGACCCCGACATCATCCTCGTCGGCGAGATGCGTGACCTCGAGACGATCTCGGTCGCGCTCACCGCCGCCGAGACGGGCCACCTCGTCTTCGCGACCCTGCACACGCAGGACGCGGCGCAGACCATCGACCGCGTCATCGACGTGTTCCCCTCGCACCAGCAGGCGCAGGTGCGCACGCAGCTCGCCGGCGCGATCCAGGGCGTCGTCTGCCAGACGCTCTGCAAGCGGTCCGACGCCCCCGGGCGCGCCGTCGCCACCGAGGTCATGGTCGCGACACCCGCCATCCGCAACCTCATCCGCGAGGGCAAGACCCACCAGATCTACTCGGCCATGCAGGCCGGGGCGAAGCAGGGGATGCACACCATGGACCAGCACCTCGCCGAGCTCGTGAAGACCGGCAAGATCTCCTACGAGCTCGGCCTCGAGAAGTGCCACCACGTCGAGGACTGCAACCGGCTGACCGGACGGTTCTCCGGCTCCTCCCAGGGTGCCGCGGGCCTCGGCGACGAGGCCGTCATGGGCGCCGGCGCGTACGGGCAGGCCTTCTGATGGCGGGCGCGAGCAAGACCTTCGAGTACGCGGTCCGGGACCGCTCCGGCAAGATCGTCAAGGGCCGCGTCGAGGCCAACAACCAGGCGGCGGTCGCCAACCGGCTGCGCGAGATGGGCCTTGCGGCCGTCTCCATCTCCGAGATCTCCACGAGCGGGCTCAACAGCGAGATCACCATCCCCGGGTTCGGGGGAAACAAGATCTCGCTCAAGGACCTCGCCGTGATGTCGCGACAGCTCGCGACGATGATCGACTCGGGACTGTCGCTGCTGCGCGCCCTCGCGATCCTGTCGGAGCAGACGGAGTCCAAGCCGCTCGCCAAGGTGCTCGCGCAGGTGCGCAGCGACGTCGAGGTCGGCGTCGCGTTCTCGACCGCGCTCGGCAAGCACCCGACGGTGTTCCCGCCTCTCATGATCAACATGGTCAAGGCGGGCGAGGTCGGCGGGTTCCTCGACGAGACGCTCGTCTCGGTCGCCAACAACTTCGAGGCCGAGGTCAAGCTGCGGGGCAAGATCAAGTCGGCCATGACCTACCCGGTCGTGGTCTTCGTCGTCGCGATCCTCGCGACGACCGGCATGCTGCTGTTCATCGTCCCGATCTTCGCCGGGATGTTCTCGAGCCTCGGCGGCACCTTGCCGCTGCCGACCCGGATCCTCATGTTCCTGTCGCAGGCCCTGAAGATCACGATCATCCCCACGGTCATCGCCCTGATCGTGTTTGCGGTCTGGTGGGGGAAGCACAAGAACGACCGCGGGATCCGGGAGCGCGTCGACCCGTGGAAGCTCAAGGTGCCCGTCTTCGGGGCGCTGTTCAAGAAGATCGCGATCTCCCGCTTCACCCGGAACTTCGGCACGATGATCCACGCGGGAGTCCCGCTGCTGCAGGCGCTCGAGATCGTGGGGGAGACGAGCGGCAACATCGTCATCGAGCGTGCTGCGAAGGCCGTGCAGGAGTCGGTGCGCCGCGGCGAGTCGCTGGCCGGCCCGCTCTCCCAGCACGAGGTGTTCCCGCCGATGGTCGTGCAGATGATGGCCGTCGGTGAGGACACCGGTGCCCTCGACACCATGCTCGCCAAGGTCGCGGACTTCTACGACCAGGAGGTCGAGTCGACGACCGAGCAGCTCACGAGCCTCATCGAGCCGATCATGATCGTCGTCATCGGCGCGATCGTCGGCGCCATGGTCATCGCCATGTACATGCCCATCTTCGGCATCTTCAGCCTGATCGAGTAGGTCTGCTCCGTCCGAGTGATTCTGCAGGTCCGACGGCCCGCCCGGCTCAAGCCGGGGCGGGCCGTCGCCGATTCCCGGGGTGCATGGCTGAACCGGCCCGTGCCGGACCTGAGCTGGACAACGACTCATCCACCTTGACTCACAGGGGAGCAGCAGTGATCGCTCGCATCCGCAAGTCCATCGAGGAGAAGGACCAGGGCTTCACCCTGATCGAGCTCCTCGTCGTCATGATCATCATCGGCATCCTCGCGGCCATCGCGATCCCGGTGTTCCTCAACCAGCGCAAGAAGGCCGAGGACTCCGCGGCGAAGGCCGACGTGTCCACGCTCGGCAAGGAGATCGCGACCTACTTCGTCGACTGGGACGGCACGACGGACCCGGTCGTCTCGCAGACCGCCGCGACGGGCGGCAAGTACCAGCTCGCCGCGGGCGCTGGCGCCGCTGCCGACATCGGCAACGCGTCGAAGAAGGTCGCCCTCGGCGACGGCGTCCAGTTCATCGGCGCCGGCGTGCACGACCAGACGTGGTGCGTCGACGTGACGAACGCGTCCGGCGACAAGTCGGTCGTGGGCTTCAAGTACTCGGCGGCCGGTGGCCTCGAAGAGGGTGCCTGCTGATCGTGCAGTCATGAGCCTGAGGGGGCGGGAGCGCTGCTCCCGCCCCCTCAGGTCGTCCTCCCCAGCCCTCGCGAGTCATCAGGAGCACGACGTCCGCCCAGGAGGCGCTCAGCATGTCCCGCCCACGGCCCCTCGCGAAGCCCGCCGACGACGACGTCGGCTTCTCGCTCGTGGAGCTCGTCATCGCCATGGTGATCCTCGGCGCGATGAGTCTCGCGATCATCGGCGTCGTGCTGCAGAGCCAGGCGCAGAGCGTGATCAACCGCAACCGCGTCGCCGCGGCGAACCTGGCTGCTCGTGAGATCGACATCGTGCGCGACGAGTTCTCGCGCAGCTCGACGGCCCCGGTCACGGTCGCGAACGCGGGCACGGTGCTCAACCCGCACCCGCTGCCGACGCAGGCCTCGGGGCAGCCGCTGAAGGTCGACGGCACCGCGTACACGGTGCGCCGCGACGTCGCGTGGGCTGTCGTCGGCAACGGGGACTCGGCGTGCAACGGCGGCAACCTCGTGACGTACCCCACGCTGCGGGTCACGGTGACCGTCACGTGGCCGGGCATGGGCCAGGTGGACCCGGTCGTGTCGAGCGCGCAGCTCGCGCCGCGCAAGAACGACGGCGTGCAGGGCAACGCCTCGTTCGTCGCGGTCCGGGTGTCCGACGCGGCGGGTGCGCCGAGCGTCGGGCGCACCGTGCAGGTCTTCTCGGCGACCGAGACGCGTTCCGCGCTCACGGACGCGTCGGGCTGTGCGGTGGTGCAGGTGAACCCGGGGGCGTCGGGCACGAGCTACCAGGCGCGGGTGAGCGATCCGGGGTACGTCGACATCTCGGGCGCGACCGCGCCCTCGAAGACCGTCGGTCTGCTCGAGCGCGGCAAGCTCGCGAACGGCGTGATCTTCACCTACGACCGCGCTGTCACGCTGCAGCTGAGGTTCGTGGACGCGAGCGGCGCCCTCGTCCCCGACGCGGCGCTCACGGGTCAGGACGTCACGGTCGTCGCGTCCGAGTACGCGGGTGCTTCGGGTGCGCGCACGCAGCCGGCGACGACCGCGACGATGACGCTCACCGGTCTGTGGCCCACCCAGTACGGCGCCTACCTGGGGACGACACCGCCGAGTGGCGGATACCCGTCGGTGACGGCGGCCGCCGGGTCGACCGTGACGCTCGACGTGCCCGTGGCGGAGGCGACCCCGTGACGCGACGACGCGACGACGACGGGTCGTCCCTGCCTGAGCTGCTCGTCAGCATGCTCATCCTCAGCTTCATCATCGCGGCCACGGCGACGCTGACGATCGGGTTCCAGCGCACGACCGCGCAGAACGTCGCGCGGCAGGACCAGGTCGACACGACCCGCGCGGCCGTCGAACGGATGTCGAAGACGGTCCGGACCGCCGTCAAGCCCAACAAGCTGTCCGCGTGCGTCACGACCACGTGCGACGTCGACGCGTTCGTCTCGGCGGGCGCTTTCGCGATGCAGTTCTACGCGAACCTCGACAACTCGGCGGGTTCGCGCGGGCCGAGCCGCGTCACCTACCAGGTCGCGACGTCGGGCGCGGACAAGGGCGTGCTCGTCGAGAAGGTCCAGCGCCCCGACACCGCGACGCCCGTCGCCGGGTCCGGCTTCACGTACTGCGACGCGGAGGCGCCGAGCGCGGCCGCCGACTGCAAGAAGCGCCTCACGGTGCGCCGCCTCGCGACGGGCGTGCAGACGACCGGGACGCCACTGTTCCAGTACTTCCGTTCCGACGGCACGACCATGACGGTGCCTGCGGGCGGGCTCACCGCGGCCGACATCAGCGAGGTGCTGTCCGTCGAGCTCACGGTGAAGGTCCGCAGCGCGAGCCGGACCAACCCCGGGCCCACCACCGCCATCCAGCGCGTCCTCCTGCCCAACTCGCTGGCCGTCCTGCGGCCGGACAAGGACACCCCGTGATCCTGCGTCGACTGCGCCCCCGAGGCCCCCAGGACGAGGGCGCCGCGCTCGTCCTCGTCGTCGGCTCCATGCTGATCCTGGCGATGTTCGCCTTCGTCGCCCTGTCGTACACCGTGGCGGGGCAGCGACTCGCACGACGCGACCAGGACTACAACGCCGCGATGGCGGCCGCCCAGTCCGGCGTCGAGGACTTCATCAGCCGGCTCAACCGCAGCTCGGCCTACGGCCGCACGATCGACTGCACCAATGCGGCGTGGCGGGGCCCGATGAGCACGACGAACCCGTGCGGCTGGACGTCGACGACGCCGGTCGGCTGGCAGCCGGTGGTGTCGGGCGCGACGGGTGCGAAGGACCCCGCGTTCCACTACACGGTGGGCGCGTACAACGGCCTCAACGGCACGTACCTGCTGACGTCGACAGGGCGCGTGGGCACCACGTACCGGACCGTCGAGGCGTCGGTCGGGCGCGGCGCGTCGACGGACTACGTGTACTACACCGACTTCGAGTCGGCGGACCCGGCGAACGTGCAGGCGTACAACCCGACCGACTATCCGAACGGCGTGCCGTCCGACATCTGCGGCAAGAGTGGCAACACGCTCGCGAAGTACTGGTACAACGGCCGGTCGGCGTTCAACGCCGCCAGCGGCCCGGACTGCAACGAGATCACGTTCATCGGCGGTGACGTTCTCGACGGCGAGGTGTTCACGAACGACACGATCCTCGGCACGGCCCGCAACGGCCTCAAGCCGACGTTCCTCGAGCAGGTGTTCACGGCGGACCCGAAGTGCAAGAACGCGGGCGCGTCGAACGCGTCGTGGGAGGACTACTGCCTGCGACCGAACTCGGTCGCGGACTTCAGCGGCAAGAAGCCGAAGTACGACGACCCGCTCTACCTCAAGGACAACTCGGGTGAGTTCGCGACCGCGCCGGGCTGCCACTACTTCGGAGCCACGCGCATCGTCTTCAAGGCGGGCACCGCGACGACGCCGGGCCGCATGACGGTGTGGAACCGCACGAGCGTGAACAACGGGAAGGCCCCGGTCGCGATCGCCCTGCCGGGCACCAGCACGCTGCCGAGCTGCGGGTCGCTCGCGGACCTCAACTCGCCGAGCGGCGCCACCGTCGACGTCCCCAACGAGATGGTCGTGTACGTCGCGGCCTCCGGCGGCGCGGCGCGGCAGTGCTACAAGGGCGAGATCGGTGGGGCGTCCGGCAGGACGTTGCCGCTCGGCGAGTTCACCGCGGCGAAGACGAACCCCACGGGCAGCGGCGACTTCTACACGGCCGACACCAACATGCTCGAGACCACGAAGTTCTGCGGCGAGGGGAACGTGTACGTCGAGGGCGTCGTGCAGGGCCGTGTCACGGTCGCCGCTGCGCAGTCCGTCGTCGTGACGGGCGACCTCGTGCTCGCCGGCGGGCTGTCCGGCAACGACCGCGACATGCTCGGGCTCGTCGCGACGAACTCCGTGGAGGTGTTCCACCCGCGCGTCGGCCGCGTCGACGCGTACCGGCCGTGCATCGCCTGGTACTCGAACGGCAGCTGCCGCACGCAGTCCTCGACGTGGTCGTGGAACACCGCGGCGCCGACGAACGAGGCGGAGGTCAGCGGCTGGCCGACGCGCTACACCGACCCGTCGACCGGCCTCAAGACCCCGGACGTCGGGATCCAGATCGCCGGTTCCATCCAGACGCTCCTGCACTCGTTCTTCGTGCAGAAGTACAACGTCGGCGGCGACAAGGGCAAGCTGCAGGTGAACGGCTCGATCGCGCAGCGCTGGCGCGGCATCGTTGGGCGGGGCAGCGACGGGTACACCAAGCTCTACAAGTACGACACGCGACTGCAGTACTCGCGGCCGCCGATGTTCCCCGAGTGGGCCAACGCGTCGTGGACGATGCGGTACAGCGGCGAGATCTCCACGCCGCAAGCCGTGCGCCGTTGACGTGGCGTCGGGCGTGCGCCGCGTCCGGCGTCACCTGTCCGGCGCCCGTTTCGCCCGCCGGGGCGTTCAAGTCGGGCGACCGGGGTGCCGTTACGACGGTGAGCTCGGACCCGTCGGCGACGGGCAGCACCATGGGAGGCACCACCATCCGCTCGCACACGCAGGCACTGCTCCGGAGGCGGGCAGCGGCCGACGAGGGGTTCACCCTCGTCGAGGTCATCGTCGCGATGTTCATCACCCTGCTGGTGATGACGTCGCTGCTCGCTCTCGTGGTGTCCAGTCTCAGCACCATCTCGCGCGCCAAGCAGCGGCAGACCGCCACGGGCCTGGCGACGCAGGCCCTCGAGCGGCTGCGTGCGCTGCCCTACGACACCGTGACGCAGCCCGACGGCTCGGCCGTCTCGCCCGGCGTCGAGTTCGTCTCGACCGTCGGTGGCGTGCCGCGCTTCCGGCCCACGCCCGTGCTGCCGGGGTTCGACGAGCCGCTCGTCGTCAACCGCCCCGCCGGCGGCTGGGTCGGGTCCGGCCAGGTCGAAAACCAGGTGGTCGGTGCGGTCACGTACAAGGTCACGACCTACGTGACGAAGGCGCCCCTGACCTCGGCCGGGCAGCAGTCGTTCACCGCGACGGCGATCGTGTCGTGGTCGAGCACCGCGTCGAAGGGTGTGCGACGCGTCGCCGAGCAGTCCGTGCTGTACTCGCCGGCCGGCTGCCTGTCGACCGCGCAGAGCCCGTTCGCGGCGCCCTGCCAGTCGTACTTCACGGCGCAGGCGGGACAGGTCCTCGCAGGCCTGACGGTGACCAACCCCGACGACTCGACCCAGCCCATCGCCGGCTTCGGCGCCGAGCGGGTCGAGCTCAGCCTCCCGAGCAACGCCGCCACGCTGCTCATCGAGCAGACCGCGTCGGCGAACGCGGACGCGCAGACGGTCACCGCGGCGAAGACCGACGGCGCCACGACGACGAGCATGCCTGGCGGCGTGGCGGCCGCATCCGTCGACTCGGATCCGTCGTCGACGCCCGGGCAGTCGCAGTCGCGGACCACGTCCGGGTACACGACGGGCACGGTGCAGACCACCGGCACGGCGGGACGGCTCGGCGCGACCATCGGCGGCGGGAGCTCGGGCACCGCTGCGGCGGCGATCGGCGCGTCCACCGCGGTCTGCACGGGCACGACGGGAACCGGTCTGTCGACGGGCTCGGCGAGCGCGCTGCGCCCCTGCGCGGCATCCTCGCTCAACCCCGGCACGCAGAGCTCCGGCATCACGTACACACCGCTGTGGGGTGCGGGCGGGGACATCTCGGTCGCGACCGTGGACGGCACGACTACGCCGGGTCGTGCCGTCGCCGCCCAGCTGACCTCCGCCAACTCCGAGGCGTGCACCGCAGGCACCGGACCCGGCCTGACCGGGTGCAGCTACGGAGCGTCGACCCGGCGGCTCGGCGACGTCGTCCTCGGTGCGACCTCCGGCGCCAGCGGCGTGCCCGCCGGGTTCGGCGCGGGCCTGGTCCGCGTCACCGGCCTCACCGAGTCCGCCCGCGCGGAGGAGGGCCTCGGCGCCCGGACCCCGTCGTACACGCGAAGCGGCACGCTCGAGGTCTGGAACGGCACCGGGTACACCACGGTCGACCTCGCGACGTTCGCGACGCCCGCGGCGGCGGGCGCCCCCGGCTCGCAGTCGTGGCCCGTGCCCGCCACCACCCTGAGCTACCCCGCCGCCTTCGGCGACGTCACCCTGACCTACGAGGGCGTCGTCACCGTGCAGCGCCCGGTCATCGAACGCACCCAGTCCGGCGCGAGCCGGACGGGGGCGCTCGTCACCGACTGCAAGGCCGCCGCGTGCACCACGAAGATCAGCGGCAGCGGTGCCGTCACGAGCGTCCTGACGGTCGTCGTGCACCGTTCCGGCGTCGAGGTCGGCCGGTTCGGCGTCTCCACGACCCTGGGCGGCCTCGTCGCCCAGGCGACCTACAAGGTGGCCGCCAATGCGTGACGTCCTGCGTCAGGTGCGGGACCCCCGCACGCGTGAGGAGGGCATGACCCTCACCGAGATGCTCGTCTCGATGATCGTGTTCGCGATCGCCATGGTCATGGTCGCGTCCGCCGCGATCCTCGTCATGCGGACCACCGACGAGGCGCGCCAGTCGGCCGCGACGGTCACCGAGCTGCGGCAGGCCGTGGCCGTCATCGACCGTCAGGTGCGCTCGGGGAACGTGCTCTTCAGCCCCGCGAACGAGCCCGGCTTCGTCGCGTCCTGCCAGGCGGTCGGCAGCAACGCCGGGACGTGCATGCGCATCTTCACGCAGTCCAACGGGGACGAGAAGTGCGTGCAGTGGCAGGTCGTCGACGACGGAACGGGCGCGGGCCTCGCGATCCTGCGCATGCGGTCCTGGGAGGTGGACTGGCAGACGGGTGGCGTCGTGTCGGCCTGGTCGACCGTCGCCCGTGACCTGCGTCTGACGTCGTCCGCCCCGCCGTTCACCCTGCTCGGCGCGGCCACGCCGTACAAGGAGCGTGCGCTCCAGCTGCACGTCGTGGCCGTCGACGAGCGCAGCGGCAAGGACGTGGCCGTGGACTCCACGCTCACGGGTCGCAACACCAGCTACGGCTACGACTCCGGTCAGTGCACCCCCGTGCCGCCGGCGTGAGAGGAGACCACGTGTCCGGTCGAGGACTGCACCGCCTGCGTGAGCGCGCGCGGCAGGACGACGGTGTCGCCATCGTCGCCGCCGTGTCCGTCGCGATGCTCGTCGGCATGCTCGCGCTCGCGATCGTCGCGGTCGCGGTCTACGAGACGCGCGCCACAGGGCGCGATCGTGCCCGGTCGGTCGCAGTCGCGGCTGCCGAGGCACGCGTCGACAAGCTCATCGCGTCGATCCAGGCGACCGCGCCCGCGTCGCTGCCGTGCGGGCAGCTCACGGACTCGTTCACGCTCGCGGCCGACTCCGTCGACCGCACCGCGACGGTCACGTACTACGACGCCGCGGGCGCCGAGGTGCCCTGCGGATCGCTCGCCACGACGCGTCTGGCGCAGGCGGCGATCCGCACGACCGCGGACACGGGTCCGATCGTCGGCACGCAGCCCGCAGAGCGGACCGTGGAGACCCTCGTGCGGCTCAACCCGTCGTTCGGCAACGACCTCGACAAGGCGATCTTCGGCAACGCGGGCGTCCGGCTCGCGAACCAGGCGAACATCTACGGCCAGAACGGCCAGCCCGACGCCGACGTCTACACCAACGGTGACGTGTACTGCTCGAACAACCAGCACTTCTTCGGCTCGCTCATCGCGCAGGGACAGATCCGGCTCGAGAACACGTGCACGATCGAGGTGGACGCGCACGCCCGGACGGGGATCACCGCGACCAACCCGGGCGTCACGATCAACGGTCGTGCGCTGGTGTCGAGCGGCAACATCTCGCTCGGCCCGGCGAAGCTCGGTCAGCAGGCCCGCGCGTCGGGCACGGTCTCCGGCAACGTGTGCAGCACCTCCGGCAAGTGCGTCGGCGGGCAGTCCGTCCCGGCACCGGCGACCGCGACGTTCCCGATCCTCAACTGGAACGCGACGACGCAGTCGGAGTGGGCCGCCAACGGCTACACCACGGTGGTCACCTTCCCCCGCACCGGGTTCGCCTGCGGGTGGTACAACGGGCCCAACCTCGTCGGGCGCGACGGCAAGTCGAAGAGCCTCAACGGGAAGGCGGACGGCGTCGGCGCGTGGATGTACGCCAACGCGTGGAAGCTCACGGGACCCACGATCCTCGTCTCGACGTGCACCGACAAGGTGACCCTGCAGGGCGTCGACGTGGCGATCAACGACAACCTCGCGATCTTCGCCAAGGGCGGGATGACGTTCTCCAACCAGACGCAGATCTACGCGACCACCAGCATCCACCGGAACCTCTACCTCATCCAGCCGTACGACTCCGTCTCGGCGCCGGGAAGCTGCGGTGACGGGATCTCGCTCGACAACCAGGTGACCGTGCAGAACACCGTCGACGTCCTCATGTACTCGCCGTGCAGCATCCGCAAGGCGAACAACACCGAGCACTACGGCCAGATCTACGCGGGCGGCACGGCTACGATCGACAACCGCCTCGAGATGTACTACCAGCCGCTCCCGGTGTGGGGCGTGCAGTCGGCGACCTCCTCGGTGGAGTACTACAACCTCGAGATCCTGTACAAGCGTGAGAACGCCTGACGTCGGAGTGCCCGCATGACGGTCGGCGAGCTCGAGATCCTGCGTCCGGCGCTGCCGGTCGTCGTCGGGCTGTTCGGGCTGCTCGTCGGGTCGTTCCTCAACGTCGTCGTCTGGCGCGTGCCGCGCGGCGAGTCGGTGGTGCACCCGCCGAGCGCCTGCCCGCGGTGCGGCCACCGGATCCGTGGTGGCGACAACGTGCCGGTGGTCTCGTGGCTCCTGCTGCGCGGCCGGTGCCGGGACTGCGCAGCGCCCATCTCCGCGCGCTATCCCGCCGTCGAGCTCGCGACGGGTCTGCTGTTCGCGGGCGTGGCCTGGTGGACCGGCCCGGCGTGGGTCCTGCCCGCGCTGCTGTACCTCGTGGCGATCAGCGTGGCGCTCACCCTGATCGACATCGACGTGCGCCGGCTGCCCGACGTCATCGTCCTGCCGTCATACCTGGTGAGCACCGCCCTGCTCGCTCTTGCCGCGGCGAACCCGGGAGGCGACGCCGACTGGGCGTCGTTCGGGCGGGCGCTCGCCGGTGGCGGCATCCTTCTCGCGGGCTACTTCGTCGTCTGGCGGGTGTACCCGCCCGGAACCGGCTTCGGCGACGTCAAGCTCGCCGGTGTGCTCGGTCTCTACCTCGGCTGGTGCGGGTGGGGGTCGGTGGCCGTCGGCTGGTTCTCCGGGTACCTCGTCGGTGGCGTGTTCTCGATCGCCCTGGTGGTGGCCGGCCGCGCCGGCCGCAAGACGCGCATCCCGTACGGGCCGTGGATGATCCTCGGCGCGTGGATCGGCATCATCGCCGGCGAGACGGTGTGGTCGGCCTACCTCGGCGTCTTCTGAGGTCGCACGGCCGAACAGGCCGTGGTCAACCGCTCAAGTCGGGACCTGCCGGGACCGATAGCAGGGAGGAATCGTCGCCTTTCCCGGAAGGACCCTCGTGGCCACCACACGTGTCATCGGGCTCGACATCGGTTCGTCCTGCGTCCGTGCCGCCGAGATCGAGTTCGGCAGCGGTGGCCCGACCGGGAAGAACCCGCCCACGCTCGTCAGGTTCGGACAGGTGCAGCTGCCGCTCGGCGCCGTCCGCGACGGCGAGGTGGTGCACCCCGAGACCGTCTCGACCGCCCTGCGCCAGCTGTGGGCGCAGGCGAAGTTCGAGTCGAAGGACGTCGTCATCGGCGTCGGCAACCAGCGCGTCATCGTCCGTGAGCTCGATCTGCCGTGGATGCCGCTCGCGCAGATCAAGGCGTCGCTGCCCTTCCAGGTGCACGAGATGCTGCCGATGTCGACGGACGACGCGTTGCTCGACTACTACCCGACGGCGGAGTACGACTCGCCACAGGGCCGTCAGGTGCACGGCATGCTCGTCGCCGCCCAGCGCGACACCGTCACCGCGAACGTCCTCGCGGTCGAGGGTGCGGGCCTGCGGCCCACCATGGTCGACCTCAACGCCTTCGCGCTGCACCGGGCCCTGGCCCGTGGGGACCTCGCGCGCTCGACCGCGGCGTTCGTCGACATCGGTGCGACGATCACGACCGTCGTGATCTCCGCGCAGGGCACGCCGCGTCTCGTACGCTCGCTGCCGACCGGCGGGCAGAACATCACCAACGCCGTCGCCAGCGCCATGGGCATCGCCGCCGCCGAGGCCGAGATGGTCAAGCGCGAGGTCGGCGTCGGGTTCGCCGTCGGCCGCGACCGGCAGGAGGCCGCGGACGCGGTCGGGGCCGTGGTGCGGACCCTGGTGGAGTCCGTACGCAACACGTTCGTCTACTACGCGAGCAACAACCAGGGCGCCGGCATCGACGGCGTGGTGCTCTCGGGCGGCGGCGCCCAGCTGGCCGGGCTCGGGCAGTACCTGTCGAGCGCGAGCCGCCTACCCGTCACGATGGGCGACCCGCTGCTGGGGCTGCGGGCCGCGAAGTCCTTCTCCCGCGAGTCGCTCAACGGGCACGAGTCGTTCGTCGCGCTCCCCGTGGGCCTGGCCTATGGAGTTGCCGCATGAGCACCGTCCTCGAGAAGAAGCCGCGCACCCGCTCGGGCGGGAGCGCCCCCACGGCTCTGAGCGGCACGTTGCCCCAGGTGAACCTGCTGCCGCCCGAGGTGCGCGCCGCTCGCGGCCTGCGCACGACGAAGCGGTGGCTCGTCATCAGCCTCGTCCTCACCGTCGTGGCGTGCGTCGGGGGGTTCGGCTTCGCCCTCATCTCCGCGGCGGCGGCCGCGACCGAGCTCGCGGACGCGCAGGCCGAGACGACGCGTCTGGAGCAGGAGCAGGCGAAGTACGCCGAGGTCCCGGAGGTCCTCGATGCGCTCGACCAGGCGACCCTCGCCCGCACCGTCGGCATGGGCGCCGACGTGCTGTGGAAGCCGTACGTCGACGCGCTCGCGGCCGTGCTGCCGGCCGGCGTCAGCATCGACACGTTCACGGTCACCAGCAACGAGCCGACCGCGACGCCCGTCGCGCCCGCCGACCCGCTGCAGGCCCCCAGCGCCGGGCAGATCATGTTCACCGCCCGCTCCGTGACCGTGCCGGACTCGGCCGCGTGGCTCGACGGACTCGAGTCGGTCCCCGGCTTCTCCGACCCGTGGGTCTCCTCGGTGATGGTGACCGACGACGAGTCGGGCACCTACTACACCGTGACGGCGACCGTGCAGTTCACCGAGGCGGCTTTCTCGCACCGCTTCGACGCGACCGAGGGTGAGGGCTGACATGAGTGGCGCCAAGAAGAGCACCTGGATCGGCGGCACCGTCTTCGTCGCGCTCGTCCTCGCCGCGGCCGCCTGGTTCTTCGCGATCTCCCCGACGCTCGCCGCGGCCGCCGAGGTGCGGGACGAGGTCGAGCAGACGAACACGTTCAACGACCTGCTCGAGATGCGGGTCGCCAAGCTCGCGGCCGACTTCGAGAAGCTGCCCGAGTACCGGGCCCAGCTCGAGAGCATCCGCACGCAGATCCCCGCCGACGCCGAGCTCGCCGCCTACGTCCGCGAGCTCGACGCGATCGCAACCGCGCACTCGGTCACGATCACCGCGGTGAGCCCCGGTACCCCCGAGCTCGTGACCGTGGTCGTCCAGCAGCCTGCTGCCCCCGAGCCGACGACGACCGAAGGGGAGGAGCCCACCGGCACGGACGCCGAGCAGGCCGCCGAAGCAGGTGCTGGGACGACGACCGCAGCGCCGGCGACGCCGCCGAGCTTCACGGCCATCCCGTTCTCGATCACGGTCCTCGGCACCTACGACAACGTGCTCGCGTTCGTCGCCGACCTGCAGGCCGGGACGCCGCGACTGATGTACGTCGGCGGGCTGCTCGGCACGTCCCAGAAGGCGGCCGAGGCGGGCGGCGGCAAGCCCGCGACTGCTGACGGCGACCTCGAGCTCGTCATCACCGGGCAGACCTACGTGCTGCCCGACGCGCTCGCCGCCGCACAGCCCGTCGACCCGGCCGCACCGGTCCCGGCCCTGCCGGGTGCCGTTCCCGGCAAGAACCCGCTGGTGCCCGTCCCGGGCCGCTGAGCGACGAGGTACGGCCGAAGGGCCGGGTCCTGCCCACGGGGCGGACCCGGCCCTTCGCCGTCCCACCCGCGTGGGAAGATGCCGCCCATGCTGCGTTGGTTGACCTCCGGTGAGTCCCACGGCCCGGCGCTGGTCGGCATCCTCGAGGGTCTCCCGGCCGACGTCGAGGTGCAGTCCTCCGACATCCAGGCCGCGCTCGCCCGCCGCCGCCTCGGCTACGGCCGCGGCGCGCGCATGAAGTTCGAGCAGGACGAGGTCCGCATCCTCGGCGGCGTGCGGCACGGACGCTCGCAGGGCGGCCCGGTCGCGATCGAGATCGGCAACACCGAGTGGCCCAAGTGGGTCGACGTGATGGCGTCCGACCCGGTCGACGACCCCGAGGTCCTCAACCGCGCGCGCAACGCCCCGCTGACCCGCCCCCGCCCAGGGCACGCGGACCTCGTGGGCATGCGCAAGTACGGCTTCGACGACGCCCGTCCCGTGCTGGAGCGGGCGAGCGCGCGGGAGACCGCGACGCGCGTCGCGCTCGGCACGGTCGCGGCCGCGCTGCTGGAGCAGGCCGCGGGCGTCCGGCTCGTGTCGCACGTCGTCGGCATCGGACCTGTCGCCGTCCCGCAGGACGCACCGGTCCCGTCGCCGGACGACGTCGCCGCGCTCGACGCCGACCCGGTGCGCTGCTTCGACGCGGCCACGTCGGCCGCGATGGTCACGGAGATCGACCAGTGCCACAAGGACGGCGACACGCTCGGCGGCGTCGTCGAGGTGCTCGTCTACGGGCTGCCGTCCGGGCTGGGCTCGTACGTCCACGCGGACCGGCGGCTCGACGCGCGGCTCGCCGCCGCGCTCATGGGCATCCAGGCGATCAAGGGCGTCGAGGTCGGCGACGGCTTCCGCACCGCGACCCGCCGCGGCTCGGCCGCGCACGACGAGATCGAGCGCGACTCCTCGGGGCGCATCGTGCGGCGCACGAACCGCGCGGGCGGCGTCGAGGGCGGCATGTCGAACGGCGAGGTCCTGCGCGTGCGCGCGGCGATGAAGCCGATCTCGACGGTCCCGCGTGCGCTCGCGACGGTCGACACCGCGACGGGCGAGGCCGCCAAGGCCCAGCACCAGCGCTCCGACGTGTGCGCCGTCCCGCCGGCCGCGGTCGTCGCCGAGGCGATGGTCGCGCTCGTCGTCGCCGACGCGCTGCTCGAGAAGACCGGGGGGGACTCCGTGGCCGAGGTGCGGCGCAACCTCGACGCGTACGTCGCGTCCATCCCCGAGCTGCTGGCCTGACCGCCGGTGACCGACGCACCCGCCGCACCGGGCCCCGCAGGCCCGCGCGTCGTCCTCGTGGGCCCGCCCGGGTCGGGCAAGTCGACCGTCGGGCACGCGCTGGGGGAGCGCTGGCAGCTCGCCGTGCGCGACACCGACGCGGACGTGGAACGGACCGCCGGCAAGCCGATCGCGGAGATCTTCGTGGACGACGGCGAGCCGCACTTCCGCGCCCTCGAGCGTGACGCGGTCCTCGCGGCGCTGGCCGAGCACGACGGGGTCCTCGCCCTCGGCGGCGGCGCGGTGCTCGACCTGCAGACGCGTTCGGCGCTGGCCGCGTACCGCGCGGCGGGCGGCGCGGTCGTCTTCCTCGACGTGACGCTCGCCCACGCGGCGCCCCGCGTCGGGTTCAACCAGGCGCGCCCGCTGCTGCTCGGCAACCCGCGCGGCCGCTGGCAGGCACTCATGGAGGAGCGGCGGCCGGTGTACGAGGAGGTCGCGAGCGTGCGCGTCCTCACGGACGGCCTGCGCCCGGCGGACGTCGCCGTGGCGGTGGAGGACGCGCTGGCGGCGCTGCGCGTCGGGGACGGCGCGGTCGCGCCGGAGGGGGAGTGACGATGTCGGCGACGGTGCGCGTGCACGGGGACCAGCCCTACGACGTGGTCATCGGGCGGCACCTGCTCGGGTCGCTGCCGGGGCTGCTGGGCGAGGGCGTGCGGCGGGTGCTGGTCGTGCACCCGGCGGCGCTCGCGGCGTCGGCGGACGCGGTCCGTGAGGACCTGCTGGCGCACGGCTACGAGGCGTTCGCGGCGGAGGTGCCGGACGCGGAGGAGTCGAAGACCGCGCAGGTCGCGGCGTTCCTGTGGGGCGTGCTGGGCCAGGCGGACTTCACGCGCTCGGACGCGGTCGTGGCGCTCGGCGGCGGGGCGACGACGGACCTCGGCGGCTTCGTCGCCGCGACGTGGCTGCGGGGCATCAAGGTCGTGCAGGTGCCGACGACGCTGCTCGCGATGGTCGACGCGGCGGTGGGCGGCAAGACGGGCATCAACACCGCCGAGGGCAAGAACCTCGTCGGGGCGTTCCACCCGCCGGCGGGCGTGCTGTGCGACCTCGCGGCGCTGGAGTCGCTGCCGCGGCACGACTTCGTGGCCGGGCTCGCGGAGGTCGTCAAGTGCGGCTTCATCGCGGACCCGCGCATCCTGGAGCTCGTCGAGGACAACGTCGAGCTCCTGCAGGACCCCGTGGCGGCGGCGTCGTCGCCCGTCCTGGCGGAGCTCGTCGAGCGGTCGGTGGCGGTCAAGGCGCGCGTCGTCGGCGAGGACCTCAAGGAGTCCGGGGTCCGGGAGTTCCTCAACTACGGGCACACGTTCGCGCACGCGATCGAGCAGGTCGAGCGCTACCAGTGGCGGCACGGTGCCGCGGTCTCCGTCGGCATGGTGTACGTCGCGGAGCTCGCGCGGCTCGCGGGGCGGCTGTCGGACGACGTGGTCGCGCGGCACCGGTCGATCCTCACGTCGCTCGGCCTTCCCGTGTCGTACCGGGGCGACCGCTGGGAGCGGCTGCTGACGGCGATGCGCCGGGACAAGAAGACGCGGGGCGACCTGCTGCGGTTCGTCGTGCTGGAGGGTGTCGGGCGGCCGGCGCGCCTCGAGGGTCCGGACCCGACGCTGCTCGTGGCCGCCTACGCCGAGGTCAGCGAGGGGGCTCCCGCCCCGTCGCGTGCGGTGTCGCTGTGAGCGGGCGTCGTTGCCGGGTGCTGCGAGGCCGGTCGCCTAGGCTGGCGGGATGACGCGCGCGCTGGTGCTCAACGGCCCGAACCTGGGCCGGCTGGGGTCGCGCGAGCCCGACGTGTACGGCGCGGCCTCGTTCGACGACCTCGTGACGTCCGTCGAGAAGTGGTGCGCGGACCTGGGCCTGCAGGGCGAGGTGCGGCAGACCGACGACGAGTCGGAGCTCGTCGGCTGGCTGCACGAGGCGGTCGACACGCGCACGCACGTGGTCCTCAACCCGGCAGCGTTCACGCACTACTCGTACGCGGTGCGCGACGCGGCGGCGCAGGTGACGTCGGCGGGCCTGGTGCTGGTCGAGGTGCACCTGACGAACCCGTATGCGCGCGAGGCGTTCCGGCACACGTCGGTCGTGGGGGCGGTGGCCACGGGTACGGTCGCGGGCTTCGGCTTCGACTCCTACCGGCTCGCGCTGCTGGCGGTCGCCGCACGCGTCTGACGTACCACAACGTCTCGACCTTGTTGTATACGCTACAAGACGTCAGACTTGTCGCATGTTCGTCGTGACGATCGACCAGCGCGGCAGCCGCACGCACGGCGACCGCGTGCCGCACCTCCTCGCCGACCTGAGCACCTACCACGGGACCGGGCGGGCGCCCCTGCGCGGCTTCGAGCGGACCGTGGGGGACGAGGTGCAGGCCGTCTACGAGGACGCCGCCGACGTGGTCGACGTCGCGCTGCACGTCCTGCGTGGCGGCGGGTGGACGGTCGGCATCGGGGCCGGTCCCGTCGACGAGCCGCTCCCGTCGTCGCCCCGGGCGGGCAGCGGCGTCGCGTTCGTGCTCGCGCGCGCGGCCGTGGAGGCCGCCAAGAGCCGGTCCCGGTCCGTCCCGCTCGCGGTGCGCGGTCGCGACGACGGTGCCGGGCGCGACGCGGAGGCGGTGCTCGTCCTGGTCGCCGCCGTCGCCGCACGCCGCTCGGAGGCCGGCTGGGCGGTCGCCGACGCGATGAGCAGCGGGAGCGTGCGCCAGGAGGACCTGGCCGACCGCATGGGTGTCACGCAGCAGGCCGTGAGCCAGCGGCTGCGCACCGCGCTGTGGGCCGAGGAGCGCGCGGCACGCCCCGCCGCCGCGCGGCTGCTGGCCTGGGCGCAGGGCGTGGGGGAGGATCGACCGGCCCGCGGCTGACCTGCAGCCCGGCAGGCACCCGGGAGGTCGCATGTCCGCACCGCTCGTCGCGCTGGTCGTCGTCGGCGCCCTCGCGCTGTCCGTCGGCGGCGGGTGGCCCGTCGTGTCGCTCGTGCTGCGGCTGGCGTCCCGCTCGTCCGACGCCGGGCGCCCCCGGCAGGCGACCCGGCACGCGCACGCCGCCGACCCGGCCGGGACCGCCGCCGCGACGACCAGGCCCGCCGCGACCCCCGAGGCAGCCCCGGCCGCGACCGCGCCGGACGGCAGCACGCCGTCGCCCCTGGCCGTGTCCGACGGCCCCGAGGGGGAGGGTGCGCGCGCGGTGCTGCGCGGCGGCACGTGGGTCGGCATCCTCGAGCGGCTCGCCGTGACGGGCTGCCTGCTACTCGGCGACGTCGGCGGCATCGCGGTGATCGTCGCCGTCAAGGGCCTGGGCCGGTACCCGGAGCTGCGCGAGAACCCGGGCGCGTCGGAGCGGTTCGTCATCGGCACGCTCGCGTCACTCGTGTGGGCCGCGGGGGTGGGGTACGGGGCGGTCGCGCTGCTGGCCTGACGCCGCGCGGTAGGATGGTCGGCGGTCTGCGGACCCGTGCCCGCCCGCCGGACGCGCTCCGGCGGGACGTCGGGGTGCTCGGTCCGGGCCGGACGGCTCGCCGGGGCACCGCGCACCTCCACGAACCCACGACAGGAAGCGACGACTGTGGCGACCACGAACGACCTCAAGAACGGCACCGTGCTGCGGATCGACGGGCAGCTGTGGACCGTCGTCGAGTTCCAGCACGTCAAGCCCGGCAAGGGTGGCGCGTTCGTGCGCACCAAGCTCAAGAACGTGCTCTCGGGCAAGGTCGTCGACAAGACGTTCAACGCCGGCATCAAGGTCGAGACGGCGAACGTCGACAAGCGCGACTACCAGTACCTGTACAAGGACGGCGACGACTTCGTGTTCATGGACACGGACACGTACGACCAGATGCACGTCCCGGCCGCCACGGTCGGCGACGCCGCCAACTTCATGCTCGAGAACCAGAGCGCGCTCGTCGCGACCAACGACGGCGTCCCGCTGTACGTCGAGCTGCCCCCGTCGGTCGTCCTCGAGGTGACCTACACCGAGCCGGGCCTGCAGGGCGACCGCTCGTCGGCCGGCACGAAGCCCGCCACGCTCGAGACGGGCTACGAGATCCAGGTGCCGCTGTTCCTCGAGGCGAACACGAAGGTCAAGGTCGACACCCGCGACGGCAGCTACCTGGGTCGCGTGAACGACTGACGTGGGAGCTCGCACCAAGGCCCGCAAGCGGGCCCTCGACGTCCTGTTCGAGGCCGACCAGCGCGGGCTCGACCCGGTGACCCTGCTCGCGCAGCGCGTCGCCGAGCCGGGCACCGAGGCGGCGCTGCCGCAGTACTCGGTCGACCTCGTCGAGGGCGTCATCGCCCGGCGCGAGCGCATCGACGAGCTGCTGGCGACGCACGCGCACGGCTGGACGATCGAGCGGATGCCCGCCGTGGACCGCGCGCTGCTGCGCCTGGGCACGTGGGAGATCCTCTTCAACGACGACGTCCCCGACGCCGTCGCGGTCGACGAGGCCGTCGAGCTGGCCCGCTCGCTGTCGACCGACGAGTCCCCGTCGTTCGTCAACGGGCTCCTGGGCCGGATCGTCGACCTGAAGCCGACGCTCCTCGCCTGACCGGACCCGCCTGACCCGACCCGCCCGACCCGTCGTGCCCGCCCCGACAGGGACGGCCACGACGGCCCGGAACGGCCCCCGGACGGCCCGCGCCTAGCGAACGGCGCGGGCCGTCGGCATGCTGCGCAGGTGCAGCGGCGCGGGCACGACGCGCGGGATCGACTCCGTCACGGGCCGCGGCCCGCGCACCGGCAGCGACGGCGTCGCGCGCCCGAGGAAGTTGCCCTGCACCTGCCGCACGCCCAGGTCGACCAGCGCGGTGAGCTGCGCGGCCGTCTCGACGCCCTCCGCGACGACGTCGAGGCCGTGGTTGTCGGCAAGCGCGATGATCGCCCGCACCGCGCCGCGACCGCGCTCGGTGCCGAGCTCGCGGATGAACGAGCGGTCGATCTTCAGCACGTCGACGGGCAGCCGGCCCAGGCGCGAGATCGAGCTGTACCCGGTCCCGAAGTCGTCGACGGCGACGCGCGCGCCGCGCGCCCGCAGCTCGGACAGCACGGGGACCGCCTGACCGGTCTGCACGAGCGCGCTCTCCGTGATCTCCAGGGTGAGGTGCTCCCAGTACGCGTCGCCCCACGCGGTCTCGAACTGCTCGAGCGCGTCGGGCTCGGTGAGCTGGCGCGCGGCGACGTTGACCGCGACCGGCATCTGGAACCGCTCGAGCGCGCGGCGGGACTCGCGCAGCACGCTGAGCCCGATGGGCACGATGAGGCCCGTCTCCTCGGCCAGCTCGAGCCAGTCGGCCGGCAGCACGAGGTGCCCGTGGTGGTTCCAGCGCGCGAGCGCCTCGACCTGCAGGACCTCGAGGCTGCTGGTGTCGACGACGGGCTGGAAGTGCGCCGTGAACTGGTCGAGCGCGACCGCCTCCTCGAGCGCCACGCGCTGCAGCCGGTCGGCCTCGACGCGGCGGCGCAGCGCCCGGTCGAAGACCCGGAAGCCGGAACCGGTGCGCTTCGCCTCGAGCATCGCGGTGTCCGCGTGCCGCACGAGCGCCTCGGGGTCGACCACGTCGCCCGGCACCCACGTCGCGACGCCGACCGTGAGCCGCGTCGGGCGCCCGCGCGTGGAACGGTCCTCGAAGCCGTCGCGCACCGCACGCGCGAGGGTGACGAGCTCGGCGTCCTCGGGGGCGCGCGCGACGATCGCGACGAACTCGTCCCCGCCGAGGCGGCCCACGAGGATGTCCTCGCCGCGCACGGTGGCGCGCAGGTGGTCGGCCACGCGGGCCAGCAGCGCGTCGCCACGCGCGTGCCCGAGCTCGTCGTTGACCCGCTTGAACCCGTCGACGTCGCAGTACACGACCGCGACGCGCGTGCGCTCGACGTTCGCCTGGTCAAGCACGTCGACCAGGTGCTGCTCGACCGCGCGGCGGTTCGGCAGGTCGGTCAGCGGGTCGGAGAACGCAGTCGCGCGCAGCCGGTCCGTCAGGTGGTAGCGCTCCCCGGCGGCGGCGACGATCTGCGCGAGGTCGACGAGGAAGCTGCGTGCGTGGTGGTCGAGCTCGGTGCCCTCCGCCCCGAACAGCTCGGCCACGAAGCGCCCGCGCGCGATGGGCCGCAGCGACCCCTCGATGGTCGGGTCGCCGAGCACGTCGCGCGCGGAGTCGCGGGCCGCCAGGAGCAGCCGCTCCGCGTCGCGCGCGAACCAGGCGGCGTTGGACAGGCTCGCGACCGCGTCACGCATCCGGTGCTGCCGTGCGGCCGTGTCCTGCGCACGCACCAGCCGGCGCAGCGCGAGCACCTCCAGGCCGACCGCGAGGGGGACCGCCCACAGCGCGGTGAGGACGGGCGCCACGACCGGGTCGGGCAGCAGCACGCCCGTGAGCAGGATCGCGACGGACTCCACGCCCGCGACCACGAGCAGCGTGCCGAGCCGACCCAGCCGGGTCCGACCCAGGGCGACGATCACGTACACGACGACCGTGAGGATCGCCCCCGTCAGCCCCGCCACCTCGACGAGCGACGCGTGGGGGACGGGCACGAACGGAGCGGCGGTCCGCACCACCAGCAGGACCGCGGCGACGGCGACCCACCACCGCACCACCGGGCCGCGTCCGATCGCACGCGTGGCGGGCAGCGCGACGAGCAGGAACGCGGAGACGAGCAGGCCGTGCAGGTGCTCGACCGTGTCGCGCGGCACCCCGGCGGGCACGAGCGGGAACAGCCCGCCCACGAGCAGCAGCATCGCGACGACGCCCGACCAGGCCATCGACCACGCGGCCCCCGTCGGCCCGCCGCCCTCGCCGCGACGCCACAGCCAGTGCAGCACGCAGAAGCCCGCCACCACACCGGAGACGAGCAGCTGCAGCACGGTGACCCACACCGGCACTGGACCGAGCACGTCCTAGGTATCGGCTCGCGACCCCCGCCGGATGACTGGCAATCGGGTGACCGCGGAGCCGTCCGGTGGGCGCACGAACAGGTGACCTGCGGCGACGTGCTGCGGCGGGCGGGTGCCGCGGGTCGCTCACCCCTTGCGCGGGACGCTGCCGTTCTGCTCGCAGTCGTCGCAGCCACCGCCCGTCGCCGCCGCGACCCCCGAGCCCGTCGACGTCGCCGCGCCCGGGTACAGCTCGCGCACCGCGGCCACGTCACCCTCCGACAGCCGCAGCCGCTGGCCGATCGTCACGCCGGGCCGCGCGGGCACGATCGTCGGCTCCCCGTTCACGGAGAACGCGGTGGCCGGGTAGTGCATGATCGAGCCGTAGTCGTACCCGCCGATGTCGTCGCCGTCGGACACGTGCTGGTCGAAGTTGTGCACGTAGCCCGGGTCGACGTTCTCCAGCCGGATCGTCACCCACGCGTCGCGGTCCTCGCGGCTCTGCTCGTGCCACAGCCCGATCGCGTGCCCGATCTCGTGGATCGCGTTGCCCGTCGAGCAGCCGTCACCCAGCGAGATCTCCTGCCGGCCACCGACCATCCCGACCGACGACCAGCACCCGCCGCCCGCGAAGAACCGCACGTAGCTCGGGTACGCGCCCGCGTTCTGCGCCGTGCGCGGCACGAACCGCAGCGGCGTGAGCGCCTCCCAGTGCGCGATCGCGTCGACGACCCGGTGCTGGTCCGGCATCGCCGGGTCCGTCTCGTACGGCACGGTCGCGTCCGGCCAGCGGTACCGGCTGCCCGTGATCGCGACGCCGAACGACTCGTCCGGACGTCGGCGGGCCGCGTCCTGCAGGTCGGCGTGCCGACCCAGCACGATGTCGCCCTCGAAGATCGCCAGGCCGTCCACCTGCGCGTACGTGACCTCCCGCGCCGGCAGCACCACGCCCGTGATCACGGTCGTGCCGGTCGCCGGCGACGACCGCTCCTCGGGGCGCTCCGGCGTCGCGTCCCCGCCCGACGTGACCATCCCGCCACCTCCCCACGGCGCCGGACCCCGGCGGCCCGCGCCCTGACTGCGAGGAGGACGCGCACCCGCGGCAGATACCCGCGTGGCTACCGTGGGGCGATGAGCGGCGGCGACCGGCACGTGCGGGTCGTGCTGCGCGTCCACCCGCCGACCGGCGACGCGCTGCCTGACGTCGTCGTCGCCGTCGACGACGTCACGCGTGCCGACGCACCCGCCCGCCGCGTCGCCGCGACCCGGCTGCGCGACGTCGTCGTCCCGGGCGAGGGGATCGTGGTCCAGGTCACCGTCCCCGCCGGCGCCGGCGCAGCCGTGCGCGGCCGCCGGTACACCGTGCGCGCCCGGGCAGGCGCCGACGCGGACGCCGGAACCTTCGCCCCCGCCGACCTGCTCTCGACGGGCGTGCCCGTCACGCTCGACGGCACCGACGACGTCACCCTCGAGCTGCGCCCCCTCACGTGACGTCCGTCACCCCGAACCCCGCACGTGAGACGCCACCCGGCGGCGCGCGGGCCCCGCGTTAGGATCGAGGCTCGACAGGCCGTCCTTTAAGACCCGTCCCGTGAGGCGGGGAAGGAGTCCGCATGAGTACAGGCACGCCCGTCGACGGCAGCCCCGAGCACGCGAACGTCGTGCTCGGCGCCCCCGAGATCGCCCGGGCCCTCACCCGCATCGCGCACGAGATCCTCGAGCGCAACAAGGGCGGCGACGACGTCGTCCTGCTCGGCATCCCGACCCGAGGGCTGCCCCTCGCCCGCCGCCTCGCCGCGCGCCTCGCCGACGTCGAACCGGGGCTCGACCCCGCGGCGCTCGCGGGCAGCCTCGACGTGACGATGTACCGCGACGACCTCGCGCACCAGCCCACCCGCACGATCGGCGCGACCGACATCCCGGGCGACGGGCTCGACGGCCGCGTCGTCGTGCTCGTCGACGACGTCCTGTACTCGGGCCGCACCATCCGCGCCGCGCTCGACGCGATCAGCGACCTCGGCCGCCCGCGTGCGGTGCAGCTCGCCGCGCTCGTCGACCGGGGGCACCGCGAGCTGCCGATCCGCGCCGACTACGTCGGCAAGAACCTCCCGACGGCCACGACCGAGCGGGTGCGCGTGCTGCTGGCGGAGACCGACGGGCGCGACGCCGTCCTCATCGAGGGAGGCACCCGATGAGGCACCTGCTGTCCGCGGCGGACCTCGACGTCCGCGACGCGGTGCGCATCCTCGACACCGCCGGCCAGATGGCCGCGACGCAGGCGCGCGAGATCAAGAAGCTGCCGACGCTGCGCGGCCGCACGGTCGTCAACCTGTTCTTCGAGGACTCGACGCGCACGCGCATCTCCTTCGAGACGGCGGCGAAGCGGCTGTCCGCCGACGTCATCAACTTCTCGGCCAAGGGGTCGAGCGTCTCCAAGGGCGAGTCGCTCAAGGACACGGCCCTGACGCTGCAGGCGATGGGCGCGGACGCGGTCGTCATCCGGCACCAGGCGTCGGGGGCCCCGCACACGCTCGCGCACGCGGGCTGGACGTCCGGTGCGGTCGTCAACGCGGGCGACGGCACGCACCAGCACCCGACGCAGGCGCTGCTCGACGCCTACACCCTGCGCCGGCACCTCGTCGGCGACGGCGGCCGCGGCGACGTCACCGGTCAGGACCTCGCGGGTCTGCGCGTCGCGATCGTGGGCGACGTGCTGCACAGCCGCGTGGCGCGGTCCAACGTGCAGCTGCTGCACACGCTCGGCGCGCACGTCACGCTCGTCGCGCCGCCCACGCTCGTCCCGGTGGGCGTCGAGGCCTGGCCCGCGCGGGTCTCGTACCACCTGGACGAGGTCCTCGCGGACGACAAGCCCGACGCCGTGATGATGCTGCGCGTCCAGCGCGAGCGGATGTCGAGCGCGGGCGGCGGGTTCTTCCCGAGCCCGCTGGAGTACACCCGCGGCTACGGCCTGGACGCGCGCCGCATCGCCGCACTCCCGGAGCACGCCGTCGTGCTCCACCCGGGCCCCATGAACCGCGGCCTGGAGATCTCCGCCGACGCCGCCGACTCGCCGCGAGCGGTCATCGTCGAGCAGGTGGCCAACGGGGTCGCCGTGCGCATGGCCGTGCTGTACCTCCTGCTCGCGGGCGAGTCGTCGCCCGCCCCGACGACGAAGGTGGACGCGTGAACCCCCGGTACCTGCTGACGTCCGTCGCCCCGCTGGGCGCGGACCCCGTCGACGTGCTGCTCGCGGACGGTGTGATCGCCGCGATCGGCCCCGACGCCCGCGCGCAGGCCGGGGACGCGACCGAGATCCACGGCGCGGGCCTCGTGCTGCTGCCCGGCCTCGTCGACCTGCACACGCACCTGCGCGAGCCGGGCCGCGAGGACGCCGAGACGATCCGCACCGGCACGCGCGCGGCCGCGCTCGGCGGGTTCACCGCGGTCCACGCCATGGCGAACACGTCCCCGACGCAGGACACCGCCGGTGTCGTCGAGCAGGTCTGGCGGCTCGGGCGCGAGGCCGGCTGGGTGGACGTGCACCCGGTGGGGGCGGTCACCGTCGGGCTCGCGGGGTTGCAGCTCGCCGAGCTCGGGGCCATGGCCCAGTCGCAGGCCGAGGTCCGGGTGTTCTCCGACGACGGGAAGTGCGTGCACGACCCGGTGCTCATGCGCCGCGCGCTCGAGTACGTCAAGGCGTTCGACGGCGTCGTCGCGCAGCACGCGCAGGAGCCGCGGCTCACCGAGAACGCGCAGATGCACGAGGGGGTCGTCTCCGCCGAGCTGGGCCTCGCCGGGTGGCCCGCGGTCGCGGAGGAGGCGATCATCGCCCGCGACGTGCTGCTCGCCGAGCACGTCGGCTCGCGCCTGCACGTGTGCCACCTGTCGACCGCCGGCTCCGTCGAGATCGTGCGCTGGGCCAAGTCCCGCGGCATCGACGTCACCGCCGAGGTCACCCCGCACCACCTGCTGCTCACCGACGACCTCGCGCGGGGCTACGACCCGGTGTTCAAGGTCAACCCGCCGCTGCGGACCGAGGCCGACGTCGAGGCGGTCCGCGCGGGGCTCGCCGACGGCACGATCGACATCGTCGCGACCGACCACGCGCCGCACACGCGCGAGGACAAGGACTGCGAGTGGGCCGCCGCCGCGTTCGGCATGACCGGGCTCGAGACCGCGCTGTCCGTCGTGCAGCAGACGATGGTCGACACCGGCCGGCTCACCTGGGCCGACGTCGCCCGCGTGCTGTCGACCACGCCCGCGCGCATCGGCCGCGTCACCGACCACGGGCGGCCGATCGCCGTGGGGGAGCCCGCCAACCTCGTCCTCGTCGACCCCGCCGCACGCCGCACCGTCGACCCCGCGGCCCAGGCCACCAAGAGCGTCAACTCGCCGTACCGCGGGCGCGAGCTGCCCGGGTGCGTCGTCGCGACCTTCCTGCGGGGACGCGCCACGGTCCTCGACGGGACCCCGTGCGACGAGGACGCCCGCTGATGCGCCCGTGGGTGTCCGTCGTCGTCCTCGTCCTCGTCGCCGTCCTCGCCCTGTGGGGCATGCGCGCCGGCTGGCTCGGCCGACGACGACGCACCGAGGGGCTCGTGCCGCAGCTGCCCGTCGCCCCCGACGACCTCGGGCCCGCACGGTTCGGACCCGTCGAGGCCGTGTACGTCTCCACGACGCGCGCGGGCGACTGGCTGGACCGCGTCGCCGCGCACGACCTCGGCGTCCGCAGCCCGGCCCAGGTGTCCGTGCACGACGCGGGCGTGCTCGTCTCGCGCACAGGCGCGACCGACGTGTTCGTGCCCGCCCCGACCCTGCGCGGCGCCGGCACCGCCCCCGGCATCGCCGGCAAGGTCGTCGGCAAGGACGGGCTCGTCGTGCTCACCTGGCAGCCGCACCCCGACGACCCGCGCGGCCTCGACACCGGCCTGCGCACGCGGCACGCCGCCGACCGGCCCCTGCTGGTCGCCGCTGCCGCGGCCCTCGTCGACGCACCCGTCGACACCACCGACCACGCGCCCGGCGCCACCGGGCCGGACGTGACCCCCGGCACCGCCGGGCAGGAGGAGAAGCCATGACCGACGCAGTGCTCGTCCTCGAGGACGGCCGCACGTTCCCCGGGCAGGCGTACGGCGCGACCGGCCGCACGCTCGGCGAGATCGTCTTCAACACCGGCATGACCGGCTACCAGGAGACGCTGACCGACCCCTCGTACCACCGCCAGGTCGTCGTCATGACGGCGCCCCACATCGGCAACACCGGCGTCAACGACGAGGACCCCGAGTCGAGCCGCATCTGGGTCGCCGGCTACGTCGTGCGCGACCCCGCACGCCGCTCCTCCAGCTGGCGTGCCCGCCGCACCCTCGACGACGAGCTCGTCGCCCAGGGGATCGTCGGCATCAGCGGCGTCGACACCCGCGCCCTCACCCGCCACCTGCGCGAACGCGGCGTCATGCGCGCCGGCATCTTCTCCGGCGACGCGCTGCACGGCACCGACGACGAGCGCCGCCACGGCGACGACCTGCTCGCCGAGGTCCTCGCCGCCCCCGCCATGGCCGGCGCCGACCTCGCCGGCGAGGTGTCCACCGACGAGGCCTACGTCGTCGAGGCCCTCGGTCCCGACGGCACGCCGCTCGACGCACCCGTCGCGACCGTCGCCGCCGTCGACCTCGGCATCAAGGCCATGACGCCGCAGCGCCTCGCCGAGCGCGGCGTGCGCGTCCACGTCCTGCCCGCCACCGCGACCATCGACGACGTCCTCGCGACCTCGCCCGACGGCGTGTTCTTCTCCAACGGCCCCGGCGACCCGTCCGCCGCGACCCACGAGGTCGAGCTCCTGCGCGACGTCCTCGACCGCCAGATCCCGTTCTTCGGCATCTGCTACGGCAACCAGCTGCTCGGCCGCGCGCTCGGATACGGCACCTACAAGCTCGGCTACGGCCACCGCGGCGTGAACCAGCCCGTCGTCGACCGCGCCACCGGCAAGGTCGAGATCACCGCCCACAACCACGGGTTCGCCGTCGACGCACCCCTCGACGGCGAGTCCGTCGCCCCCCACGACGGAGGCCGCTACGGGCGCGTCGTCGTCAGCCACGTCGACCTCAACGACGACGTGGTCGAGGGCCTGCGCGCGCTCGACCTGCCCGCGTTCTCCGTCCAGTACCACCCGGAGGCGGCCGCCGGTCCCCACGACGCCGCCTACCTGTTCGACCGCTTCGTCGCGCTCATGACCGGCGCCGACGACCCCACCACGAAGGGTGCCGCCTGATGCCCCGCCGCACCGACATCTCCAGCGTCCTCGTCATCGGGTCCGGCCCGATCGTCATCGGCCAGGCCTGCGAGTTCGACTACTCCGGCACGCAGGCCTGCCGCGTGCTCAAGGAGGAGGGCCTGCGCGTCGTCCTCGTGAACTCCAACCCGGCCACGATCATGACCGACCCGGAGTTCGCCGACGCCACCTACGTCGAGCCCATCACGACCGAGGTCCTCACCAGCATCATCGCCAAGGAGCGCCCCGACGCGATCCTGCCCACCCTCGGCGGCCAGACCGCCCTCAACGCCGCGATCGCCCTCGACGCCGCCGGGGTCCTCGAGGAGTACGGCGTCGAGCTCATCGGCGCGAACATCCCCGCGATCCAGAAGGGCGAGGACCGCGAGCAGTTCAAGCAGGTCGTCGAGGTCTGCGGCGGCGAGTCCGCGCGCTCCGCGATCGTGCACACGATCGACGACGCGCTCGCGGCCGTGCAGGACCTCGGCTACCCGGTCGTGGTCCGCCCGTCGTTCACGATGGGCGGCCTCGGGTCGGGGATCGCGTACGACGAGGACGACCTGCGCCGCATCGTCGGCCAGGGCCTGCACTACTCGCCGACCACCGAGGTGCTCCTGGAGGAGTCGATCCTCGGCTGGAAGGAGTACGAGCTCGAGCTCATGCGCGACAAGCACGACAACGTCGTGGTCGTCTGCTCGATCGAGAACGTCGACCCGGTCGGCGTGCACACGGGCGACTCCGTGACGGTCGCGCCCGCGCTCACGCTCACGGACCGCGAGTACCAGAAGCTGCGCGACATCGGCATCGCGGTCATCCGCGAGGTCGGCGTCGACACCGGCGGCTGCAACATCCAGTTCGCGGTCGAGCCGACGACGGGTCGCGTCGTCGTCATCGAGATGAACCCGCGCGTGTCGCGCTCGTCGGCGCTCGCGTCGAAGGCGACGGGCTTCCCGATCGCGAAGATCGCCGCCAAGCTCGCCGTCGGGTACACGCTCGACGAGATCCCGAACGACATCACCGGCTCCACGCCGGCGTCGTTCGAGCCGACGCTCGACTACGTGGTCGTCAAGGTGCCGCGGTTCGCGTTCGAGAAGTTCCCCGCGGCGGACCCGACGCTCACGACGACCATGAAGTCCGTGGGCGAGGCCATGGCGCTCGGCCGCAACTTCACCGAGGCGCTCGGCAAGGCCATGCGGTCGATCGACAAGAAGGGCTCGGTCTTCCACTGGGAGGGGCAGCCGGCGACGGGGGAGACGCTCGACGCCCTGCTGGGGTCCATCGGCCGGCCCACCGAGGGGCGGCTCGTCGACGTGCAGCAGGTCCTGCGCGCGGGCGTGGACGTCGACGAGGTGTACGCGCGCACCGGCATCGACCCGTGGTTCCTCGACCAGGTGCAGCTCGTCAACGAGGTCGCCGCCGCGACCGCGGCCGCCCCGGCCCTCACGCGCGAGGTGCTCGCGCACGCCAAGCGGCACGGCCTGTCCGACGTGCAGGTCGCGCAGCTGCGCGGCACGACCGAGGACGCCGTGCGCGGCGCCCGGCACGCGGTCGGCCTGCGCCCGGTGTTCAAGACGGTCGACACGTGCGCCGCCGAGTTCGCCGCCCTCACGCCGTACCACTACTCGTCCTACGACGAGGAGACCGAGGTCCGGCCGCGCGAGCGTCCCGCGATCCTCATCCTCGGCTCGGGGCCGAACCGCATCGGGCAGGGCATCGAGTTCGACTACTCGTGCGTGCACGCCGCGCTGGCGCTCAAGGGCGAGTTCGAGACCGTCATGGTCAACTGCAACCCGGAGACCGTCTCGACGGACTACGACACGTCCGACCGCCTGTACTTCGAGCCGCTGACGTTCGAGGACGTCCTCGAGGTCTACCAGGCCGAGCTCGCTGCCGGGCCCGTCGCGGGCCTCATCGTCACGCTCGGCGGCCAGACGCCCCTGTCGCTCGCGCAGCGCCTCGCCGACGCGGGTCTGCCGATCCTCGGCACCCCGCCGCAGGCGATCGACGCGGCCGAGGACCGCGGGGAGTTCGGCAAGGTGCTCGAGGCGGCCGGCCTGCCCGCGCCCGCGTTCGGCACCGCGACGACGCTCGCCGGGGCCAAGGACACGGCGCGCCGCATCGGCTTCCCGGTGCTCGTGCGCCCGTCGTACGTGCTCGGCGGACGCGGCATGGAGATCGTCTACGACGAGCACCAGCTCACCGAGTACGTGCAGCGCGCGCTCGAGGGCGCGACGGAGGGCGGCCGGGCGTACAGCTCGGGCACGCTGCCGCCGCTGCTCATCGACCGCTTCCTCGACGACGCGATCGAGATCGACGTCGACGCCCTGTTCGACGGCCACGAGCTGTTCCTGGGCGGCGTCATGGAGCACATCGAGGAGGCCGGGATCCACTCGGGCGACTCGGCGTGCGCCCTGCCGCCCGTCACGCTGTCGACCGCCGAGCTCGACCGCATCCGCCTGTCGACCGAGGCGATCGCCCGCGGGGTGGGCGTGCGCGGCCTGCTCAACATCCAGTTCGCGCTCGTGTCCGACGTGCTCTACGTGCTCGAGGCGAACCCCCGCGCGTCGCGGACCGTGCCGTTCGTCTCCAAGGCGACGGGCGTCTCGCTCGCGAAGGCCGCCGCGCTCGTCATGGCGGGCCGCTCGATCGCGGACCTGCGCGCCGCGGGCCTGCTGCCCGAGGAGGACGCGAGCGTGCTCGACCTCGACTCGCCCGTCGCGGTCAAGGAGGCCGTGCTGCCGTTCAAGCGGTTCCGCACCGCGCGCGGCGTCGTGGTCGACACCGTCCTGGGGCCGGAGATGCGCTCCACGGGCGAGGTCATGGGCTTCGACGTGGACTTCCCGACGGCGTTCGCGAAGTCGCAGGAGGCGGCGTTCGGCGGCCTGCCGTCGGGCGGCCGCGCGTTCATCTCCGTCGCGGACCGGGACAAGCGCTCGATCGTCTTCCCGGTCAAGCGCCTCGCCGAGCTGGGCTTCGAGATCCTCGCGACCGAGGGCACCGCGGCGGTGCTGCACCGCTCCGGCATCCGCTCGACCGTGGTGCGCAAGTACTCCGCGGGCCGCGGCGCCGACGGGGAGCCGACGATCGTCGACCTCATCACGGCGGGCGAGGTCGACATGGTCGTGAACACGCCCTCGGGCCAGGGCGCGCGCGCCGACGGCTACGAGATCCGCGCCGCGACGATCGCCGCCGACAAGGCGATCGTCACCACGGTGCAGCAGCTCGGCGCCGCGGTGCAGGCCATCGAGGCCGCGCAGGCGGGACCGTTCACGGTCACGAGCCTGCAGGAGCACGACGCGGCCGCCGCCGGCCGTCGCGCGGCGCGTGCGGCGGTGCCGGCGTGACGGGCGACGCGCTGCCCGGCGGCGTGGGCGGTCGCGTGCCGTTCGGCGCCCGCCTGGCCGCCGCGGCGGCCGACCACGGCCCGCTGTGCGTGGGCGTCGACCCGCACCCCGGCCTGCTGCTCGAGTGGGGCCTGACCGACGACGCCGTGGGCCTGCGGACGTTCGCGCGGATCGTGCTCGACGCGGTCGGCGGGCGGGTGGCCGCCGTGAAGCCGCAGTCCGCGCTGTTCGAGCGGCACGGCTCGGCGGGCGTCGCGGTGCTCGAGGAGGTCGTCGCCGCCGGCCGAGAGACGGGCACGCTCGTGGTCGTCGACGCCAAGCGTGGCGACATCGGCTCGACCATGGCGGGCT
Organism: Cellulomonas fimi ATCC 484; assembly: GCF_000212695.1. Classification (NCBI taxonomy): domain Bacteria; kingdom Bacillati; phylum Actinomycetota; class Actinomycetes; order Micrococcales; family Cellulomonadaceae; genus Cellulomonas; species Cellulomonas fimi. Next base: position 2,183,580 of record NC_015514.1, on the reverse strand, counting down.
ACGCCGACGCGTACCTGCGCGACGGCTCGCCGCTCGCGGGCGACGCGCTCACGGTGTCGCCGTACCTCGGCTTCGGCTCGCTCGACCCGGCCGTCGACCAGGCGCTCGCGACCGGTCGCGGGCTGTTCGTCCTGTGCCTGACGTCCAACAAGGAGGGCCACGAGGTCCAGCACGCCCGCACCGACGACGGCGTGACCGTCGCCGCGGCGGTCGCCGCGCGGGCCGCCGCGCTCAACGCGGGGGAGGACCCGATGGGCTCGGTCGGCCTGGTCGTGGGCGCGACCGTGGGCGACGCGGCCGAGCGCGCCGGGGTCGACCTCGTGCACGTCAACGGCCCGCTGCTCGCCCCCGGCGTGGGCGCGCAGGGTGCGGGCCCACGCGAGCTGACGCGCGTCTTCGGCAGCGCCCGCGCGCAGGTGCTGGCGTCGTCGTCGCGCGGCGTCCTGGCGGCCGGTCCGGACGTCGCGTCCCTGCGCGCGGCCGCGCGACGGGCTGCCGACGAGGCGGCCGCGGCGCTGTCCTGACGCCACCTCCCGAGGGCGGGCGCGGCGTGCACGCGTCGCCGCGCCCGTCCTCGGGCCGTCGCGTGCTCGTCGGCGCGGCCCCGGCAGGGCCCGCGGGCCCTGCCCGTGCGTCGTCGGGGCGCGTGGTGGGAGCGCGTGGTCGGCACGCGTCGTCGCAGGTGGCTCCGGCGCGTCCGCGTTGCCGACCTGGTGTGGCCTCGCTAGTTTCATATCCACGGTCCTTGCGCACCCGACGAGGAACCGACGGCCCACTGACGAGAAGGTGACGCGCGTGGCTCTTCCTCCGCTGACTCCCGAACAACGAGCCGCAGCGCTCCAGAAGGCCGCCGCAGCCCGGCAGGCCCGTGCCGAGGTGAAGAACCGCCTCAAGTACTCCCAGGGGACCCTCTCGGAGGTCATCGCGCAGGGCCAGAAGGACGAGACCATCGGCAAGCTCAAGGTCCTCGCCCTCCTGGAGTCCCTGCCCGGTGTGGGGAAGGTCAAGGCTCGTGCGATCATCTCCGAGATCGGCATCTCGGAGACGCGGCGCGTCCGCGGTCTGGGACCCCACCAGGTGAAGGCGCTCGTCGACCGCTTCGGGTGACGGACGGGTCGTCACCGCGGCACGAGGAGCACCGCACCACCCATGACGACGACGCCCGCCCGGCTGACCGTTCTCGCCGGACCCACCGCCGTCGGCAAGGGCACGGTCTCCGCCGACGTCCGCACGCGCTACCCCCGGGTCTGGCTCTCGGTGTCCGCGACGACGCGGCCCCCGCGGCCGGGTGAGGTCGAGGGGGTGCACTACCACTTCGTCAGCGCCGACGAGTTCGACCGGATGGTCGAGGACGGCGACCTGCTGGAGTGGGCGGTCGTCCACGGCGTCCACCGCTACGGGACCCCGCGGGAGCCGGTCGAGCGCCGGCTCGCCGCGGGGGAGCCCGCACTCCTCGAGATCGACCTGCAGGGCGCCCGGCAGGTGCGCAGCACCATGCCGGACGCGCGCTTCGTGTTCCTCGCCCCACCGTCGTTCGCGGAGCTCGAGCGGCGGCTGGTGGGGCGGGGCACGGAGAGCGCGGAGGAGCGTGAGCGCCGGCTCGCGACCGCGCGCGTGGAGCTCGCCGCGGAGTCCGAGTTCGACCACGTGATCGTCAACGACGACGTGCACCGTGCGACCGACGAGCTGGTCCGGGTGATGGGGATCGCCGACCGGGTAGGATGACCGCAGGCTCGTCCTCCATCCCCCTCACACGTCACGGGAGACCATCGTGTCCGGAACCGTCGCCGCCCCCACGGGCATCACCGACCCGCCGATCGACCAGCTCCTCGAGCGCGCCGACTCCAAGTACGCCCTCGTGCTGTACTCGGCGCAGCGCGCCCGTCAGATCAACGCCTACTACTCGCAGCTCAACGAGGGCCTGCTCGAGTACGTCGGCCCGCTCGTCGACACGCGTCCGCAGGAGAAGCCGCTGTCGATCGCGATGCGGGAGATCGACGCCGGCCTGCTGACGTCCGAGGCCACGGAGGGCTGAGGCCCGCCCCCATGCGGATCGTCCTGGGTGTCGCGGGCGGCATCGCCGCCTACAAGGCGGTGCTGCTGCTGCGGCTCCTGCGTGAGGCGGGGCACGACGTGCGCGTCGTGCCGACCGCCGCCGCGCTGCAGTTCGTCGGCGCAGCGACCTGGGAGGCCCTGTCCGGGCAGCCGGTCACGACCGACGTGTTCGAGGACGTCGACCAGGTCGCGCACGTCGCGGTCGGCAAGCAGGCCGAGCTGGTCGTCGTCGCCCCCGCCACCGCGGACCTGCTCGCGCGTGCAGCGACGGGTCGCGCGGACGACCTGCTGACCGCGACCCTGCTCGTGGCGCGCTGCCCGGTGCTCATGGCGCCGGCCATGCACACCGAGATGTGGGAGCACCCCGCGACCGTCGCGAACGTCGAGACGCTGCGGCGCCGGGGCGTGCACGTGCTCGACCCCGCGAGCGGACGTCTGACGGGCGCCGACACGGGCCCGGGCCGGCTCCCCGAGCCCGAGGAGATCGCCGCCGCCGCGTTCGCCCTCGCCGGGCCGCGCGACCTGGCCGGGCGGCACGTCGTCGTGTCGGCCGGAGGCACCCGCGAGCCGCTCGACCCCGTGCGCTTCCTCGGCAACCGCAGCTCCGGGCGTCAGGGCGTGGCGCTGGCCCGCGTCGCGGCCGCGCGTGGGGCGCGCGTGACGCTCGTGGCCGCCAACCTGGCGGTGCCGCCGCCCGCGGGCGTCGACGTCGTCCCGGTGGAGACCGCGGCGCAGCTGCGCGACGCCGTGCGCGCCGCGGCGAAGGACGCGGACGTCGTCGTGATGGCGGCCGCCGTCGCGGACTACCGCCCCGCGTCCGTGCAGGGCGCCAAGATCAAGAAGCGCGCCGACCGGTCGGCCCCGGCGATCGAGCTCGTCGAGAACGTCGACGTGCTCGCGGAGCTCGCCGGGGAACGGCTGCGCGAGGGGCAGCTCGTCGTGGGGTTCGCCGCCGAGACCGGCGACGACGACGGCTCGGTGCTCGAGCACGGCCGCGCGAAGGCGCTCCGCAAGGGCGCCGACCTGCTGGTCGTGAACGCCGTCGGCGAGGGCCGCGGGTTCGGCACGGACGTCAACGAGGTCGTCGTCCTCGACGGGGCCGGGCAGGTCGTCGCGACCGCCGGGGGCACCAAGGACGACGTCGCCGGCACCGTCTGGGACGCGGTCCGCGACCGCTGGTGAACGCCCGTCCGGGTCGTCGGCGCAGGCCGTTAGGCTGTGCCGCATGACTGACGCTCCCGTGCGGCTCTTCACGTCCGAATCGGTGACGGAGGGCCACCCGGACAAGATCTGCGACCAGATCTCCGACGCGATCCTCGACGCGATCCTCGACCAGGACCCGGCGGCCCGCGTCGCCGTGGAGACGATGGTCACGACGGGTCTCGTGCACGTGGCGGGCGAGGTCACCACCAGCGCGTACGTCGAGATCCCGCAGGTCGTGCGCGAGGTCGTGCAGGGCATCGGCTACACGTCCTCCCACATCGGCTTCGACGGCGAGTCGTGCGGCGTGTCGGTGTCGATCGGCCAGCAGTCGCCGGACATCGCACAGGGCGTCGACAAGGCGCTCGAGGTCCGCGAGGACTCCTCGGACATGGACCCGCTCGACCTGCAGGGCGCGGGCGACCAGGGCCTGATGTTCGGCTACGCGACGGATGAGACGCCGAGCCTGCTGCCGCTGCCGATCTGGGCGGCGCACCGGCTGGCCGAGCGCCTGACCGAGGTCCGCAAGGCCGGGATCGTGCCGGGCCTGCGCCCGGACGGCAAGACGCAGGTGACGATCGGCTACGAGGGGGACCGTGCGGTCTCGCTCGACACCGTGGTCCTGTCGACCCAGCACGACCCGGACCTGAACCTCGAGAACGACCTCCGGCCCGCGATCGCCGAGCACGTCGTCGCGCCCGTGCTCGCCTCGCTCGAGCTGGACACCGCCGACCACCGCCTGCTCGTGAACCCGACGGGCACGTTCGTCGTGGGCGGCCCGAAGGGCGACGCCGGCCTCACCGGGCGCAAGATCATCGTCGACACCTACGGCGGGTTCGCCCGGCACGGCGGCGGCGCCTTCTCGGGCAAGGACCCGTCGAAGGTCGACCGGTCCGCCGCGTACGCGATGCGGTGGGTCGCCAAGAACGTCGTCGCCGCCGGGCTGGCGCGCCGGTGCGAGGTGCAGGTCGCGTACGCGATCGGCAAGGCGCACCCCGTCGGCCTGTACGTCGAGACGTTCGGCACGGGCACCGTCGCGGACGAGCGGCTGACGCAGGCGATCCGGGAGGTGTTCGACCTGCGCCCGGCCGCGATCATCCGGGACCTCGACCTGCTGCGGCCGATCTACCGCCGGACCGCCGCGTACGGGCACTTCGGGCGTGAGCTGCCCGAGTTCACCTGGGAGCGCACGGACCGCGCGGCCGACCTGCTGTCGGCCGTCGGCTGACCCACCGGTCGTGGCCCGCCCCCGCGGCAGGCGTGTGACGGGCGGCACGGCGTGACGTCGGGCGAGCAGCTCGTGCTCGACGGCGTCCCCGGCCCACGTCGGCGCGCCCGCCCCCGGCTCGGCGCCGCCGCGCTGGAGCCGGCCGAGCACCTGCCCGTCGCGCGCGTGCTGGTGGACGTGTCGCCCGCCCACCTCGACCGGCCGTTCGAGTACCTCGTCCCCGCCCGGGCGGACGACGCGGCCGCGCCCGGTGTGCGCGTCAAGGTGCGGTTCGGCGGCCAGGACGTCGACGGGTACCTCCTCGAGCGTGCGGAGCAGGCCGAGCACGTCGGACAGCTCGCGCCGCTGCGCCGCGTCGTCTCGCCCGAGCCGGTGCTCACGCCGGACGTGCTCACGCTCGCCCGGGCGGTCGCCGACCGGTGGGCCGGGACGCTGTCCGACGTGCTGCGCCTGGCGGTGCCGGCCCGGCACGCCCGCACCGAGGCGGAGCGGTTCGCGGGCCGGGGCGACGGCGAGGCCGTCGGGCCTCCCGCGGCGGGAGCGCCCGCGTGGGCGCCGTACCGCGGCGGGCCCGCGTTCGTGCAGCACGTCCTGGCGGGCGGCGCGCCGCGCGCCGTGTGGACGGCCCTGCCCGGGGCGCCGGGGGAGCGGTGGGACGACGCGGTCGCCCAGGCCGTCGCGGCGTGCGTGCTCGGCGGACGCGGTGCGCTCGTCGTCGTGCCGGACGCGCGGGACGTCGCGCGCGTCCTGGACGCCCTCGCGCGCGCCGGGGTGCCCGCGTGGTCGCCCGAGCGGGCGGGCGGGGCGGTCCGGCTCGCGGCGGACGACGGGCCGGCCGCCCGCTACCGGGCGTTCCTGGCCGCCCTGCGGGGCTCGGCGGACGTGGTCGTCGGCACGCGCGCGTCCGCGTTCGCGCCCGTGCACGACCTGGGGCTCGTCGTGTGCTGGGACGACGGCGACGCGCTGCACGCCGAGCCGCGGGCGCCGTACCCGCACGTGCGGGAGGTCCTCGCGCTGCGGTCGGACCTCGCCGGGTGCGCGCTGCTGGTCGGCGGCCACGGGCGCACGGTCGAGGCGCAGGCGCTCGTCGAGTCCGGCTGGGCGAAGGAGGTCGCCGCGGACCGTGCCACGACGCGCGCGCGCACGCCGCGGGTGCGCGCCCTGACCTCCGTCGAGCTCGCGCGCGAGGGCCCGGCCGCCGCGGCGCGGCTGCCCTCCCCGGCGTGGCGGACGCTGCGCGACCGGCTCGCGGACGGCCCCGTGCTCGTGCAGGTGCCGCGCGCGGGGTACGTGCCCGTCGTCGCGTGCGGGCGGTGCCGTGCCGACGCGCGGTGCGGCACGTGCCACGGGCCGCTCGGGATCACCGGCCAGGACGGCGTGCCGACGTGCGGCTGGTGCGGGCGGCTCGCGACCGGGTGGCGCTGCGGCGAGTGCGGCGGCACGGCCCTGCGGTCGGTGCGCGTCGGGTCCGAACGCACCGCCGAGGAGCTCGGCCGGGCGTTCCCGGGAGTCCCGGTCCGGGTGTCCGGCGCGCGCGCGTCGGGCGGCGTGCTCGCGTCCGTGCCGGACGTCCCCGCCGTCGTCGTGGCGACGCCCGGCGCGGAGCCGGTGGCGCCGTCCGGGTACGCCGCCGCGCTGCTGCTCGACGCCGCCGTCGGGGCGTCCGGCGCGGGCCTCGGGGCGACCGTCGGCGTGCTGCGCCGGTGGCTCACCGCCGCCGCGCTCGTGCGGCCGGCCGACGACGGCGGGCAGGTCCTGCTCGTCGGCGACGCCCCGGAGCGCCCCACGCAGGCCCTCGTCCGCTGGGACCCCGCGGGGCTCGCGGCGCGCGAGTCGGCGGAGCGGGCCGAGCTGGGCCTGCCGCCCGCGGTCCGCGTCGCGGCCGTGACCGGGCCGCGCGACGCCGTCGAGGCCCTGCTCGCGCGTGTCGACGTCGAGGGGGCGGAGGTGCTGGGGCCCGTGCCCGTGCCGACGGCGCCCGCACCGGGCGAGCTCGCGGTCCTCGAGCCCGACGTGCGCGCCCTCGTCCGCGTCCCGCGCGCCCGCGGTGCCGCGCTCGCGCGGGCCGTCGCCGCGTCGCTGGCCGTGCGCAGCGCGCGCCGCGAGGGCGGCTCGCTGCGGGTCCAGGTCGACCCGGCGGACCTCACGTGAGCGCCGTCGCGGGGCGTGCGGTCGTCCTCGACCTCGGCAACGTGCTGGTGCGCTGGGACCCCTACCGCGCGTACGAGGGTCGGATGCCCCGCGACGCGGTCGACCGGTTCTTCGCCGACGTCGACTTCGCGACGTTCAACCACGCGCAGGACGCGGGACGCAGCTGGGCGGACGCGCGGGCGGTCCTCGCGCGCTCGCACCCCCAGCACGTCGGCGCGCTCGACCTGTACGTCCGGCACTTCGCCGACACGCTCACGGGGCCGGTGCCGGGCAGCGCCGAGCTCGTCGAGGACCTGCGCGCCGCCGGGGTCCGGCTGCTCGGCCTGACCAACTGGTCCGCGGAGACGTTCCACCACGCGCAGCCTGCGGCCCCGGCGATCGGCCTGCTGGAGGACGTGCTCGTCTCCGGGGACGTCGGCCTCGCCAAGCCCGACCCCGCCGTGTTCCGGCTCCTAGCCGCCCGGTACGCCCTCGACCCGGCCCGCACGGTGTTCGTCGACGACTCGCCCGTCAACGTCGACGGGGCCCGCTCGGTGGGTTTCGACGGCGTGGTGTTCACCGACGCGACCACGCTGCGCGCCGACCTCACCGCCCGGGGCCTGCTGCCACCCGCGGCAGGGACGGGACCCTCCGCCACCTAGGATCGGGTCCATGCGACTGCTCTTCGCCGGAACCCCTGCGGCCGCGGTGCCGTCGCTCGAGGCGCTCCTCGCCTCCCGTCACGAGGTCGTCGCGGTCCTCACGCGTCCCGACGCCCGTGCGGGCCGCGGCCGGACCCTCGCGCCCAGCCCCGTCAAGGCGCGCGCGCTCGAGGCCGGCATCGAGGTGCTCACGCCGGCGCGCCCGCGTGGCGAGGAGTTCGTCGCCCGGCTCGCCGAGCTCGACGTCGACGCCGCGCCCGTCGTCGCGTACGGCGCGCTCCTGCCCGCGGAGGTCCTCGACGTCCCCCGGCACGGCTGGGTCAACCTGCACTTCTCGGTCCTGCCCGCGTGGCGCGGCGCCGCACCCGTGCAGCACGCGCTCATCGCCGGCGACGAGGTCACCGGCGCGACCACCTTCCGCATCGAGCAGGGTCTCGACACCGGCCCCGTCCTCGGCACGCTGACCGAGACGGTCCGCCCCCGCGACACCGCGGGCGACCTGCTCACGCGGCTGGCCACGTCCGGTGCCGGACTGCTCGTCGCGACGCTCGACGCCCTCGAGGACGGGGAGCTGGTCGCCGTCCCGCAGCCCGCCGACGGCGTGAGCCACGCCCCGAAGATCGAGGCGGAGGACGCGCGCGTGCGCTGGTCGCACCCCGTGCACGCCGTCGACCGGCGCATCCGGGGCTGCACGCCCGCACCCGGCGCCTGGACCACGCTGCCGGACGGCGCGCGCCTCGGCCTCGGCCCCGTGCTGCCCCGACCCGACGTCACCGAGCTGGCGCCCGGCGAGCTGCGTGCCGGCCGGCGCGAGGTCCTCGTCGGCGCGGGCGGTGGTGCCGTCCAGCTCGGCGACGTCACCCCGCCCGGGAAGCGCGCCATGCCCGCCGCGGACTGGGCGCGTGGCGCACGACCCGCCGACGGCACCGTCCTGGGCGGCGCCGCGTGACCCCGCCGTCGGACGGCGACCGCGCGCACCGGGGCGAGCGGCCGGGACGCGACGGCCGGTCAGGCCGGGACGACGCCGGCGGCCGGGACGCCCGCGGACGACAGCGCGGCGCCGCACGCCGCGAGGGCCGGGGCACCCGGACCTCCGCGGCCCCCGCCCAGCGGCGCCGATCGGGCGACGCCGCGCGCCGCGCCGCGTTCGACACGCTGCGGGCCGTCGCCGAGGGCGACGCCTACGCCAACCTCGTGCTGCCGCCGATGCTGCGCGAGCGCGGCGTGCAGGGCCGGGACGCCGCCTTCGCGACCGAGCTCGCCTACGGCACCCTGCGGCTGCGGGGCCGGTACGACGCCGTCGTCGAGCTCGCCGCGGCCCGACCCGTGGACCGGATCGACGCACCCGTCCTCGACCTCCTGCGGCTCGGGACGCACCAGCTCCTCGGCATGCGCGTCCCGGCGCACGCCGCGGTGTCCGAGACCGTCGGTCTCGCGCGCGAGGTCACGGGCGCCGGACCCGCGCAGTTCGTCAACGCGGTGCTGCGTGCCGTGTCGCGCGAGCCGTGGCCGCGCTGGGAGGAGCGCATCGGCGACGCCGCCGACCCGGACGGCGACGACCCCGTCGCGCGCCTCGCCGTGGTCGGCAGCCACCCCGCGTGGGTCGTGCGTGCGCTGCGCGAGTCGCTCGTCGGCAACGGCCGCGCCGCGGACGAGATCACGGGCCTGCTGGAGGCCGACAACACCGCACCCCTCGTGACCCTCGTCGCACGGCCCGGGCTCGCGACGACGGCCGAGCTCTCGCCCGCGGCGAGCTCGGCCGGGGGCGGCGTCCCCGACGGTCCTGCGCCGACCGGGGCGGCGGGCACGACGGCCGGCACGACGGGCACGACGGCGGGCGCCACGCCCGGCGCCCCCGAGGGCCGCCCGGCGGCCACGCCCGGCGCGACGGCGAGAGGGACCCTGTCGCCGACCGCTCTCGTGCTCCCGGGCGGCGACCCCGCGGCGCTCCCCGCGGTCCGTGAGGCGCGCGCCGGCGTGCAGGACGACGGCAGCCAGCTCGTGGCGCTCGCGCTCGCGGCGGCGCCGCTGGACGGTCCGGACGACCGGTGGCTCGACCTGTGCGCCGGCCCCGGCGGGAAGGCGGCGCTGCTCGGTGCGCTGGCCGCGCAGCGGGGGGCCCGGCTCGTCGCGAACGAGGTGCAGCCGCACCGGGCCCGGCTCGTGCAGCAGTCGCTCCGCGCGGTCCCGCGCGAGGCGGTCGAGGACGTGCGGACGGGCGACGGTCGCGACGTGGACCAGCAGGAGCCCGGCGCGTTCGACCGCGTCATGGTCGACGCGCCCTGCACGGGGCTGGGGGCGCTGCGGCGGCGGCCCGAGTCGCGCTGGCGGCGCACGCCCGCCGACCTCGCGCCGCTCACGGCCCTGCAGCGCGAGCTGCTCGCGTCGGCGTTGCACGCGGTGCGCGTGGGCGGCGTCGTCGCGTACGTGACGTGCTCGCCGCACCTGGCCGAGACGCGCCTGGTCGTGCAGGACGTGCTCCGCGCCGTCGGGCGCGCCGGGCTCACGGTCGAGAGGCTGGACACGCCCGCCGTCGTGCGCGCGGTCGCCACGCGTGACGTCGAGCTGCCCGACCGGGACGACGTGCAGCTGTGGCCGCACGTGCACGGCACCGACGCGATGCACCTGACGCTCCTGCGCCGCACCGCCTGACCCGTCCTGCGTCGGACGCGCACGGCCGACCCCGGGACGACGACGGCGAGGCCCGCGCGGCGTGGCTACGCTGACGGGGTGTCCGCGCTGATCAACCCGAGCATCCTGTCCGCCGACTTCGCGAACCTCGAGCGTGACCTCGCCCGGATCGCGACCGCCGACTGGGCCCACGTCGACGTCATGGACAACCATTTCGTGCCCAACCTCACGATCGGCCTGCCGGTCGTGCGGCGCCTCGCGCAGGTGTCCCCGGTGCCGCTCGACGTGCACCTGATGATCGACGACGCCGACCGGTGGGCCCCCGCGTTCGCCGAGGCCGGCGCCGGGTCCGTGACGTTCCACGCGGAGGCGGCGCAGGCGCCCGTGCGGCTGGCGCGCGAGCTGCGGTCGGCCGGCGTGCGGGTCGGTGTCGCGCTGCGGCCCGCCACGCCCGTCGAGCCGTTCGTCGACCTGCTGGCCGAGATCGACATGGTGCTCGTCATGACGGTCGAGCCCGGCTTCGGCGGTCAGTCGTTCATCGAGGGCACGCTGCCCAAGGTCCGGCGCACGCGCGCGGCGATCGACGCGGCGGGCCTCGACACGTGGGTGCAGGTCGACGGGGGCGTCGCACGCGACACGATCGGGCGGATCGCCGCAGCCGGCGCGAACGTGTTCGTCGCCGGGTCCGCGGTGTACGGCGCGGACGACGTCGCGGGGGAGATCGAGGCGCTGCGCGCGCTCGCCGACGCGGCGTCCTGACCGGCCGCCCCCTCCTGCCCCCCGGGGCGAGCTCACTCCGGACCCACGAGAGCCGTCGCGGGTCCGCGCCGTCCGAGGCACCCGGTCGCGGCGACGGTCCCAGCCGATGAGACGGCCGGGGGCGCACGAGGGCGGGAATGCCGCGTGTGGCATGATCGTTGGCGCAGTACAGAACACGAACACGTGCTCCGGGGTCGGTGAAAGTCCGAGCCGGCGGTGACAGTCCGCGACCCGCACGGTCCTCACGGACCGGGCGGTTGACCTGGTGGAACTCCAGGACCGACGGTGAAAGTCCGGATGGGAGGAACACGTGGCGGGGCGTCGCCGTCGGCGCGTCCCGTGGCAGGGCGACGACTCCTGCGCACCCCCGGGGCACCGTAGCGCCCGGAGGTGGACTGATGACGAGCACCGTGCACGGCGTCCCGACGCCGACCGCGGCCGCGTCCGCCCGCGTCACGCCGCTCGAGGTCGCCGCGATGCGGCAGGCGATGCTGCTCGCGCGGCGCGGTCCCCGGCACGGCGCGAACCCGCGCGTCGGCTGCGTGCTGCTCACGCCCGACGGCAGCGTCGTGGGCGAGGGGTGGCACGCCGGTGCGGGCACCCCGCACGCCGAGGTCGCCGCGCTGCGGGACGCCGCCTCGCGCGGCCTGCCGACCGACGGCGCGACCGCCGTCGTGACGCTCGAGCCGTGCGACCACACCGGCCGCACCGGACCGTGCACGCAGGCGCTGCTCGCCGCGGGGGTCCGCCGTGTCGTCGTCAGCGTCCCCGACCCCAACCCCGTGGCCGCGGGGGGCGCCGAGCGGCTGCGCGCCGCGGGCGTCGACGTCGTCACCGACGTGCTCGCCCCGGACGGCCGGACCCTGCTCGGCACGTGGCTCGCGTCCGTCGAGCGCGGCCGCCCGTTCGTCACCCTCAAGCTCGCGACGTCCCTCGACGGGCGCGTCGCCGCAGCCGACGGCAGCAGCCGGTGGATCACCTCCGACGTCAGCCGGCACCACGCGCACGACCTGCGCGCCGAGGTCGACGCGATCGCCGTCGGGACCGGGACCGTGCTCGCCGACGACCCGAGCCTCACCGCCCGCAACGCGGCCGGGGAGCTGCACCGCGACCAGCCGCTGCGCGTCGTCGTGGGCCACCGCGACGTCCCCGCGGGCGCCCGGCTGCACGGACCCGGGGGAGAGGTCGTCCACGTCCGCTCGCACGACCCCGCCGACGTCCTGCGCGTGCTCGCCGAGCGTGAGGTCCGCCACCTGCTCGTCGAGGGCGGCCCCACGCTCGCCGCCGCGTTCCTGCGGGCCCGGCTCGTCGACGAGGTCCACGCCTACGTCGCGCCCGTCCTGCTCGGGGCCGGCCCGTCCGCCGTCGCCGACCTCGGCGTGACCGGCATCGACGGTGCGCTGCGCCTGACCATGCGCAGCGTCCTGCCGCTCGGCCCCGACGTCCTCGTCGTCGCCACCCCCGAGCCCCCCACCCCCGAGGCCACCACCCCCGAGCCCACCATCCCCGGGGACCCCGAAGCCCCGCACGACACCCGTCCGGACGACACCGTCCCCACCACGCACCCGGCCGACCAGGAGGCCTGAATGTTCACCGGCATCGTCGAGGAGATCGGCACCGTGCGCGCCGTCGAGGCAGGCACCGACGACGGCGGGACCCCCGCCGACGCCCGCCTCACCGTCCACGGACCGCTCGTCACGTCCGACGCACGCCTCGGCGACTCCATCGCCGTCAGCGGCGTCTGCCTGACCGTCACGGACCTGCCCGGCGACGGCACCTTCACCGCCGACGTCATGCCCGAGACCCTGCGCCGCACCGCGCTCGGCGACCTCACGACCGGCAGCACCGTCAACCTCGAGCGCGCCCTCGCCGTCGGCGGCCGGTACGGCGGCCACGTCGTCCAGGGCCACGTCGACGGCGTCGGCACCGTCCTGCGTCGCGACCCCGGACCCCGCTGGGACGACGTCGAGATCGCCCTGCCGCCCGAGCTCGCCCGGTACGTCGCCGAGAAGGGGTCGATCACCGTCTCCGGCGTCTCCCTCACCGTCACCCACGTGTCCGACGACGCGTTCGGCGTCTCCCTCATCCCCACCACGCTTGCCGCCACGACGCTCGGCACCCTCGCCGCCGGGGCGCACGTCAACCTCGAGGTCGACGTCCTCGCCAAGTACACCGAACGGCTGCTCACCGCCTCGGCGGTGGCCCGATGAGCGACGTGCGCCTCGGCACCGTCGAGGACGCCCTCGACGCCCTGCGCGCCGGCCGGCCCGTCCTCGTCGCCGACTCGCCCGACCGCGAGAACGAGGCCGACGTCATCCTCGCCGCCCAGTCCGCCACCCCCGAGTGGATCGCGTGGACCATCCGGCACTCCTCCGGGTACCTGTGCGCCCCCATGCCCGCCGCCCGCGCCGACGCCCTCGACCTGCCGCTCATGGTCCCGCACAGCCAGGACCCCCGCCGCACCGCGTACACCGTCACCGTCGACGCCGCCACCGGCGTCACCACCGGCATCTCCGCCGCCGACCGCGCCCGCACCCTGCGCGTCCTCGCGGACCCGGCCTCCGGCCACCAGGACCTCATCCGCCCCGGCCACGTCCTGCCCCTGCGCGCCGTCCCCGGCGGCGTCCTGCACCGCGCCGGGCACACCGAGGCCGCCGTCGACCTGTGCCGCCTCGCCGGCCTCGAACCCGTCGGCGCGATCGCCGAGCTCGTCGACGACGACGGCACGATGACCCGCCTGCCCGGCGCGTCCGCGCTCGCGGCCGCCGACGGCCTCGTGCTGCTCACCATCGAGGACATCGTCGCGTGGCGCACCGCGCACGACGACGTCGAGCCCGTCCCCACCGACGCCGGCACGCTCCGCGACCGCGTCCACGCCACCCACACCGCCTACCTGCCGACCCGGCACGGCGAGTTCCGCATCCACGGCTACCGCGACCTGCGCACCGGGGCCGAGCACGTCGCCCTCGTCCCCACCGCCGGCCTGTCCGCCACGCCCGTCGTCCGCGTGCACTCCGAGTGCCTCACCGGCGACGCGTTCGGCTCGGCCCGGTGCGACTGCGGCCCCCAGCTCGACGCGGCCCTCGAGCTCGCCGCCGAGCAGGGCGGCGTCGTCGTCTACCTGCGCGGCCACGAGGGCCGCGGGATCGGCCTGCTCGCCAAGGTCGCCGCCTACGCCCTGCAGGACGAGGGCCGCGACACCGTCGAGGCCAACCTCGACCTCGGCTGGCCCGCCGACCGCCGCGAGTACGGCGCCGCCGCCGCGATCCTCGCCGACCTCGGCGCGCACCGGGTGCGCCTGCTCACCAACAACCCCGCCAAGGTCGCCGGCCTGCGCGCGCACGGCATCGACGTCGCCGAGGTCCGCGGCCTCGAGGTCGGCCGCACGCCCCACAACGAGGCCTACCTGCGCACCAAGGCCACCTCGATGGGCCACCTGCTCCACCTCCCGCCCGGCACGCAGCGCGACGCGATCCCGGTCCGCCCGGTCCTCGCCGCACCCGCGTCCCCGGGCGCCGACACCACCGACCACGCGTTCGAGAGCCTGGAGGACCTGGCATGAGCGGTGCGGGAGCACCCACCCTGACCGTCGACGGCAGCGGCCTGCGCGTCACCGTCGTCGCCGCGAGCTGGCACACCGTCGTCATGGACGGCCTGCTCGCCGGAGCGCGCCGCGCGCTCGCGGACGCGCACGTGACCGACGTCCGCGTCGTGCGTGTCCCGGGCACGTTCGAGCTGCCGGTCGCGGCCGCCGCGGCCGCGCAGGCGGGCGCCGACGCGGTCGTGGCGCTGGGCGTCGTGATCCGCGGCGGGACGCCGCACTTCGAGTACGTCTGCCAGGGGGCGACCCTCGGCCTCACCGACGTCGCCGTCCGCACCGGGGTGCCCGTCGGGTTCGGTGTCCTCACCTGCGACGACGAGCAGCAGGCGCTCGACCGTGCCGGCCTGCCCGGCTCGCACGAGGACAAGGGCGCCGAGGCCGCCCAGGCGGCCGTCGCGACCGTCCTCGCGCTGCGGGAGCTGTGACGTGGGGCCCCTCGGCTGGCTGTTCGACGCGACCCTGACGGTCGCCGGGTACGACATCCTGTGGCGGGAGATCGTCGGCAACCTGTTCGGCCTGGCGTCCGCCGTGGGCGGGCTGCGCCGTCAGGTGTGGGCGTGGCCCGTCGGCATCGTCGGCAACGTCCTGCTGTTCACGGTGTTCCTCGGCGGCGTGTTCCACACCCCGCAGCAGACGGACCTGTACGGCCAGGCAGGTCGGCAGGTGTTCTTCGTCGCCGTGTCGGTCTACGGGTGGGTGCGCTGGCGGCAGTCCCAGCGGGCCGCGCTCGAGCACGGTGCGCCGGCCGACACCCCGGCTGTCGTACCCCGCTGGGCGGGTCCGCGCGGGTGGGCGCTCATCGGCACGGTCGCCGTGGTCGGGACGGTGGGCTTCGCCGCCCTGTTCTCGGCGCTCGGGTCGTGGGGGCCGTGGGCCGACGCGTGGATCTTCGTCGGCTCGCTGCTCGCGACCTACGGCATGGCGCGCGGGTGGATCGAGTTCTGGCTCATCTGGATCGCGGTGGACGTCGTCGGGGTGCCGCTCCTGCTGTCGGCCGGGTACTACCCGTCGGCCGTCCTGTACGTGGTGTACGCGGGTGTCGTGGTCTACGGCTTCACCGTCTGGTTCCGGGCGCGGGACGAGCAGCCGGCGGCCGCGGTGGGGGAGCGTCGCGAGGTCCCTGCCTGACCGTCGTCCTGTCGCGCGCGCCGGGCGAGGCCCGGCCCGCGGCGTCTGGTCACGCCGGGCGGCGCGCCCCCGTGGCGCTCAGAGCCCGAGACCGCTGACGACCGCGGGCGCCGACGAGCCCGGCGGGTGCGGGCGGGGGAGCGGGGCAGGTGAGCTGCCCCGCTCCGTTCGCCGTGCGGGGCGGCGTCGCCGGCCGGCCGGGCCCTCGAGCCCGGCGCTGGCCGCCGGAGCCGCCATCACCGTCGTCTCCGGCGAATGGGTAATAACAGGCCATCGCAGGATGGACCCCCTGAACGACCCGCACGCACATCACCCCGACACCCTCACCATCGCGACGGGGAGGCCCTGACCACAGGGGGTGGCCTGACAGGCGGACGCGCGACAGCCCATCCCGTGCGCCCGTCTAGGCTTGTCCGACGTGAAGACCTTCGACGTCCTGTTCGCCGAGCTCGCCGACAAGGCAGCCACGCGCCCCGCCGGTTCCCGCACGGTCACGGAGCTCGACGCCGGCGTCCACGCGATCGGCAAGAAGATCGTGGAGGAGGCCGCCGAGGTCTGGATGGCCGCCGAGCACGAGAGCGACGAGCGCACCGCCGAGGAGATCTCCCAGCTGCTGTACCACCTGCAGGTGCTCATGCTGGCCCGCGGGCTCACGCTCGACGACGTGTACGCCCACCTCTGAGCCCCGCCGCCTCCCGCTCCCACCCCCGATAGGACCCCCGTGCTGAGGATCGCCGTCCCCAACAAGGGCTCGTTGTCCGAGCCCGCCGCCGAGATGCTCCGTGAGGCCGGCTACCGCCAGCGTCGCGACAGCCGCGAGCTCGTGCTGCCCGACCCGGACAACGACGTCGAGTTCTTCTTCCTGCGCCCGCGCGACATCGCCGTGTACGTCGGGGCCGGCACGGTCGACGTCGGGATCACCGGCCGCGACCTGCTGCTCGACTCCGAGTCGCAGGCCGTGGAGCACCTGGCCCTCGGCTTCGGACGCTCGACGTTCCGCTGGGCCGCGCCGGTCGGCGAGATGAGCGACGTGTCCCACGTCGAGGGCCGCCGCGTCGCCACGTCCTACCCGGGCCTGGTCGCGGCGTACCTCGCGGAGCGCGGGGTGAGCGCGGCCGGCATCGTGCGGCTCGACGGCGCCGTGGAGACCGCGACGCGGCTCGGCGTCGCCGACGTCATCGCCGACGTGGTCGAGACCGGCACGACGCTCAAGGCCGCCGGCCTCGAGATCTTCGGGGACCCGATCCTGCGGTCGGAGGCCGTCCTCGTGCGCCGCACCGGCACCGACGAGCCCACGGGGCTCGACGTGCTGACGCGCCGCCTGCAGGGCGTGCTGACCGCCCGCGAGTACGTGCTCATCGACTACGACGTCCCGCTCGCGCTCGTCGAGCAGGCCGTCGCGGTGACGCCGGGCCTCGAGTCGCCGACCGTCTCGCCGCTGCACAACCGCGAGTGGGCCGCGGTGCGGGCCATGGTCCGGCGCAGCGAGACGAACCGCGTCATGGACGCCCTCTACGACCTCGGTGCGCGCGCGATCCTCGTGACGTCGATCCACGCGTGCCGCCTGTGACGGCTGCGGTGCCCGGCACCGTCGTCTTCCGGCCGCGGCTCGCGCGCGTCGTCACGCTCGTCCTCGCCGTGGCCGTGCTCGTGCTCACGGGGGTGATCGCGGCGGTCCTGCCCAACGCCGGCCCGCTCGACCGCGTCGGGTTCGCGACCGTCGGCCTGCTCATCGCGTGGTTCTGCTGGCGGCAGGCGACCGTGAGCGCGAAGGCCGACGACACCGGCGTGACGGTGCGCAACCTCATGCTCACGCGGCGCCTGGAGTGGTCGGAGATCGTGTCCGTGCGGTTCGGGCACGGGCGTCCCTGGGTGCAGCTCGACCTCGCGGACGGCGACACGCTGGCCGTCATGGGGATCCAGCGGGCCGACGGCGAACGGGCCGATGCCGAGGCGCGCCGGCTGGCGACGCTCGTCGCGCAGCACACCCGCACCGACCGGGACGACTGACTGGGACCACTGGCCGCGACGACTGACCGGGCGCGGCCCGGCGTCGCTCGGGGTCAGTCGGCCAGCAGGTCCACCGCGTGCACGCCCGCCGCGGCGGCCGCGAGGAACGCGGCCGGGTCGTCGTCGAGGCCGCGACCCATCGTCGACAGCCGCACGGGGCTGCCCGCGAGCGCGCTGAGGAGGTCGCCGCCGGCGTCGACGTCGACGAGGCGGTGCCGGCCGTGCGGGGCCGCGAGCGCGGCGACCTGGTGGCGGACGCGGCGGCCGAGGGCGTCGAGACCGCCGTCGGGATCGGGGTCGAAGACGGGCACGGGGACGTCGGCGGCCGCGAGCGCGACGCGCCCGTACGCGGTGAGGGAGTGGTGGGAGACGCCGAGGTGGCGTTCGCGGGCGTCGGCCCCGCTGACGCGCAGCGACGCGACGGGGCGCCCGGCGAGGACGGCGGCGGCGTTGACGGCCTCGCCCGCGGCGACGCCGGAGAAGCCCCAGCGGGTGCCGGTGCCGAGGTTGCCGGGTCCTTGGGCGACGACGACGAGGTCGGCGCCGACGACGTGGCGTGCGGCGAGCAGGCCGGTGTGCACGGTGACGGCTTCGTGGTCGCCGCCGAAGGCCTGCCCTGTGGTGATGCAGGCGTCGATCCAGCCGGCGTCGCGCAGGCCGGCGACGGCGCGGGAGAACCAGGCGGGCAGGGCGCCGCCGTCGGTCATGACGTAGGTGACGCGGGGGGCGGGTCGGCCGGCGCGGGCGGCGGCGTACCGGGCGCCGGCGACGACGGCGGGCAGGGCGGAGTGCAGGTCGGCGACGACGACGGGCAGGCCGTCGAGGTCGTCGGCGTCGCGCAGCGTCTCGTGGTGCGGGGACTCCTGGTCGTCGACGCCGAGGAGCATGGCCTGCAGGGGCGTGTAGCGGGCCTTGACGAGGTGCCCGGGGCCGGGCGCCGGGTCGGGCGGGAGGGTCCCGCCGGGGGCGGCGACGAGGGCGTACCCGCCGGTGCCGAGGCCGCGGGCGAGGGCGGAGACGTTGAGGAGCACGCGGTCGCCGACGGCGGGGGCGCCGACCAGGGCGGGGTAGGCGAGGGCGCGGACGGTGGCGGGAAGGGTGCCGTCGCCGGGGTCGTCGAGGTCGACGGTGAGCTCCTGGGCGCCGGGCCACCCGGTGCCGGTCCCGACGACGACACCCGAACGCCACGTGATCACGTGCTCACGCTACCGGGACGGCTACCGTGGTCCCCGATGCCCCCCGCGATCCCACCCGCCGAGCGCCTGCTCAACCTCGTCATCGCCCTCGTCAACACGTCCGGCCGCATGACCAAGGAGCAGGTGCGCACGAGCGTGGCCGGCTACCAGGACGCGCCGTCGGACGACGCGTTCGAGCGCATGTTCGAGCGCGACAAGGACACGCTGCGTGAGCTCGGCATCCCGGTGCTGACGGTGACGGACGCGGGGCACGGGGACGACATCGGGTACCGGATCGACGCGGACGCGTACGCGCTCGCGCCGCTCGACCTGACGGCGGCGGAGCTCGGCGTCCTGGCGATGGCGGCGCAGCTGTGGCAGGACCAGTCGCTGCGGACGGACACGTCGCGGGCGCTGACGAAGCTGCGCGCGGTGGGGGCGGCCCCGGAGGCGACGGACCTGGTGGCGGGGCTCGCGCCGCGGGTGCGGTCGGGCGGCGGTGCGATCGGTCCGTTGCTCGACGCGATCCAGGCCCGCCAGGCGGTGCGGTTCGTGTACCGCGCGGCGAACACGGGCGAGGTCCGCGAGCGCACGGTCGAGCCGTGGAAGCTGCTGGCGCGTCGCGGCGGGTGGCTGCTGGTCGGGCGGGACCGTGGCCGTGACGCGCAGCGCTCGTACCGGCTGAGCCGGATCGAGGGTGCGGTGCGGACGGTGGGGGAGCCGGGGGCGTTCTCGCCGCCGTCGGCTCAGGAGCTCGCGTCGCCGCTGCTGCCGTGGGACGAGCGGCCGGAGCAGGTGGCGACGCTGGCGGTGCTGCCGGGGCGGGCGAGCGCGACGCGTGCGCGGGCGGTGGAGGCTCCTGCGGGGGCTCCGGACGTCGCCGGTGACCCGTCGCTGGCGCCGCTGCTGGCGCACCGGGACGTGGTGCACGTGCCGTTCCGGCTGGACTGGGAGCTCGCGGAGGAGCTCGTGGCGTACGGGGACGCGGTGCTGGTGCTGGACCCGCCGGAGGTGCGGCGGGCGGTGCTGCACCTGCTGCGGACCGCGGCGACGCTCGACGAGCGCACGGGAGGTGGCCGTGGCTGAGCGGGCGAGCGACCGTCTGGTGCGGATGCTCGGCATGATCGCCTACCTGGACCGCCACGCCGGGGTCCCGGTGGAGGAGATCGCGGAGCAGTTCGGGGTGTCCGCGGCGCAGGTGCTGCAGGACATCGACACGTTGTGGGTGACGGGGACGCCGGGGTACTTCCCGCACGACCTGATCGACTTCGACGCGGCGTCGTACGAGCAGGGCGTGGTGCGGCTGACGGAGTCGCGGGGCATGACGCGTCCGCTGCGGCTGGGCACGCGGGAGGCGGTGGCGCTGCTCGCGGCGCTGCGGGCGCTGGACGCGGCGCTGCGGCCGGCGCTCGACGAGGAGCGTGCGCTGGTGCTGTCGTCGGCCCTCGCGAAGCTCACGGCGGCGACGGGGGACGCGGCGGCGGCGCTGGACGTGCGGCTGGGGCTGGACGCGTCGCCGGACGTCGCGAGCGCGCTGGCGACGGCGCTGCGCACGGGTCGACGGCTGCACCTGCGGTACGTGGACGCGGCGGACGTGGCGACCGAGCGGGACGTGGACCCGTTGCGGCTGGTCACGGACGACGAGCGCTCGTACCTGCTCGCGTGGTGCCACCTGGTCGACGGCGAGCGCCTGTTCCGGGTGGACCGGGTGCTGGGGGCGCGGGTGCTGGACGTCCCGGTGGCGGACCACACGGTCGCGCCGGACGCGGGCGAGTTCCAGCCGGGGCCGGAGGGCGAGCTGGTGACGCTGCACCTGCGAAGCCAGGCGCGCTGGGTCGCGGAGAGCACCCCGGTCGAGGAGGTGCGCAACCTCGAGGACGGGTCGTTCGAGGTGGACCTGCGGGTCGTGCGACCGGCGTGGGTGCGGCACCTGCTGCTGCAGGTCGCGGACGACGTGCTCGACGTGCGTCCTGCACGGGTCGCGGCGGAGGTCGCGACGGCGGCGCGGGTCGCGCTCGAGGCGTACGGGCCGTTGGCGGGGGAGGACTGATGCTCTGGTTCGCCGTGTGGACGGTCATCGTGCTGGGCACGCTCGCCGGCGCGTTCGTCGTGGCGCGGCGGCTGTGGCGCAGCGGCCTGGCGTTCGTGCGTCAGCTCGCGACGGCGGCCGAGATGACGGGGCTCCTGGCGCAGCGGGTCGAGGAGCTGCGGGCCCTGGCGGCGCAGAGCGCCGTGCCGACGGGCCCGACGTTGTTCGCGGACCGGGGACCGCTGCGGGAGCGTCGCGACGCCCTGCGGGAGGAGCGGGACGCACGCCGCGCGGAGCGTGCCCTGCGGCACCGCGCGACGCGGCTGTCGTGGCGGGCGTACTGGCGCTGACGAGCGCCCGGCGAGGGTGCCGGGAACGTGCGGCGAATCGGACGCGCGGGGTTAGGATGCGCGGGACTTCGGCAACTGAGCGAGAGGCAGCCCTGTGTTCCGGAACGTGAGCGCCTGGCACATCATCGTCCTGGTGGTGGTCGTCCTGCTGCTGTTCGGGGCGAACCGCCTCCCCGGCCTCGCGAAGAGCGTCGGCCAGTCGCTGAAGATCTTCAAGTCCGAGGTGAAGGACCTGCGCGACGACAGTGACGCGCCGCCTGCGAAGAACGGTGCCACGACAGCGGAGCGTCGTCCCGACGACCCCACCGAGGGCACCACGCCCCCGAAGGTCTGACCCCGCGTGAGCACCACCCGCCGCGGGCGCGACACCGGCGGCAGGATGCCGCTGCGGGCGCACCTGCTCGAGCTGCGCAAGCGCCTGTTCCTCGCGTCGATCGGCGTGGTCGTGGGCGCGGTCGTCGCCTGGGTGTTCTACGACCAGGTGTTCGCCGCGATCCAGCGCCCGCTCGAGATGGCGTCCCGCACCCGGGACGACCTGGTGACGCTGAACTTCGCGGGCGTCGCCGCACCGTTCGACATGCAGGTCAAGGTCGCCCTGTTCCTCGGCGTGATCGTGTCCAGCCCGTGGTGGCTGTACCAGCTGTGGGCGTTCATCACCCCGGGCCTGACCCGCCGCGAGCGCGGGTACGCCTTCGGGTTCCTCGGGGCGGCGGTGCCGCTGTTCCTGGGCGGCGCGGTGCTCGCGTGGTGGGTGCTCCCGCACGCGGTCCAGCTGCTCATCGAGTTCACGCCGGCGGGGGCGACGAACCTCGTGGACGCGCAGACCTACCTCGGGTTCGTCATGCGGGTCATGCTCGTGTTCGGCATCGCGTTCCTGCTGCCCGTCGTCATGGTCGCGCTGAACTTCGCGGGCCTGGGCACGGCGGCGACGTGGCGCAAGGGCTGGCGGTGGGCGGTGATGATCGCGTTCACGTTCGCCGCGGTCGCCACGCCGACGCCCGATGCGATCACGATGATCGCCGTGGCGATCCCGATCTGCCTGCTGTACGCGGGCGCGCTCGGCGTGTGCGTGCTGCACGACCGGCGCGTCGACCGCCGGCGCGTCGCGGAGGGACTGCCGCGGCTGGACGGCACGTTCCCCGACGAGGCGCCGACCGACGCGGGGACGACGACCGCGTGAGGCACGTCGGGGTCGTCGTGAACCCCACCGCCGGGCGGGGTCGCGGCGCGCGTGTCGGGCGCCGGGTGCACGAGCTGCTGACCGCGCGCGGCACGAAGGTCGAGGACCTGTCCGCCCCGACGCTCGCGCAGGCGACGGACCGGGCGCGTGCCGCCGCGGTACGGGGTCTCGACGCCCTGGTCGTCGTCGGCGGTGACGGGATCGTCCACCTCGGGGTGAACGTCGTCGCCGGCACGGGGCTGCCGCTGGGCGTCGTCGCCGCCGGCACGGGCAACGACATGGCGCGGGCGCTGGGCCTGCCGCGCGGGGACGTCGACGCCGCGGTGGCGGTCGTCGAGCGTGCTCTGCACGACGGGCCGCGACGGGTGGACGCGGTCCGCGTCGGCACCCCCGAGCACTCCGCGCACGAGTGGTACCTGGGCGTGCTGTCCTGCGGGATCGACGCGGCGGTCAACGCCCGGGCGAACCGGCTCACGTGGCCGGGCGGCTCGGCCCGGTACGTGCGGGCGCTGGCCGCCGAGCTCGCCGGCTTCCGGCCCTACGGGTACCGGGTGACGCTCGACGACCGCACGTGGGAGTCGCCCGGCACGCTCGTCGCCATCGCGAACGCTCCCTGGTTCGGCGGGGGGCTGCAGATCGCGCCCGACGCGCGCATGGACGACGGCCTGCTCGACGTGGTGGTCGCGGGCCCGCTGTCCCGCCGGGCCGTGACCGGGATCTTCCCCGGGATCTACCGCGGTCGGCACGTGCACCATCCGGCGGTGCAGGTGCTGCGCGCCCGGTCGGTGCTCGTCGAGCCCGTCGCCGCGCACGGGGCCGTCCCGCCCGCGGCGTTCGCGGACGGTGAGCGGGTCGGCCCGCTCCCGCTGCGCGTGCAGGTCGACCCGGGCGCGCTGGCCGTCCTCGCGTGACGCGCCGTGCGGGCGGTCCGGCGTCCGCGAGCGCGCGTGCCTAGGGTGAGCGTGTGCCCTCCCGCAGACGTCGTCCGTCCCCCGAACGTCCCGCCGTGGCGGTGACGGAGCCGTCGCCCGCCGAGCGGTACGCGGCCGCGAGGCGGCGCGCCGAGGTCGAGCGCGGGGAGCTCGCGCAGTTCCGGGAGCTGCTCGCGTTCCCGCTCGACGACTTCCAGGCGGACGCGTGCGCGGCCCTGGAGCGGGGCAGCGGCGTGCTGGTCGCGGCCCCCACGGGCGCGGGCAAGACCGTGGTGGGGGAGTTCGCGGTGCACCTCGCGCTGTCCGCGGGCCGCAAGGCGTTCTACACGACGCCCATCAAGGCGCTGTCGAACCAGAAGTACGCGGACCTGGTGCGCCGCTACGGCCCGGACCGTGTGGGGCTGCTGACGGGCGACACGACGATCAACGGCGACGCGCCCGTCGTGGTGATGACGACCGAGGTCCTGCGCAACATGCTCTACGCGGGGTCGCCGACGCTGCTCGGGCTCGGGTTCGTCGTGATGGACGAGGTGCACTACCTCGCCGACCGGTTCCGCGGTCCGGTGTGGGAGGAGGTCATCATCCACCTCCCTGACGACGTGCAGCTCGTGTCGTTGTCCGCGACGGTGTCGAACGCGGAGGAGTTCGGCGACTGGCTCGCGACGGTCCGCGGCGACACGGCGGTCGTCGTCAGCGAGCACCGGCCGGTCCCCCTGGGGCAGCACGTGCTGGTGCGTGGCGACCTGCTCGACCTGTACGCGGGTCACGTCGACCCGACGGATCCGGGTGTCGACCCGCCGATCAACCCGGACCTCGTGCAGCTGCTGCGCCGCACGGACGGCCCGCCGGTGCGCCGCGGACCGGGCGACCGCGGCTACCGGGGGCGTGGTGGTCACCGGCCCGGCAGCGGCGTGGGGCGCCCGACGCCCCGGTTCGCGGTGGTCGACGCGCTCGACCGCGACGGGCTGCTGCCCGCGATCGTGTTCATCTTCTCCCGCGCGGGGTGCGAGGGTGCCGTCCAGCAGTGCCTCGCGGCGGGTGTGCGGCTCACGGACCCCGCCGAGCAGGCGACGATCCGCCGCGTCGTGGAGGAGCGGTGCGCTGCCGTCCCGCCGGAGGACCTCGACGTCCTCGGCTACTGGGACCTGCTCGAGGCGCTCACCCGCGGCGTCGCGGCCCACCACGCCGGCATGCTGCCGCTGTTCAAGGAGACCGTGGAGGACCTGTTCTCCCGCGGCCTCGTGAAGGTCGTGTTCGCGACCGAGACCCTGGCCCTGGGCATCAACATGCCCGCGCGGTCCGTCGTGCTGGAGAAGCTCGTCAAGTGGGACGGGTCGAACCACGTCGACGTGACACCGGGGGAGTACACCCAGCTCACCGGCCGGGCCGGCCGGCGCGGCATCGACACCGAGGGGCACGCCGTCGTCGTCGCGCACCCCGGCCTGGACCCCGTGCAGCTCGCCGGGCTCGCGTCCAAGCGCCTGTACCCGCTGCGGTCCAGCTTCCGCCCGACGTACAACATGTCCGTCAACCTCGTGGCCCAGGTGGGCCGCGCCCGCGCCCGTGAGGTGCTCGAGACGTCGTTCGCGCAGTTCCAGGCGGACCGCGGGGTCGTCGGGCTGGCACGCCAGGCCCAGTCGCACGCCGAGGCGCTCGAGGGGTACGCCGAGGCGATGCGCTGCCATCTCGGGGACTTCGGCGAGTACGCCCGGATCCGCCGCGACATCACCCGGCTCGAGCGCGAGCAGTCCCGGGCCGCGGCCGGCGCCCGGCGCGCCGAGGCGGCCCGCTCCCTGGAGGGGCTGCGCGTCGGGGACGTGCTCGAGCTGCCCGTGGGGCGCCGCTCCGGGCACGCGGTCGTGGTCGACCCGGGGGGAGCGGGCGGGTTCGACGGCCCCCGCCCGACGGTCCTGACGACCGACCGTCAGGTGCGCCGGCTCACGGTCGCCGACGTCGGCCCCGGTGCGCGCACCGTCGGGTACCTGCGCGTCCCGAAGGGGTTCAACGTCCGCGTCCCCGCGGCACGGCGTGAGCTCGCCGCCGCTCTGCGCTCGTCCGTCGACGGGGCAGGCGCCGACGACGGCGGGCCCCGCCGCGACGGGCGACGCGGACGCGCGGGCGGACGTCCGACGGCCGCGCAGGACGACGCGCAGATCGCCGCTCTGCGCCGGCGTCTGCGCGCGCACCCGTGCCACGCGTGCCCCGACCGCGACGAGCACGCCCGCTGGGCGGAGCGGTGGGAGCGGCTGCGCGGCGAGCACGACGCGCTGGTCCGCCGCATCGAGGGACGCACCGGGTCGATCGCGGTGGTGTTCGACCGCATCTGCGACGTGCTCGCACGGCTCGGGTACGTCGCCCGCACCGACGACGGCCTGGCCGTGACCGACGACGGCCAGTGGCTGCGCCGCCTGTACGCGGAGAACGACCTGCTGCTCGCTGAGTGCCTGCGCCGCGGCCTGTGGGACGAGCTGGACCCGCCGCAGCTCGCCGCCGCCGTGTCCACGCTCGTGTACCGCTCGCGCCGCGAGGACCAGGGCGAGCCGCGCGTCCCCGGGGGACCCGCGAGCCGGCTCGGTGTCGCGCTCGACGCGACGGTCCGCGCCTGGTCCGAGCTGGAGGACCTCGAGGCGGCGAACCGCCTGGAGACGACCGTCCCGCTCGACCTCGGCCTGGTCGAGGCGGTGCACCGGTGGTCCGCGGGCCGCAGCCTCGACGCCGTGCTGCGCGGCGCGGAGCTGTCCGCAGGCGACTTCGTCCGGTGGTGCAAGCAGGTGATCGACGTGCTCGACCAGGTCGCCAAGGCCGCCCCGCACGAACGCACGCGCACCACCGCGGCCCGCGCCGTGGACTCCCTGCGGCGGGGCGTGGTCGCCTACTCGTCGGTGTGACGCCCGCCGCCTCGTGCGCAGCGCGACCGTTTCGCCCGCTTTCGGCGGGGTGGAGCGCCCTGACCTGCCCTATCGTGAGCCGATGTGAGCGCGACCCTCTATCGCAACGGCGTGATCCACTCCTCGGCCGACCCGTTCGCGCAGGCGCTGCTCGTCGACGACGGCGTCGTGGCGTGGCTCGGTGACGACGACACCGCGGACGGGCTCGCCGCCCGCGCCGACGAGGTCGTCGACCTGGACGGTGCGCTCGTCGCCCCCGGCTTCGTCGACGCGCACGTCCACCTGCTCGAGACAGGGCTCGCGCTGCACTCCGTCGCGCTGTCCGCGGCCGACGGGGTGCGCAGCCTCGCCGACGCCCTCGACGCGGTCGCCCGCGCCGCCCGCTCCCGTCCGGCGGCGGAGCACGACGAGCCGCTGCTCGGCTTCGGGTGGGACGAGCTCGCGTGGCCCGAGGGGCGGCCCCCGACACGGCACGAGCTCGACGCCGCCGCCGACGGCGCCCCGGTGTACCTCGCGCGCGTCGACGTGCACTCCGCCGTCGTCTCGACGGCACTCGCCCGCCGCGCCGGCCTGGAGCACCTGGAGGGGTGGAGCGACGACGGCCGCGTCGAGCGCGACGCGCACCACGCCGCACGTGAGGCCGCCCGCGTCCTGCCCGCACCGCGGCGCACCGCCCTGTACCGCGCCGCGCTCGAGCACGCCGCGACCCGTGGCGTCGTCTCGGTGCACGAGCTGAGCGCCCCCTCGATCGACACCCGCGAGGGGCTCGTCGAGATCCTCACCACCACCGCGGACGCCCTCAGCGGCCTGGTGCACGTCGTCGGCTACCGCGGCGAGAGGTGCGTCACCGTCGACGACGCCCGCGAGGTCCTCGCCGCGATCCCCGGCCTGACGGGCATCGGGGGAGACCTCAACGTCGACGGCTCGCTCGGCTCGCGCACCGCCGCGCTGCGCGCCCCCTACACGGACGCCGACGGCTCCGGCGTGCTCTACCTGACCGCGGAGGAGGTCTGCAACCACGTCACCGCCGTGACGCGCGCCGGCGTGCAGGGCGGGTTCCACGTCATCGGCGACCGCGCCATGGACGAGGTCGCGCTCGGGCTGCGCGCCGCCGCGGACGTCGAGGGCGTCGAGGCCATCGGACGCGCCGGCCACCGGCTCGAGCACGCCGAGATGATCGACGCACCCGCCCTCGCCTCGCTGCTGCTGCTCGGCGTGCGCCTCAGCGTGCAGCCCGCGTTCGACGCGGCCTGGGGCGGCGACGACGGCATGTACGCCCAGCGCCTCGGAGCCGGCCGGGCCGCGGCGCTCAACCCCCTCGCCGACCTCGCGGCCGCGGGCGTCCCGCTCGGTTTCGGCTCCGACTCCCCGGTGACCGGCGTCGACCCGTGGGCGGGCGTACGCGCCGCGGTGCTGCACCACGCCCCAGAGCAGCGGATCTCGGCACGCGCCGCGTTCCGCGCGTCCACCCGCGGCGGCTGGCGGCTCGCCGGCCTCGACCACACCGGCGCGGGCGAGCTGCGCGTCGGCGCACCCGCGCACCTCGCCGTCTGGCGCGCCGAGCACCTCATGGTCCAGGCGCCCGACGGCCGCCTCGCCTCGTGGAGCACCGACGCGCGCTCCGGCACCCCGCTGCTGCCGTACGTCGGCCCGGACGCGCCCGAGCCCCAGTGCCTGCGGACCGTCCGCGACGGCGTCGTGCTCTTCGACGCCCTCGCCTGACGGCTCCGCCACCGCACCCGGCGGCGCCGGCCACGCCGGCGTCCGCGCGCGGCCTCGCGTGCCCGCTGCGGCCCACCCGCGCGCCGAGCGGGTGAATCTGCCGGGCGGCCGCCGCACCCACCGTGCTGGACGGATGTCCGATTCCTGCGACACGCCCCACGACACGCCGAGCCCGGCAAGGCCCGGCCCGCGCAGGTGCCCGAAGTGACCTGCACGGAGGGCCCTCACCTGCGACGACGGCGCCTTGACACGTCGCCTGAACTCGGTAGGTTCACGAGGGTATTCGTGACCGAGCGAGACGGACCGTGGCTCCGACGCCGTCGTCGGCCCGGGCAGCCGCACCAGCGACACCGTCCTCGTCCGGGGGGCCGCACGGATTCCCAGGGCTCCGACCGGGCCCGCGTGTTCAACAGACAACGGTCCGCGCTTCGCGCGGTCCGGTACGAAGGACACGCGGGCCGGTCGGTCGGGGCGCCCCCACCGGCCACCGCAGCGCCGGCGGGCCCGTCGTCACGGCCGGACCGTCCGCCCAGGTCCCTGGCGTACCCTTGCGCCGTGCCCGCCCGTGAACCGTCCCGCTGGTGGGCGCTCGCCCTCGCGGTCGCGAGCGGAGTGCTCACCCGCGTCGCGTTCCCCGGGCCCGCCCTGTGGGGGTTCGCGTTCGTCGGCATCGCCCTGCTGTACCTCGCGATGCGCCGCGACAGCGCGCGCTGGAACGCGCTCGTCGGACTCGTCTGGGGCCTCAGCTTCTTCGGTCCGCTGATCCGCTGGGCGGACGAGTCCGTGGGCCTCGTCCCGTGGCTCGCGCTCACCGTGCTCGAGACGTCCTACATCGCCCTGTTCGGCGCCGCCTGGACGTGGGCGCGCCGCGGCGAGGCGGTCTGGCGCAACGGCGGGCTGCAGGTCGTCGTCTTCACCGTCCTGTGGGTCGCGGTCGAGGACCTCCGCTCGACGTGGCCGTTCGGCGGCTTCCCCTGGGGACGGCTCGCCTTCTCCCAGGCGGACTCGCCGCTCGTCGCGTTCGCGTCGTGGGCCGGCACCCCGCTCGTCTCCGGAGTCGTCGCCGCCATGGGCGTGCTGCTCGCCCGCGCCGTCCTGCACGCGTCGCGCCTCACCGTGGGCCGCACGCTCGGAGCGGTCGCGGTCGCCGCGGCGTTCGTCGTGACGAGCCTCGTCATCCCGCTCGACACCGTCGAGCAGAGCGGCACCCTGCGCGTCGGCGCGGTCCAGGGGAACGTGCCCGGAACCGGCATGGACGCGTTCGGCGAGCGCGAGGCGGTGCTGCGCAACCACGTGGACGGCACGCTCGCCCTCCTCGACCAGGTGGAGCCCGGCGAGCTGGACCTCGTGCTGTGGCCCGAGAACGGCACCGACATCGACCCCCAGGTCGACCCCGGCGCGGCCGCGCTCATCGACCAGGCCGCGAGCGCCGTGGCAGCCCCCATGCTCGTCGGGACCGTCGAGTACCCGGAGACCGGGGGCCGCTACAACACCGCGGTGCTGTGGGAACCCGGGGACGGTGTCGTCGCGACGTACACCAAGCAGCACCCCGCGCCGTTCGGCGAGTACATCCCGCTGCGCGCGTTCGTCCGCAACTTCTCGTCGGCCGTCGACCGGGTCACGCGCGACATGCTGCCCGGCGACCGGCCCGGGTACGTGCCGCTGCAGTCCGAGCGGCTGGGGCGCGTCGTGGGCATCGGCGACGTGATCTGCTTCGAGGTCGCCTACGATTCGCTCGTCCGGGACGCGGTGCGCACCGGGGGAGAGGTGCTCGTCGTCCAGACGAACAACGCGTCCTTCGGCATGACCGACGAGTCGACCCAGCAGCTCGCGATGGCGCGGCTGCGGGCCGTCGAGCACGGTCGTGCGACGGTCCAGATCTCGACCGTCGGCGTCAGCGCGGTGATCCAGCCCAACGGGGTCGTGAGTCGGCAGACGGGGCTGTTCACCGCCGAGCAGGTCGTCGCCGACCTGCCGCTGCGCACATCCTGGACGCCCGCGACGCGGCTCGGCCCCTGGCCGGGGCTCGTCGTCGACGCCCTCGCGGTGTGCATGGTGGTCGCCGGAGCCTTCGGCGCGCACCGTGTGCGTCGCCACGACCGAACGGAGAGCGCGGCATGAACCCGAGCGCGGCACGTGTGCTCGTCGTCATCCCCACCTACGACGAGCGGGAGAACATCCCGGTGGTCCTGGAGCGGCTGCGGGAGCACGTCCCGACCGCGGACGTGCTCGTCGTGGACGACGGCTCGCCGGACGGCACGGGAGAGGTCGCCGAGAAGATCGCGGCCGACGAGGCCGCCGCGACCGACGCCCGGCGCGCGATCGCGGTGCTGCACCGCAGCGGCAAGCTCGGGCTCGGCACCGCGTACGTCGCGGGGTTCGGGTGGGCTCTGGAGCGCGGCTACGACGTCGTGGTCGAGATGGACGCCGACGGGTCGCACCGGGCGCAGGACCTGCCGCGCCTGCTCGCGCGCGTGTCCGACGCCGATCTCGTCCTCGGCAGCCGGTGGGTGCCGGGGGGCAGCGTCGTGAACTGGCCCGCGCACCGCAAGGTGCTCTCGGTGGGAGGCAACACCTACACGCGCCTGGTCCTGGGCATCCCGCTGCGCGACGCGACGGGCGGCTTCCGGGCCTACCGGGCCGACCTGCTGCGGTCGCTGCCGCTCGGGGAGGTCGCGTCGCAGGGCTACTGCTTCCAGGTCGACATGGCGTGGCGTGCCGTGCGTGCGGGGGCCCGCGTCGTCGAGGTGCCCATCACGTTCGTCGAACGTGAGGTGGGGCGTTCGAAGATGAGCCGGGCGATCGTCGCCGAGGCCCTGCTCAACGTGACCCGCTGGGGGATGCGCGAACGCTCCCGCCGGGTGGCGGGAGCGTTCGGCAGGTCACGCGGCTGACAGGGGCGTCGTCAGCCGTCGCAGGGGGTCAGGCGCTGCGCCGCAGCTTGCCAGCGCGCAGCAGGCCCAGCCGCTCGTCGAGCAGCTCCTCGAGCTCGCCGATGGTGCGACGCTCGAGCAGCATGTCCCAGTGCGTGCGCGCGGGCTTGCCCGCCTTCGCCTCGGGCTTCGAGGCGTCCCGCAGGAGAGCCTCAGCGCCGCAGCGGCACTCCCACACCACCGGGACGTCGGCCTCGACCGAGAACGGCAGGATGATGGTGTGGCCGTTGGGGCAGTCGTAGTGCGCCTGGAGCCGGGGGGCGAAGTCGACGCCCTCGTCCGTCTCCATGCTGTGGGACCCGATGCGCATGCCGCGCAGGGACCGGTTTGCCATCAGGGGACCTCCGTGCCGGGTTCCGGCCGTCGAGTGAGAGAACTTCCACCGATGTCAACGGCGGTCGTGCCCCCAGTGTTCCAGACACGCGTGAAGGTCTCGTGAACGGCAGCCGGGTCCGGGCGGGAGGATCGGCGCGCGCTGGCCTAGGGTCGTGCGGGTGAGCACCAGCGACGCCCGCACCGCGGCCCCCGACATGACCTTCCGCCGGCTCGGCTCCAGCGGCCTGACGGTGTCCGTGGCCGGCCTCGGCTGCAACACCTTCGGGGCGACGCTCGCGCCCGAGGGCGTGGGGGAGCTCGTGGCGGCCGCGCTGGACAGCGGCATCACGTTCTTCGACACCGCGGACGTGTACGGCGGTGCGCCCGGGCAGAGCGAGGAGCTCCTCGGCGCCGCGCTCGAGGGGCGTCGTGACGACGTCGTCGTGGCGACCAAGTTCGGCATGGACGTCGGCGGGCTCAACGGGCCGGACTGGGGTGCGCGCGGCTCGCGCCGGTACGTGCGCCGCGCCGTCGAGGGGTCGCTGCGGCGCCTGCGCACGGACCGCATCGACCTCTACCAGATGCACGCACCCGACCCGCTGACGCCTGTCGGGGAGACGCTCGCCGCGCTCGACGAGCTCGTCGCCGAGGGCAAGGTGCTGTACGTCGGGTCGTCGAACTTCGCCCCGTGGCAGGTCGTCGACGCCGACTGGGTCGCGCGTACCGCACACGTCCAGCCGTTCGTGTCCGCCCAGAACCGCTATAACCTGCTCGACCGCTCCGCTGAGGCCGAGCTCGTACCCGCGCTCGAGCGGGTCGGGGCCGGGCTCATCCCGTACGTGCCGCTCGCGTCGGGCCTGCTGACGGGCAAGTACCGCCGCGGTGCCGGCGCGCCCGAGGGGACGCGTCTCGCGCGCATGCCGCAGCGCCTGGCAGCAGCCGACTTCGACCGCATCGAGGCGCTGGAGACGCTCGCCCAGGAGTGGGGCGTGGACCTGCCGACACTGGCCCTGGGCGGGCTCGCCGCGCAGCCGGCCGTCGCCAGCGTCATCGCCGGCGCCCGCACGCCCGACCAGCTGCGCGCGAACGTCGCGGGCATCCTGTGGGAGCCCACCCTCGAGCAGCTCGCCGCGCTGGACGACACCGCCCCCGGCCCGTCCTGACTCCGCGGCGCGCGGCGCCGACGACGCCACGCCCGCGCCACGCCCGCGCGTGCTGGAGACGCCGTCACCACTCGATGACGCGGGCTCGGCTCCCGCCGATCGCGGCGACGGCGTGCAGCCGCACGCCGTGGTCGTCGGCCGCCGCCCGCAGCGCCGGTGCCCACGACGTCTCGAACGTGCCCCGGTCACCGCCCGCGGCACGGACCAGACCGACCAGCACCGAGCCGCCGGGGGCGTCGCGCTCCAGGACGGACGCGAGGACGTGCATGACGTGCGCGGCGACGCCGGGCGACGCGGTGAGCGGGACGTCGGCGAGCGGCAGGACCACGGGCACCGTGCGGTCGTGCGCGTCGAGCACGACGAACCACAGCGCGGGCGGGCCGGCGCGGTCCGGACCGACGAGCCGCAGGAGCAGCATCAGGGCGTCCCCGTGCCCACGAACCGGACGACCGGGCGCGGGCACGGCGTCGAGCGCGGACGGCACCTCCCAGGCGTCGTCGTGCTCGGCGGGCGACCCGTCGTCGGGCGCGGGCAGGGCACCCGTCGCGCCGTCCGCGCGCGCGTCGTCGTCGAGCGTGTCGTCCCAGTGCAGGTCGTCGTCGTGCAGGTCGTCGTCGTGCGGGTCGTTCGTCATGCGGGGAGCGTGGCGGTCCGCGGCGGCGCTGCACGGTCGGCGGGGGAGCAGCGGTGGACCGTGACGGTGACGGCGGTGCTGTGGACGGCTCGCGCCGGCCGGCTCACCACGACGGGGCCGCGAGCGCGCGGTGCCCAGAAGCGCGCCCTGCCGCGAGCGCGGTCAGCCGAGGTGTGCGCGCAGCGCCTCGACGACGAGTGCGTGGTCGTCGGCCTGGGGGAGGCCCGACACGGTCACGACGCCCACCACGCCGACGCCCGCGACCCGCACGGGGAAGGCCCCGCCGTGCGCGGCGTACTGCTGCAGCGGCAGGTCGTGCTGCTCCGCGAACGTCGTGCCCTTCGCGCGGGCGCGAAGGCCGACCAGGTACGACGACGCGCCGAACCGCTCGACCACCCGCACCTTGCGCTCGACCCACGAGTCGTTGTCCGGGGTCGTGCCCTCGCGTGCGGCGTGGAAGAGCTGCTGGGGTCCACGACGGACGTCGACGGTGACGGCGAGGTCACGCTCCGCCGCCATCTCGACGAGCAGGCAGCCCAGGGACCACGCGTCGTCGTTCGTGAAGGAGGGGAGCACGAGCTCACGCTCCTGCTGCTCGACCGCGCGGACCAGCGTCTCGACGTCCTCGTGCACCATGGCCACATCGTCGCGCACACCGGCGGGAGCCGCGCGTGACGACACACCCGCCCGGGGCCGACACCCGACCGGGCCCGGTCGGCCCGCAGGGCGTGCTCAGCCGTTCGTCGTCACGGACGAGGGGAGTGGCGTGTCGACCTCGCGCAGCACGCGCCGCGACGGCGAGACGAGCACGGCGTCGCGGACGTCGGCGGCCGTGGCCTTCACGTAGATCCCGGTGGTCTTGAGGTCCTCGTGCCCGAGGAGCGACTGCACCGCGGGTGCCGGCACGCCGGAGCGGATGAGGCCCTTGGCGAACGTGTGCCGGAAGCCGTGCGCGGCCTCGCCCTCCTGCTTGGCGACCCCGGAGCGACGGATCCAGCCGTCGACGAGGTGGTTGAGCGCACCGCGCTGCAGCGGGCGGCCCGAGGAGAGCCGCAGCAGGGGAGCGCCGTGCTCGGGCGGCCCGAACCGCTCGTCGCGCTCGGCCATGTACTCCTCGACGACGCGCAGCGCCTCCGGGGGCACGGGCACGTTGCGCTGCCGGTTGCCCTTGCCGATGACGGTGAGGACCGCCTCGCCGTCGTCCTCGACGCGCAGCGAGCGGTCGGTCAGCGAGCACAGCTCGGACGCGCGCACCCCGGTCGTCGACAGGAGCGCGAACGCCGCACGGTCGCGCGCGGGCCAGCGTCGTCGATCGCCCGGGGCAACCTCCCACGCGACCTTGGCGAGCCGCAGGAGCTCGGCGTCGTCCCAGCCCGCGGGAAGCCGCACCGGTCGCTCCGGGGCCTCGATCCGGAGCATCGGGTCGCCCGTGAGGTGGCCCTCCATCTGCAGCCAGCGGACGAACAGGCGCAGCGTCCCGACGCGTCGCTGCACGGTGGACGCCGCCTCGCGGCCGCGGATCGAGCGGTACGCGTTCTTCACGTTGAGCTCGGTGAGGTCGTCGGACGAGACGAGCGCCAGCGGGTCCTCGTCGTCGACGCCCGTCAGGCGACCCAGGTCCTGCGCGATCTGGTGCGCCCAGGCAACGACGTCCTGGCGGTAGCCGGCACGGGATCCGTCGGTGAGGCCGCGGCGTGTGAGCGTGGCACGGTCGGTGAGGAACGGCTCGACGACGGTCGACAGGAAGACGGCCATGCGCGCACGGTACGAAACGACCGCACGCGCACGCGGGACGGCACGCCGGGGAGACCGTGCGCGCGTGCAGCAGAGGGCAGCACCCGTCAGACCCCGCCGTCGCGGCTCTCGCAGGGCGAAGAGGGCTTCCCTACAGTTCTGCCAAAGTTCCGGCTATGGTCGAAACTTCAAGGTGGCACCGCGAGAAGGGGCTCGTGGGCCGGTCGGTCGGCGGTTCGCCTCGGTGTGCCTCGGATGCGTGCGTGCATCGACCGTGGCCGCGCGGTGCACCGGGCTGCGCGCTCGCCGACGTGCAGCATCGGCGTCGTGGCGCCCGTCGTCCCGCAGGCGCCAGTTGCTCCGACGCGTGATCCGGCGCCAGAGCGTCCACCTCGCGCGTCGTGCACGTCACATCGTCACGACCGCTCGTCCAGAACGTCGTCCCTGACGCCGACGTCGGCTGTCGTCCTTCACGCCACGTCCGTGACGGCGACTGCCGTGCGCCGCTGGTTGCGCGACGCCCAGGCCGGCGTCGCGCGGGACGTCGATCACCTCTCGCGCGGCGGGCCGTCGTGGCCCCGGGCGTAGGCACGTCGCCGTGTCCGAGCCCTCGCGCCGTGCCCTGCCCCTCGACTCGCCCCGGCGGGCGCGACTATGGCAGAAACGTGCCATTGCGCCCGTCCACACTCTCCGACGGCACGACGATGCCGCTCCGACACGCTGCCGGGCGCCCACGCCAGCACGCCGGACGGACCCCCGCCAGCACGCCGGACGGACCCCCGTCGGCGCGCCGGACGGACCCCCGTCAGAGGACCTGGGAGCCGTCCAGCGTCCGCACCCACCGCTCCTCCACGCGCGACGGGTCGCGCGGCAACGGCTGCCGCTCCCCCGTCCGCGCGAAGCCGGCCCGCACGTACAGGTCACCCGCGGCGTTGTTGCCGTCGACGATCCACAGCGACACCGTGCGCGCGCCCTCCGCGGCGGCGGCCTCCCGGACGGCGTCGAGCAGCGCCCAGCCGATCCCCCGCCGCCGGACCTCCGGCGCGACCCACAGCGAGACGACGTGCCGGTCGTCGACCGGCGATCCCGGCTCCTGGATCATCGACACCAGACCGCGCGGGACGCGCTCGTCGTCCAGGGCGACCCAGGTGGGGCCCGTGCGGATCCGCATCCGCCAGTGCGACTCCTTGAAGGACTCCTCGCGCGGGAGCGACGAGGCGAACACGTCCGGGTTCTCCCGGAGCGCACGGAGCCGGACGTCACGGACCAGCGGCCAGTCGTCTTCGAGGGCACGGTGGATCAGCACGTGCTCAGGATGCCCGACGTGGCGCCGGCGCGCCGTCAGGAGCGGGCGACCGCGGCCGTGTCGTCCGGGCTGCCGCCGTGCCCTTCCCGGTCCGGGACCGAGCGCGCGACGTCGGCGATCTCCTCCTCGGGCCGCGGGGGCACGGTCTCGTCGAACTCGAGCTCAGGCACCTCGTGCCCGACCGGCTGCGTCATGCTGCCTCCCTGGGAGCCACGTGTCGCTGGGCCTCCACCGTACGGCGGCGCGGCACGGTCCGGCACGTCAGACGTCGATGCCCTCCCCGACGCCGAGCTCGACGGGCTCCCCGGCGCCGGCGAGGCGCGTCAGCAGGCCGCGGGCGTTGGCCCGGCCCACGTCGCTCAGCGGCGCGTCGTGGATCACGACGAGGCGCGCGGGACGCACCGACCGCACCCAGTCGACGACCTCGCCCAGGCGCAGCCACGGCGCCCCGACAGGCGTGAGCAGGACGTCGACCTCGGCGCCCTCGGCATCGACGTACGCGTCCCCGGGGTGCAGCACGGTCCCGATGCGGTAGCCGACGTTGTGCACGGCGGGGACGTCGGCGTGGATCGGGGCGTGCCACTCCCCCAGCACCCGCACGTCGAACCCGCCGGCGCGCACGTCGTCCCCTCCGCGGACCGCGGCGAGCCGGTCGGCGGGCGCCCCCGCCTCCAGCAGGGCGTCGAGCACCGGCTGCGGCCCCCACACCTCGAGGTCGCCGGCTGCGACACGGGCCGCGAGGCGCGGCACGTCGACGTGGTCCGGGTGCTCGTGCGTGACGAGCACCGCGCCCACCCCCTGCAGCGCGCCGTCGACGTCGGAGAAGGCGCCCGGGTCGATCACGAGGCGGTCGTCGCCCCGCTCGAACCGCACGCACGAGTGGCCCCATCGGGTGAGTCGCGTCGTCATGGCGCCAGTGTGCCCGAGCAGCGGCGTCGGTGGCGGTCCCGGTTTCCTCCACGGCTCGAACTGCCCGTACCGTGTTCGCCGTGCTGGTGCTCGGGGTGTGCAGTCTCAAGGGTGGCGTGGGCAAGACGTCGGTGACGCTCGGGCTGGCCTCCGCCGCGCTCGAGCACGGGCTGCGCACGCTCGTCATCGACCTGGACCCGCAGGGCGACGCGACGATGGCGCTCGGCGCCCGTGCCGCGGGTGACGGTGACGTCGCCGCGGTCCTCGACGCGCCGAGCGCGGAGACGGTCGCCGCCGCCACGGTGCTCAGCTCGTGGGCGGACGACGGTCTCGACGTGCTCGCCGGGTCCGAGCGCTCCGCCCTGCACGACCGGCTGGACGACGAGGACGTCGACCGGCTGCGCTTCGCGCTGTCGTGGGTCTCGGGCTACGACCTCGTCCTGGTCGACTGCCCCCCGTCGCTCGGCGGCCTGACCCGCACCGGCCTGACGGCCTGCGACCGGGCGGTCGTCGTCACCGAGCCGGGTCTGTTCGCAGTCATGGCCGTGGGCCGCGCGATGCGCACCATCGACGAGCTGCGCCGTGGTCCCGCGCCCCAGCTGCAGCCGCTCGGGATCGCCGTCAACCGGGTCCGCGCGCGCTCGGTGGAGCAGGCGTTCCGCCTCGAGGAGCTGCGCACGCTGTACGGGCCGCTCGTGCTGTCGCCGTTCGTGCCCGAGCGTGCGGCGCTGCAGCAGGCGCAGGGCGCCGCGCAGCCCGTGCACGCGTGGCCCGGTGCCGCAGCGGCGGAGCTCGCGACGACGTTCGAGGGTCTGCTCGAGCGCGCGCTGCGGGCACCCAAGCGCTGACGGGCAGCGCGTCGCCGCCGGGTGGTTTACCGCGCGGGCGTCAGCCCGCGGAACGCGCCTGGCGCCGCAGTGCGAGCTCGTCCTGCGCCTCGTGCACCATGACGCCCGCCGTCTCGTCCTCGGCGCGCTCGGTCGGCAGCTCGGCCAGCGAGCCCTCGACCTCGCGCCACACCCTGCCCACGGCGATCCCGAACACGCCCTGACCGCCCTGCACGAGGTCGATGACCTCGTCGGCCGACGTGCACTCGTACACGCTCGCGCCGTCGGACATGAGCGTGATCTGCGCGAGGTCGTCGACGCCCCGCTCACGCAGGTGGCTCACGGCCGTCCGGATCTGCTGCAGCGAGACGCCGGTGTCGAGCAGACGCTTGACGACCTTGAGGACAAGGATGTCGCGGAAGCTGTACAGCCGCTGCGTGCCCGAGCCGGTGGCCGGCCGGACCGAGGGCTCGACGAGCCCCGTGCGGGCCCAGTAGTCGAGCTGGCGGTAGGTGATGCCCGCCGCGCGGCAGGCCGTGGGGCCCCGGTAGCCGGAGAACGTGTCGAGGTCGGGCAGGTCGTCGTCGAACAGCAGACCCTGCGCGCGCTGCGGCACCGCAGGGGCGTGCTCGGCGCTCTCGTTGCTGCTCACGGGGTCCTCCACTCGCGGCGCCGGGGTGGGCGCTCCTCGCTGATGTGCTGCAACGCTAGGCCTCCGGACCCCCCGGTGCAACGACGCTCGCTCCTGGCGTGTCGCGCCCGGCGAGTCTCACCTTCACGTTGAGGTTGAAGGTGCCGCACGCCCGAAGTCTCACGTTCAACCTGAGGTCGAAGGTCGGCCCGGCGGGCCGTCGTCGGGCTCCTGACCCGTCCCGAAGTCCTCGGGCGTGACGACGTCGAGGAAGCGCCGGAAGCGCTCGAGGTCCTGCTCCGTCGGGGTCGCGCGGACCTCGACGCCCGCGACGGCGACGACCTCGGCCGCGCACATCACCGGGCAGCCGAACCGCAGGGCCAGTGCGATCGCGTCCGACGCGCGCGAGTCGACCCGCGGGCCCGTGCTCAGCACCAGCTCCGCGTGGAACACGCCGTCCTGCAGACGGGTGATCTCGACCCGCGTCAGCCCCGAGCCGGTCGCGACGAGCACGTCGCGCAGCAGGTCGTGCGTCATGGGCCGTGGCGGCACGATGCCCGCCTGGGCGGACGCGATCGCGCTCGCCTCGGTCGCCCCGATCAGGATCGGGACCAGGAGCTCGGACTCCGGGTCGAGCAGCAGCACGACGATCTCGTCGTCGGCCAGGTGCTGACGCACGCCGACGACCTCCACCTGCACGAGCCCGCCGTCATCCCCCACGCGTCCAACGTACGACGGCACGGCCGATCTGGCGTGCCGTCCCCGCGGGTGGTTCTCAGGGGGTGAGGTCGGCGACCGCCGCACGCACGAGCGCCGTGTGCATCTGCGTGCACAGCTCACCGACCTCGGCAGCGATCGTGCCGGCCCGCGCCGCCGCCGACGCGCCCCGCCGCCCGCGCCACGGCGCCGCGACCTGCTCCACGAGGTCCGCCTGGCGGTCGGCCGCGGTGCGGAACTGGCGCAGGTGACGCGCGTCGATCCCGTGCTCCGCAAGGGCGGCGGCCGCCACGACGACGTCCCGCGCCCACGGGTCGAACGACGACCGGTCGTGCGCGCGCAGGACGCCCGCCGTGACGAGCTCCTCGACGAACGCCGGCGCGACGCGCGCCTCCGTCGCGAGCGACTCGACCGTCCAGCGGACCTCACGGGACTGCACGACGCCGTCGCGCGTCGCGAGGCGCGCCCGGGGTGCGGGCTCCTCCTCCTCGCCCGCGTCGAGCGCGGCCAGGCGCTCACCGATGACCTTGAGCGGCATGTACCGGTCGCGCTGCAGCCGCAGGACGAACCGCAGCCGCTCGATGTCCGCGGGCGAGTACTGCCGGTACCCCGCAGGCGTGCGCACGGGCTCGACCAGGCCCTGCTCCTCGAGGAAGCGCAGCTTCGACGTCGTCACCGCGGGGAACTCCAGGCGGAGCGCCGCGAGCACGTCGGAGATGCGCATCGACGCGCGCCGCGAGATGCCACGCGGCCACGGCTCCTTCTCCGGCCGGTCCTGCTCCGCGGGCCGGTCGCCCGCCCCCTGCCCGACACGCTGCGCGTGCGCCGCCGTCATGCGCCTCGCCCCCGGTGCTCCTGCGTGGACCCGCTGCTCACGTGCGCGGTGCCTCGCGGTGCGGGCTCGGGTGGAACGTCATGCGGTACTTGCCGATCTGCACCTCGTCGCCCGGGCGCAGCACCGCCTGGTCGATGCGCGTGCGGTTGACGTACGTGCCGTTCAGCGAGCCGATGTCGCGGACCACGAAGCCGTGGCCTTCGCGAACGAACTCCGCGTGCTTGCGCGACACCGTCACGTCGTCGAGGAAGATGTCGGCCTCCGTCGAGCGTCCGGCGACCGTGCGCTCCGCGTCGAGGAGGAACCGCGCGCCGGCCGACGGGCCGCGCTGCATGACGAGCAGCGCCGACGTCGGCGGCAGCGCGTTGACGGCGGCGACCTCGTCGGACGTCAGCCCGACCGGTGCACCGACCTCGATCTCGACCGGCTCCAACGCGCCGAAGGACATCGTCGTGTCGGGGCCGTACGCCGCCCGACCCGGCTGCTGCTCAGGGACCCCCGGGGCCTGCTCGTCGCCGTTCATTCCGCCTCCCGGAGCCGTGCTCGTCCACGCGACCGCCACCACCTCGCGGCGATCAGGCACACCCTATGCGGACGCGCGCCGTCGGTGCAGCACGACGCCCCGCGCGCCTACTCCGACGCGGGCGGCACGGGCGTCGCGTGCACCGGGTCGGGCACCACGCGGATCGCCGAGACCTCGACGAGGTCGGCCCGCTCGACCGACCCGCGGCCGCCGTTGCCGCGCACCTGCGCGAGCGCACCGCCCGGGATCTGCAGCGCGGTCGCCATCGTGTCGGGGTCACCGATCGCGACCCAGACGTACGGGGCGGTCAGCGTGACGCCGTCCAACTCAATCGCGCCCGCGACGCCCGTGAAGGCGCTGCTCGCGGTGATGCGCTGGTCGTTGAGCTGGATCGCCTCCGCGCCGGCGTTGCGCAGCTCCTCGAGCATGTTGAGCATCGTGACGGGCTTGATGAGTCCGTCCGGCTCGACGAGCGTCGCCACGATCCCGGGACCCTCGGCCGGCAGGCGGCCCGTGAGGATGCCCTGGGTCTCGGCGCTGCGGCGCAGCGCGTCCAGCGCGGCCTGCTGCCGGTCGGAGCCCGAGAGCAGCTCGTCGCGCTCGGCCGCGAGGTCCGCGCGCTCGCGCTCGAGCGCGTCGCCCCGCGTCGTGACCTCGTCGACGAGGCGTACCAGGTCGGCCTGCCGCAGGCCGCTGAGCGTGGTGTCGCTCGCCTGGCGGATCTGGACGGCCAGCGCGAACCCGAGCAGTGCGCACAGCACGCCCGCGAGCACCTGCGCGCGGGTGGCGCGGGGGCGCAGGGCGCGGCCCAGGACGGCCCATCCGCTCGCGGCCGGCGTGGGTCCGGGGGCGGCGTCGGGGCGCGGCTCCGATGCGGGTGCCTGGCCGGGCGCAGCCGTTCGTCGCTCGTCGGTCGGCACGCCGCCGTCCGGCTCGGCGGGCAGGGGCGAAGCCGCCGGCTCTGCGTCGCTTGGTCCGTCGGGCGACGCGTCGTCCGGCAGGGTCTGGTCGATCGCCTCCGTGCCCTCGGGGACGTCCCCGTCGTCCGGGACACCCCCGACGCCCGAGACGGTCCCGACGCCCGAGACGGTCCCGTCGTCCGAGACGGTCCCGTCGTCCGGGACACCCCCGACGTCCGAGACGGTCCCGTCGTCCGGGGCGGACCCGTCGTCCGGCTGGGCGTCGGGCGGCCCGACCGCGTCGTCCTGCGGCAGGGCAGGCACGAACCAGCGGGTCGCGGTCGGCGCCGGCGCCCCTGCGAGCGGGGGTGCCTCCCACGCGTGCTCGTCCGCGGGCTCGGCGGGGGGCGCGTCGGTGAGGCCCGCGTCGGGTCCTGCGTCCACGAGAACGTCGGACCCGTCGGGGAGCGCGGTGGCATCACCGGCCGGAGGCGCCTGTGCCCCGTCGTGCGGGGGCGACGGTTCCTCCTCGGCTCGCGACGTCCCGGCCGCCGCGGCACCGTCGACCGTCTTCTCGTCGAGCGCGTCCGGGACGGGCGCGTCGGTGCGGGGCACGTCCGAGCCGGTGCCGGGCGTCTCGTCGGCGCGACCGTCGGGCGCCCCGGCGTCGGGCGAGGACCCCGTCGGCACGTCGTCGTCCGGCCCTGCGGCGTGCTCGGGCGAGGGAGTGGGACGGTCGGCGCCGGGAGGGGTCGTCATGCCTTGAACAGGTGCCGGCGGATCGACGCGGCGTTGGAGAAGATGCGGATCCCGAGCACGACGACGACCGCGGTCGAGAGCTGCGTGCCGACCCCGAGCTGGTCGCCCAGGAAGACGATGAGCGCGGCGACCACCACGTTCGACAGGAACGACGTGAGGAACACCCGGTCGTCGAAGATGCCGTCGAGCATCGCGCGCAGGCCGCCGAACAGCGCGTCGAGCGCGGCGACGACGGCGATCGGCAGGTACGGCTGCAGCTCGACGGGGACCGTCGGCTGCAGCACGAGGCCGACGACGACCCCGACGACCAGCCCGATGACAGCGATCACGTGCCTTCCCTCCCCGAACGACGTGCCGACCCTGCCACACCGGCGGCGTCGGACGCACCCTCCTCGACCTCGTCGGACGTGCTCGCCGGAGTCGTCGGGGCGGGGGTCTGCGGCCGGCCGGGCCGCGCCTCCTCCGGGACGCGTGCGCTGCGCAGCGTCACCTGCCCGGAGCCCTCGAGGGTCATCTCCGACTGCGACGACATCTCCACGCCGATCCCGTAGGTGCCCCGCAGCGTCGACAGGTACTGCCCGGCCGACCCGCGCGCGAGCTCGGGCTGCATGACGACCGTGTCGCCGATCGCCTCGACGACGTACGGGCTCGCGAGGGCGGTGAGGTCGACGAGCACGGCGGGGCCGGCGCTGCGGATCGCGGAGGTCGACGTGAGGCGCTCGCCGTTGATCTGGATCGCCTCCGCCCCGGCGGCCCAGAGGCCGTTGACGACGACCTGGAGGTCCTTGTCCTGCACGCGCGAGTCCGGGTCCTCCTCGGCGGTCGGGTCGGTCGGCGCGTCGGTCAGCACGAGCCGCAGACCCGGCCCCGTGACCGGGACGACACCGGCCGCGACCTGACCGGCCGCGATCTCCTCGGCGACCTCCGGATCCACCTGCCCGAGCGCGCGCTCCTGCAGCACGCGGATCTCCTCCCCGAGCGCGGTCACCTCGTCCTCGAGCGCGGCGACCTCGGCGTTGCCGCTCTCGATCTGCCGCTCGAGCAGCGCACGAGCGGCGCTGACCGACGTCGACGGCGCGCGCAGCGAGAGGGCGGCCGTGGTGGTGCCGGCGCCCAGCGCGAGCGCCAGCAGCACGAGGCTCACGGTCCCCCTGCGGGTGCGGGGCGGTGCCGTGCCGTCGCGCCGGCGCTCGGCGGCAGCCGCGTACCCCGGGTCGAGCGGGCGGCGGTAGACCTCGTTGAGGAGCGTCATCGACGCGTCCGGGGCGGGCCGGACGTGGACGTCGCCGTGCCGCGCTGTCATGCGGGCACCGTGGGTCGGCGCAACAGCTCGTGCGCCTGCAGGACGTAGAGGGCCCCGGCGAACCAGTACAGGCCGACGCCCCACAGCGCGCACGCCCAGCCCACCACGTGCGCGACGGGGCCGAGCGGGGGCGCCCACTGCCCGAGCAGCAGCAGGGGGAACGCGTAGAGGAGCGCGAACGTGCCGGCCTTGCCCGCGAGGTGCACGGGCAGCGGACCCCACCCGGCACGCGCGAGGAGCAGCAGCACGACGCCCAGCATGACGTCCCGCGCGACGAGGACGGCGAGGAGCCACCACGGGACGGCGCCCCGCCACACGAGGCCGACGAGCGTGACGAGGATGAACAGCCGGTCGGCGGCCGGGTCGAGCAGCTGGCCCAGCCGCGACACCTGGTGCAGTCGCCGGGCGAGCACGCCGTCGAGCCAGTCGCTCGCGCCGGACACGGCGAGCACCACGACGGCCCAGCCGTCGTGGCCGGTGGCGATCAGCCACCCGAAGACGGGGACCAGGAGCAGCCGGATGAGGCTCACGAGGTTGGGGACCGTCAGCACACGGGGCGTGACGACGTCGTTCTGGCTCACTGCCTCCCCCGTCGTCCTCGGTGCCTGCGGCGACGATCCTACGGGGCACCCGCGCCGATCCCCGTGGGCCCTGCCGCTCCCGCGCGTCGCGGACCGGTCCGGGCGCGTCCTGGGCGCGCGGGGCGCAGCGCCCCGGCACGGTCCTGCGTCGCGTGCGCGGGCGTGCGACGCTTCCTGGGTGACGCACCGCAACGACCCCGACGTCGTCCGCCGCCTCCTCACCACTCCGGCCCGCTGGGCGGTGGTCGGCCTGTCCACGAACACGGCGCGCGCGGCGTACGGCGTCGCGCGCTACCTGCAGGACTCCGGGCACGAGATCGTGCCGGTGCACCCGAGCGCACCCACGGTGCACGGCGCGCAGGGCTACGCCTCGCTCGGCGAGGTGCCCGGCGCGCTCGACGTCGTCGACGTCTTCGTCAACAGCGCCCTCGCGGGTGCCGTCGTCGACGAGGCGATCGCGGTCGGTGCGCGCGCC
The DNA here is from genome assembly GCF_000212695.1 of Cellulomonas fimi ATCC 484. Lineage (NCBI taxonomy): Bacteria > Bacillati > Actinomycetota > Actinomycetes > Micrococcales > Cellulomonadaceae > Cellulomonas > Cellulomonas fimi. The sequence continues at coordinate 2,139,356 of NC_015514.1, read as the reverse complement.
GTGTGGCTGCAGCTCGACGTGGTCGACGAGGCCGCGGCCGCCCGCGCGACCGCGGCCGGGCTCGACGTCGTCATGGACACGTGCCCCGTGATCGAGGCCGGACGGCTCGGTCTGTCCTGAGAGGTCTGTGCCCGACGTCACCCGGGCGTCCTGCCCGCCCGGCGACGCGGCCCCGTAGACTGGACGGCGACTACGGAGTTCGTCGCGCGTCCCCTGTCGAGGCCCGCACCACCGGTGCGGGCCCGTGTCGAGAAGGTCTGGGCACCGTCACGGTGCCATCGGGTGTTCGGGGCAGCAGCGACCAGCCGTCGCCGTTCCGGCGCACGGTTCAGGGCTCCCCCCGCTGACCGAACGGTACCCATGAGCGCCCTCGTGCCCCCTGCCCTCCTGCCCGACGACTCCGCCGCCGACGTGGTCACGCCCGTCGACGGCCCCACGTTCGCGACGCTCGGTCTGCCCGCGCCGCTCGAGCGCGCCGTCGCCGACCTCGGCTTCGTGACGCCGTCCGCGATCCAGTCGCAGGCCGTGCCCGCCCTGCTCGCCGGGCGTGACATCGTCGGCGTCGCCCAGACCGGCACCGGCAAGACCGCCGCCTTCGGCCTCCCGCTGCTCGCCGCGGTCGACGCCGGCACCGCGGGCGTGCAGGCGATCGTCCTGACCCCGACGCGCGAGCTCGCCATGCAGGTGGCCGACGCGATCACGTCCTTCGCGACGCACCTGCCCGGGCTGGCCGTCGTTGCCGTCTACGGCGGGTCGCCCTTCCTCCCGCAGCAGCGGGCCATCGCGCGCGGCGCGCAGGTCGTCGTCGGGACGCCGGGGCGTGTGCTCGACCACCTCGACCGCGGCACCCTCGTGCTCGACCAGGTGCGGTACCTCGTGCTCGACGAGGCCGACGAGATGCTCCGCATGGGCTTCGCGGAGGACGTCGACCGCGTGCTCGCCTCGACGCCCGACCGGCGTCAGGTCGCGCTGTTCTCGGCGACCATGCCCGCGCCCATCCGGCGCGTCGCGGAGCAGCACCTGCACCAGCCCGTCGAGATCACGGTCGCGCGGCAGTCCTCGACGGTCACGACGGTCCGCCAGACGTACGCGGTCGTGCCGTACCGGCACAAGATCGGCGCGCTGGGCCGTGTCCTGGCGGTGACCGACGCCGACGCCACGATCGTCTTCGTGCGGACCCGAGGTGCGGCCGAGGAGGTCGGCAGCGCCCTCGTCGAGCGCGGCATCTCCGCGGCGCACATCTCCGGCGACGTCGCGCAGTCGGACCGGGAGAAGATCGTCGACCGGCTGCGCTCCGGGGCGCTCGACGTGCTCGTCGCGACCGACGTCGCCGCGCGCGGCCTCGACGTCGAGCGCATCGGTCTCGTCGTCAACTTCGACGTGCCGCGCGAGGCGGAGACGTACGTGCACCGCATCGGTCGCACGGGCCGCGCAGGGCGCGAGGGGGTCGCGCTGTCGTTCGTCACCCCCGCCGAGCAGTCGCGGCTGCGCACGATCGAGCGCACGACCCGGGTGACGCTCGAGCAGGTCCCGATCCCGACGCCGGCCGAGGTGAGCGCGCACCGCGTCGCGCTGCTGCTCGGGCGGACGCCGGCCCGGGCCGAGCTCGGTCGCCTCGACGTCTACCGCGAGGCCGTCGCCGCACACCTGGCCGCGCACCCCGGCACCGACCCGATCGAGCTGCTCGCGGCCGTGACGGCGCTCGCCGTCGGCGACGAGGGCCCCACCCCGCGTGACGGCGACGACCTGGACGACGCGCTCGAGCGCGCCCGGCTCACCCCGGGCCGTCACGAGCGGGTCGGCGGCGACGACCGGCCCCCGCGTGAGCGGCGCCGCGCCGAGACGCACATCGCGGGCGGCCCGCCGCGCTGGCGGGTCGCGGTCGGTCACCGCGACGGCCTGCAGCCCGGGGCGCTCGTCGGGGCGCTCACGGGCGAGGGCGGCCTGACCGGCAAGGACGTCGGCAAGATCGACATCTTCGGCAGCTTCGCGCTCGTCGACATCCCGGGCGGGCTGTCGGCCGACGTCGTCGACCGCCTGTCGCGCACGCGTGTCGCCGGACGGCCGCTGCGCATCCGTGTCGACACCGGCCCGCGCCCCGGGCACGGGGCGTCCCGCCCCTCGCACGGCCCGCAGCGCGGCCGGCACTGACCCACCCCGGCTCCGCCGCGCGGCGCGCGACGGGACCGGTCCGGCCGACGGGCCCGCACCCCACCCGGGTGCGGGCCCGTCGCCGTCAGCGGAGCACCGAGCCCGGACGGGCCTCGTGCCACGTCGTCGACCCGCCGCGCAGCAGCGCGATGTCGACCTCCCGCAGCACGTCCGAGACGTCGCGGAAGCCGCGGATGCTGCCCAGGGCGCCGACCCTGATCCGCGACCCCAGCTCGTGGCGGAGCTGGTCGAGCAGCTGGCCGACCCGCCCCGGGACACCGCCGGGGCCGACGTCGTCCAGCAGCACCGCGAAGTCGTCCTCGGCGATCCGTGCGGGCGTGTCGCCCTCGCGCAGGGGCCGTCGCAGCCGCCGGACGAGCTCGCGGTGCAGGTCGAGGTGCACGTCCGGCTCGCCGTCGTGGCGCCCCTGCGTGGGGATCACCTGCTCCTCGAGCACGCGCACGAGCACGACCGCGCAGTCGTACGTGGGTGAGCGGCGGGTGCGCAGCAGCGCGGACGCGAGCCGGTCGAGGAACAGCAGCCGGTTGACCAGCCCCGTCTCCGGGTCGTGCAGCGCGTCCCGCTGCAGCGCGAGCTCGGCCTCCTTGCGCTCCGTGACGTCGACGAGGGCACCGACGAGCCGCGCCGGGCACCCCGCGTCGTCCAGCACCGTGACCGCGCGGCACAGCATCCACCGGTAGTCGCCCGACGACGTGCGCACGCGGTGCTCGAGCTCGAGCGGCGTGCCCGCTCCGGCGAGCTGCGACGCGATCGCCGCCGACAGGTCGTCGCGGTCCGCGGGGTGGACGCGTTCCAGCCACTCCGCGGGCGAGTCGCCGATCACCTCGTCGTCGTACCCGAGGGTCTGCTTCCAGCGCGGCGAGTAGTAGACCGTGCCGGCCGACACGTCCCAGTCCCACGTGCCGTCGTGCGCGGCCATGGACGCGAGCGCGTACCGCTCCTCGCTCGCGCGCACGGTGTCGGCCAGCGACCTCTCGCGCGCGGCCGCCTGCTCGAGCGCGCGCCGCTGCTCGCGCAGCGAGGTCAGCAGCCGCTCCTGGTCGAGGGCGACGGCCAGCAGCGCGGCCCAGTGGTTGAACCGGTCCCGGGCGCTCGTCGCGCGCGTCTCGGCGGCGCCGTCGATCGCGAGCAGCCCCCAGTCGCTGCCCCCGAACGTGACCGGCACGACGAACGTGAGCTCGTTGCTCCCGATCGTGCCCGCACGGGTCAGCGCCGCCGGCGGGAACTGGCTCGCGGTCGTCCGCATGCCGACGAGCCGCGACAGCGTGCCCGACGTGTCGTGCACGCCGACGATCTCCAGCTCGCGGTCGCCCGGGCCGCGGTCCCCGCCGAGCCACAGCGCGAGGCACGCGTGCCCCCGGACTCCCCGGGGCAGCCAGCCGAGCGCGCGCGGGCTCGCGCCGTCGCCGCGGAGCAGGTCCATGTCGACCTCGTACTGGTCGACGATCGTGCGCTCGAGCTGCCCGCTGCGCGCGAGCATCGCCCGCGTGCAGCCCTTGGTCAGCGCGAGCAGCACCTCCGTGACGGTCCGGCGCACGGCCGTGTGGTGCGTCTCGTCGGGGAGCGCTTCCAAGGTGGCCGACTCGACGGCCCGCAGGCACGTGACCAGCTGCTCGAGGGCCTCGGGGTGCGGCTGCATGGCGGCCGTGAGGTCCGCGAGCCGCGCGAGCGCCGCGGGCACCGGCAACGCGCCGCGCTCCGCCGCGGCGTCGAGCGGCTCGACGACCGCGTGCCACCACGTCTCCCGCGGTGCGCTGCCCGCGCGCCGCCCGGTGCCTGCCCCCGCCGGGCCGACGAACGCGGTCTCCGCGAGGGCGCGCAACGCCTGGTGCCCGCCGCCGACGCCGGCACGCGGGAGCTCGAGCGGTGTCAGCTGCCCGACCTCGGTGCACCCGCACGACTCGCGCAGGACCAGGGTCGACGGGGCCCGGTACTCGCCGCCCGCGACGTCCTCGCCGCGCATCCGCGCGAGCAGCAGCGAGACGGCCGTCTCACCCACGCGGTCGTAGTGCGCGTCCACCGTGGACAGCCGGGGGGTCACACGGGCACCCGAGTCCGCGTGGTCGAAGCCGACGACCGCCTGGTCGCGCGGCAGCGCGAGCCCCGCGGCACGCAGCGCCCGCTGGAACCCGATCGCGTTGCGGTCCGTCGCGGCGACGACCGCGGTGGTCGGCCTCCCGACGGCCAGCATGCGCGCGGCCGCGTCGGCCCCGCCCTGCTCGTGGTTGTCGGTCGCGTCGAACCACCACGTCTCCTGCGCGTCGATCCCGTGGTCCGCGAGGGCCGCCCGGTACGCGGCGAAGCGCTCGCGCATGTCCCGCTGGGTCAGGCAGCCGACGAAGCCGACCTGGGTGTGCCCGTGCTCGAGCAGGTGCTCGACGGCCGCGCGCACCCCGCCCGTGTTGTCCGGCACGACGACCGGGTCGTCGGGGCCCGTCGGCTCTTCGCTCACGAGCACGAGGGGCACGCCCCACTGCTGCACGGCGGCCAGCCGGTCGGCCCGCAGCGCCTTGCCGACGACGACGAGGCCGTCGACCGCACCGAGCGCGACGGGGGCGTCGAGGATGGACTCGTCGGGGTAGCGCTCGCGGTCGAGGCCCGCGGGGTAGGTCTGCACGGCGACCACGCGGTGCCCCGCGGCACGGGCGGCGCGGGCGACGCCGGCGATCAGTGCACCGAAGTAGAAACCGCCGACGACCGGGGACAGGACCCCGATCGTGCGCCGCGCCGTCGGCGACACCGGACCCCGTCGGACGGTCCCCATGAGTGCTCCTCGCCTACGTCGTCGGAGTCGAGATGGTGCAATTGTGCCGCATCCGGCGACAGACTAGGTGATCGTGGTCACACCTGCATATGACTCGTCCACGGCGGGCAGCACTCCCCCGCCTCCCACGACGGGACCGGTCCCCGTGCCGGCCCCCGCGCAGCGACGCCCGACGATCACCGACGTGGCGCGTGCCGCGGGCGTGTCGATCGCCGTCGTGTCGTACGCGCTGAACGGCCGGCCCGGGGTCTCGGCGGCGACGCGTGAGCGCGTGCTGCGCGTCGCGGACGAGTTCGGGTGGCGGCCGAGCGCGGCGGCCCGGTCGATGCGGACGGGTCCACGGGCGGTGGGTCTGGTGGTGGACCGGACGGTCGCGGGCCCGGCCGCGCACGCGACCGGGGTGCTCGAGTTCGTGACGGCGTTGCAGGAGGTCCTCGCGACGCGGAACCTGGCGCTGGTGCTGCAGATCGTGGACGGGCCGGACGCCGCGGTCACGGTCTACGGCGAGTGGTGGGCGGAGCGCCGCTTCGACGTGATGGTCGTGACGGAGGTCCTCGTCGAGGACCCGCGGATCGACGCGCTGCGGCGGCTGCGGGCGCCCGCGGTCGTGGTCGGCGGCGTCCCGGAGGAGCACGACCTCGCGAGCGTGCGGCTGGACGAGGCGGACGCGTTCTCGCGGGTCGCGCGGTACCTGCTGGAGCTGGGGCACCGCAACGTCGCGGTCGTGACGGCGCCGGCGGAGCTCGCGCGGACCCGGGCGCGCGTCGGGGCGCTCGGGCGGGTGCTGGAGCCCGCGGGCGGCCGCCTGCAGCACGAGGCGACCTCGGGCACGGCCGAGGAGGCGGCGGTCGCGACCCGGCGGCTGCTGACGAGCGGCCGACCGCCGACGGCGGTGGTGTTCGACTCGGACCAGATGGCGATCGCCGCGCTCGACGTGGCACGCCGGACGGGCCTGGCGGTGCCGTGGGACCTGTCGGTCGTGGCGGGCTCGGACTCGGCGCTCTGCCGGCTGGCGACGCCGTCGGTCACGACGCTGCCGTCGGCGCAGCGCGACCTCGGCCTGGCCGCGGGCGAGGCCGTGCTCGCGGTGCTGGACGGGGACGCACGGGTGCGTCGGGAGCTCCAGGTCGGCGGCCTCGCGGTGCGGGGCAGCACGGGGCCGCGCAGCCGGTGACGCACGGGCCGGGGTCGGCCGCAGGGGGCGCTCCCGGTGTCGCGGGCCGCCGCCGCCCGCCACGGGTTCCACGGATGGTCACGAAAAGGTAACGCGCAGGGCTTAAACGATTTGCCCCATGCCCCGCCGAGGTGGCCGCGTGCTGAGGTAGCCGCCAGTCGCTGCGGACTCCCCCCGGGCGACTCGCGCCTGGCCGGGACGGTCCGTACGGGCGTGCCGACCGACACCCGGAGGACCACGTGTCCACACTCGGCAAGCGAGCAGGGGTGAGGCGTCGCGTACGCGCCGTCGCCACCGCTGCGACGGCGACGGCTCTCGTCGCCGTCCCCCTCACCACCCTGGCGACGAGCGCGAGCGCCGCGCCCGTCCACGTCGACAACCCCTACGCCGGCGCGGTGCAGTACGTGAACCCCACGTGGGCCGCCTCGGTGAACGCCGCTGCCGGCCGGCAGAGCGCGGACCCGGCCCTCGCCGCGAAGATGCGGACGGTCGCGGGTCAGCCCACCGCCGTGTGGATGGACCGGATCAGCGCGATCACGGGCAACGCCGACGGCAACGGCCTGAAGTTCCACCTCGACAACGCCGTCGCGCAGCAGAAGGCCGCGGGCGTGCCGCTCGTGTTCAACCTCGTCATCTACGACCTGCCCGGCCGCGACTGCTTCGCGCTCGCGTCCAACGGCGAGCTGCCCGCGACCGACGCCGGCCTCGCGCGGTACAAGAGCGAGTACATCGACCCGATCGCGGACCTGCTCGACAACCCGGAGTACGAGAGCATCCGGATCGCCGCGACGATCGAGCCCGACTCGCTGCCGAACCTCACGACGAACATCTCGGAGCCCGCCTGCCAGCAGGCGGCGCCGTACTACCGGCAGGGCGTCAAGTACGCGCTCGACAAGCTGCACGCGATCCCGAACGTCTACAACTACATCGACATCGGCCACTCCGGCTGGCTCGGCTGGGACAGCAACGCGGGCCCGTCCGCGACGCTGTTCGCCGAGGTCGCCAAGTCGACGACGGCCGGGTTCGCGTCGATCGACGGGTTCGTGTCCGACGTCGCGAACACGACGCCGCTCGAGGAGCCGCTGCTCTCCGACTCGTCCCTGACGATCAACAACACCCCGATCCGGTCGTCGAAGTTCTACGAGTGGAACTTCGACTTCGACGAGATCGACTACACCGCGCACATGCACCGGCTGCTGGTCGCGGCGGGCTTCCCGTCGTCGATCGGCATGCTCGTCGACACGTCGCGCAACGGCTGGGGCGGCCCCAACCGTCCGACGTCGATCACCGCGAGCACCGACGTGAACGCCTACGTCGACGCGAACCGCGTGGACCGTCGCGTGCACCGCGGCGCGTGGTGCAACCCGCTGGGTGCGGGCATCGGCCGGTTCCCGGAGGCCACGCCGTCCGGCTACGCCGCGTCGCACCTCGACGCGTTCGTCTGGATCAAGCCCCCGGGTGAGTCCGACGGCGCCTCGACCGACATCCCGAACGACCAGGGCAAGCGGTTCGACCGCATGTGCGACCCGACGTTCGTCTCGCCCAAGCTCAACAACCAGCTGACGGGTGCGACGCCCAACGCGCCGCTCGCCGGCCAGTGGTTCGAGGAGCAGTTCGTCACCCTCGTGAAGAACGCGTACCCGGTGATCGGCGGCACGACGCCCGTCGAGGACCTGGTGGCGCCGACGGTGCCGACCGGCCTGACCGCCGGCACGACCACCGCGACGTCGGTCCCGCTGTCGTGGACGGCGTCGACGGACAACGTCGCCGTCACCGGCTACGACGTCTACCGCGGCACGACCCTCGTGGGCACGACCGCCGCGACGAGCTACACCGTCACGGGCCTGACCCCGGCCACGGCGTACTCGTTCACGGTCCGGGCGAAGGACGCCGCGGGCAACGTCTCGGCGGCCTCCGCCGCGGCGGCCGCGACGACGCAGTCCGGCACCGTGACGGACACGACGGCGCCGTCCGTCCCGGCCGGTCTGACGGCCGGCACGACGACGACCACGACGGTCCCGCTCTCGTGGACCGCCTCGACCGACAACGCCGGAGGGTCCGGCGTCGCGGGCTACGAGGTCCTGCGCGGCACGACGGTCGTCGGCACCACGACGGCGACGAGCTACACGGTCACGGGCCTGACGGCCGGCACCACGTACTCGTTCTCCGTGCGGGCCAAGGACGTCGCGGGCAACACGTCCGCCGCCTCCGCCGCGGTCTCCGCGACGACGCAGACCGGCACCGTGGTCGACACCACGGCCCCGTCCGTCCCGACCGGCCTGACCGCCGGCACGACGACGACCTCGTCGGTCCCGCTGACGTGGACCGCCTCGACGGACAACGCGGGCGGCTCGGGCGTCGCCGGCTACGAGGTCTTCAACGGCACCACGCGCGTGGCGACCGTGACCTCGACGAGCTACACGGTCACCGGCCTCGCGGCGGACACCGCGTACTCGTTCACGGTCAAGGCCAAGGACGTCGCGGGCAACGTGTCGGCAGCCTCGGCAGCCGTCTCCGCCCGGACGCAGGCGGCCACGTCCGGCGGCTGCACGGTGAAGTACTCCGCCAGCTCGTGGAACACCGGCTTCACCGGCACGGTCGAGGTGAAGAACAACGGCACCGCGGCCCTCAACGGCTGGACGCTCGGCTTCTCCTTCGCCGACGGCCAGAAGGTGTCGCAGGGCTGGAGCGCCGAGTGGTCGCAGTCCGGCACCGCGGTGACGGCCAAGAACGCGCCGTGGAACGGCACGCTCGCCGCCGGCTCCAGCGTGTCGATCGGCTTCAACGGCACGCACAACGGCACGAACACCGCGCCGACGGCGTTCACGCTCAACGGCGTCGCCTGCACGCTCGGCTGACCTGACGGTGCCCACGGCACCGACCGCATGACCGGCGGGGGTCCTCCGGATGTCCCGGAGGGCCCCCGCACGGCGTGCACCGCCCGGCCGCACCACCGGGTCCCCACCACCACGAACCGAGGAGAACCCGTGCACTCCGCATCGCGCACCCGCGCACGCACCCGCGTGCGGACGGCGGTCTCGGGCCTGCTGGCCGCGACCGTCCTCGCCGCACCCCTCACCCTCGTCGCCGCGCCCGCGCAGGCGGCGACCGGCGACGACTGGCTGCACGTCGAGGGCAACACGATCGTCGACTCGACCGGGAAGGAGGCGATCCTCTCCGGCGTCAACTGGTTCGGCTTCAACGCGAGCGAGCGTGTGTTCCACGGGCTGTGGTCCGGGAACATCACGCAGATCACGCAGCAGATGGCCCAGCGCGGCATCAACGTCGTGCGTGTGCCCGTCTCCACCCAGCTCCTGCTCGAGTGGAAGGCCGGCACGTTCCTCAAGCCGAACGTGAACACGTACGCGAACCCGGAGCTCGAGGGCAAGAACAGCCTGCAGATCTTCGAGTACTGGCTGACGCTGTGCCAGAAGTACGGGATCAAGGTGTTCCTCGACGTCCACTCCGCCGAGGCCGACAACTCGGGCCACGTCTACAACATGTGGTGGAAGGGCGACATCACCACCGAGGACGTGTACGAGGGCTGGGAGTGGGCCGCGACCCGCTGGAAGGACGACGACACCATCGTCGGCGCGGACATCAAGAACGAGCCGCACGGCACGCAGGGCTCCACCGAGCGTGCCAAGTGGGACGGCACGACCGACAAGGACAACTTCAAGCACTTCGCCGAGACCGCGTCGAAGAAGATCCTCGCGATCAACCCGAACTGGCTCGTGTTCGTCGAGGGCGTCGAGATCTACCCCAAGCCGGGCGTCCCGTGGACGTCGACGGGCCTGACCGACTACTACGGCACGTGGTGGGGCGGGAACCTGCGCGGCGTGCGCGACCACCCGATCGACCTCGGCGCGCACCAGGACCAGCTCGTGTACTCGCCGCACGACTACGGACCGCTCGTGTTCGACCAGAAGTGGTTCCAGAAGGACTTCGACAAGGCGTCCCTGACGGCCGACGTGTGGGGACCCAACTGGCTGTTCATCCACGACGAGGACATCGCACCGCTGCTCATCGGCGAGTGGGGCGGACGGCTCGGCCAGGACCCGCGGCAGGACAAGTGGATGGCCGCGCTGCGCGACCTCGTCGCGGAGCGGCGCCTGAGCCAGACCTTCTGGGTGCTCAACCCGAACTCGGGCGACACCGGCGGCCTGCTGCTCGACGACTGGAAGACGTGGGACGAGGTCAAGTACTCGACGATGCTCGAGCCGACGCTGTGGAAGCACGGCGGCAAGTACGTCGGGCTCGACCACCAGGTCCCGCTCGGCGGTGTCGGCAGCACGACCGGCACGTCGATCTCGCAGGTCGGCGGCGGCACGCCCGACACCACGGCGCCGACCGCTCCCACCGGGCTCCGGGCGGGAACGCCGACCGCGTCGACCGTCCCGCTGACGTGGTCCGCGTCGACCGACACCGGCGGCTCGGGCGTCGCGGGGTACGAGGTGTACCGCGGGACGACGCTCGTCGGCACGACCACCGCCACCTCGTACACCGTCACGGGCCTGGCCGCGGACTCCGCGTACACGTTCTCGGTCCGGGCGAAGGACGGCGCCGGGAACACGTCGGCGGCGTCGGCGGCGGTCACGGCCCGCACCGCGGCCGGCGGCGGTGACGTGACCGCGCCGTCCGTGCCCACGGGCCTCACGGCCGGCACCCCGACGGCGACCTCCGTGCCGCTGACGTGGACGGCGTCGACCGACACCGGGGGCTCGGGGGTCACGGGGTACGAGGTGTACCGCGGGAGCACGCTCGTCGCGCGTCCGACCGGCACGAGCCACACCGTCACCGGCCTGTCGGCGGCGACCGCCTACACGTTCACCGTCCGCGCGGTCGACGCGGCGGGCAACGTGTCGGCCGCGTCGGCGCCGGTCGGCGTGACGACGGCCCCCGACCCGACGACGGGCTCGTGCGCCGTGACGTACACCGCGAACGGCTGGAGCGGTGGCTTCACGGCGGCCGTCACGCTCACCAACACGGGCACGACGGCGCTGAGCGGCTGGACGCTCGGGTTCGCCTTCCCGTCCGGGCAGACCCTGACCCAGGGCTGGAGCGCGCGGTGGGCGCAGTCCGGGTCGAGCGTCACGGCGACCAACGAGGCCTGGAACGCCGTCCTCGCCCCGGGGGCGAGCGTCGAGATCGGCTTCAGCGGCACGCACACCGGCACCAACACGGCGCCGGCGACGTTCACGGTCGGCGGCGCGACCTGCACGACGCGCTGACGCTGACGGAGCCGGCGGGTCGGGGGACGCACCCCGCACCCGCCGGCTCCGGCCGTCAGGCGCAGGCGCTCCGCACCCGACGGTTCCGGCCGTCAGGCGCAGGCGCTCCGCACCCGACGGTTCCGGCCGTCAGGCCGTGGTGTCCAGGAGCCGCAGCGTCTCGGCGACGAACGCGTCGACGTCCGCCTCGGTCGTGTCGAACGCGCACATGAGCCGCACCTCGCCGTTGGCGGGCCGCCAGTCGTAGAACCGCCACGTGCGGCGCAGCGCGTCGGCGACACCGGGCGGCAGGGCGGCGAACACGCCGTTCGCCTGGGTCGGCTGGCTGAACCGGACCCGGTCGCCCGCCGTCTCCAGGCCGGCGCGCAGCCGCGCCGCCATCGCGTTCGCGTGGCGCGCCGAGCGCAGCCACAGGTCCTGCTCGAGGAGCGCGACGAGCTGCGCGGAGACGAAGCGCATCTTCGACGCGAGCTGCATGTCGGCCTTGCGCAGGTACGGCAGGCCGACCACGGCGTCGTCGTCGAGCACCACGACGGCCTCGCCGAACAGCAGGCCGTTCTTGGTCCCGCCCAGGGACACCACGTCGACGCCGACGTCGGTCGTGAACGCCCGCAGCGGGAGGTCGAGCGCCGCCGCGGCGTTCGCGATCCGCGCGCCGTCGACGTGCAGCCGCAGGCCCAGCGCGTGCGCCTGGTCGGCCAGCGCGCGGATCTCCTGCGGCGTGTACAGCGTGCCCAGCTCGGTGCTCTGCGTGATCGACACGACACCCGGCTGCGCGCGGTGCTCGTCGCCGAACCCCCACGCCTGGCGCTCGACGAGCTCGGGCGTCAGCTTGCCGTCCGGGGTGGGCACCGTGAGCAGCTTGAGCCCGCCGACCCGCTCGGGCGCGCCGTTCTCGTCGGTCTGGATGTGCGCCTGCTCCGCGCACACGACGGCACCCCAGCGCGGCAGGAGCGCCTGCAGCGCGAGCACGTTGGCTCCCGTGCCGTTGAACACGGGGTACGCGGTCGCGCCCGCGCCGAAGTGGTCGGCCACGACCTCCTGCAGGCGCGCGGTGTAGGCGTCGGCGCCGTACGCGCCCTGGTGCCCGCCGTTGGCCTCCGCCAGCGCGGCGAGGACCTCCGGGTGGACGCCGGCGTAGTTGTCGGACGCGAAGTCACGGTGCTCGGGGTCGTGGAGTCGGCTCACTCCCCCAGTCTCCCCTGGCACGACGGGTGCCCCGGACACCCGCCCTGCGGACGGCCCGGACCTGCGGCATGATCCGTGCGACACGACCGAAGGAGGGCCCGTGCCGTCGCACGACGAGCCGCACGACGACGACCGGAACGAGACGTTCACGGAGCGGATGGACCGGAACTGGAACGAGCTCCTGCAGGAGCTGCGCGTCACGCAGACGGGCACGCAGATCCTCACGGGCTTCCTGTTCACGATCCCGTTCCAGCAGAGGTTCGCGGACCTCGACGCGTACCAGAAGGACCTCTACCTGGTGCTCGTGGTCCTCGCGGTCCTGGCGACGGCGCTCATCGTCGCGCCCGTGAGCCTGCACCGGGTGCTGTTCCGCCGTCGGCTCAAGCCGCAGCTCGTCGCCGCCGCCGACGTGTTCGCGCGTGCGGGGCTCGTGGTGCTCGCGCTCGTGCTCTCCGGCGGCGCGATGCTGCTGTTCGACGTCGTCAGCACCCGGGAGATCGGCTGGCTCGTCGGCGGCGTCTCGCTCGCGGTGCTGGCGGCGGCGTGGTGGCTCGTCCCGCGGCTGATCGCGCGGTCGAGCAGGAGCTGACCGCGGGCCGTGCCGGTCAGGAGGGCGTCGACGTCCCCGCGCGGCACGGCGCGCACGTGCCGACGAGCTCGATCGTGTGGTCGACGTCGGCGAAGCCGTGCGCCGTCGCGACCTGCGCGGCCCACGCCTCGGCCTGCGCGGCGTCGAGCTCGACGGTACGGCCGCACGACCGGCAGACGAGGTGGTGGTGGTGGCTGCGCTGCGCGCAGCGCCGGTAGACGGACTCCCCGTCCGGGGTCCGCAGCACGTCGACCTCACCGGTCTCCGACAGGCTCTGCACCGCGCGGTAGACGGTCGCCAGCCCGACCCCCGAGCCGCGGGCGCGCAGGAGCTCGTGCAGCTGCTGCGCGCTGCGGAACTCGTCGAGGCCGTCGAGGAGCTCGAGGATCTCGGCGCGCTGCCGCGTCTGCCGTACCACCACCATGGGTTCGCGCTCCTTCATGAGACTCGTTCGCATCATAGTCGACCCGGGGCCGACGGTCGGGCCGGCACCCTCGCCGCACGCGACAGGGCCGGGCCCGACACGGTGGTCGGGGCCCGGCCCTGTCGCTCGGGGGTCAGCCCTGGACGGCGCGCTTCAGGACGCTGCCCGCGGTCAGCTTGACGCGGTAGCCGGCCGGGATCTCGAGCTTCTCGCCCGTCTGCGGGTTGATGCCCGTGCGCGCCGAGCGCTCGGCACGCGAGACGGCGAGGAAGCCGGGGATCGTCACGGACTCGCCGGCGGCGAGCTGCTCCACGAGGACCTCCTGGAAGGCCTTGAGGACCTTGTCCGCCTCGGCGTTGGCCGTGCCCGCCTTGGCGGCGACTGCCTGGACGAGCTCGGTGCGGTTGACGCTCACGAGATGTGTGCTCCTTGTTGACTCGGGGAATGCGGACCCGGGTGAGGGCCGAGGCCCGTCGGGCGCGCGGCAGGTCCGCGTGACCGAGGGCTCCGCAGACCCTAACGCCTCCGTACGCCTCGTCCGCGCACGGCACGCCTGTGATCAGGGCCTCGTCCGCTCTCGCAGCCTCTCGACGGGCCACGTGGTCAGGACGCGGTCGGGGTCGATCCCGTGCTGCGCGGCCCGCTCGCAGCCCGCCGCGAGCCAGTCGAGCTGGCCCGGTGCGTGCGCGTCCGTGTCGATGGTGAAGTCGCACCCCGCGTCCACGGCGACCTCCAGCAGGTCGTGCGGCGGGTCGAGGCGGTCCGGGCGGCAGTTGATCTCCACGGCGACCCCGTTCTGCGCGCACTCCGCGAAGACGCGGTGCGCGTCGAACTCGCTCTGCGGGCGCGGGCGGCCCGTGAGCCGGCGCCCCGTGCAGTGGCCGAGCACGTCGGTCCGGGGGTTGCGCACCGCTGCGACCATGCGCTCGGTCATCGCGCGGCGGTCCATGCGCAGCTTCGAGTGCACCGACGCCACCACGACGTCGAGCTCGTCCAGCAGGTCCGGGTCCTGGTCGAGGCCGCCGTCGTCGAGGATGTCGACCTCGATCCCGCTCAGCACGACGAACGGCCCGACCGCCCGGTTGAGCGCAGCGACCTGCCCGAGCTGCGCGCGCAGCCGGGCCGCCGACAGGCCGTTGGCGACCGTGAGCCGCGGCGAGTGGTCCGTGATCGCGAGGTACTCGTGGCCCAGCTCGAGCGCCGCGAGGACCATCTCCTGGATCGGCGTCGCGCCGTCGCTGGCCTCGCTGTGCGCGTGCAGGTCGCCCCGCAGCCTCCGCCGGAGCGCAGCGGCCGCGTCAGCGACGGGCGCGGCCTGCGTCGCCGCGTGCTCGGCCTCCAGCCGGTCGAGGTACTCGACGGGCCTGCCGCGGACCACGAGGGCGATCACCTCGGCGGTCCGCGCCCCCACGGCGGGCAGGTCCGTCAGACCGCCGGACGTCGCGAGCGCGACGACCCGGTCCGCGTCCTCCCGCTCGACCGACCGGGCCGCCGCACGGAACGCCTCGCTGCGGTACGCGCTCGCCTGCGCGCGCTCGAGCAGGAACGCGATCCGGCGCAGCGCCGCGACGGCCGCGTCGCGCCGCTCGGCCGCGGTGCCCGCGCCCGCCCCGTCCCGGTTCGCCGCGCCACGCCGCGCGGTGCTCACGACGCCTTGCGGCGGGTCCGGCGCGTCGTCGAGCCGGAGCCCTCGTCCTTGGGCTTGTCCTTCGAGGCCGCCGCCGGCTGCTTCGTGGCCTTCGCCGGCGCCGACGTCGTCGCGCGCTTGGCCGGGGCCTTCTCCGTCGACGCCGTCGACCGCTTCGCCGGGGCGCGTCGCCGGCTGCCGCCGCCGTCGTCGTCCGCGTCCGCGTCGTCGGTGCCCGTGCGGCGGGCCTTCGCGGGCTTCTCCTCGGCGGCGGGCTCGGTGCGCCCGCCGCGCGCCTTCTCGACGCTGCGCTGCAGCGCCGCGAGCAGGTCGACGACCTCGCCGCCGCCGGACTCGCCCTCCTCCCCCGCCGGGGCGGGGACGGCGCGGGTGTCGCCGGTCTGGATCTTCGTCTCGATGAGCGTCTCGAGCGCCGCCGAGTAGCGGTCCTCGTACTGCGACGGGTCGAAGTCGGCGGCGAGGGAGTCGACGAGCGAGGACGCCATCGCGAGCTCCTGCGGCCGGACCGAGACGTCCGCGTCCAGGATCGGGAAGTCGGCGGCACGCACCTCGTCGGGCCACAGCAGGATCTGCATGCAGATGACCTTGTCCCGCACCCGCAGGACCGCCATCGACTCGCGCTGCCGCAGCGCGACCTTGACGACCGCCATCCGGTCCGCCTGCTCGAGCGCGCCGCGCAGGAGCGCGTACGGCTTCGCGGCCGTCTTCTCGGGCTCGAGGTAGTACGTCTTGCCGAGCAGGATCGGGTCCACCTGCTCGGCGGGCACGAACTCCATGACCTCGATCTCGCGCTCCGTGCTCAGCGGCAGGCGGGAGAAGTCCTCGTCGGTGAGCACCACGAGCTCGCCGTCGTCGGTCTCGTACCCCTTGGCGATCTCGCTGTACTCGACCTGCTCGCCGTCGATGCTGCACACCTTGCGGTAGCGGATGCGGCCGCCGTCGGCCTTGTGCACCTGGTGCAGCGTGACCTCGTGCTCGCCGGTCGCCGCGTACAGCCGCACCGGCACGTTGACGAGCCCGAAGGCGACCGCGCCCTTCCAGATCGCTCGCACCGTCCGTCACCTCCGTCGTGGGGGCACCGCTGGTCGGGGCACGCCCCGGCGAGCCCGCGACGACCGCGGCCCACCTGGGCAGGATGGACCCGTGCAGGCCCGGCCCGCCACCCGGGCGCCCTGGTCGGGCGCACCGGGCGGCGGGCGGCACCCGAACCCGAGCCGTGGGAGCGTCGCCCGTGACACCCGAGCGCCAGACCGTCGACGTCGCCGGACGCCACGTGCGCGTCACGCACCTCGAGAAGGTCATGTACCCGTCCACGGGGACGACCAAGGCCGAGGTGATGGACTACCTCGTGCGCGTGGCCCCCGCCCTGCTCCCCCAGCTCCACGAACGTCCCGTGACGCGGATCCGCTGGCCCGACGGCGTCGCCGGGGAGAAGTTCTTCGAGAAGAACGTCCCGCGCGGCGCCCCCGAGTGGCTGCGCCGGCAGACGCTGCCCGCAGCCCCGAACAACGACGACGACGAGGGGACCGAGCTCGTCCTGCCGTTCGTCGACGACCTCGCGGGGCTCGTGTGGTGCGCCAACCAGGGGGCGCTCGAGCTGCACACCCCGCAGTGGACCGTCGGCCCGCGCGGCGGCGTGCGCCCGCCCGACCGGCTCGTGATCGACCTGGACCCGGGGGCGCCCGCGGGGCTCGACGAGTGCGCGCGGGTCGCGCACCTCGTCGCCGACCGCCTGCGCGACGACGGTCTCGGTGAGACCGTGCCGGTGACCTCCGGCAGCAAGGGCATGCAGCTCTACGCCCGCCTGCCGGGGAAGCGGTCCGCGCCCGAGGTGCGCCAGTACGCGCGCGACCTCGCGTTCGCGCTCGCGAAGCAGCACCCGTCGCTCGTCGTCGCGGTCATGCGCAAGGAGCTGCGCGGCGGGAAGGTGCTGCTCGACTGGTCGCAGAACCACCCCGCCAAGACGACCATCACCCCGTACTCGCTGCGCGGACGCGAGCTGCCGCGCGTCGCCGCTCCGCGCTGGTGGGACGAGATCGGGCCGGGGCTCGACCAGCTCGGTCCCGACGAGGTGGTCGACCGCCTGGCACGTGACGGCGACCCGTTCGCGTGACCGGCCGCTCCGCTGGCGAGGTCGCGACCGGTTTGGCAGCGTGGACGCGCCGGACGACCCACGTCCCGGCCACGAGCCCCGAAGGAGGACCGTCCTCATGGCACGTCCGCTGCCGAAGTACACCGTCCCGTCGCTCACCCCGCAGGACGGCGCGAAGGTCGCCGAGGTCCTCCAGCAGCGCCTCAACGCCCTCAACGACCTCGCGCTGACCCTCAAGCACATCCACTGGAACGTCGTCGGCCCCCACTTCATCGCGGTGCACGAGATGCTCGACCCGCAGGTCGACGCCGTGCGGCTCATGGTCGACGCGATCGCGGAGCGCATCGCCACGCTCGGAGTGGCCCCCGTCGGGACCCCTGGCGCGCTCGTCAAGGCGCGCACGTGGGACGACTACTCGATCGGCCGGGACACCGCGATCGCGCACCTCGGCGCGCTCGACGAGGTCTACGTCGGCGTCATCACCGACCACCGGCAGGCCGCGAAGGACGTCGAGGAGCTCGACGACGTCACCAACGACCTGCTCATCGGTCACCTGCACGACCTCGAGCTGTTCCACTGGTTCGTGCGCGCGCACCTGGAGTCCGCGGGCGGCTCCCTGAGCACCGCGTCCGCGGACGGCGAGAAGGCCGCGGCCGACGCCGCCCGCTCGAAGGACAAGGCGTCCGCGTGAGCGCAGGCACGGAGCACCGGGCCCGGCGCGCGGTGCTCCGTGCCGCACGCTGGGGCACCCGCCGCGCGGGCTCCGGGTCGGCCCAGCCGCCCAGCCCGACGCGGCGTCTGCACGTCGCCGCCCGGCTCGAGGACGGGTTCGACCGGGCGCTCGCGGCCGTCCTGGAGCGCCGGGGCTGGACGGTGCGGGTCGAGACGTTCGCGGGGTACGGCGCGCCCGGCTGGGTGCGGGTGCTCGCGCGCACGCTCCTCGCGCCGCCGTCGACCCGTTCGTCGGACCTGCCGGGTGCCGGCGGCGAGGCGCAGGTCGACGCGCGGCCCGCGCCCTCCGTCCGCGGCTGGCGCTCGTTCGCGACCGCGCAGGTCGCCGGTGCGCGGGTGACGGTGCGGGTCGGCAGCCTCGAGCACGAGGTCGCGACCGACCGCGGCGGCTACCTCGACGTCGTCCTGGACTCCGACCTGCCGCCCGGCTGGCACCACGTGGAGATCACGACGCAGGACGGCGCGACGTCGCGCGCGCCCGTGCTCGTCGTGGACCCCGAGGCCCGGGTCGGGCTCGTGAGCGACATCGACGACACCGTCATGGTGACGCGGCTGCCGCGTCCCCTGGTCGCCGCGTGGAACGTCCTCGTGCGGCACGAGAGCGCGCGTGAGCCGGTCCCGGGCATGGCGGACCTGTACGCGGAGCTGCGCCGCCGCAACCCCGGGATGCCCGTCGTCTACCTGTCGACCGGTGCGTGGAACGCAGCGCCCGCGATCGCGCGCTTCCTGCACCGCTACGGGTACCCCGCCGGTCCCCTGCTGCTCACCGACTGGGGCCCGACGAACACCGGCTGGTTCCGGTCGGGGCGTGCGCACAAGGTCGGCCAGCTGCGCCGGCTGTTCCACGAGCTGCCGGACGTCCGGTGGGTGCTCGTGGGAGACGACGGCCAGCGCGACCCCGAGATCTACGCGGGTGCGGCGACGCACCACCCGGACCACGTGCGCGCGATCCTGCTGCGGCAGCTGACCTTCAGCGAGCACGTGCTCGCGCACGGGCTGCCGGCGCCGACGCCCGAGGCGCGCACGGCGGAGCGCGCGGCGGTGCGCGAAGGGATGCCGGTCGTGCAGGGTGCGGACGGCTACGTGCTGCGACGGGCCGTCGGGCCCGACGGCCTGCGAAGCACCTGACGCCGGCCGGCGTCCGGCACCGCGCAGGCGGCGGCGTGCGCACGCGCGGTGACCGCAACCGCGCGTGCCGCGGGTCAGAGGCGCTGGGGGTCGTCCCAGTCCTCGCTGCTCGCGATGGCCTCGTCGTCGGGCTCGAGCTCGACCGCGAGCAGCGACCGCGGCGCGCGGCTGGGGTCGCCGCCCGAGCGGGCGTCCGCCGCGGCGAGCTCCGCCTCCGGGGGCACCGCCTCCGCGAGGTGCTCGGCGGCGGGGTCGGAGGTCAGGTCACGGTCGGCGCTCATGACGTCGGTTCTACCGGCCCGTCGAGGTGGACGCACGTCCGGCCCGCTGCGTGGGCGCGGCGGGCCGGTCCGCGGGACGCGACCGCGCTCGCCTGCGCGGACGTCGACGGCTAAACGATTCGCCCCCTCTCGATCCTTCGAAGCGCTTCGATACCGTGCCGCCACCCAACGACGGGCCTCCCGTGCGGGACCGGCGCCGTGGGTTCAGGACCGTCCGGACGACCCCGCCCGGGCGCCGGACGTCGTCACGAAGGAGCGCAGCGCATGCGTGCCCCTGCCCTCACCCCCACGGCCCGCCCCCGGCTGCGGTCCCGACGCCTCGCGGGAGCCGTGCTCGTCGCCGCGCTCGCGGCCGGCGCCGGTACCGCGGTCGCGGTCGGCGCACCCGCCACGGCCGCGGCCGGCCCCTACACCTGGGGCAACGTCGAGATCGTCGGAGGCGGCTTCGTCCCCGGCATCGTCTACAACCAGTCCGAGAAGGGTCTCGTCTACGCCCGGACCGACATCGGCGGCGCCTACCGCCTCGACCAGGCCACCCGCCGCTGGGTCCCGCTCCTCGACCACGTCGGGTGGGACGAGTGGAGCCACAGCGGCGTGCTGAGCATCGCGACCGACCCCGTCGACCCCGACAACGTCTACGCCGCCGTCGGCACCTACACGAACTCGTGGGACCCGCAGAACGGCGCGATCCTGCGCTCGAGCGACCGCGGCGAGACGTGGAGCAGGACGATGCTGCCGTTCAAGGTCGGCGGCAACATGCCGGGGCGCGGCATGGGCGAGCGGCTGCAGGTCGACCCCAACGACAACCGCGTGCTGTACCTCGGCACCGAGAGCGGCAACGGCCTGTGGCGCAGCACCGACTCGGGCGTCACGTGGGCCAGGGTGAGCTCGTTCACCAACCCCGGCAACTACGCGCAGGACCCGACCTCGACCAACGAGTACCTCACGAGCAACCAGGGCGTCGTCTGGGTCACGTTCGACCCGTCGAGCGGCACGAAGGGCTCGCCCACGAGGACGATCTACGTCGGCGTGGCCGACAAGGAGAACACCGTCTACCGCTCCACGGACGCGGGGGCGACGTGGCAGCGGGTACCCGGCCAGCCGACCGGCTACATCGCGCACAAGGGCGTCTACGACGCCACGGGCAGGCAGCTCTACATCGCGACCAGCGACACCGGCGGCCCCTACGACGGCGGGCACGGCGACGTGTGGCGGCTCGACGTGGCCACGGGCTCGTGGACGAACGTCTCGCCCGTGCCGTCGTCGAGCAGCGACCAGTACTTCGGCTACTCGGGCCTGACGATCGACCGGCAGGACCCGGACACGCTCATGGTGGTCACGCAGATCTCCTGGTGGCCGGACATCGTCGTGTTCCGCAGCACCGACCGCGGCGCGACGTGGACCCGCATCTGGGACTGGGCGGGTTACCCGAACCGCGACCTGCGCTACGACCTCGACCACTCGGGCGCCCCGTGGCTCACGTTCGGCAAGACCTCCGCACCGGCCGGTGAGCCGCTCGTCAAGCTCGGCTGGATGACGGAGTCGTTCGAGATCGACCCGTTCGACTCCGACTCGTTCCTCTACGGCACCGGCGCGACCGTCTACGGCGGCTCGAACCTGACCGCGTGGGACTCCGGCGGCACGGTGAAGATCGGCGTCCGGGCGCAGGGCATCGAGGAGACCGCGGTGCTCGACCTCGCCGCTCCCCCGGGACCCGTGCAGCTCGTCTCCGGGCTCGGCGACGTCGGCGGGTTCGTGCACACCGACATCACGAAGGTCCCCGCGCAGATGTACACGCAGCCATACCACGGCTCCGTCACCGGCGTGGACTTCGCGGAGGCCAAGCCGGCGACCATGGTCCGCGTCGGGCAGGCGGTCGACGGGACCGTCGAGTCGCACATCGGCGTGACGACCTCCTCGGGCTCGTCGTGGTGGGCAGGGCAGCAGCCCGCCGGCGTCACGGGCGGCGGGACGGTCGCGTTGTCGGCCGACGGCGGCACGATCGTCTGGAGCCCGGCAGGCACGGGCGTGCACCGCTCGACGACGCTCGGCTCGTCCTGGACGGCGTCGAGCGGCGTGCCGGCCGGAGCGCGGGTCGAGGCGGACCGCGTGGACGCGGCGACGTTCTACGCGTTCGGCGACGGCAGGTTCTACCGCTCGACCGACGGCGGTGCGACCTTCACCGCCTCGGCGGCGACGGGCTTCCCGACGACCGGCAACACCCGGTTCGCTGCGGTGCCCGGGCACGCGGGACACGTCTGGCTCGCGGGCGAGACGGGCCTGTGGCGCTCGACCGACGCCGGCGCGACGTTCACGAAGCTCGCCGGGTTCGAGGACGGCGGCGCGGTGGGCTTCGGCAAGGCGGCACCCGGCGCGTCCTACCCCGCGATCTACACGACGTCGAAGCTCGACGGCGTACGCGGGTTCTTCCGGTCGACGGACGCCGGCGCGACGTGGGTGCGGATCAACGACGACGAGCACCAGTACGCCTGGACGGGCGCCGCGATCACGGGCGACCCGGACGTGTTCGGTCGCGTCTACGTCGGCACGAACGGTCGGGGGATCGTCGTCGGTTCGAGCGCGGGCGACGAGCCGACCCCGACCTCGACGGCGACGCCGACGGTGACGCCGACCGTCACCCCGACGCCGACCGTCACGCCGACCGTCACCCCGACGCCGACGGTGACCCCGACCGTCCAGCCGACGGGGTGCGCCGTGCGGTACGCGACGAACGACTGGAACACGGGCTTCACCGCGTCGGTCACGGTGAGGAACACGGGCGGCGCGGCCATGAACGGCTGGACGCTGGCGTTCACGTTCCCGTCGTCGCAGCAGGTGACCAACGGCTGGTCGGGCACGTTCGCGCAGTCGGGCCAGTCGGTCGTCGTGACCAACGCGCCGTGGAACGGCACCGTCGCGGCCGGTGGGAGCGTCGAGCTCGGGTTCAACGGCACGCACGCCGGGAGCAACCCGCGCCCGGCCACGTTCACGCTGAACGGCACCGCATGCACGGTGTCATGACGCGCTGAGCCGTCCCCCCGCGGGACGCTCGGGGGTGGTCGGGGTGCCGCTGAGGCGCTCGGCCACCCCCGTCGCGCGTGCCCTGCCGACGGGAGCGAGGCCGCCACCCGAGGGATTCATGGGACGTGTCGAAGGTCACATGTTGCTCGTGATGAAGATTCTCGACGTCGACATACGATCGGTGATCGTGGCGCAGCGCGAAGAGACAGTCGACGTCGTCCTCGTCGGGGGCGGGATCATGAGCGCCACCCTGGCGGCACTCATCACGAGCCTCGAGCCGTCCTGGACGGTCGAGATCCACGAGCGGCGCGACGCCGTCGCGCAGGAGAGCTCGAACGCGTGGAACAACGCGGGCACGGGCCACGCCGCCCTCTGCGAGCTCAACTACACGCCGCAGCGGCCCGACGGCACCGTCGACATCACCAAGGCCGTCACGATCAACGAGCAGTTCGAGCTCTCGCGCGAGCTGTGGAACCACCTCGCGACGAACGGCCGGCTGCCCGGCGGGACCGGCTTCCTGTCGACCACCCCGCACATGACGTTCGTGCGCGGCGAGGCCAACGTCGAGTACCTGCGCCGCCGGTGGGAGACGCTGCGCGCGCACCCCCTCTTCTCCGACCTCGAGTTCAGCACCGACCCCGCGACGATCGCCGGGTGGGCGCCGCTCCTCGTCGAGGACCGCGACCCCGCCGAGCCGGTCGCCGCGACGCGTGCCGCCTCCGGCACCGACGTGGACTTCGGCGCCCTCACGCGCTCGATGCTCGACGACGCCCAGCGCAACGGCGCGCGACTGCACGTCGAGAGCGAGGTCACGCGCCTGCGCCAGGGCCGCGACGGCGCCTGGACGCTGCGCATCAAGGACCGCCGCTGGAACGGCGTCCGCAAGGCCCGGCGCGTGCGCGCCCGGTTCGTGTTCATCGGCGCCGGCGGCGGCGCGCTGCCCCTGCTGCAGAAGTCGGGCATCCCCGAGGCCAAGGGCTTCGCGGGCTTCCCGATCAGCGGGCAGTTCCTGCGCACGACCAACCCGGAGATCGTCGCCCGGCACCAGGCCAAGGTGTACGGCAAGGCCGACATCGGTGCCCCGCCCATGTCCGTCCCGCACCTCGACACGCGCGTCGTCGACGGCGGCACCGCCCTGCTGTTCGGCCCCTACGCGGGCTGGAGCATGAAGTTCCTCAAGCACGGCTCGTGGCTCGACCTCGTGAAGTCGATCCGGCCGGGCAACCTCGTCCCGATGCTCGCCGTCGGCCTGCGCAACCTCGACCTGCTCAAGTACCTCATCGGCGAGGTCACCGCGACCGAGGTCGACCGCCTGCGCACGCTGCGCGCGTTCATGCCCACGGCCCACCCCAAGGACTGGGAGCTCATCACCGCGGGCCAGCGCGTGCAGGTCATCAAGCGGGACAAGGCCAAGGGCGGCGTGCTCGAGTTCGGCACCGAGCTCGTCACGTCCGCCGACGGCAGCATCGCCGGCCTGCTCGGCGCCTCCCCCGGTGCGTCGACCGCGGTCGCGACGATGCTCGACCTGCTCGAGCGCTGCTTCCCGGAGCGCGTCGACGGCTGGCGTCCGCAGCTGCGTGAGATGATGCCGTCGCTCGGCGGCGCCCAGTGGGACGAGTCGTTCGAGCTCGACCAGCTCGTCGACGAGCGGGTCGCCACCGACCACTGAGGAACGCCATGACCGTCCACGACGCTCCCCCGGTCGTGCCGGTGAGCGCGGAGATGCGGTACGCCAAGGTGCGTGCCGCGACCGACCACACCACCGTCGGCCTCGTCACCACGACGGGCGACGGGCGCGTGACCATCGCGTGCGCGTGCGGCATGGAGCTCACGAACGGCCCGACCTGGACGCTCGACGAGCACATCCGGCTGCACCGGGCCGAGGCACGGTTCCTCGCCCTCGCCGCGGTCGCGCCGCCCGGGATCCCGCGCCTCGTGACGTGGGACGTCGCGCCGCAGGACGCCGCGCGCTGAGGTCGCCGCGCCGCCGGAGCACCCGGACGGCCGACGCCGTGACGCGGGCCGGCACCTGCGCGGGTCAGCGGGCCGCGGCGTGGACCTCGTCCTCGGCGTCGTCCTCGTCGTGCGTGTGCGGCAGCCCCAGCTCGTGCGCGCGCTCGTGCTCCTCCCGGGCCCGCACGCGTTCCGCGATCCGCGCCTGCACCTCGGGGCGACGCAGCGGCGGCACGGTCGTCGGCGCCTGACGCCGGGCGGGCAGCTCGTCGAGCAGGCGCGTCGTCACGGCGGCGATCTCCGCGACCGCCGCCTCGAACGCCTCGCGCGTCGCGTCGCTCAGCTGCTGCACGCCCGTCACCTTGCGCACGTACTGGCGCGCGGCCGCCTCGATCTCCTCGCTCGTCGCGGGCGGCTCGAGCCCGCGCAGGGTCGTGATGTTCCGGCACATGCCGCCGACGCTACGCGCCGATCGCCCCCGCTTCGAGGGCGAGCAGCGTGCGCTTCGCCGACGCGCCGCCCGCGTACTGGCCCGGGGAGCCG
Organism: Cellulomonas fimi ATCC 484; assembly: GCF_000212695.1. Lineage (NCBI taxonomy): Bacteria > Bacillati > Actinomycetota > Actinomycetes > Micrococcales > Cellulomonadaceae > Cellulomonas > Cellulomonas fimi. The sequence goes on along the minus strand of NC_015514.1, from coordinate 2,114,416 downwards.
TCGGACCGCACGACGCGGTGGCACGGCAGGACGAGCGGCACCGGGTTGAGCGCGCACGCCGTGCCGACCGCCCGGACCGCCCGCGGGCTGCCGGCGGCCGCCGCCATCTGCGCGTAGCTGGCCGTGCGCCCGTACGCGACGTCGCGCAGGTGCTCGACGACCGAGCGGCGGAACCCGTCGAGCAGCCGCAGGTCCACCGGCACGTCGAACGTGCGGCGCGTCCCCGCGAAGTACTCGTCGAGCTCACGGGCCACGTCGTCGAGCGCCGACGGCGCCTCCAGCACGCGCGGGCTGACACGGTCGGACAGCTCCTGCAGCGCGGCGTCGTGCCCCTGCACGGCGAACGCGACGCGCACCACCCCCGCGGGCGTCCGGGCCAGCAGCAGCGGACCCACCGGGCTGTCGACCGTGCGGTACGCGACGTCCAGCAGCCCGTCCGCCGCCGCACGCTCCACGAGCCGTCCGTGCAGCCGGCGCAGCTCGTCGTCGTCGCGCAGCGCGACCGTCCCGACCTCGTCCATCACGAGCTCCCCTCCTCCGCGAAGCGCGGGTACGTCCGGCGCAGCGTCGCCACGCCGTCGGCGGCCGCCCGTCGTGCGGCCGCGGCCGTGCCGCCCAGCAGCGCGGCGACGTCGTCGTACGGCAGCCCGCCGAGGTGGTGGTACGCCACCGCACGGCGCTGCTTGTCCGGCAGCGCACCGAGCGCCGCCCACAGGTCCAGGTCCAGGCCCCCCGGCGGGACCGCGGCGTCCGGGACGTCCGCGACCGGGACCGCGTGCCGGCCCGCGCGGCGCACGACGTCGAGCGCCTTGCGCCGCGCGATGGTCACGAGCCACGCCTCGACGTTCGCGTCCGCCGGCAGGTCCGGGTACGCGCGCAGCGCCGCGAGGAACGTCTCCGACCACGCGTCGTCCGCGTCGACCGGCCCGAGCACGGCGCGGCACACCCGCAGCACGGTCCTGCCGTGCGTCGTCACGACCCGCTCGAACGGTTGCTTCACGCCCACAGTGTGCAGACGCGCGAGCCGCCGTGTCCGTGAGGTCGCCCCTGCGTGCGCCTTCCGGCGCGGTCGTCCGGCACAGTGGGCGCATGACGAACCTCGACGCCCGCCCCGAGGAGGAGGTCTGCGCCCTGCTGGCGGCCCGCGGACCCGTCGCGACCCTGCACGCCGCGCGCGACGTCCCCCTCGGCGGCGTGCGGGCCATGCAGGTGCGCCGCACGCTGCCGCAGCGCGACCTGCCGCTCGTGGGCGCGTGGTGCTTCCTCGACGAGATGGGGCCGCAGGACGTCGACATGCGGGTCCTGCCGCATCCGCACACCGCGCTGCAGACCGTGACGTGGCCGCTCGTCGGCGACATCCTGCACCGCGACTCCGTCGGCTCGGAGGTCGTCGTGCGGCCCGGGCAGCTCAACCTCATGACCGCCGGGCACGGCGTCTCGCACTCCGAGTTCACGCTCGGCGACGCCGCGCCGCTGCACGGGGTCCAGCTCTGGGTCGCCCTGCCCGACGCCGTCGCCGACGCCGCGCCGGCGTTCCAGCAGGTCTCCGAGCCGCCCCGGTGGGAGGCGCCCGGCGGGCGCGCGACCGTCTTCGTCGGCGCGATGGACGGGGCGACCTCGCCCGCCGTCGTCCACACGCCGCTGCTCGGCGCCGACGTGACGGTGGACCGCGGCCGCGACGTCGTGCTGCCGCTGGAGCGCGGGTTCGAGCACGCCGTCCTGGTGCTGCGCGGCGCGGCGACCGTCGCCGGCGTCCGGGTCGAGCCGGGTCCGCTGCTCTACCTCGGCGACGGCCGCGACGAGCTGCACGTGCACGCCGACGACGACGCGCGCCTGCTGCTGCTCGGCGGTGTGCCCTTCGAGCACGACCTCGTCATGTGGTGGAACTTCGTCGGCCGCACGCACGCCGAGATCGCGCACGCGCGCGCCGCGTGGGAGTCGCCGGACGCCGCCGAACGGTTCGGGGTCGTCGCCGGCCACGGCACCGCCCGGATCCCCGCACCCGCCCTGCCGAACGTGCGGCTGCAGCCGCGCCGCCGCACCCGTCCCCGCCCGGAGGCGCCATGACCGACGCACCGACCACCCCGGACCCCGCACCGCCCGCGACGCCCGCCGCTCCCGCGCCCGTCGCGCGACCGGCGGGACCGACGGGACCGCTGCCGCCGTCGGCACACCGGGTCGCGGACGCCCTGCGCGCCGCCGGCGTCGACGGGCAGGTCGTCGTCCTCCCGGACTCCGCGCGCACGGCCGCCGAGGCCGCGTCCGCGCTGGGCTGCCCCGTCGGGGCGATCGCCAACAGCCTCGTGTTCGTCGCCGACGGCGAGCCGCTGCTCGTGCTCACCAGCGGGCGGCACCGGGTCGACACCGTGGGGCTCGCGCGCCGGCTCGGACGCGAGCGGATCGGCCGGGCCACCCCCGAGCAGGTCCGCGCCGCGACCGGGCAGGCCATCGGCGGGGTCGCGCCCGTCGGGCACCCGGCGCCGCTGACGACCGTCGTCGACGTCGCGCTCGCGGAGCACGTGCGGGTGTGGGCCGCGGCGGGCACGCCCCACGCCGTCTTCCCGACGACGTTCGAGGAGCTCGTGCAGGTCACCGGCGGCACGCCGCTCGTCGTCGCGGACGACGAGGTGCCCGCGGGCTGAGACAGGTCGGGCCCGAGCCGGGCCGAGCCGGCCGCGCCCGCGGACGGTCGGGCACCGACACGGCGCCCGCGCGTCAGGTCAGGGCGGACGCGAGCGCGTCCCGCGCTCCCTCGAGGCGGATCTCGACGCGCGCGATGTCGTCGGCCGGCACGCTGGACGACGCCCCGAGGTCCCGTGCGTGGCCGGCCGTGGCCGACCACGTGGCGGCGACGGTCGACGTCCCGTCCTCCTGCACGAGCACGAGCTCGTACACCGGCGCGGGGCCGTCGTAGGGGCCGCCCGACGGGTACTCGCACGACCAGTCGAGGCGTGTGCCCCAGCCCTTCGGCTCCAGGGTGAGCTGCGCGACGACGTCGACCTCGCCGACGGGGCGCAGCTCGAGGCGCGCGACGTCGGACGCGACGGGCTGCGGGGCCGACGAGCGGCCCACCCATGCCCCGCCGGCACCCGCGGCCAGGGCGACCGCGGCGGCGGACGCGACGAGCGCGACCCGGCGGCGCCCGCGCGCTGCCCGGGCCCGGCGGGCGACGACGCCGAGCTCGACCACGGGAGCGACGTCCGCGTCGGCCGCGGGCGCAGCACCCGACGCGCCGCCGGGACCGGGCCCGGGACCGGCGACGAGCGCGACGGCCTGGTCGGCGGGCAGCGCCCGCAGCACCCCCGGCAGGCCGGCCAGCTCGCCGACCCGCCCGCGGCACGCGTCGCAGCCCGCGAGGTGCTCCTCGAAGAGGCGGCGGTCGGTCGGGCCGAGCGCGCCCAGCACGTACGCGGCGTCCCACTCGCGGAACGGGTCCTCGCCGGGTCCGTCCGGCCGCTCGACGGGCTCCTGGCCGGTCATGACGTCACACCCCTCTCCTGCAGCGCGAGCCGCAGCGCGCGCAACCCGTAGTGCAGCCGTGACTTCACGGTGCCCTGCGGGATCTGGTGCTCCTGGGCGAGCTCCGCGACGGATCGACCCCCGTAGTAGGCGCCGACGACGACCGCGCGGTGCTCCGCGGACAGCTGCGCGAGCGCGTCGCCGACGAGCCACGCGTCGAGGACGGCCTGGGTCCCGTCCGGTCCCGCGCGCTCGGGCGTGCGGTCCGTCACGTGCTCGCGCGCGCGCCGCGCGCTGCGCCGGTCGTCGATGACCAGGTTGCGGGCGACGGTGTACAGCCACGCGCGGGCCGCGTCCTCGTCGCGCTCCAGCACCTCCGGGTGCCGCCAGGCGCGGACCATCGTCTCCTGGACGACGTCCTGCGCGAGCTCGTGGTCGCCGGTCAGGCGCACGACGTAGTGGTGCAGCGGGCGCGCGTACGACGTGTGCAGCGCCTGCAGCAGCGCGTCGGCGTCCCCGTCCACGCCCGACCACCTCCCTCTCGTCTGCCCACCCAACGAGGCAGGTGCCCCGGCGGTTCACCGTGAACCCCCGCGGCCCGCCGACCGTGGTTCCGGGTGGGGGCGGCGACGGTGCCACCCGGCGCCGGGCCGGCCCCACCGACGGAAGGGGACCACCGTGCGACGCTCCATCCTGCTCACCACCCTCGGCCTCGTCGCGACCGCCACGCTGGTCGGCTGCTCGGGTGCGGACGACGGCGGCTCGGACGACGACGCCGGCATGGCCGAGCCGTCCGCGCCCGCCGAGGAGACCTCCGCGGGCGCGGCCGAGCTCATGACCGCCGAGACCTCGCTCGGCGAGGTCGTCGTCGACGGCGAGGGCATGACCGTCTACTACTTCCTCCAGGACGAGCCGGGTTCGGGGACGAGCGCGTGCACCGGCGACTGCCTCATGGCCTGGCCGCCGGTCCTCGCGGAGTCCGAGGAGCCGGTCGTCGAGGGCGTCACCGGTGACGTGGGCACCATCGAGACGCCCGACGGCGAGCACCAGGTCACAGTCGACGGGCGGCCCGTCTACCTGTTCGCGCAGGACGCCGCGGCGGGCGACGTCAACGGTCAGGGCGTCAACGACGTCTGGTACGCCGTGGCTCCCGACGGCTCGCAGGTCGGCCCGTGACGCTCACATCCCGGTCTCGACGTTGAGGATGTTGCCGTCCGGGTCTGCGAACCACGCGGCCTTCATGTCCCCGGAGACGAGCACCCCGTCCTGCCAGGTGCCTTCCGGGACGTCGAAGGTCTGCAGCTCGACGCCGCGGTCGCGCAGGTCGGCGACCTCGGCGTCGAAGCGGTCCGCCGGGACCTGGAACGAGATCGCGGTCGCCTGGTTCGTGCCCGCGAACCCCGACGGGTAGACGAGGAACCCGCCCGTCCTCGTGCTGTACATCACGCCTTCGACGGCGTCCCCCTGGCTCGTGAAACCCAGCGTCCCCTCGTACCAGTCACGCGCCCGCTGCAGGTCCGTGACCGCGAGGACGGGGATGGCGTCGAAGTCGGAGAGCATCATGGCCTCCAGCGCGGGCCAGACGACCGTCGGCTGGCCGGCCGCTCGACGCTAGGACGACGCCGTGACAGGGTCAATCGCCCTGCACGGACGTGCAGGTGTCGATCCGGGCCGGCGCCGCACGTCATGCGGTCGACCCGGGCACCCGCCCCGGCACCCGAGACGGAGACGAGTCCATGCGCTACATGCTGTTCATCTGCACCGACCCCGAGGCCGAGCCGTACTCCCGCGAGGAGGACCACATCGAGCAGTGGGTGCGCGAGACGGAGGGCGTGCGGCTGCACGGCGACCGGCTGCGCCCCGTGTCCGACGCCGTGACCGTGCGGGTGCGCGCCGGCCGGACCCTCACCACCGAGGGGCCGTTCGCCGAGACCCAGGAGCACGTCGCCGGGTACGACGTCATCGAGTGCGACACCCTCGAGCAGGCCGTCGAGGTCGCCTCGCGGCACCCGATGGCGCGGTTCGGACGGGTCGAGGTCCGGCCGTTCTGGCCGTTCGACGAGGAGGACTGAGCGCCCGCCCCTCGGCCCCCGCTCCCCGCGGGCCCGCCCGACGCCCCCGGCTGCACGAGCAGGCCGGTCGGGTGCGGTAGAGTTTCCGAGGCCCCTGCGGGGGCCATCGGGCTGTGGCGCAGCTTGGTAGCGCACTTGACTGGGGGTCAAGGGGTCGCAGGTTCAAATCCTGTCAGCCCGACAGATCAGGCCTGGTGAGACACCGTCTCACCAGGCCTGACGAGTCTCTCGACGTCCTCCGTCCCGTCGTCATCCGCGTCTTCGGCTCTCCGTCGGCGCCAGGCCACGCCGACGGTCACCGTGGCTCGCCCCCGGACGTCCCGCCGGAACCTCCGTGACCGCCGGCACGCGCAGCCGCGGCCGCGGTCGCCGCGAGGCGCTTCTCGAGCCGGTGCAGCGCCTCCACGGCCTCCTCGTAGCGACGGAACGCCCTCGCCCGCGCGTCCGCTCGGGTGCCCCGTCCCACTCGGGAGACGTTGAGGGTCGCGCGGTCGGCGTCCTGGAAGGCGCGGTAGGCGGTGCGCGCCGCCTCGCGCAGGTGCGGCAGCATGCGGGCATCGAGGAGCACGGCGGCGGCGACGCCCTGACCGTGCGTGCGGGCGTCGATCTCCTCGATGAGCAGCTCGTAGTCGTCGTGCGCCTTGCTCTGCGCCGCCACGGCCTTCCGGTAGCGTTCCCGTGCCTTGACCAGCAGGGGGTCGTTCTCCGGCGGACGAAGTCCCTCGATGGACTGCAGGGTCCGCAGCGCGACGTCGAGCTCCTTCACGCTCGTGTCGAGCATCGTGTAGGCGTCCTCGCGATGCGCCCGGTTCGTGCCGAACACGCTGTCGTAGAAGGCTGCCGCCTCCTGATGGTGCAGCTCCCCCGCCGTGAACGACTCCGCTGCCCGGCTGCCGGTCTGGGCCTCCCACGCGGCCTTCACGGTCTGCGGGTCGAACCGGCTGAGCACGGGGTCCCACTGGGCGGCGCCCCGCACCTGGGCGTACGTCGCTCCCGGCATCGTGCGCGCGATGCGCAGGCGGGCCATGCGGAACCACTGGAGCGCGTGCCGCGTCTCGTGCGCGATCGTGTCGCACGCGGCCGCGAACTCCCGGGGCGTCGGGCGCTTCTGCGAGACCAGGTGGAGGTTGATCTGCAGCTCCCACTCCCTGGCGGGCTGCCGGCCGTACTGCTCGGGCCTCGGGTTGTGGATGTGGCTCGGGACGAGGGGCGGCGCACCCGCCGCCACGAGCTGCCGGTTCGCGACCTCGAGCAGGACGTCGAACCGCGCATAGGGATCCATCGTGAGGTAGCGGTCGTAGACGGCGACGAACTCCGCGGCGAGCGCCCGCGCCTCCGGACTGAGGTGCTCGACGATCTGGGCGGCGCCCTGGGCGCCCGGGCCGCCCGTCGTGGCCATGGGCGACGTGGTCGACGCCGGGTCGGCCAGGAGCCGCACGTCGGTCTGCCTCGCCCACCCGGGCGACTTCGCGTCGAGATACCCGGTCGCGTCCTGCACGTGCTGCGCGGCGTCGTCCCCCGCGAAGTGCACCTCGACCTGGCGACCGGCACCGGTCTCGGTGATGAGGACCGTGCCGTCGAACAGCGTGCCCGCGTTGCGCGCGAGGCCCTCGCGGTGCGCCTCGAACCGCGCGACGAGCGCCTGCCGTTCCGCGAGCGGCAGCGTCGCACCGAGGCCCGTCCCGCCCCGCAGCTCGGCGTGGAGCCGCTGCCACCCGCCGGCCTCGCTCAGGAGCGAGCGGACGGCGACGTCGGAGAGCCTGCCGGCCGGGACCTTCCCTCTCCCGGTGCCGGCCGTGCCCGGGACGTCGACCTCGGGCGTGGCGTGCGCGACGCCCCGGCCGGTCGCCTCGGGCACAGTGACCGCGGGCCCGCGCGCACCGCCCCGCCAGGCCTCGTACTCCTTCGCGACCCGGCTGTTCACGCGGGCCAGGCCGAGGTCCAGGGCGACGTTCTCGACGACGCCGTCGACGACGAGGTCGGCGAGTTCGCTCGCGTTCTTCGGCAGGGCCTTGCCCTCGACGACGGCCTTCAGCGCGGTCTCGGTCGCCGTCATGTAGACCGACGAGGTGCCGGCCGCCATCGCGCTCGCGGTGAGCTGGGCGAGCTTCGTGCCCGCGAGGTCGGGGATCCGGTCGATGCGCGCCTTGATCGCGACCTGGAACCGGGCCTGCAGCGCTCCGCCGAGGTAGGTCATGACGGCGCTCACGCCTGCGGCCTGCACGAGGCTCGCGAGCCCGAGGTTCGTGCGCTGGCCGTAGTGCATCTCCGCGGCCCGGCCCAGGCCCTCCTGCGTGAGCGTGTAGCCGCCGGCGACGAGGGCCGACCCCGTCAGGCCGAGCCCGCCGGAGGCGATCCCCGCGGCGATCGTCCCGGTCGTCTTGAGCCGGTTGAGCCACTTCACCGCGGTGCCCGCGCCTGTCATGACGCGGTTCTCGTACGCCGAGAACCGCGTAGCCGCGGCGGCGGTCGACTGCTCGGCCATGGCGATGAGCGGCACGACGAGCTCGTACCTGCGCTCGCGCAGCAGCGGCCACGCCTGCTCGATGAGCTGACGCGGCTGGTCCCAGATGCGCAGCGACGGGTACGCCTGGCTGCCCTCCCCGAGCGCCTCGGAGACGTGCCGGATCGCCCCGAACCCGATCCTGCGCGCGTTGACGGCGCTGCGCTCGGCGTGCATCGGCTGCAGCTCGTGCCACACCTCGGTCGTCTCCTTGAGCGCCTCCCGCAGCTTCGCGAGCTCCTCCCGGTCCGAGACGCGCCTCGCGTACTCCTCCGGGTAGTCGTTGCGCAGGTCGGCCGCCGTCACGAAGCCCTTCGTCTTGTGGACGATCCCCGGCATCGGGTGCTGCCCCAGCGCCTCACCGGGCGTCGGGCGCAGGTGCAGGGCGAGCGGCTGCTTCGTGATCTGCTCGACGGCCCACTGCCGGAACGCAGTCTCCGCCTGGACGTCCCACTCGGGCGGCTGCCGCACGTCGTCGGCGAGCAGCAGCCGCACGTCGACCGAGAGGCGCTCGTCGGGCTTCGACGGCACGGCGCGCAGCAGCCGGCGCCGCTCCTTCAGGTAGTCCGGGTGCTGCTCCCGCACCGTCCCGTAGTAGGCGAAGTCGTCCCAAAGCCGCCGCAGCCGCGCGTCGACGTGCCACGCGACCGTGTAGTGGTCGACGACCTTCTGCCACCGGTCGAGCTGCTCGCCCGTCAGGGCGCCGAGCAGGGCCGGGTACCTGGCCTGCAGCGCGGGCCGGATGTCGGGTCCGCCCTTCGGGATCGGCTCGCGCGCGTGCACGCCGGCGAGCGACTCGGGGTCGAGGTCCCGCTGGACGTGCGTCGCGACGGCGCGGTTGCCTGCCTCCCGCTGCAGGCCGAGGACGTCCTCGGGCCGCAGCAGCGACAGCGCCGTCGACGGCGCTCGCGAGCGGCGCGCCGCCCGCTTCGCGGGTGCCGCGCCGCCTGCGCGCTTCGCGCCCTGGTCGCCGCGCTCGTGGACCGGCACTCCCCCTCCTGGGTCCTCGAGCACCATCTCGGCGCGCGACGGCCGCGACGTCCAGGCCGCGCGCGCACCGGACCGCGCACGCGTGGTGCCCGAGCGGGCAGACCCGCCGGACCGGTGTCGTGAGGCTCGCCCTCGACGCGATGCCTGACGTCCCGGACGAACGGCCCGGACCGCGCGTCCGGGCCCGACCTACCGTCGGACGGAGAGCCTGGGGCTTCTCGCCCCCACCCGGTCCGAGGAAAGGGACCCCCTTGCGCACGCTGCACCGCGTCCCGGTGAGCTTCTTCGGCATCGTCCTCGGCGTCTTCGGCCTCGGGAGCGCCTGGCGCTACGGCGCGGGCGTCGGCCTGGTCCCGCACTGGGTCGGCGAGGTCGGCGTGCTCGCCGGCTGCGCCGTGTGGGTCCTCCTGGCCCTCATCTACGCCTACCGCGTCCTCGACGCACGGGCGGCCGTCGTCGCCGAGTGGCGCGACCCCGCGACGTTCGCGTTCATCAGCCTCGTGCCGGCGGGGGCGGTGCTGGTCTCGGTCGGCGTCCACCCGTACGTCCCCGGTGTCGCGGCGGTGCTGCTGTGGACCGGCGTGGTCGGTCAGCTCGCCTTCGCAGCGGTGCGGTACGCGCCCCTGTGGACCGGCACGCAGCCGATCGAGGCCACGACGCCGGCCCTCTACCTGCCGACCGTCGGAGCGAACTTCATCAGCGCGATCGGGCTGGGCTCCGCCGGGCACGCGGAGCTCGGCCACCTGTTCCTCGGCGCCGGCGTGATCTCGTGGCTCACGCTCGAGCCGCCCATCACCCACCGCCTGCGGACGGGGCCCGAGACGGCGCCTCCGCGCCGCGGCGTCGTCGGGGTGCAGCTCGCGCCCGCGTTCGTCGCCTGCTACGCGTACCTGTCCGTCAACGGTGGGACGTTCGACCACGTGGCCCTCGCGCTGCTCGGGTACGGCGTCCTGCAGCTGGTGCTCATGCTGCGGCTGTGGCGCTGGGTCCTCGCGGGCGGGTTCACGCCCGGGCTGTGGGCGTTCTCCTTCGGCCTCGCCGCGATGTGCAACACCGGGCTCCGGCTCGCGCACGCCCGCCCCGGCACCGCGCTCGGGGTGGTCGGTGTCACGACCGTCGCGATCGGCACGGCACTGCTGCTCGCACTGGTGGTCGCCACGCTCGGCTCCCTCGCCCGTGGGCGGCTCCTCCCGCCGCCGGCGCCGCTCCTCGGCCCGAACGACCAGGCGGTCGCCGTCGGGGGGCCGTCGCGCTGACACGGCGCGCGACCCCCGGCGCGGGCGCCGCGGCGCCTAGTCTGCGCGGTGGACGTCACCGCGACCGAAGGAGCCACCGGTGTCCGAGAGCACGCTCGAGGCGTTGGGCGGCAACGCCGCACGCCCGGCGCAGTACGGGCACGACGCGCTCGTCGTGTGCGACAACCTCGTGCGGATCTACCAGTCCGGCAGCGTCGAGGTGCAGGCGCTGCAGGGGCTCGACCTGCTCGTGCACGAGGGCGAGATGGTCGCCGTCGTCGGGGCCAGCGGGTCGGGCAAGTCCACGCTGCTCGGGGTGCTGTCCGGGATGGACGCGCCGACGGCGGGCCGCGTCCGCGTCGGGCGGTGGGACCTCATGGCGATGCCCGCGCGCGAGCGGGTCACCTACCGGCGCCAGACCGTCGGGTTCGTCTGGCAGCAGACCTCGCGCAACCTCCTGCCGTACCTCACGGCGCGGCAGAACGTCGCGCTGCCGATCGCGTCGGTCCCCCGCCGGCAGCGACGCGCCCGCGCCGAGGAGCTCCTCGACCTCGTGGGCGTCGGGCACGTCGCGGACCGGCAGCCGCACGAGATGTCGGGCGGCGAGCAGCAGCGCGTCGCGATCGCGACCGCACTGGCCAACTCCCCGCAGCTCCTGCTCGCGGACGAGCCGACGGGCGAGCTCGACACGACGACGACCCAGGAGGTCTTCGACACGCTGCGCACCGTGAACCGGGAGGCCGGCACGACCGTCGTCGTGGTCACGCACGACCACGCGGTGAGCTCGCTCGTCGAGCGCACCGTCGCGATCCGGGACGGGCGCACGAGCAGCGAGGTGCTGCGCCGTGAGTCGGACGGCGACGTCGTGCACGAGGAGTACGCGGTCATGGACCGTGCCGGGCGGCTGCAGGTGCCGCGCGAGTACCGCGAAGCGCTCGCCCTGACCAGCCGCGTGCGGCTCGTCCTGGAAGCGGACCACCTCGCGGTCTGGCGCGACGGGGGTGCTCGGTGAGCCCCGAGCCCGGCGCCGCGGTCCAGGTCCGCGGCGTGCACCGCACGTTCGGCAGCGGCCGGTCCGCGGTGCACGCGCTGCGCGGCGTCGACCTGGACGTGGCGCCGGGCGAGCTGGTGGCGCTCGTCGGCCGCTCCGGCTCGGGCAAGACGACGCTGCTCAACCTCGTCGGCGGGCTCGACCGGCCCGACGAGGGCAGCGTCCACGTCGACGGCGTCGACGTCGCCGCGCTCGACGACGACGCCCAGGCCCTGCTGCGACGGGACCGGGTCGCCTACGTCTTCCAGACGTTCGGGCTCATGCCGGCGCTCACCGCCGCCGAGAACGTCGGCGTCCCGCTGCGGCTGCACGAGGCGCCGGTCGCCGTGCGGGAACGCCGTGTCGAGATGCTCCTCGAGCTCGTCGGCCTCGCCGCGCACGCGCAGCAACGCCCCGACGAGCTGTCCGGCGGGCAGCAGCAGCGCGTCGCGATCGCCCGCGCCCTCGCGTCCTCTCCGCGGCTGCTCGTCGCCGACGAACCCACCGGCCAGCTCGACAGCGAGACAGGGCTGGCCGTCATGGCGCTGATCCGCGGCGTCGTCGAGGCCGAGGGCATGACGGCGGTCGTCTCCACGCACGACCCCGTGATGATCGCGCTCGCGGACCGCGCGCTGCACCTCGTCGACGGTCGCGTGGTCGAGGCAGCGGCCCGTGCGTGAGCTCGTCTGGCGGCGCGCCCGCGCGCAGACGGGCGTGCTGGCGGCGGTGCTCGCCGTCCTGGTCGTCGGGTCCTCGCTCGTCGGGGTGTGCGTGCTGCTGACGACGGCCGCCCCGCAGCGCGCGCTGCAGCTCGCGGTGGCCCGCGTTCCCGCGTCCGACGTCGAGGTCGGTGTCGCGCTGGGCTTCCCCGAGGACCCGGACGACCCCGACGTCGACCCGCGGGTGGCCGCGACCTCGCACGACCCTGCCGCGGCCGTCGCCACCGCCACGGCGCTGCTCACCGAGCCGTTCGGCGACCTGCCCACGACCACGACCACGTGGACGTCGTCCGTGGTGCGCTACCTGCCGCCCGACGGGGGCCCCGTGCGCCTCGGCTACCTGGCCGAGCTCGACGACCCGGACGCGCGCGGCACGGTCGTGACCGGCCGCTGGCCCGACGCGAGCGGCGAGGTCGCCCTGCCCGACGCGGCGGCCCGCGCACTGGGCCTCGGTGTCGGCAGCACGACGTCGCTGGCCGCGGACGCGGGCGGGCCCGGGACCGCCCTGACGGTGGTCGGGACGTTCACGCCCGTGCCCGCGCCCGCGTGGCGGGAGGACCCGCTCGGCGGCGCCGGCGTGGGGCCGGACTTCCGCGGCCACGTCGCCGCCTACGGGCCGTTCGTCGTGCCGGCGGGCGAGATCGCGGCGGGCGCCGTCCCCGTGGGTCGCGTGCGGGTCGTGGTGCAGCCGGACCTGGCGCGGGCGGACCCGACCGACCTGGTGCGCGCGGGCACGCTCGTCGACGCGCTGCGCGCCGACCTCGACGAGGCGCTGCAGGACCGGGCGCAGAACGTCGTCGTCGACCGTCCCTTCGCCGACACCCTCGCGGCCGCCCGCGAGCAGGGACGCGTCACGACGTCCGGGGTGCTCGCGGTCGCGCTCCTGGGGTGCGCGCTCGCGGCCACCGCGGTGACCCTCGCGGCGCGGCTCGTCGCGGGACGACGCGGACCCGAGTCGGCGCTGCTCGCCGCCCGCGGGGTGGGCCGCGGCCGGCTGGTCGCGCAGGCCGCGGTCGAGGCGTCCGCCCTGGCGGTGCTGAGCGCCGTCCCGGCGACGGCGCTCGCGCTCGCGCTGTACCGGGTCCTCGCGGACGCGGTCGGGCTCGGGACCGCGCTGCCCCGCGGCGCGCTCGTCCCCCTCGTCGGCAGCGTCCTCGCGGTCACGGTCGTCCTCGGGTCGCTGCTCGTGCTGCCGTGGCTGCGCCCCGCGACGACACGGGCCGCACGCGAGGACCGCACGGGGGTCGTCGCCCGCTCCGGGGCGGACCTGCTGCTCCTCGCGCTGGCCGTGCTCGCGTTCCTGCAGCTGCGCGCCCACCGCGTCGCGACCGGCGGCGTCGTCGACCCGGTGCTCGTCGCCGCGCCCGTGGTGTGCCTGCTCGCGGGCGCGGTCCTCGCGCTGCGGCCGCTCGCGCTCGTCGCGCGCCGCCTCGACGCGCGCGCCGGGGCCGCCCGGTCCTTGACCCTGCCCCTGGCGGCCTGGGCCGTGGCCCGCCGCCGCCAGGGTGGCGCCGCCGCGTTCCTGCTCGTGCTCGCCACCGCCTGCGCGGCCTTCGGCAGCGGCTTCGCCGCGACGTGGACGCAGTCGCAGGCGGACCAGGCGGCGGCCGCGGTCGGCGCCGACGTGACGCTCGCCGCACCACCGGACGCGCTCGGCGCCGGCGCCGTCCTGCGCGACGTCACGGGCGGGCAGGTCAGTCCGGTGACCTCCCGGCCGACCGTGCTCGGGTCGCGGGCGATCAGCGGCGAGCCCGTGCAGCTCGTCGCGGTCGACACGCGCGACGCGTCGCGGCTGCTGCGCGGACGCGCCCCCGCGGGCGGCTGGGACCAGGCGACCGCGGGCCTCGCGCCCGCCACGCCCGCGGGGGGCGTGCAGCTCAGCGGGACGCGCGTCCGCGTCGTCGTCACCGGCCACGTCGACGACGGTGTGCCGGTGTGGGCCGCGCTCGGCGTCGTCGTGCAGGACGGCGACGGCGCGCGGGAGGCGCTGCCCGTCGGGACGATCGCGCTCGACGGCACACCGCTCACGCAGGACGTCGTCGTCCCGCCCGACGCGCGCGTGGTGGGGGTGGACGCACAGCTCTCGGCCGATGGTGACGTCACGCAGCCCGAGCGGCAGCGCTCGCTGCGGTTCGGCATCGAGCTCGTCCTGCACGGCGCGTCCACGGTGCCCGGCGCGTGGTCCGTCGGGCGCCCGTCCGGTGACGACGTCGTGGCCGCGACGCTCGACCGCGTGACCACCTCCGACGCGCCCGACGGTGCCCACCTCACGCTCGACGGCACGGCGGCGCTGCCCGACCTGCAGTGGAGCGACGGTCCCGTCGCGGCGTTCGGCTTCGACCCGGTCGAGGAGGTGCCCGTGCTCGTGTCGGCGGACCTCTCCGACGACCTCGGGATCTCCGTCGGCGACGGCGTGCAGCTGACCCTGGGGCTGACCCGCGTCCCGGCGACGGTCACCGGCGTCGTCCCGTACGTCCCGTCGCAGCCGCGCTCGCCCGCGGTGCTCGCCGACGTCGACACGCTGTCGCGCGCCACCCTCGGCCAGGGCGACGTCGCACCCGTGACCGACGCGTGGTGGGCGACCGGGGGGCTGCGGGCCGGCGCCGACGCGACCCTGGCGGCGCGCGGCTTCGGTCCGGCGACCGAACGGACCGTGGTCGCGCACGAGGCGGTCGAGGGACCGTCGCGAGCGGCCCAGCGGGCCGCGACCGCGCTGCTCGTGCTCGCGGCCGTCGTGCTCGCGCTCGCCGGGACGGCCCTGCACGCGGCGTCGGCGCTCGACGCCCGGGAGCTGGACGTCGCGCGTCTGCACGGGATGGGCGCGCCGCGCCGGTCCGTGCGCGCGTCGCTGCTCGCCGAGCAGGGCGTCCTCACAGGGGCGCCGGTGCTGCTCGGTGCGCTGCTCGGCGCCCTCGCCTGCTGGGCGGTCGGCCCCTTGCTCGCGGTGTCCGCCGACGGGCTTCCGCCCGTGCCGGCCGCCGTGCCGCTCTGGCCGTGGCCGGTCGAGACCGCCGTGGTGGCCGTCCTGCTGCTCGGCTGCGCGGCGGTGGTCGTCCCGCTCGCCGACCGTGCCGTGCGGCGCTCGACGGTGTCGCGTCTGCGGACGGACCCGCTCTCGTGAGCGCCGCCTGGCGCCGCGCGCGCGCCGACCTGTGGCCCCTGCTCGTCACCGCGGCGGTCGTCGCCCTCATGGTCGGCCTGACCGACGCGGTGCCGCGCCTGCTCGTGCGGCAGGCCGACGCCGCGGTGCGGGCCGCCGTCGCGGACGCCGACCCGGCCGCGGACGTCGTCGTCACGAGCCGCTACGGCGCGGGCACGTCCGACCGGACGGCGGGTGCCCGCGACACGACGACGGGCGTCGACGACGTCGCCCGCCGGCTCGACGACACGCTCCCGCCGTCGCTGCGCGCCGTCCTCGGACCGCCCGTCGCGTCCGCCTCCGGACCGGACCTGCGCGTCAGCACGCCCGCACTGCCGACCGGCGGGCTCCTGCGTCTCGCGTACCTGTGGGCGGGCGAGGAGCCCTCGGTCCGCTGGGTGCAGGGCGGTCCGCCCGGTGGTGCCGGTCCGGACCTCACCGTCCCGGTCGGTCTGTCGCGGGCGGTGGCCGAGACCCTCGGCGCACAGGCCGGTGACATCCTCGAGGCGCGCACCGCCGACGGCGGCGTCGTCTCCGTGCTGGTCACGGGCGTCTTCGAGGCGGCCGACCCCGGCGACCGGACGTGGACCGCACTGCCGGAGATCCTGCAGCCGCGCGCCTACGGCACCAGCACCCGCACCACCGTGGTGGGCGGCCTGCTGTCCGCGCAGTCGCTGCCCGTCGCGCGCGCCGCGCTCGAGCCCGACGGGGTCACCCGCACGTTCCGGCTGCCGGTCGACGCCGGGCACCTCGACCACGCACGCTCGGGCGACGTCCTGCGCCAGGTCGCGGCGCTCGAGGCGTCGCCCGACCAGCTCCTCGTGCCCGGGCCCGACGTGCGCGTGGCGTCCCGGCTGGACCTGCTCCTCACCGACGCCCGCGGCCGGGTGGACGCCACCCGGACGCAGGCCGCCGTGGTGCTGACCGGGCTGGCGGTCGGGGCCGGCCTCGTGCTGCTCGTCGCGGCCGACCTCCTCGCCCGCCGCCGGTCTGCGGCCCTGCGCACGGTGCGGGCACGCGGCACGTCCCTCGCGGGCGTCGCCCTCGGCACGGCAGCGGAGACCGCGGTCGTGGTGGGCGCGGCGACGGCCGCCGGCCTGGCCCTCGGCGGCCTCGCCGTGCCCGGTGCCGTGACGTGGCCCTGGGTCCTCGCCGTGGTCGCCGTGGCGCTCGTGGCACCGCCCGCGTGCGCGACCGCGACGGCCCGTCGCGCCGACCCCCGGCGCGCCCCGACGGAGCGGCAGCACCGCCGCCTCGCCCGACGCGTCCGCACGGTGCGCCGCGTCTCCGTCGAGGCTGCGGTCGCGGTCGTCGCCGCCGCGGCGACGGTCGCCCTGCGGCGGCGTGGGGTCGTGACGCTGTCCGGCCCCGCCGACCTGCTGCTCGCGGCGGCGCCCGCGCTCGTCGCCGCCGCCTCCGCGCTGCTGCTGTGGCGCGCCGTCCCGCCGCTGCTCGGCACCGCGCTGCACGCCGCGCGCCGGTCCCGCACGGCGGGGCCGCTGCTCGCCCTGGCCCGCGCCCGCACGACGAGCGCCGTGCTGCCGTTCGTCACGCTCGTGGTGCTCAGCACGCTCGTCACGCTGTGCGCCGCGCTCGCCGGCACCGCGCGCGCCGGACAGACGGACGGGTCGTGGGACGCCGTCGGGGCGGACGTGGTGGTGCGCACCGACTCCCCCTCGGCCTCGCTGCAGGACGTCGCCGACGCCCTGTCGGACGCCGCGGGTGTGGATGCCGTCGCCGTCGGGCGGGTCCAGGGCCGCAGCCAGCTGTTCGGGGTGCGCGGCGTCGACACCGTGCGCGTCCTCGCGGTCGACCCCGGGCCGTACGGTGCGCTGCTCGCCCGCACGCCGTCCGGGTCGCCCGCGCAGCTCGCGGAGCTCGCCGACGCATCGGACCCCGCGCGGGCCGGTGCCGGGCCGCTGCCCGCGCTCGTCCCCGCCGAGCTCCTCGGCAGCACCCCGTCGCTGCGCTGGGCCGACGTCACGATCGAGCTCCAGCCGGTCGGTGAGGCTCCGGACCTGCCCGCACCGGCGACCGACGACCGGGCCGCCGCACCGGTCGTCGTGGTCGACCGCGCGACCCTCACGGCCGTCGCCGCCGCCGCCGGCAGCGCCCCGGACGCCGCCACCGCGGTCACCGCGCCCGACACCGTCTGGGCCGTCGGTCCGCGCGCCCCGGCCGTCGCGCGCGACGCCGCCGCGACCGCGGGTGCCGACGTCCTGTCCCGCGAACGGTGGCTCGCCGACCGGCGCGCCGACCCGCTCGCGAGCGGCCTGCTCGCGCTCGTCGTCCTCGCCGCCGTCGCGGGCACCGCGCTCGCGGCCACCGTGGTCGTCCTCGACGCGGCGGCGTCGGCGCCCGACCGCGCCCGGGCGCTCGCGACCGCGCGCGTGCTGGGGCTGCGCGGGCGGGACGCTGCGCGGGTCGGTCTCGGCGAGCTGCTGCCGCCGCCGCTGGTGTCCGCGGCCGGCGGCGTGGTGGTAGGCAGCGTGCTCGTCGGCGGGCTCGCGGGCCCGTTGGCGCTGCGGCTCGTCACGGGGCAGGTCGCCGACCCGGCGGTCGTGCTGCCGCCGTGGGTGCTCCTGCCGCTCGGGGTGCTCGCGGCGACGGTGCTCGTCGTCGTCGTGGTCGAGTCCTCGGCCCGCCGGCGGGAGCGGCTGGGGCAGGTGCTGCGGGTCCGCTGACCTACGCGGCGGGCGCCGGCGCCTGCTCCCGTGCGCGGCGCAGCACCTCGAGCTCGGCGCCCACGACCCCGAGGACGAGCAGGTCGACGAGCAGCCCCCAGCTCGCGTCCCACTCGGAGAGCCGGAACAGGAAGAACTGGGTGACGAGCAGGCTCACCAGGACCGCCCGGCGGAACCACAGGTACCCCCCGACGGCGTCCCGGCGCACCCGCACGAGACCCACGACCGCGCACGCGGCACCGACGAGGCCGCTCACGACAGCGCCCGCGGCGACCCACCACAGGCCTCCGAGCCCGTCCCACACGAGGATCCCGCGCGTGACGCTCACGGCCGACGTCAGCACGAGGAGCACGACGGCGACCCACGGCACGAACCGCGCGCGGACGAGCACGTGCAGCACCCGCACGGTGCCGCGGGCCACGGCGTCGACCAGGTCGGGGATCTCGTCGTGGTCGTCGACGACGGCGCGCAGCAGGGCGCGGGTCTGCGCCGCGCCGGCCACGTCGCCGGCCTCCTCGAGCCGGGCGGTCGCGCGGGCGCGGGCGGGGCCGGAGAAGCCGCCGACGACACCGGCGACGGCCTCGTCGACCGCGCCCGCGAGGGCCTCCCGCGGGTCGCGCGGGCGCCGCCCGTGCAGCGCCTCGGCGACGAGCCCGAGCGCGACCACGGTGGCGTAGATGATCGCGGCGGTCGGCTCGTAGAAGTAGTCGTTGTCGCTCGTGACGAACTTGCCGACCTCGTCGACGAACAGGCCGAACCCGATGCCGCCGACGAGCGCCCCGACGGGACGCAGCACCGGGCCGAGGAACGACAGCAGCAGCACGAAGGCGAGCGCCATGAGCAGACCGCCCCACAGCACGTGCGCGACGTGCAGCCCGCCGCCGCCGAGCTGCGGGTACCCGGCGGCCGCGAGCAGCGCGCGCGTGACCAGCACCGTCAGCGCCGTGACGACGAGGAACGTGGCGAGGTGGCGCGTGGCGAGCGGGTCGCGGGGCAGGCCGAGCCGCAGCAGGAGGTGCACCGCCGGCCTCGCTGCGTCGTCCCGGGCCGTGCCGTCCGTCCGCACCGTCCTCATGGCCCTCATCCTGCCGCCTCGTGGCGGGGCACCCGTGCCGTGCGGCGGCGCCCGGCACGGGGTGCGCGCTCACCCGCTCCGAGGGAGGTGACGCGCGCCGGCCGCGCCTAGCGTCGGCACGGCACGACCGGTCCACCCACGAGCTGGAGGAGCCCACCATGACCGAGCACGAGACCGACGTCGAGCTGGCTGCCGTATCCGACGGCGCCTACGCCCTCGTGGTGGCGGACTTCGCCGACACCGGCAGCGCCTGGGAGGCGTACGAGTCGCTCAAGA
Organism: Cellulomonas fimi ATCC 484; assembly: GCF_000212695.1. Classification (NCBI taxonomy): domain Bacteria; kingdom Bacillati; phylum Actinomycetota; class Actinomycetes; order Micrococcales; family Cellulomonadaceae; genus Cellulomonas; species Cellulomonas fimi. Next base: position 2,095,234 of record NC_015514.1, on the reverse strand, counting down.
GCGCCGAGGGGCGCACGTTCCGGCTGGACGGCGTCATCGTCGTCAAGCGGGAGGAGGCGGGAGACCTCGAGATCCTCAAGGCCACGGACCACAGCACGCGGCGCGGCCTGCGGTGGGGCGTCGTCGGCGGCGTCGCGCTCGGCCTGATCTTCCCGCCGTCCGTGCTCGGCGGGGCCGCAGCCCTCGGCGCGATCGGCGCGGCGACGGGCAAGGGCGTCGAGCTGCACCGGCGCAAGGTGCTGGCCGACGAGCTCGGCGACGCCGTCCAGCCCGGCCACTCGGGCATCGTCGCGCTCGTGTCCGACCCTGCGGCGGTCGAGCTGCGCAAGGCGCTCGACAAGGCGGCCGCGATCGCCGAGAAGGCCATCGCGAAGGCCGACGCGGAGGAGATCAAGGCGGCCGCCGACGAGGCGTCGACCGACGAGGCCTAGCCGCCGCGGTCACGGACCGTGGGTGCCGGCCCGTGGGGCGGACTCGCGCGGCGGGGACGTCCCCGGGCCGACGTCGGGCGCGCCGTACTGCAGCGGTGAGACGGCGAAGGCTGCGCACGAGGCGACCGCGGCGAGCGTCGCCGTCGCGCATACGCGTGCCACGACGCGCAGCGCCCGGGGTCCGTGGCGACGGGCGGCGAGGACGACCGCGGCGCCCGCCAGGCCCCCCGCGGTGTTGGCGACGACGTCGGTGACGTCGCTGCTGCCCACGGCCAGCGCGTACTGGACCGCCTCGAGGGCGAGGCTCGTCCCTGCCGCGACGCCGGCCACCCACGGCAGGCGGCGCCACGGCTGCAGCAGGCCCAGGTACACGCCGAGCGGCACGAGGAGCGCGACGTTCGCCGCGACCTCCGAGGCCGTCGACGCACCTGCGCGGGCGGTCGCGACGAACGGCACGAGCTTGAGCGTGCGCCGCTCGGGGTGCCCGAGCCACGGCATCTCGACCTTCCAGACCACGACCCAGACGAGCAGCGCGAGGTAGACGACGAGCAGGGCCGTCAGGGCGGTGCGCCCGGGCCGCCCGGCAGGCGTGCGCGTCGCCGCGTCGTCACCCGCCGGGATCGTCGAGGTCGCGCTCATCGCCGCATCCGCGGGTCGGCGGTCGGGTCCGGGTACAGGGCGGGGCAGCCGTCCGTGACGGCCTGCGGCCGCAGCTCGTGGTGCCAGGGCTCGTTCGCGTAGACCGGGCAGAGCCCGTACGCGGCGCCGTGCGTGGCGAGCCAGGCGATCGCGGCGTCGTCGCCGACGTCGACGGCGAGCCCCTGCACGTGCGGGGAGGTCTCGGCCGTGGCAACCCACCGGGCGGCCTCGGCCGCGGAGCCGTACCGCTCGACGGCCTCCCGCAGGAGCAGGTCCTGGTAGTCGGCGGACCGCCAGCCGCTCGTGACGAGGACCGTGACCCCGTCGAGCCGGGCGTCCGTGGCGGCGCTGCGCAGCACGGCCCGCAGGTCCGCGTCGAGCCGTGCGACGGCGGGCAGGTCGTCGTCGAAGGGGGTCGCCCCGTCCGGCACCCCGCCGTCGGCGGCGGCCACGCGACCGGTGTCGCTCCCGGGGCCCTCGAGCGGCGGTGCGCCGTGCCGCGCGACGGGGTGACCGGTCGCGGTCCGGCCCTCCGGCACGAGCGTGACGTGCCGTCCGCTCGGCACGGGCGGGACGGGCCGGTCGCCGAGGAGGCCGACGACCGTGCCGAGCACGACGGTCGCGACGACGGCCAGGACGGGGACGCGCGTCCGTGACGACGGTGCGGGTGTCGGTGCGGGTGTCGGTGTGGGTTGCATGGGCCCAGCGAACGCGAGCGGGTGTTGCGGGAACGTCTGCAGATCTCGATATCCCCGCGATACATGTGCGCTCCTAGCATCGAGCCGTGCGTGTGCTGATCGTCGAGGACGAGCCCTACCTGGCCGACGCGGTGCGGGACGGGCTGCGGCTCGCGGCGATCGCCGCGGACGTCGCACCCGACGGGGAGGCGGCGCTCGAGCTGCTGGGCGTGCACTCCTACGACGTCGCGGTGCTCGACCGCGACGTGCCGGGCGTGTCGGGCGACGAGGTGGCGCGTCGCATCGTGGCGGGCGGCACCGGCCTGCCGATCCTCCTGCTCACCGCCGCGGACCGGCTCGACGACAAGGCGTCCGGCTTCGAGCTGGGGGCGGACGACTACCTGACGAAGCCCTTCGAGATGCGTGAGCTCGTGCTGCGGCTGCGCGCGCTCGACCGTCGCCGCGCCCACCACCGCCCGCCGGTGCGGGAGGTCGCGGGCCTGCGCGTCGACCCGTTCCGGCGGGAGGTGCACCGCGACGGCCGGTACGTGCCGCTCACGCGCAAGCAGTTCGCGGTGCTCGAGGTGCTCGTCGCCGCGGAGGGTGGAGTCGTCAGCGCGGAGGAGCTGCTGGAGCGCGCGTGGGACGAGAACGCGGACCCGTTCACCAACGCGGTACGCATCACGGTCTCGTCGCTCCGGCGCCGTCTCGGTGAGCCGGGGGTCATCGTCACGGTGCCCGGGGTCGGGTACCGGGTCGACACGGGCCCGGCCCCGGGACCCGACGGCGCGGGCCATGGATAGGCGGCCCGGCCTGAGCGTGCGGCTCCAGCTCACGCTGAGCTACGCCGGGTTCCTCGTCCTGACGGGCGCGTTCATGCTCGCGCTCGTCTGGCTGTTCATCCGGGTCCCCGGGTTGCGGGCGATCGGCCGGTTCGCGCCCTCGCACCCGCTGCTGATGCAGGAGTTCCTGCCCGCGTCGGCGGTCGTCCTGACGTTCCTGCTGCTCGTCGGGCTCGTCGGCGGCTGGCTGCTCGCGGGCCGGATGCTCGCGCCGCTGGCCCGGATCACCGCGGCGACCACGGCGGTCGCGGCGGGGTCGTGGGGTCATCGGATCGCCCTGCCGGGTCGCCGCGACGAGCTGCGGGACCTCGCGGACGCGTTCGACGCGATGGTGGGTCGGATCGAGGAGCACGTCGCGGAGCAGCAGCGGTTCGCGGCGAACGCGTCGCACGAGCTGCGCACCCCGCTGGCGGTCACGCAGGCCCTCCTCGACGTGGCGCGCAGCGACCCGGACGCCGACACCCGCGAGGTGCTGGACCGCCTGCACGCCGTCAACGCCCGCGCGATCGACCTGACCGAGGCGCTGCTCGTGCTGAGCCGTGCGGACGCGCGCGCGTTCACGCGGGAGCCGGTGGACCTGTCGCTGCTCGCGGAGGACGCCGTGGAGACGCTGCTGCCGCTCGCCGAGGCCCGCGGCGTGACGCTGGGCGCCGCCGGTGACGCCGCACCGACGTCCGGCTCCCCCGCGCTGCTGCGCCAGCTGACGGCGAACCTGGTGCACAACGCGATCGTGCACAACCTGCCCCACGGGGGCAGCGTGCTCGTCACGACCGGCACGCGCCCCGGCTCGGCGTTCCTCACGGTCGAGAGCACGGGTGCCCCGCTGTCCCCCGCCGTGGTGGCGACGCTGGCCGAGCCGTTCCAGCGCGGTGGGGCACGGGTCCGCGGGGACCACCACGCGGGCGTCGGGCTGGGGCTCGCGATCGTGCAGAGCATCGCCCGTGCGCACGACGGCACGCTTGCGCTCGCCCCTCGCGCCGGCGGCGGCCTCCGGGTCGAGGTGACGCTGGAGACCCCCGGGTCCGGGTCGGGATGACGCCGCGGCCCGCCGGGTCCGGGTCGGGGTGGCGCTGCGGCCCCGGACGCCCCGCGGGGCGCACCCCGACGCACCGCCTCGTCGACGCCCTGGTCGAGCGTGCGCCGGCTGTGCGTCGAGCCGTCCAGCGCGATGACGACGGGGCCGTCGGCGCGCATGCCGAGCACCTCCCCCGCCGCGTCAGGCCGGCACGTGCACCGGGTGGTGCTCGATCGCCGCGATGTCGCCGGACGTGGCCTCGAGCAGCTGGTCGGCGAGCGACCGCAGCGCCCGCGCGACGGCGAGCTCGCCGCCGATCTCGGGGACGTCGGTGTCGCTCGGCCGTCGGCGCGCGCGCCCGGTGCCGAGCAGCGTCGTCCCGGCCGCGGTCGTGAGGATGGCGTGGGCCGTCGTCGTGCGGTGCACGTCGTCCGCGTCGAACACGTGGACGGTGGCGTGCCAGGTGCTGATCATGTCGCTCCCCCCTCTCGTGCCGGGGCGACGGGACACGTCCCGACACCTCGACGCTCCGCCCGTACGAGGCGCGGCGACAGGGACGAACGTCCCCGACGGGGAGGTCAGGACCCCGTCGGGTCGACGCCGGGCACGTCCGGGCCGGCGTCCACGACGACGTCCGGCGCGTCCGGGTCGGCGGCCTGCGGCGGCGGGGACTTCAGCGCGACCGACAGGTGCCCGCCCAGGTAGCCCGACGCGGTCACGACCACGCCCGCGACGAGGCTGGTCGCGATGCCGCGCACGCGCGCGCCACGTCGGCGCTGCAGCCACGACACCCCGTACAGCGCCGCCGCCGCGACGTTGAGCAGCGCGTGCGCGGACCCGACACGCTGCACGCGCCGGTCCCCCAGCGCCCAGTCGGCCAGGCCCGTCACCGCGGTCGGCGCCGACGCGAGGACGCCGAGCCCGAGCAGCCGGTCGGCGGCGCGGGTGGCGCGCGGCCCACCGAGGAGGTCGAGCGTGGTGCTCGACATCCACAGGCCGAGGGGCAGGTCCGTCATGAGGGGGTGCAGCGCGTGGCCGATCGGCGCACCGTGCAGCAGCGCACGCCGTGACGGGTCCTCGAGGAGCCGGTCGGCCAGGGGCCGCAACCTCGCCACGACGGGGTCGAGACGGTCGGTCGCCTCGAGCGCGTGGGTCCAGCGCAACGGGGCAGGACGGTCGGTGTGGGACACGGGGACGCTCCCGGGATCGACGACGACGACGGCGGCGGCTGCTGCACCGCATCGAGCATCGCAAGAACCTGCCGGTGCCGCACGGCCGGGCACGACCGAGGCGCCCGTTGACGTGGCTCACGTGCGGGGACGACGATCAGGGCGTCGAGGTCGCGTGCACGTCCGCCGACGAGGGCGGGAGGCCTCCACGCGGAGGTCACGATGCCGTCGCCCGTCGCCCTGAACGACTTCGACGCGGTCCTGTTCGACCTGGACGGCGTCCTGACCACGACCCGCACCGTCCACGCCGCCGCGTGGAAGCGCACGTTCGACGCGTTCCTCGCCGACTGGGACGCGACGCACGGTACGACCACCCCCCTGTTCGACGACCGCGTCGACTACGCCGCGCACGTCGACGGCCGCACCCGTGAGGAGGGCGTGCACGCGTTCCTCGCCTCACGCGGCATCACCCTGCCGCCGGGCTCGCCCGGATCGCCGCCGCAGGAGGACTCCGACTGGGGGCTGGGCAACCGCAAGCAGCTGCTCGTCGAGGAGGAGCTCGAGCGCAGCGGCGTCGAGGCCTTCCCCGGCTCGGTCGCGTGGCTGCGCGAGGTCCGCGAGGCTGGCTTGCGCACCGCGGTCGTGTCCAGCAGCCGCAACTGCGCGGCCGTGCTGGAGCGTGCGGGCATCGCGAACCTCTTCGACGCGCGGGTCGACGGCGAGACGATCCTCGAGCTCGGGCTGCCCGGCAAGCCCGCGCCCGACGCGTTCCTCGAGGGCGCGCGCCGCGTCGGCGTCGACCCGCGGCGGGCGGTCGTCGTCGAGGACGCCCTCGCGGGCGTCGAGGCGGGCCGCGCGGGCGGCTTCGGGCTCGTCGTCGGGGTCGACCGGGACCGGCACGCGCAGGCGCTCGCGGAGCACGGCGCGGACGTGGTGGTCGCGGACCTCGCGGACCTGCTGGCCGACCCCGACGAGGTCGTGCACCGTGCGGGGCCCCGCGGGCACCGCCTGCGCGACGCCGCGCGCCGCATCATGGCCGCGTCGACCGACGTGCCGCCGGATCCGTGGCGGATGGTCGAGCACGGGGTGCACCCCGCCACGGTCGAGCAGACGGAGACGCTGTTCGCGCTCGCGAACGGGTACCTCGGCATCCGCGGTGCGTTCGACGAGGGCGCACCGGCGGGGCGCCCCGCGACGCTGCTCAACGGCTTCCACGAGACGTGGCCGATCAGCTACCCCGAGCACGCCCACGGCTTCGCGACGACGGGGCAGACGATCCTGCCGGTGCCCGACGGGACCGCGATCCGGCTGCACGTCGGCGAGGAGCCCGTGACGTGCGAGAACACCGAGGTGCTGGAGTTCGAGCGGGTGCTCGACATGCGGCGCGGCGTGCTGGGCCGCACGGTCGTGCTGCAGCTCGTCGACGGGCGCCGGTTCCGGCTGCGCAGCGAACGGATGGTGTCCCTCGCGCAGCGGCACCTCGCGGTGATCCGGTACGAGATCACGGCGCTGGACGCGCCCGCGCGGGTCGTCCTGTCGTCCGAGCTCGTGGCGCCCGTCGACGACGACACGTCGGACACGCCCGGGATCGACCCCCGGCAGAGCCGCCGACTGGTGGGTGCGATGCGCGCGGGCCCGGACCGCACGGACGGCTCGCGCGTCGTGCGCGCGTACTCGACGACCCGCTCGGGCCTGACCGTGGGTGTCGCGATGGACCACGACGTCGACCCCGGGATGACGCACGTCGGCACGCGCGTCGACGCGCAGCGGGCACGCGTCGTCTACGACGTCGAGACGCGCGTCGGCGAGCCTGTCGGTCTGACGAAGTGGCTCGCGTACCACCACGGCCGCGACGAGACGGCCGACCTGATGAACCGGGCGGGCATGACGATCCACCGTGCCCGCGACGCGGGCCTGGCCGCGGTCCGTGCCGCGCACGAGCGCGAGGTCGAGCGGTTCTGGGAGCGCAGCGAGGTGGCGCTCGAGGGTGCGTCGGCGGCGCAGCAGGCGGTGCACTTCAACCAGTTCGCGCTGCTGCAGGCCACGCTGCGCAGCGAGGGCCACGGGGTGCCGTCGAAGGGCCTGACGGGCACGGGGTACGAGGGCCACTACTTCTGGGACACCGAGGCGTACCTGCTGCCGTTCCTCGTCCACACCTCGCCGCGCGTCGCGCGCAGCCTGCTCATGCACCGGGTGCGGATGCTCCCGGCGGCGCGGCGCCGGGCGGCGGAGGTCGGGTGCAAGGGCGCGCTGTTCCCGTGGCGCACGATCAACGGCGAGGAGGCGTCGGCGTACTACGCGGCGGGCACCGCGCAGTTCCACATCGACGCGGACGTCGCGTACGCGCTGGTGCAGTACGTGACGGTCACGGGCGACGAGGACCTCATGGTGCGGCACGGTGCCGAGCTGCTCGTCGAGACGGCGCGCATGTGGGCGGCGCTCGGGTTCTTCTCCGACCGGCACGAGGGGAAGTTCATCATCCTCAAGGTCACGGGCCCGGACGAGTACTCGACGGTCGTGGACAACAACCTGTACACGAACCTCATGGCCGCGGAGAACCTGCGCGCCGCGGCGGACACGCTCGCGTGGATGGCTGAGCAGCACCCCCGCGAGCACGGCGAGCTCGTGGCGCGGCTCGGGGTGTCCGACGACGAGCCGGCGACGTGGCGCCGTGCCGCCGAGCTCATGTACGTGCCGTTTGACGAGAAGGCGGGCGTGCACCTGCAGGACGACGGGTTCATGGACCTGGCGCCGTGGGACTTCGCAGGCACGCCCGCCGAGTCCTACCCGCTGCTGCTGCACTTCCACCCGCTGGTGATCTACCGCCACCAGGTCATCAAGCAGGCCGACGTGGTGCTCGCGACCGTGATGCTGCCCGACCGGTTCACGCCGGCCGAGCGTCGCCGCATCTTCTCGCACTACGACCCGCTCACGACGGGCGACTCGTCGCTGTCGGAGTGCGTGCAGGCGATCGCCGCGGCGGACGTGGGCAAGTTCCGCACCGCCGAGGAGTACCTCGTCGACGCCGCCGCGATCGACCTGGCGGACCGCGCGGGCAACCTGCGTGACGGCGTGCACGCCGCGTCGGCCGCGGGCCTGTGGATGGCGCTCGTGCAGGGCTTCGCCGGGTACCGGTGGCGGGGTACCGAGTTCTCGCCGATGCTCCCCACGCGCGTGCGTCGCCTGTGCTTCCCCCTCACGCTGCGCGGCTCGGTGCTGGAGGTCGACGTGCGCGAGCACGAGGTGACGTACCGGCTGCGCAGCGGCGAGCCGGTCACGGCACGGCACCGGGGTGAGCGGTTCACGGTGTCCGTCGACGCGCCCGTGAGCTTCCCGGGCGAGTACCGCACGCGCGACTGACCTGCCCCGGAGCGGTCCGCAGCCTCACAACAGGACCAAAGGTCCTCCCACGATTGCGTCCGTCGTTCGTAGTCTCCCCGTCAAGACCGGGCAATGCAGCCGGTGCCGACGCGCGCGACGGGAGCCACCATGACAGTCGACCTGACCACGCCCAGCGCCTTGCGGACGCTCGGGCTCCCGGCCGCGGTCCGCGAGGTCCTCGAGTCCGCGGACGTGATCGTGCCCGCGACCCGCGACGAGCTGTACGCCCTCGCGCTCGGCCCCGACGGCGGACCCGTGTTCGACGTCGTGTACGACGTGCACGGCGAGCCCGTGAAGGAGGCCGACGTCGTGCGCTGCGCGAACGGCCTCGCCGTGAACTACCCCGAGGACTACATGCGCCGGCGCGACCCGGACTGCATGCGCATCGCCGACGACCTGCCCACCGACAAGCCGCGCTACCGCGACGTCTTCGGGGCCGAGTTCGCCCCCGTCAAGGCCGAGACCCTCGACTGGCTCGCCGGGCAGCGCATCGTCGTCGTGCCGTTCCGCGCGGGCGGCCCCACGCACGGCTACCCGTCGCTCGCGATCGTCCCCGCCAACGCCGCGTTCTTCGCGCTCACGCTCGTGGACCTGCAGGGCTGGACGACGTTCGACGAGCTCGGCCCGTTCACGCCCCGCTCGATCGTCTACGTCGCACCGCCGTTCCGGCACACCCACTTCGACGGCCGCCAGGTCGTCGTGCACGACCGGTCCGCCTCGCTGCACGAGGTCTTCGCGTACAACCTGTACCCCGGGCCGTCGGCGAAGAAGGGCATCTTCTCGGTGCTGCTCGACATCGGCGAGCAGGAGGGCTGGCTCACCGCGCACGCGTCGTCGGTGCGCGTCACCACCCCGTACGAGAACGAGACCGTCGTCATGCACGAGGGCGCCAGCGGCGGCGGCAAGTCCGAGATGTGCCAGGAGTTCCGGCGCCTCGACGACGGCCGCATCCTGCTCGGCACCAACGTCGTCACAGGCACCACGGACACGATCACCCTCGCGGAGTCGTCCGCGCTCGCCCCCGTGACCGACGACATGACGCTGTGCCACCCCGCGATCCAGGGCACCGACGGCCGCCTCGTGGTCACCGACGCCGAGGCCGGCTGGTTCGTCCGTGTCGACAACCTCACCGAGTACGGGCAGGACGCCACGCTGGAGCGCGCCGTCATCCACCCCGACCAGCCGCTCGTGTTCTACAACATGCGCGGGCTGCCCGACGCGACCCTGCTCCCGTGGGAGCACACGCTCGACTCCAACGGCAAGCGGTGCCCGAACCCGCGCGTCGTCGTCGCGCGCTCGCAGTTCCGGCACGTCGTCGACGTGCCCGAGCCCGTCGACGTCCGCACGTTCGGCGTGCGCATGCCCGCCTGCACGCGGCAGACGCCCACGTACGGCGTCATGGGGCTCATGCACCTCGTCCCCCCGTCGCTCGCGTGGGTGTGGCGGCTCGTCGCCCCGCGCGGCGACAAGAACCCGTCGATCGGGGAGTCCGTCGCCGACACCGAGAAGCTCGCCCACGGCGGCCTCGTCGCCGAGGGCGTCGGGTCGTACTGGCCGTTCTCCACCGGCACGAAGATCGCCGCCGCGAACCTGCTCCTGCGCCAGATCGTCGCCGCCCCGCGGACCCGCTACGTGCTGACGCCCAACCAGCACATCGGGTCCTACCACGTGGGCTTCGCCGCGGAGTGGCTCACCCGCGAGTACCTCGCCCGCCGCGGCACGTCCCGCATCCGCCCCGAGGCGCTCGTCCCCGCGCGGTGCGCCCTGTTCGGCTGGACGCCGCGCGAGATGCGCATCGACGGCCAGACGATCCGCCCGTCCTACCTGCAGCCCGAGCTGCAGTCGCAGGTCGGCGAGGACGCCTACGACCATGGCGCCGCGATCCTCACCGCGTTCTTCCGCTCCGAGCTGCAGCAGTTCCTCGGCGACGACCTCGACCCGCTCGGCCGGCGCATCATCGAGACCGTCCTCGCGGGCGGCACCGTCCAGGACTTCGAGTCGCTCACCCCGACGAACGCCTGACCCCGCACCGCCCGACGCACGCGGGGGCGGGCCGGCACACCCGCCGGCCCGCCCCCGCGTCGTCGTTCAGCGCTTGCGCTTCTCGCGCACCCGCACCGAGATCGAGATCGGCGACCCCTCGAACCCGAACGTCTCGCGCAGACGACGCTCGATGTACCGGCGGTACCCCGGGTCCAGGAAGCCCGTCGTGAACACCACGAACCGCGGCGGACGCGTCGAGGCCTGCGTCGCGAACAGGATCCGCGGCTGCTTGCCGCCGCGCAGCGGGTGCGGGTGCGCCGCGACCAGCTCCCCCAGGAACGCGTTCAGGCGACCCGTCGAGATGCGCGTGTCCCACGACTCCAGCGACCGCTGCAGCGCCGGCACCAGCCGGTCCGTGTGCCAGCCCGTGCGCGCCGAGATGTTCACGCGCGGGGCCCACTGCACCTGCACGAGGTCCTTCTCGATCTCCCGCTCCAGGTACGGGCGGCGGTCCTCGTCCATGAGGTCCCACTTGTTGTACGCGACCACCAGCGCCCGCCCCGCGTCCACGACCTGCGAGATGACGCGCGTGTCCTGCTCCGTCAGCGGCGCCGAGGCGTCGACCAGCACGACCGCGACCTCCGCCTTCTCGATCGCCGCCTGCGTGCGCAGCGACGCGTAGAAGTCCGGACCGGACGTCTGGTGCACGCGCCGCCGGATGCCCGCCGTGTCGACGAACACCCACGGCTCACCCTTGAGCAGCACGAGCTCGTCCACGGGGTCACGCGTCGTGCCCGCGACCGCGTCGACGACGACCCGCTCCGCGCCCAGCACCTTGTTCAGCAGCGACGACTTGCCGACGTTGGGGCGCCCCACGAGCGCCACCCGCCGCGGACCGTCCGGCACCGGCTTCGCGTGCGCCGACACCTCCGGCAACGCGTCGACCGCGGCCTCCAGCAGGTCACCCGTGCCACGCCCGTGCAGCGCGGAGACCGGGTGCGGCTCCCCGAGCCCGAGCGCCCACAGCGCCGCCGCGTCCGCCTCGACCGCGGGCCCGTCGACCTTGTTCGCGCACAGCACGACCGGCTTGCCCGACCGGCGCAGCAGCCGCACGACCTGCTCGTCCGTGTCCGTCGCCCCGACCGTCGCGTCGACGACGAACAGCACCGCGTCCGCCAGCGCGATCGCGACCTCCGCCTGCTCGGCGACGCGCGCGTCGATCCCCGCGACGTCGACCTCCCAGCCGCCCGTGTCCACGAGCGTGAACCGCCGGCCTGCCCACTCCGCCGGGTAGCTCACCCGGTCGCGCGTCACCCCCGGCATGTCCTCCACGACCGCCTCACGGCGGCCCAGGATCCGGTTCACCAGCGTCGACTTGCCCACGTTCGGCCGGCCGACGACCGCGAGCACCGGCAGCGCGCCCGCCTCGCCGTCGCCGTCCTCGCCGTCGTCCAGGCCGTCGAGCAGCGCGAGGTCGTCGTCCTCCAGCGCGTACTCCGCGAGCCCGGCGCGCAGCGCCCGCTCACGTTCGGCGTCGCCGGCCTCGTCGGGCAGCACCAGGGCGGGGTCGGTCTCCGTCATGCCACCCATTGTCCCCCGTCGCCGGGCCCGGCGGTGACGTCAGGCGCGTTCGCGGTTCGGGTCGTCCGTCGGCAGCACGAGACCGGTGCGTGCCACGGCGCGTGCGACGACGTCGGACAGCGCGGCCCGGACGGCCTCGTTGGCGTCGACGAGCGCGGCACGCCCGGACGTCCCGGGGGCACGCTCGACGACGACCGGCGGGCCGAACTCGGCGACGAGCGGGCGCCGCAGCCCCGGCACGTGCCCGACGGACTCCCCCGTGCGCCGCGTCCCGAGCAGCGCGACCGGGACCACGGGCGCGTGCCCGTTGAGCGCGAGCCACGCGATCCCCGCGCGGGCGCTCGCCGCGTCGCCGCGTCCCCGGTTGCCCTCCGGGAAGATCCCGACGACCCCGCCGCGGCGCAGGACGCCGAGCGCGACCGTCAGGGCGGTGCGGCCGCCGTCGCGGTCCACCGGGATCTGCCCGGCCGCGCGCAGCACCAGTCCGACCGGGCCGGTGAACATCTCCTCCTTGACGAGGATGTGCGTCGGCCGCGGCGCGACCCCCGCGAGCAGGGGCCCGTCGACGAGGCCGGTGTGGTTCGCCGCCAGCAGCACGGGCCCCGTCCGCGGGACGTGGTGCGCGCCCGTCACCTGGGTCGCCCACACGCCGTGCGCGAGGAGCCGGCCGAGCCAGCGTGACCATGCGGGGCCCGCCGGCGAGGGGACGCGGGGGCCGTCCGCCCGGGTCACGGGGTCACGCCCGGGTGGCGGCCGAGACGACCGCGAGCACCGCCTCGACCGTCTCGTCGAACCCCAGGTGCGAGGAGTCGATCGTGACGACGCCGTCGGCGGCGGTGTGGAACTGCACGACCGTCGAGTCGTCCGCGTCGCGGCGCAGCACCTGGTCACGGGTCGCCTCGACGGCGGACGCGTCGGCGGTGCCGTGCACGTCGAGCGCCCGGCGCGACAGGCGCGCCTCCTCGCTGGCCGTGAGCAGCACCCGCACGTCCGCGTCGGGCGCGACGACCGTCGTGATGTCGCGACCCTCCGCGACGATCCCCCGGCCCTGCGAGAAGCCGCCCGGCTCCCGCTCCGCCTTGATCGCGGCACGCTGCAGGCGCCCCAGCTCGGCCCGCGCGTCGAGGTTCGTCGCGACCGCGCTCACGGCCGCCGAGATCGCCGTCTCGCGGATCGCGGCCGTCACGTCCGTGCCGCCCACCACGACGGTCGGGTCGTCCGGGTCGACACCCATGACGAGCGGCAGGGCCCGCACCGCGTCCGCGACGGCGGCCGTGTCCGTCAGCGGCAGCCCCTGGTCCAGGCACCACCACGTCGCCGCCCGGTACATCGCTCCCGTGTCCAGGTAGGCCAGCCCCAGGTCGCGCGCGACCGCGCGCGACACGCTCGACTTGCCGGACCCGGACGGCCCGTCGACCGCCACCACGAGAGGCGTCGGGATCTCGCTCAACTCACCAGTCTCCATCCGCGGAGCGTCAGCTCCGCCTCGAGGTGCGCGACCGCACCGGGCAGCACCGCGATCGCCGCCATGCCGACCGGGCGGCCCGCGGCGTGCTCCAGGTGCAGGTCCTCCAGGTTCACGCCCGCGTCGCCCACGTCCGTGAGCAGGCGCGCGAGCTCACCGGGCGCGTCCGGGACGAGCACCGTGACGACCACGTACTCACGCCGGGCGCCACCGTGCTTGCCGGGGACGCGCGCGACACCGGCGTTCCCGTCCGCGATGGTCTGCGCGATCGTCGACAGCGCCCCCACCTCGACGTCCTCCGGCCCGGTCGCCGCGGCGGCGCCGTCGAGCGCCCGGATCACCGCGTCGAGATCGCCCCGCAGCCCGACCAGCACGTCGCGCACCGCGGCCGCGTTCGCGGCGAGGATCGACGTCCACAGCGCCGGGTCGGACGCCGCGAGCCGGGTCACGTCGCGCAGCCCCTGCCCCGCGAGCCCGAGCGCGGCGTCGTCCACGTCCCGCAGGCGCGACGCGACGAGGCTCGCGGCGACCTGGGGCACGTGCGACACCGCGGCCACCGCCGCGTCGTGCGCGTCCGCGTCCATCGGCACCGGGACGGCGCCCAGGTCCACCGCGAGCGAGCGCACCGCGAGCAGCGCGTCCGGGCGGGAGACCCCCGAGTCGGCGATGACCCACGGACGCCCCAGGAACAGGTCCGGCACGGCGGCCGCGGGGCCCGACCGCTCGCGCCCCGCCATGGGGTGCGAGCCGACGTACCGGGTCAGGTCCGCCCCCGACGCCCGCAGCTCCGCCAGCACGTACCCCTTGACGCTCGCCACGTCGGTCACCACCGCCCGCGGGTGGGCCGCGAGCTCCGCGCGGACCACGTCCGCCGTCACGTCCGGAGGGGCGGCGACCACGACGAGAGCAGGCTCGGGGTCGTCCGCCGACGCGGGCCGCCCCGCACCCACGTCCCGGGCGAGGGCCACCGCGGTCCGCGACGGGTCGTGCAGCAGGACGTCCACGCCGCGCGTCGCCAGGCCCAGCCCGACGGACGTGCCGAGCAGCCCCGTGCCGACGACCCGGACCGGACCCACGGTGGCGACGTTCACATGCCCACCTGCGTCATGAGCGAGCCGACCTCCGTCTTCGACAGCACGCGCGTGCGCCCGGGCTTCAGGTCGCCCAGGCGGATCGGCCCGATCTGCGTGCGGACCAGGCGCGTGACCGGGTGCCCGACCTCCTCCAGGAGGCGGCGCACCACCCGGTTGCGACCCTCGTGCAGCACGACCTCGACGAGGCTCGCCTGCGGCGTCGTCTGCACGACCTGGAACCGGTCCACGGTCACCACGCCGTCCTCGAGCTCGACCCCGCGCGCCAGCCTGCCCGCGAGCGAGCCCGCGACGCGGCCCTCGACGTGCGCGAGGTACGTCTTCGCGACGCCGTGCGACGGGTGCGACAGCCGGTTGGCCAGCTCGCCGTCGTTCGTGAGGAGCAGCAGACCCTCCGTCTCGGAGTCCAGGCGCCCGACGTGGAACAGGCGCTCCGAGCGGTCCGCGACGAACTGCGCGACCGACGGTCGCCCCTCCGGGTCGTGCATCGTCGACACGACCCCCTTCGGCTTGTTCAGCGCGAGGGTCACGACGGACGAGTCGAGCTGCACCCGCATCCCGTCGACGTGGATCACCGCCGTCAGCGGGTCGACCCGCACACCCAGCTCCCGGACCGTCGACCCGTCGACCGTCACCCGGCCGGTCGCGATGAGCTCCTCGCACGCACGGCGCGACCCGAGCCCCGCCGACGCGAGCACCTTCTGCAGCCGCACGCCGTCCGGGTCGTGCACGTCGATCGTCACCTCGGGCTCCGGCACCCGGCGCGGACGTGCCGGGCGCTGCGGCGCACGCGACGGGCGTCCGACGCCCGCACCGCCGCGGCCCGGCCGACCGGTCGACCCGCCCGTCGGACGCCCACCGCCGGCCGTCGGCCGCCCGGCACCCCCGCGAGCCGCCCGCCCACGGGACGCCTCGTCGCGCCACGCACCCTCGCGGGGCGCACCCTCGCGGGACGCTCCCTCGCGAGGTGCACGGTCACGCCCCGCACCGTCGCGCCCTGCACCGTCGCGCCCCGCGCCCTCACGTGCGGGACCGCCCCACTGCCCGGCACCACGCCCCGCACCACCGCGTCCCGACGCACCACGCGCCGGACCACCGCGCCCGGACGCGTCACGGTCCGGTCCGCCGCGACCACCGTCACGCGCGCCACCGCCGCGCGCGCCACCGTCACGCGACGCCCCGCCGCGGCCGGCGTCACGCGCGGCACCACCGCGACCTGCCTCGCGCCCGGCGCCCGGCCGGCCACCGCCACCGGGACGCCCGGCCCCGCCGGCGCCTCCACGGCCGGCACCGCGCGGGCCGCCTCCTCGCTGCTGCGGGCTCATCTGGTCTCTCCGATCGCCTGGTCGACACCGTCGAGCGCGTCGATGTCCGGCAGGTAGGGGGCGAGCGGGGGCAGCTCGTCCAGGCTGGACACCCCCATGCGTTCCAAGAAGTATCCCGTGGTCGCGTACAGGACCGCGCCGCTCGTCGGATCGGTGCCGACCTCCGCGACCAGGCCACGCGCCGTCAGCGTGCGGACGACGCCGTCGACGTTCACGCCGCGCACCGCGGACACCTGCCCGCGGGTCACCGGCTGCCGGTACGCGACGACCGCCAGCGTCTCCAGCGCCGCCTGCGTCAGCCGCGCCGTCTGCCCGTCGAGCACGAACCGGCCCACCACGTCCGCGTACGCAGGCCCGGAGTAGATCCGCCAGCCCTCCCCCGCCCGACGCAGCTCGAACCCGCGCTGCCGCCCGCCACGCTCACCGCGGTACTCGGCCGCCAGCTCCGCGAGCAGCTCCTCCACGCGGGAGACCGGCAGCGCGAGCACCGCAGCGAGCCGCACGGCCGGGACGGGCTCGTCCGCGACCATGAGGACCGCCTCGAGCGCCGCCGCCGCACCGCCGGGCAGGTCCTCCACGTCGAACGCGAGCTCGTCCGCCGCGACACCGTCCGGCGGCGACCCGCCGTCCCCCGTCACCGGGTCCTGCACAGGTGGCGTCATGGTGTGCCTCCGTCCTCGCCCGCGGCGGGCGTCGCCGCGCTCGCGGTCGTGTCGAGCTGGTCGAAGTCGTCCGACACCGCGACCTCCCCCTCGTCGGTCCCCGTCCAGCGGACGGTGAGCTCCCCGAGCGCCTCGACCTGGTCGAACGCCACGGCGCCCTCACGGAACAGCTCGAGCAGCGCGAGGAACCGTGCGACGACCACGACGGTCGCGTCGGCGTCGGCGGTCAGGGCCCGGAACGACGCGGCGCCGCTGTGCCGCAGGCGCTCCACGAGCACCGCCGCCTGCTCCCGCACCGACACGGCGGGCGCGTGCAGGTGGCTGATGTCGACCCCGGGCGGTGCGGGGCGGGGCGACAGGGCCTTGGCGGCGAGCCGCGCGAGCTCCTCGGGCCCGACCTGCCACACGAGCTCGGGCAGCAGCGCGGCGAGGTGCGGCTCGAGCGCCACGGTCCGCGGGAACCTGCGCCCCTCGGTCGCGAACCGGTCGGCGAGGTAGGCGGCGACCTGCTTGTACGCGCGGTACTGCAGGAGCCGGGCGAACAGCAGGTCCCGCGCCTCCAGCAGCTCGAGGTCCTCGGCGTCCTCGACGTCCGCCGACGGCAGGAGCCGGGCGGCCTTCAGGTCGAGCAGCGTCGCGGCGACGACGAGGAACTCGCTCGCGCGGTCGAGGTCCCAGTCGCGCTCGTGCCCGCGGATGTACGCCACGAACTCGTCCGTCACGCGACCGAGCGCGACCTCGGTGATGTCGAGCTTGTGCTTCGCGATGAGCCCGAGCAGCACGTCGAACGGGCCGGAGAAGTTGTCGAGGTGCACCTCGAAGCCGTGCGTGCCCGCGGGCGCGCCGTCGGTGCCGCCCGCGGGCGGTGTCTGCTCGGGCGGGGCCGCGCGCTCGTCAGGCCGCGTCGCCACGGGCGACGAGCTCACGCGCGAGCTGCCGGTAGGCCGCCGCACCGGCGTGCGTCGGCGCGTAGGTGGTGATCGGCTCCGCCGCGACGGTCGCGTCGGGGAACTTCACGGTGCGCCCGATGACCGTGTGCAGAAGGGTGTCGCCGAACGCCTCGTGGACCCGGGCGACGACCTCGCGGGCGTGCAGGGTGCGCGAGTCGTACATCGTGGCGAGGATGCCGTCGACCTCGAGCCGCGGGTTGAGCCGGTCACGCACCTTCTCGATGGTCTCGATGAGCAGCGCGACACCACGCAGCGCGAAGAACTCGCACTCGAGCGGGATGATCACGCCGTGCGACGCCGTGAGGGCGTTCACCGTGAGCAGGCCGAGCGACGGCTGGCAGTCGACCAGGACGACGTCGTAGTCGTCGAGCACGGGCCGCAGGACGCGCGCGAGGACGGACTCACGGGCGACCTCGCCGACGAGCTGCACCTCGGCGGCGGACAGGTCGATGTTCGCGGGGAGCAGGTCGAGGCCGGGGGTGGCCGTGGACCGCAGCACCTCCCCGATCGTCGCGTCGCGCTCCATGAGCAGGTTGTAGACGGTGCGGTCCAGCTCGTGCGGGCTCACGCCCAGGCCGACCGACGCGGCACCCTGCGGGTCGAAGTCGACGACGAGGACCTTGCGGCCGTACTCCGCGAGGGCCGCCGCCAGGTTGATCGTCGTCGTCGTCTTGCCGACGCCGCCCTTCTGGTTGCACATCGCGATGACGCGGGCGGGACCGTGCGACGGCAGCGGCTGCGGAACGGGGAACACGGGCAGCGGCCGTCCGACGGCGTCGAGCTGCGGTTCGGTCGTCTGCTGGCTCACCACGCGGGACAACCTACCCGAGGGCGCGTCGCGAGGTCCGCGCGACAGACCGGGACGGCGCGGATCCGTCGCGTCACCGCGCGTGCGGGTGCGCGGCCGTGTACGCCTCACGGAGCGCCTCGTCGCGCGCGGTCGCGTAGATCTGCGTGGTCGAGACCGACGCATGGCCCAGCAGCTCCTGCACGACGCGCACGTCCGCACCCCGCGCGAGCATGTGCGTCGCGAACGAGTGCCGCAGCGTGTGCGGGGAGATCACGTCGGCGTCGGGCAGGCTCGCGCGGTGCGCCGCGGACCGCAGCACCGCCCACGCGCTCTGCCGGCTCAGCCGCGTCCCGCGCGTGTTGAGGAACACCGCGAGCCGGTCGGACCGGTCGGCGCCCGAGGCGAGCGCCGGGCGCGCCTGCGTCAGGTACTCGGTGAGCGCCGACAGCGCCCGACGGCCCAGCGGCGACACCCGCTGCTTCGCCCCGCCGACCGCGAGCCGCACCGCGGGGCGCCGCTCGCTGCGGTCCAGGTCCGCGAGGTCGAGCCCCACGACCTCCGAGATCCGCGCGCCCGTGGAGTACAGCAGCTCGAGCAGCGCCCGGTCCCGTGCCGGCACGGGCCCCTCCCCGCGTCCCGCCGCGTCCAGGAGCCGCTCGACGTCCTCCACCGAGATCGCCCGCGGCAGGCGGCGGGGCTGGGCGGGCGGCCGCACCGCACGGGCCGCGTCGTCGACCGTGATGCCGTCGCGCGCCAGGAACCGGTGCCAGCCGCGGACCGCCGCGACCAGACGCGCGGCGGACGACTCCGACAGCGGCCGCCGCCCGTCCGAGCCCGTGCGGACCGCGTCGACGAACCCCTCGACGTCCTGCCCGGCGATCTCGTCGGGCGCGCGCCGGCCGATCGACTCGAGGTACGCCACGTAGCGGTCCAGGTCCCGCTGGTACGCCAGCAGCGTGTTCTCCGACAGGCCACGGTCCGCGAGGTGCTCGACGTACCGCGCCAACGCGTCGCGCAACCGGTTGCCGAGCACCGCGGCGTCCTCGCCGTCGTCCGTCACCGGCGGGTCAGAGCGGCAGGAAGACGTCGACCGCGATCGCCACGGACAGCAACGTCAGGTACGTGATCGAGCCGTGGAACACGGTCATCGCCCGCAGGCGCCCGCGCGCCGGGTCGTTCGCGCGGCGCAGCAGCGTCACGCACGACCACAGGAACCACGCACCCAGCGCGGTCGCCACGACCGCGTACACCCACGTCATGCCGGCCACCGGGACCAGCAGCAGCGTGCACGCGATCATCGCGAGGGTGTACGCGATCATCTCGCGCGCGACCTTCGCGTCCTTCGCCACCACCGGCAGCATCGGCACACCCGCCGCGGCGTAGTCCTTGCGGAACTTCATCGACAGCGGCCAGTAGTGCGGCGGCGTCCAGAAGAAGATCACGCCGAACAGGACCAGCGGAGTCCACGAGACGCCGCCCGTCACCGCCGACCAGCCGATGAGCACCGGCATGCAGCCCGCCGCGCCGCCCCACACGATGTTCTGCGGCGTGCGGCGCTTGAGGATCATCGTGTAGCCCACGACGTAGATGAGGATCGCGCCCGCCGTGAGCCACGCCGACGCCGGGTTCACCACGAGCCACAGCCACGTCAGCGACACCACGCCCAGCGTCAGGCCGAACAGCAGGGCCGCCCGCGGAGAGATCTCCCCCGTCGCCGTCGGCCGCCGCTTCGTGCGGTTCATCACCCGGTCGATGTCCCGGTCGATGTAGCAGTTCAGCACGTTCGCCGACCCCGCCGCCGCCGCGCCGCCCACGAGCGTCGCGAGCACCAGACCCAGGCTCGGGAAGCCCCCCTGCGCCAGGATCATCGTCGGCAGCGTCGTCACCAGCAGCAGCTCGATCACGCGCGGCTTCGTCAGCGCGACGTACGCCCCGACCGTCCGCCGCACCCGGGCCCACCGCGTCACCGGCACCGCCGCAGCACCCTCGCCGGGCGCCGCCGCCAGCCGCGGACGCGGGGTCGGCGCTGCCGACGCTCCGGCGTCGTCGACTGACAGAGGACTGCTGAGGCGCACGCGCTGCGGTTCCGTTCCTGGTCCGGCGGGGGGCTTGTCGCGTGGCCATGCTACGGCCTGGACACCCGTCCCGGGTGGTCGAGACCCCGCCGGGCGCGGCCCCACCGGTGTGAGATCGATCGCTGCGGCAACCGTCCGCCCGCGCCCGCCCGCCCGCTGCGCCGCCCGTGGTCACCGTGAACGTCCCACCCCCGCTGAGATATAGGCTCGACGCCGCAGGGACCGACGGTCGCCTCCCCCGTGACGCACCGCATCCCGCCGGCGCCCCGTCGCGGGTGGCCGACACAGAACGTCGAAGACGACACCCGGCCGCCGGTGCGGGTGGGAATGAGGTGCGGTGAACGCGAAGGCCCCCCTGGCGCAGACTGTCGGTTGGACCGACCTGGACCTGCGAGCCGTCGACACGGTCCGTGTCCTGGCCGCGGACGCGGTCGAGAAGGTCGGCAACGGCCACCCCGGCACCGCGATCAGCCTCGCGCCCGCCGCCTACCTGCTCTACCAGAACGTCCTGCGCCACGACCCGACCGACCCGCACTGGCTGGGCCGCGACCGCTTCGTGCTCTCCGCCGGGCACTCCGCCCTCACGCAGTACATCCAGCTCTACCTCGGCGGGTTCGGCCTCGAGATCGAGGACCTGCAGGCCCTGCGCACCTGGGGCTCCAAGACCCCCGGCCACCCCGAGTACCGGCACACCGCCGGCGTCGAGATCACCACCGGCCCCCTCGGCCAGGGCCTCGCCTCCGCCGTCGGCTTCGCCATGGCGCAGCGACGCGAGCGCAACCTGCTCGACCCCGACGCCGCCCCCGGCACCAGCCCGTTCGACCACTACACCTACGTGATCGCCTCCGACGGCGACCTGCAGGAGGGCGTCACCAGCGAGGCCTCCTCCATCGCCGGCACCCAGGAGCTCGGCAACCTCGTCGTCCTGTGGGACGACAACCACATCTCCATCGAGGGCGACACCCAGATCGCCTTCACCGAGGACGTGCTCAAGCGCTACGAGGCCTACGGCTGGCACGTGCAGTTCGTCGACTGGACGGCCGGCGGCGAGTACCGCGAGGACGTCGACGCGCTGCACGCCGCGATCGAGGCCGCCAAGGCCGTCACCGACAAGCCGTCCTTCATCGGCCTGCGCACCCTCATCGCCTGGCCCACCCCGAACAAGACCAACGACCACTCCTCGCACGGCTCCAAGCTGGGCACCGAGTCCGTCCGCGGGCTCAAGGAGCTCCTCGGGTTCGACCCCGAGGTCGCCTTCCCCGTCGAGCCCGAGGTCCTCGCGCACACCCGCGCGCTCGCGGACCGCGCCGCCGAGGCCCGCGCGCAGTGGCAGACGACGTTCGACGCGTGGCGCGAGGCGAACCCGGAGAACGCCGCGCTGCTGGACCGGCTCGTCGAGCGCCGCCTGCCCGAGGGCTGGGAGTCCGCCCTGCCGGTGTTCCCCGCGGGCAAGGCCGTCGCGACGCGCGCCGCGTCCGGCGAGGTCCTGTCGGCCATCGGCCCGGAGCTGCCCGAGCTGTGGGGCGGCTCGGCCGACCTCGCGGGCTCGAACAACACGACGATGAAGGGTGCGACGTCCTTCATCCCGGCCAAGCGCTCGACGCACGAGTTCGGCGGCGACGAGTTCGGCCGCACGCTGCACTTCGGCATCCGTGAGCACGGCATGGGCGCGATCCTGTCGGGCATCACGCTGCACGGTCTGACGCGCCCCTACGGCGGCACGTTCCTGCAGTTCGCCGACTACATGCGCGGCTCGGTCCGCCTCGCCGCGCTCATGGGTGCCCCCGCGGTCTACGTGTGGACGCACGACTCCATCGGCCTCGGCGAGGACGGCCCGACGCACCAGCCCGTCGAGCACCTCACGGCGCTGCGCGCCATCCCGGGCCTCGCGGTGGTCCGTCCCGCCGACGCCAACGAGACGGCGCAGGCGTGGAAGGCGATCCTCGAGCGCACCGACGGTCCCGTCGGCCTGATCCTCACGCGCCAGAACGTCCCGACGTTCCCGCGCGGCGAGGAGGGCTTCGCCGGGGCCGAGGGCGTCGCCCGCGGCGCGTACGTGCTGGTCGACGCGAGCAACGGCGCCCCCGAGGTGATCCTCGTCGGCACCGGTTCCGAGGTGCAGCTCGCCGTCGCGGCGCGCGAGACCCTCGAGGCCGCGGGTGTCCCGACGCGAGTCGTGTCCGCGCCGTCGCTCGAGTGGTTCGCCGAGCAGGACGAGGCGTACCGCGAGTCGGTGCTCCCCGCGGCCGTGCGTGCGCGCGTCTCGGTCGAGGCCGGCATCGCGCTGTCGTGGCACAAGATCGTCGGCGACGCGGGCCGCACCATCTCGCTCGAGCACTTCGGGGCGTCCGCCGCCTACGAGAAGCTCTACGAGGAGTTCGGCATCACGGCCGAGGCCGTCGTCGCCGCTGCGCACGAGTCGCTCGCCGCCGCCCGTGGGGACGCGGCACCGTCCGCGGCCGCCGCGGCACCGACGCAGAGCGGGACGGGCGACCTGCCGGCCTGAGCACGCGGGTCCGATCGGACGACCGGTCCCGCGCACCCGGGGCCGTGGAGTGGGGAGAAGGGGAAGCACGATGGCACCGAGCAGCACCCCGGTCGAGCGACTCACGGGGGCGGGGGTGGCGATCTGGCTCGACGACCTGTCGCGTGAGCGCCTGCGCACCGGCGACCTCGCCGGGCTCGTCGAGGACCTCGGCGTGGTCGGCGTGACGACCAACCCGACGATCTTCGCCTCCGCCCTCGCGAAGGGCGACGCCTACGACGAGCAGCTCCGTGCGCTCGCCGCGGCGGGCGCAGACGTCGACGAGGCGGTCTTCCGCATCACGACCGACGACGTGCGCGCGGCCGCCGACGTCCTGCGGCCGGTCTACGACCGGACCGACGGCGTCGACGGCCGCGTGTCGATCGAGGTCGACCCGCGGCTCGCCCGGGACACCGATGCGACGACCGCCTCCGCGAAGGCGCTCTGGTCGACGGTGGACCGGCCCAACGTGCTCATCAAGATCCCGGCGACGGTCGAGGGGCTGCCGGCGATCACGGCGGTCCTCGCGGAGGGGATCAGCGTCAACGTGACGCTGATCTTCTCCCTCGACCGCTACCGCGCCGTCCTGGACGCGTTCCTGGCCGGCCTGGAGCAGGCACGCGCGAACGGCCACGACCTCGCGCGCATCGCGTCGGTCGCGTCGTTCTTCGTGTCCCGCGTGGACGCGGCGGTCGACGCCCGGCTCGACGCGCTCGGCACTCCCGAGGCCGCCGCGCTGCGCGGCAGGGCGGCGATCGCGAACGCGCGGCTCGCGTACGGCGTCTACCAGGACGTCGTGGCGGGTGAGCGCTGGCAGGCCCTCGCCGCGGCCGGTGCGCACCCGCAGCGGCCGCTGTGGGCGTCGACCGGGGTCAAGGACCCCGCCTACCCCGACACGCTCTACGTCGACGAGCTCGTCGTCGCGGGCGTCGTCAACACCATGCCGGAGGCCACGCTGCGCGCGGTCGCGGACCACGGTGGCGACGGCACCGACACGGTGACGGGCACGCAGGACGAGGCGGGGGACGTCATCACGCGGCTCCGGGCGCTCGGCGTCGACCTCGACGAGGTGACGACGACGCTCGAGCAGGAGGGCGTGCAGAAGTTCGAGGCGAGCTGGGCGCAGCTGCTGGAGACGGTGCGCACGGGCCTGTCCGGGGCGTCCGCGCAGGTCGCGGCCGGTGAGGCCAGGTGAGCGCGAAGGTGGCCGAGGGGCAGAACCCGCTGCGCGACCCGCGCGACCGACGCCTGCCCCGCATCGCCGGCCCGTGCGGCCTGGTGATCTTCGGCGTGACGGGCGACCTCGCCCGCAAGAAGCTCATGCCGGCGGTGTACGACCTGACGAACCGCGGGCTGCTGCCGCCCGGGTTCGCGCTCACGGGCTTCGCCCGGCGCGACTGGGAGACGCAGGACTTCGCGCAGATCGTGCACGACTCGGTCAAGGAGCACGCCCGCACGCCGTTCCGCGAGGCGACATGGCGGCAGCTGTCCGAGGGCATCCGGTTCGTGCAGGGCACGTTCGACGACGACGACGCGTTCGACCGGCTGAGCGAGACCGTCGAGGAGCTCGACGTCTCCCGTGGCACGGGCGGCAACCACGCCTTCTACCTGTCGATCCCGCCGAGCTCGTTCCCGGTGGTGTGCAAGCAGCTCGCGCGCTCGGGGCTGTCGCAGCCCAAGGACGGCACGTGGCGCCGCGTCGTCATCGAGAAGCCGTTCGGCCACGACCTGGCGAGCGCCCGCGAGCTGCAGGACATCGTCTCGAGCGTGTTCCGTCCGGACGACATCTTCCGGATCGACCACTACCTGGGCAAGGAGACGGTGCAGAACCTGCTGGCGCTGCGCTTCGCGAACCAGCTGTTCGAGCCGATCTGGAACGCCAACTACGTCGACCACGTGCAGATCACGATGGCCGAGGACATCGGCATCGGCGGCCGTGCCGGGTACTACGACGGCATCGGTGCCGCACGCGACGTGATCCAGAACCACCTGCTCCAGCTCCTGGCGCTCACCGCGATGGAGGAGCCGGTCTCGTTCGACGCCGAGGGCCTGCGCGCGGAGAAGATCAAGGTCCTGTCCGCGGTGCGCAACCCGCGCGACATCGGCAAGCACACGGCCCGCGGCCAGTACACGGCGGGCTACCAGGGCGGCGAGAAGGTCGTCGGCTACGCCGAGGAGGAGGGGTTCAACCCGGACTCCACGACCGAGACGTTCGCGGCGATCCGCGTCGACATCGACACCCGCCGCTGGGCGGGAGTGCCCTTCTACCTGCGCACCGGCAAGCGCCTGGGCCGCCGCGTCACCGAGATCGCGGTCGTGTTCAAGCGGGCGCCGCACCTGCCGTTCGAGTCGACGGCCACGTCCGAGCTCGGCAACAACGCGCTCGTGATCCGTGTGCAGCCCGACGAGGGCGTGACGCTGCGCTTCGGCGCGAAGGTTCCGGGCACCGCTATGGAGGTCCGCGACGTCACGATGGACTTCGGCTACGGCCACGCCTTCACGGAGTCCTCCCCCGAGGCGTACGAGCGGCTCATCCTCGACGTCCTGCTCGGCGACCCGCCGCTGTTCCCGCAGCACCAGGAGGTTGAGCTGTCCTGGAAGATCCTCGACCCGATCATCGAGCACTGGGCGTCGAAGGGCGGCAAGCCCGACGAGTACCGCGCGGGCACGTGGGGGCCGGCCTCGGCCGACGAGATGATGGCGCGTGACGGACGCGTGTGGAGGCGACCGTGATCATCAACCTGCCGGACACGACGACGCGCGACATCAACAAGCGCCTGCTCAAGGAGCGCGACGAGGGCGGTGCGGTCGCCCTCGGCCGCGTCCTCACGCTGCTCATCGACGCGGGCACGCACGACCCCGAGGACGCGATCGCGGCTGCGAACGACGCGAGCCGGGAGCACCCGTGCCGCGTGATCGTGCTCGCGAAGGACACGCACGAGCGCACGTCGACGCTCGACGCGCAGATCCGCCTGGGCGGTGACGCGGGCGCGAGCGAGGTCATCGTCCTGCGCCCGTCGGGCGCGATCGACCGGCACCTCGACACGCTCGTCATGCCGCTGCTGCTGCCCGACGCGCCCATCGTGACGTGGTGGCCGCACGAGATCCCGGACGTGCCCTCGGAGCACCCGCTGGGCCGCATGGCGCAGCGCCGCATCACCGACACGTCCCAGTGCGCGAAGCCGGCGGCCGAGCTGCGCAAGCTGTCGCAGGCCTATGCCGAGGGCGACACCGACCTCGCGTGGACCCGCGCGACGCTGTGGCGCGGCCTGATCGCGGCGACGCTCGACCAGCCGCCGTTCGAGCCGGTCCGCAAGGCGGTCGTCACCGGGGAGAGCACCCACCCGTCGGTCGACCTCATGGCGGCCTGGCTCGCGGAGTCCCTGCGCTGCCCGGTCGAGATCGAGCGGCTCGCGGACGCCCCCGCGATCACGCAGGTACGGCTCGAGCGTGCGTCGGGCGACATCGTCCTCGATCGTCCGGACGGCAAGACCGCCGCCCTGCGTCAGCCGGACCAGCCGGAGCACCGCATCGCGCTGCCCATCCGTCAGCTGCGCGAGTGCCTGGCCGAGGAGCTGCGCCGGCTCGACCCCGACGAGGTCTACGGCGAGGTCCTGCAGAAGGGCCTCGCGAGGATCAGCGCGTGAGCCGGCGCGACGTCGTGGTCCACCCGGACGCGACCGTCCTCGCCGACGCGGTCGCGGCGCGGCTGCTCACGCGGCTGCTCGACCTGCAGTCGCACCGCTCTCCCGTCCACGTCGTCCTCACCGGCGGCACCGTCGGCATCGCGTCCCTGGCCGCCGTGGCCCGAAGCCCGCTGCGCGACGCCGTCGACTGGACCGGCGTGCACCTGTGGTGGGGCGACGAGCGCTTCCTGCCGGACGGGCACGCGGCCCGCAACGAGACGCAGGCCCGCGAGGCGCTGCTCGACGGGCTCGACGCCCTGCCGGCGGCGAACGTGCACCCGATCCCCGCGCTGTCGCAGGACGTCCCCACCCCGGAGGCCGCCGCCGCCGCGTACGCGCGCACGCTGGCGTCGTTCGCCCCGCCCGGGCTGCTGGCGCCCCGGTTCGACGTGGCGCTGTTCGGGATGGGCCCCGACGGCCACGTGGCGTCGCTGTTCCCCGGCCACGACACCGTGCACGTCACCGGCGTCGCGACGGTCGCGGTGCACGACTCCCCCAAGCCGCCGCCGCTGCGGGTCTCGCTGACGTTCGACGTGGTGCGCGCCTCTCGTGAGGTGTGGGTCGTCGCCGCGGGCGCGGAGAAGGCCGCGGCGGTCGCGTCGGCGCTCTCCGGTGCGCCGGTGGCCGAGACCCCCGCTGCGGGCGCCCTGGGCACGGAGCGGACGCTCTGGCTGGTGGACGCCGCGGCGACCACCGAGGCCGCCCCCGGGGCGGCGGGGGACGCCCCGACGAGCGTCGAGGGTGCTGGCGCGGTGGAGGGCTGGTCGGCCGTCGACGCGTGGTTCGAGCAGCTGGCCCCGCAGGACGTGGCCCTGGTCGACGCGGCGCGCAGCGCCCGTGAGGCGGACCTGCCCGACATCGCCGTCTCACCGCTCCAGGGCAAGTTCCTGCACCTCCTCGCGCAGGCGGTCGGGGCGCGGCGCGTGCTCGAGCTGGGCACGCTCGGTGGGTACAGCACCCTGTGGCTCGCGCGAGCGTTGCCTCCCGACGGCACGGTCGCCACGCTCGAGGTGTCGCCCGAGCACGCGCGGGTCGCGCGCGAGACGTTCGTCCGCGCGGGCGTCGACGATCAGGTCGAGGTGCTCGTGGGCCCGGCCGCGCAGACGCTCGACCGCCTGGCCGCGGACGGCATCGAGCCGTTCGACCTCGTGTTCGTGGACGCGGACAAGCAGACGCTCGCGCAGTACCTCGACCAGGTCGCAGGACTGGTCCGGCCCGGCGCGCTGGTGGTCGTCGACAACGTCGTGCGCGGCGGTGCGGTCGTGGACGCGCAGCACCCGGACGACCGCGTGCAGGGCGTGCGCCGGTTCGTCGAGCGGGTGGTCGAGGACCCCCGCTGGGACGCGACCGCGCTGCAGACGGTCGGTTCCAAGGGGTACGACGGGTTCGCGCTCGTCCGGCGCACGACCGCCTGACGCCCGGGACGAACGACGAAGGGCCCCTGCCGAGGTCGGCAGGGGCCCTTCGTGCGTGTCGTGTCAGCGGCTGCCGCGGCGTGCGCGCAGCGCGGCGAGCGCCTCGTCGAGGATCGCGGCGCCGTCCTCGTCGGACCGCCGCTCCTTCACGTACGCGAGGTGCGTCTTGTAGGGCTCGTTCTTGGAGGGGGACGGAGGGTTCTCCTGGTCCTGACCGGCCGGGAAGCCGCAGCGCGGGCAGTCCCACGTCACGGGCGCCTCCTCGGCGGCCTCCTCCGCGAAGCTGGGGCGCGTCTCGTGCCCGTTCGCGCACCAGTAGGAGATCCAGATGCGGGGGGCGGCGTCGCCGCGCTCCGCCTCGCCCATGGGGCCGGCTCCGACTCGCGACCCCCTGATCGCGCTCCCGCTCGCCATCGTTTCCTCCTCAGCTCGCGGCTTCGATGAGCCCGAGCAGCACGATCACCACGGTCCAGAACAGCGCGACGCCGATGGTGATGCGGTTGAGGTTGCGCTCCGCCACGCCCGAGCTCCCTGCGCTGCTGGAGATGCCGCCGCCGAACATGTCCGACAGCCCTCCGCCCTTGCCCTTGTGCAGGAGCACCAGCGGGACGAGAAGGAGGCTGGACAGGACCAGCAGCACCTGGAGGGTGATGCGCAGGGCGTTCACGGCGGGAGTCGTTCCTCACTGGACGGGTGCGTCAGCCGGCCGGGTGGCGGCGACGCTGCGGTGGACCGCGGTACAGGTTAGGCGACGACCGGCGGGAAAAGCCACCACCGCCCACAGCCGTGGGTCCCGCGCGGCGGACGTGCCCGCACGGGACCCACGGCCCGGTGCACCGAGGTCAGAGACCGACCTCGTGCGCCTGGAAGCGCGCGATCTTGGCGAACTCCTCGGGGTCGAGGCTCGCGCCGCCGACGAGCGCGCCGTCGACGTCGGGCTTCGCCATGATCGAGGCCACGTTCGACGACTTCACGGAGCCGCCGTACAGCACGCGCACGGCGTCGGCCGTCTCGGCGTCGTACAGCTCCGCGAGGCGCCCGCGGATCGCCGCGGACATCTCCTGGGCGTCCTCCGGCGTGGCCGTCTCGCCCGTGCCGATCGCCCAGACGGGCTCGTAGGCGACGACGAGGGTACGCACCTGCTCGGCGGTGAGGCCCTGCAGGGCGGCGTCGAGCTGCGCGAGCGTGTGCGCGACGTGCTCGCCCGCCTTGCGGGTCTCGAGGAGCTCGCCGATGCACAGGATCGGCACGAGGCCGGCCTTGAACGCCGAGTGGACCTTCGCGTTGATCAGCTCGTCGGACTCGGCGTGGTACTCGCGCCGCTCCGAGTGGCCGACGAGCGCGTAGGTCACGCCGAGCTTGGCGAGGAACAGCGGCGAGATCTCGCCCGTGTACGCACCGGACTCGTGCGCCGACAGGTCCTGCGCGCCGTAGACGATCTCGAGCTTGTCGGCGTCCACGAGCGTCTGCACGCTGCGCAGGTCCGTGAACGGCGGGATCACGGCGACCTCGACGGCCGCGTAGTCGTGCTTCGCGTCCTTGAGGGTCCACGCGAGCTTCTGCAGCGTGTGCGTGGCCTGGTGGTGGTCCAGGTTCATCTTCCAGTTGCCCGCCATGAGCGGGGTGCGCTGGGCCATCAGTCCTCCAGGACAGCGATGCCGGGGAGGGTCTTGCCCTCGAGGAACTCCAGGCTGGCGCCGCCACCCGTGGAGATGTGGCCGAAGCCGGCCTCGTCGAAGCCGAGCGTGCGCACGGCCGCGGCCGAGTCACCGCCGCCGACGATGGTGAACGCGCCGTTGGTGCCCGCGTCGACGAGCGCCTGCGCGACGGCACGGGTGCCGCCGGCGAACGCCTCGAACTCGAACACGCCGGCCGGGCCGTTCCAGACGACCGTCTTGGCGTCGACGATCTTGGAGGCGAAGAGCTGCTCCGACTCGGGGCCGATGTCGAGGCCGATCTTGCCGTCCGGGATCGCGTCCGCGGCGACGACGGAGGACGGCGAGTCCGCCTTGAACTCGTCGGCGACGCGGATGTCGACGGGCAGCACGATCTCGACGCCGGACTCCTCGGCCTGCGCGAGGTAGCCCTTGACGGTCTCGATCTGGTCGGCCTCGAGCAGCGAGTTGCCGACGGAGTAGCCCTTGGCCGCGAGGAACGTGAACAGCATGCCGCCGCCGATGACGAGGCGGTCCGCCTTCGTCAGCAGGTTGGAGATCACGCCGAGCTTGTCGGAGACCTTCGAGCCGCCGAGGACGACGACGTAGGGCCGCTCGGGGCTGTCGGTGGCCTTGCGCAGCGACTCGACCTCGTTGAGGACGAGCTTGCCGACCGCGTGCGGGAGCTTGAGCGCCACGTCGTAGACGGACGCCTGCTTGCGGTGCACGACGCCGAAGCCGTCGGACACGTACACGTCGGCGAGGGCCGCGAGGTCGTCGGCGAGCGACGCGCGCTCCTCCTCGACCTTGGACGTCTCACGGGCGTCGAAGCGGATGTTCTCGAGCAGCGCGACCTGGCCGTCCTCGAGCGCGGCGACGGTCTCCTTGGCGGACTCGCCGACGGTGTCCTTCGCGAGGGCGACGGGCTGGCCGAGCAGCTCGCCGAGGCGCGCGGCGACGGGCGCGAGCGAGTACTTGTCCTCCGGGGCGCCCTTGGGGCGGCCGAGGTGCGCGGTGACGATCACGCGGGCGCCGGCGCCGAGGAGCGCCTGCAGCGTCGGGAGGGCGGCGCGCACGCGGCCGTCGTCGGTGATCGTCGTGCCGTCGAGCGGCACGTTGAAGTCGGAGCGGACGAGCACGCGCTTGCCGCGCAGGTCGCCGAGGTCCTCGATGGTCTTCATGGTCTCCTACCTTGCAGAACCGGCCGGCTCACGTCGGTCCGGGGGCCGAGAGGTGCTGACACGACAGCGTCCGCGTGCGCCGGGGCCGGTGGCCGGGGCGCACGCGGACGCATGACGTGTGCTACGCGGGGATCGTCAGAGACGCTCGCCGACGTACTGCGTGAGGGCGACGAGCGAGTTGGAGTAGCCCCACTCGTTGTCGTACCAGGCGATGATCTTGACCTGGTCGCCGATCACCTTGGTGAGCTTCGAGTCGAAGATGCTCTGGTGCGGGTTCGTGACGATGTCGCTCGAGACGATCTCGTCCTCGACGTACTCCAGGACGCCCTTGAGCGGGCCCTCGGCGGCGGCCTTGACCGCGGCGTTGACCTCGTCGACCGTGACCTCGCGCGAGGCGGTGAACGTCAGGTCCGTGGCCGAGCCGGTGATCGTCGGCACGCGCAGCGCGAAGCCGTCGAGCTTGCCCTTGAGCTCGGGGAGCACCAGGGCGACGGCCTTGGCCGCACCGGTCGAGGTGGGGACGATGTTCTGCGCGGCGGCGCGGGCACGGCGGAGGTCGCGGTGCGGGCCGTCCTGCAGGTTCTGGTCACCCGTGTAGGCGTGGATCGTCGTCATGAGGCCGCGCTCGATGCCGATGGCGTCGTTGAGGGCCTTGGCGACGGGCGCGAGGCAGTTCGTGGTGCAGGACGCGTTGGAGATGATGTGCTGCGTCGCCGCGTCGTAGTCGGTGTGGTTCACGCCGACGACGAAGGTGCCGTCCTCGTTCTTCGCCGGGGCGGAGATGATGACCTTCTTGGCGCCGGCGTCGATGTGCGCCTTGGCCTTGGTCGCGTCCGTGAAGAAGCCCGTGGACTCGATGACGATGTCCGCGCCGAGCTCGGCCCAGGGCAGGTCGGCCGGGTTGCGCTCCGCGAGGGCCCGGATCTTCTTGCCGCCGACGATGATGTTCTCGTCGTCGAAGTCCACGCTCAGCGGGAAACGGCCGAGGACCGTGTCGTACTTGAGCAGGTGCGCGAGCGTCTTGTTGTCGGTGAGGTCGTTGACGCCGACGATCTCGATGTCCGCGCCCGACGCGATGATGGCCCGGTAGAAGTTGCGACCGATACGACCGAAGCCGTTGATGCCGACCTTGATGGTCACTTGCCCTCCTCGGCAGCGCCGACGAGGTCGGCGCACACAATGGGTGTTGGGGTCTACGCACGCCGATGTGCGTCCCGCTCGCCCTCGACCGACTCATGCGCAGCACGTGACGGTCGTGTGACGATCGGATGACGCAACCCTATACCCGTGACGGAGGCCACGCGGGCCGGAGGTCCCAGGGTGGACACCCGTCCGGATGCGTACCGGTGAGTACCCCCAGGTCAGGTCAGAGGTCCAGCAGATCGGGGCTGAGACCCGCCTCCGTGTCGGGGATCCCGAGCTCCGCGGCGCGCTTGTCCGCCGTCGCCAGGAGGCGCCGGATGCGGCCCGCGACCGCGTCCTTGGTGAGCGCCGGCTCGGCGAGCTTGCCCAGCTCCTCGAGCGACGCCTCCTTGTGCGCGAGCCGCAGCTCCCCCGCCTCGCGCAGGTGCTCCGGCAGCTCGTCGCCCAGGATCTCGAACGCCCGCTCCACGCGTGCGCCCGCAGCCACGGCCGCACGTGCCGACCGGCGCAGGTTCGCGTCGTCGAAGTTCGCCAGACGGTTCGCGGTCCCCCGCACCTCGCGCCGGACCCGGCGCTCCTCCCACACGAGCATGGTCTCGTGCGCGCCCAGCCGCGCCAGCATCGCGGAGATCGCGTCGCCGTCGCGGATCACGACACGGTCGACGCCCCGCACCTCGCGCGCCTTCGCCGCGACGTTGAGCCGCCGCGCAGCCCCCACCAGCGCGAGCGCCGCCTCCGGGCCCGGGCAGGTCACCTCCAGCGCGGACGAGCGGCCCGGCTCCGTGAGCGAGCCGTGCGCGAGGAACGCCCCGCGCCACGCCGCCTCCGCCTCCGCGACCCCCGCCGAGACGACCTGCGGCGGCAGACCCCGCACGGGCCGGCCCCGGTTGTCGAGCAGACCCGTCTGCCGGGCGAGCGACTCGCCGTCCTTCACGACCCGGACCACGTACCGGCTGCCGCGGCGCAGACCGCCGCCCGAGACGACGATGATGTCGCTCTCGTGCCCGTACACCTCCGAGATCGCCTGCCGCAGCCGTCGCGCGGCGATGCCCGTGTCGAGCTCGGCCTCGATGACGATCCGCCCCGAGATGATGTGCAGCCCTCCGGCGAACCGCAACGTCGCCGACACCTCGGCCTTGCGGACGGACGTGCGATCCACCTTCAGACGCGCGAGCTCGTCCTTGACCTGTGCCGTCAACGCCATGGCGTCATCCTGCCATCCGGGACACCCGTCCGGGTCCGGTCCGCCGACCACGTGAGACGAGCTCAGCGCACCCGGTCCGCGCGCGTGCCGACGTCGCCCAGGAACCCCTCGACCACGTCCCGGAAGGCCGCAGCCAGCCGCAACGGGTCGTGCAGCGGCGTGCCGTCACCACGACCGACCTGCCGCAGCAGGAGCCGCGCCCCCGTCCGCTCGCACGCCTCGCCCAGCATCCCCACGTCGTCCACCGCCCCCGGGTCCGCCACCACGGCGTCGACCCGCAGCTCCGGGGCGTGGTCCAGCAGGGCGTCCAGGTACTGCTCCGCCCGCATCCCCGCCGTCTCCCCCGACTCCGGCGAGAGGTTGAGCGTGAGGATCGTCCGCGCGGGCGTCCGGTGCAGCGCGTCCCGCAGCCCCGGCACCAGCAGGTGCGGCATCACCGACGTGTACCAGGACCCCGGACCCAGGACGACCCAGTCCGCCGACAGCACCGCCTCCACCGCCTCCGGGCACGCCGGCGGGTCCGCCGGCTCCAGACGCAGGTGCTCGATCCGCCCCCGCGTCGTCGCGACCTGCACCTGACCGCTGACGTGCTCCGGCGACCCGTCCGCGTGCACGACGTCCGCCTCGATCCGCAGCGGCACCGCCGCCATCGGGAGCACCCGCCCGCGCGCACCCAGCAGCCGCCCGACCCAGTCCAGACCCTCCACGGTGTCGCCCAGCAGCTCCCACAGCGCCACGATCAGGAGGTTGCCCACCGCGTGCCGGTCGAGCGCCCCGTCGGACGCGAACCGGTGCTGCAGCACGTCCCGCCACGTCCGGCCCCAGTCCGAGTCGTCGCACAGCGCCGCCAGCGCCATCCGCAGGTCCCCGGGCGGCAGGACGCCCAGCTCCTCGCGGAGCCGACCCGACGACCCGCCGTCGTCCGCGACCGTGACCACCGCCGTGATGCGGTCCGTCATCAGCCGCAACGCCGACAGCGTCGCCGACAGCCCGTGACCACCGCCGAGGGCCACCACCGCCGGGCCCGACCCGCGCACGGCACGCTGCGAGGGTGGCGCGGTCATTCCTTGCCGAGGTCCCGCGCCGACACCGCCACCTGGTGCCCCCGGTCGCGCAGCCGCCCCGCGATCGCCTCGCTGATCGCCACCGACCGGTGCTTGCCGCCCGTGCAGCCCACCGCGATCGTCACGTACCGCTTCTCCTCGCCCAGGTACCCGGACAGCACCGGCTCGAGCGCGTCCACGTACCGCTCGACGAACGTCACCGCACCCGGCAGCCCCAGCACGTAGTCCCGCACCGGCGCGTCCCGACCCGTCAGGTGACGCAGCTCCGTCACCCAGTACGGGTTCGACAGGAACCGCACGTCCACCACGTGGTCCGCGTCCAGCGGCAACCCGTACTTGAACCCGAACGACATCACCTGCACCCGCAGGACGTCCGCCGACGCGCCCGCGACCACCGTGCGGACCTCGCGCGCCAGGTCGTGCACGTTGAGCTCGGAGGTGTCGATGACGGTGTCGGCGCGCTCGCGGAGGTCGCCCAGGACGGCGCGCTCGGCCGCGATCCCGTCGAGGATCCGGCCGTCGCCCTGCAGCGGGTGCGGGCGACGGACCTGCTCGAACCGCCGGACGAGCACCTCGTCGGACGCGTCGAGGAACAGGATCCGGTAGTCGATGCCCGCGTCACGCAGACCGTCGAGCACCTGAACGACGTCCGCGAAGAACTCGCGGCCGCGCACGTCGACGACCGCCGCGAGGCGCTGTGCGCGCTCCCCCGCGGGACCGCTGGTGAGGATCCCGACGAGGTGCGTGAGCATCTGGGCGGGCAGGTTGTCCACGACGTACCAGTCGAGGTCCTCGAGCACCGCCGCGGCGCGCGTGCGCCCGGCCCCGGACATCCCGGTGATGATGAGCAACTGCGGGGCGGTGCGACGCGGGCCCTCGGCCGCGGCCTCGAGCGCCGGGATGCCGGCAGGGACGGTGATCGGCGACGGCTCGTCGGTCATGCCCTCAGCATGCCAGCCCGGACGTCGTCGCCGCCGGTCGGGAGCTCGGGCGCGCCGCTGGTCGCCGCGGGTTCACCCGCAGGCCCGTCGGCCGTCGACGGCTCGGCCACCTGCGCAGACGCGGCCCCCGACCCATCAGGACCGCCGCTCAGCGCCGCGACGACGGCCGCCGCCGTGCGGTCCCCCATCCCCTGCACGCTCGCGATCTCCGCGACCGACGCCGCGCGCAGGCGCTTGACGCTGCCGAAGTGGCGCAGCAGCGCCGCGCGCCGTGCGGGACCGAGGCCGGGGACGTCGTCGAGCACCGACGCGGTCATCCCCTTGCTGCGCCGGCGGCGGTGCGCGCTGATCGCGAACCGGTGCGCCTCGTCGCGCAGGCGCTGCAGGAGGTACAGGCCCTCCGAGCTCCGCTGCAGGATGACCGGGTAGTCCTCGCCCGGCAGCCACACCTCCTCGAGGCGCTTCGCGAGGCCGCACAGGGCGACGTCGTCGATGCCGAGCTCGGCGAGGGCCGCGGCGGCCGCCGCGACCTGCGGCTGTCCGCCGTCGACGACGACGAGGTTCGGCGGGTAGGCGAAGCGCTGCGGCTTGCCGGTGGTCTCGTCGACCGGCCCCGACCGGCGCGGTGCGTCCTCGTCGTCGTCGCCCAGGCCCAGCTCGACGTCGCCCGCGGCCGAGCGTTCTGCGAGGTACCGCCGGAACCGGCGCGTGATGACCTCGTGCATCGCCGCCGTGTCGTCCCGCGCCCCCTCCCCGTCCGTGCCGCGCAGGTTGAACAGGCGGTACTCGCCCTTGCGCGCGAGCCCGTCCTCGAAGACGACCATCGACGCGGACTGGAACGTGCCCTGGTTGTGCGAGACGTCGTAGCACTCGATCCGCAGCGGAGCGGACGGCAGGTCGAGGGCCTCCTGGATCTCGCGCAGCGCCTGGCTGCGGGTCGTGAGGTCCCCCGCCCGCCGGGTGCGGTGCAGCAGCAGCGCGTGCTCCGCGTTGCGGTGCACCGTGGCCGCGAGCTCGCGCTTGTCTCCGCGCTGCGGCACACGGACCTGGACGCGCGCGCCGCGCATGCCGGCGAGCCAGTCCTGGACCTGCTCGACGTCGGGCGGCAGCACCGGGACGAGCACCTCGCGCGGGACGGACGCCGTTCCCGCGTCGACGTCGGTGCCGTAGACCTGCTGGAGCAGGTGCTCCACGAGCTCGGCGTCGGTGACGTCCTCGACCTTCTCGACGACCCAGCCGCGCTGGCCGCGGATCCGCCCGTCGCGGACGTGGAACACCTGCACCGCGGCCTCGAGGTCGTCGCCGGCGAGGGCGAAGATGTCGGCGTCCGTGCCGTCCTTGAGCACGACGGCGTTCTTCTCGGTCGCCTTCTCGAGCGTCGCGATGTCGTCCCGCAGCCGAGCGGCCTGCTCGTAGTCGAGCTCCGCCGCCGCCTCCTTCATCCGGGCCGTCAGCCGGCGCGTGAACCGCGCGGTGTCACCTGCCATGAAGTCGCAGAAGTCCTGCGCGAGCGCGTGGTGGTCGTCCGGCGAGATGCGTCCCACGCACGGGGCGGAGCACTTGTCGATGTAGCCGAGCAGGCACGGACGCCCCTGCTGGTGCGCGCGCTTGAAGACGCCCGCCGAGCACGTCCGCACGGGGAAGACGCGCAGCAGCAGGTCGACGGTCTCGCGGATCGCCCACGCGTGGGCGTAGGGGCCGAAGTAGCGCGTCCCCTTGCGCTTCGCGCCGCGCATGACCTGGACGCGGGGGAACTCGTCGGACATCGTCACGGCGAGGTACGGGTACGACTTGTCGTCCCGGTACTTCACGTTGAACCGCGGGTCGAACTCCTTGATCCACGTGTACTCGAGCGCCAGCGCCGCGACCTCGGTCGGGACGACGGTCCACTCCACGGACGCCGCCGTGGTGACCATCTGCTGCGTGCGGGGGTGCAGGTTGTGCACGTCCTGGAAGTAGCTCGACAGGCGCGGGCGCAGGCTCTTGGCCTTGCCGACGTAGATGACGCGGCCGTGCTCGTCACGGAATCGGTAGACGCCGGGCGACTCCGGGATCTCCCCCGGCGCGGGGCGGTACGTGGCGGGATCGGCCATGCCCACGAGCCTAGGCGTTGCTTCCGACAGCTTCGGGCCCGCCGATTGTCCTCCGGGTGCGTCCAGGCATCCGGGTGCGGAGAGATCCTCTGGTGCGTCCAGGCTTCCCTGCGGAGTGGTGCGGCGGAGGGATGAGGCGAGTTGCACGGCGGTGGTGGGCGACTGATAGGCAATGGCCTGTTATCATCTGCACCCATGCAGGCAGCCTGGGCGATCGAGCGCCACCTCGCAACCCTCGCCGCGTCCGGGGCGTCCGCGTCCCTGCTGCGGCAGCGTCGCTGGGCGCTGCGCCAGGCCCTGACGGGGGCCGCACTCGCGCGGCTGCACGGCCCCTCCCCCACCCCGGAGCAGGTCGCCGGCACCGACCCGGCAGCGCTCGCCCGCTCCGTGGACGACGTGCCCACCGCCGAGCTCGCGTCGCCCGAGTTCGTCGCGTGGTACCTGCCGTGGGCGGCGGGCGGGGCGCTCGCCCGCCCCGAGCGGCCCGACGGCGCCCGATCGGCGGCGTCGGCCCGCGCTCGCGCCGCCGCCCTGCGCGCGCTCGCGTCCGACGCCTCGCTCCCCGCTCCCCCGCACACGCACACGGCGCCCGCGCTGCGGCCCGTCATCCCGCGCCGGGCCGTCGAGGACCTGCTGCGGGCGCTCACGGACACGCCCGCGCCTCCGGTCCCGACGCGCACGCGCCTGCTCGCCGTGCTCGCCGTCATGGCGGCCGACCCCGCCGGGCCGACCGCTCTCGTCGGGATGCGGGTCGAGGACGCCTCTGCCGACGGTCGCACGCTGCGTGCCCCGACCGACGGGCGCGAGCTCCTCCTGCCGCCCGGATCGGCCGCGGCGGTCCGGGACTGGCTCACCGTCCGGGCCGAGCTGGTCGCCGGGCTCACCGGCGGCACGGTGCACGCGATGTGGGTGTCCGCGCACGGCCTGCGCGACGCCGACGGCACGGCCCGCCCGCCCGGGCTGCCGCTGCAGACCCGCGGGATGGAGCGCGCGTACACCCGGGGGATGCGCGCGCTGCGCCGCCACCTGTCGGCACGGCCCGAGCTCGTCCCCCACTCCCTGCGCCCGGAGCTCGTCGAGGTCGGGGCGGTCCCGGTCCTCGAGCTTCCCCCGTCGCTCGAGCTGCTGCGGCGGTCGCTGCTGGCCGCGGGGCGCGGTCCGGTCTCCGAGGTCACCGGGGTCGCCGCCGGCGCGACGCGGGTCGACGGGCTTCGGACCACCCCGACGGGCACGGCCCCGGACCCGCGCTGACGACGGCCGTCAGCGACCTGGCGCGCCCCGCCCGACCCGGAGCGTCGCCCGGACGGACCGCCCCGGCACGAGGGGCGGAAGCCCTGCGCGGCGGGCGCGGCGAGGACCCGGCGAGCGTCGGCGACGCGGGCTACGGTGACCGCATGGGGCCCTTGCACACGTACTCGATCGGCGTCACCTGGACGGGAGCCGGTGCCGTCGGCACCGCGAGCTACACCTCGTACAGTCGCGACCACGACGTGCAGATCGGGTCGAAGCCTGCGCTGCCGGGCTCGTCCGACCCGGCGTTCCGCGGCGACCCGGCCCGGTACTCGCCCGAGGAGCTGTTCGTCGCGTCGATCGCCCAGTGCCACATGCTGTGGTTCCTGCACCTCGCCTCGGCGGCGGGCGTGGTGGTCGTCGCCTACACCGACGAGGCGAGCGGGACCATGCGCGTCGAGGCGGCCGGGCACGGCCAGTTCACCGAGGTCGTGCTGCGGCCGCGAGTCGTCGTCGCGCGCGGCCACCACCTTCCCGACGGGTCGCCCGTCACCGACGCCGTGCTGGCGGGGCTGCACCACGCGACGCGCGAGCACTGCTTCATCGCACGGTCGGTGAACTTCCCCGTCCGCCACGAGCCCGCGACCGTGCGTTTCGCCGCGCCGCGGGCCGCCGTCGCCTCGGCCGCCGGCGGCGCGCACGCCGACACGCTCGCACCGCCGGCCGGCTGAGCCCGTCGAGGCGCACGCGGTCCGACGCGCCCGCCCGGGACGGCTCCGCCCGCCGTCCGACGCACCGCCTCTCGGCGGGCGCCCACGGCAGTCGTGGCCGCGCCTGCTCCGTGAGCCTGCTCCGTGAGCGTGGTCCGTGAGCCTGCTCGGTACCCGTGCTCTGCGTGCCTGCTCCGTGCGGCCGCTCCGTGCGCAGGCACGCGTTCGGCCGGTCAGGCCGACGCGCGCTCGCGCTCCAGCTCCACCTCGGCGTCGAGCACCTCGGCGAGGAACCGTCCGGTGTGCGACGCCTCCACACCCGCGACGTGCTCGGGGGTGCCCTGCGCCACGACCATGCCGCCGCCGCTGCCACCCTCGGGTCCCATGTCGACGACCCAGTCGGCGTTCTTGATGACGTCGAGGTTGTGCTCGATCACGATGACGCTGTTGCCCTTGTCGACCAGCGACTGCAGGACGCCGAGCAGCTTGCGGATGTCCTCGAAGTGCAGACCCGTCGTCGGCTCGTCGAGCACGTAGATCGTGCGGCCCGTCGAGCGCCGCTGGAGCTCGGCGGCGAGCTTCACGCGCTGCGCCTCACCACCGGACAGCGTCGGCGCCGGCTGGCCGAGGCGCACGTACCCGAGACCGACGTCGACGAGCGTGCGCAGGTGCCGCGAGATCGCGGGCACCGCGGCGAAGAACTCCGCGGCCTCCTCGATGGGCATCGCGAGCACGTCTGCGACCGTCTTGCCCTTGAAGTGCACCTCGAGCGTCTCGCGGTTGTACCGCGCGCCGTGGCAGACCTCGCACGGCACATAGACGTCGGGCAGGAAGTTCATCTCGATCTTCAGGGTGCCGTCGCCCGAGCACGCCTCGCAGCGGCCGCCCTTGACGTTGAACGAGAAGCGACCCGGGGTGTAGCCCCGCACCTTCGCCTCGGTCGTCTCGGCGAAGAGCCGGCGC
Source organism: Cellulomonas fimi ATCC 484 (assembly GCF_000212695.1). Taxonomy (NCBI): domain Bacteria; kingdom Bacillati; phylum Actinomycetota; class Actinomycetes; order Micrococcales; family Cellulomonadaceae; genus Cellulomonas; species Cellulomonas fimi. The sequence goes on along the minus strand of NC_015514.1, from coordinate 2,055,349 downwards.
ACGTGGTCCCACACCCCGGTGTACGTCGCCGGGTTGGAGCGCGGTGTGCGGCCGATGGGGCCCTGGTCGACGTGGACGACCTTGTCGAGGTGCTCCAGGCCCGTGACGCGCTTGTGCCGTCCGGCCACCTGCCGCGCACCGTTCAGCTCGTTGGCGAGCACCGTGTAGAGGATGGAGTTGACGAGCGTGGACTTGCCGGAGCCGGAGACGCCGGTGACGGCGGTGAGCGTCCCGAGGGGGAACGACACGTCGATCCCCCGCAGGTTGTGCTCGCGCGCGCCCACGACCGTGAGCTGCTTGTTCCGGTCGACGGGCCGGCGCTGCGGCGGCATCGGGATGGCGCGGCGCCCGGAGAGGTACGCGCCCGTGACCGACTCGGCCGACGACAGCAGCCCGTCCAGGTCCCCCGAGTGCACGACACGACCGCCGTGCTCCCCGGCGCCGGGGCCGATGTCGACGATCCAGTCGGCCGTGCGGATCGTGTCCTCGTCGTGCTCGACGACGATGAGGGTGTTGCCGAGGTCGCGCAGGCGCGTGAGCGTGTCGATCAGCCGTCGGTTGTCCCGCTGGTGCAGGCCGATGCTCGGCTCGTCGAGCACGTACAGCACGCCGACCAGGCCCGAGCCGATCTGCGTCGCGAGCCGGATCCGCTGCGCCTCCCCGCCCGACAGCGTGCCGGCGGGACGCATGAGCGACAGGTAGTCGAGTCCGACGTCGAGCAGGAAGCCGAGGCGCGCCTGGATCTCCTTGAGCACCTGGGCGGCGATCGCGCGCTCCCGCTCGCCGAGGTCGAGCTCGTCGAGGAACGCGCGTGCCTCCCGGATGGGCAGCTCGCAGACCTGCGCGATCGACTTGCCGCCGACCCGCACCGCCAGGACCTCGGGCTTGAGGCGCGCGCCGCGGCAGACCGGGCACGGCACCTCGCGCATGAAGGCCTCGTACTTCTCCTTGCTCCAGTCCGACTCCGTCTCGGAGTGCCGGCGCTCGAGGAAGGTGACGACGCCCTCGAAACCCGTCGAGTACGTCCGCTCCCGGCCCCACCGGTTCTTGTACCGGACCTTGACCTCGTGGTTCTGCCCGTACAGGACGGCGTCCTTCGCGCGCTGCGGCAGCGCACGCCACGGCACGCTCGTCGAGAAGCCCATGTCCTGCGCGAGCGCACCGAGCACACGCGCGAAGTACTCGCTGGAGATCTGCGACCAGGGGGCGATCGCACCGTCGTCAAGCGAGAGGTCCTCGTCGGGGACGATGAGCTCGGGGTCGACCTCGAGGCGTGAGCCGATGCCGGTGCACTCGGGGCACGCGCCGTAGGGGGCGTTGAACGAGAACGTCCGCGGCTCGATCTCGTCGAGCGTCAGCACGTGGTCGTTGGGGCATGCGCGGTTCTCGGAGAACCGGCGCTCGCGCCCCGGGTCGTCGGCGTCGGCGTCGACGAGCTCGACGACGAGCAGGCCGCCCGCCAGACCCAGCGCCGTCTCCACCGAGTCCGTGAGGCGGCGCTGCACGCCCTCGCGCGAGACGAGGCGGTCGACGACGACCTCGATGTCGTGCTTGAGCTTCTTCTCGAGCGTCGGCGGCTCGGTGAGCTGCACGACCTCGCCGTCGACGCGCGCGCGGGCGAAGCCCTTGCCCTGCAGCTCCTTGAACAGGTCCGCGTACTCGCCCTTGCGACCGCGCACGACCGGCGCCAGCACCTGGTACCGCGTCCCCTCGGGGAGCTCGAGGAGACGGTCGACGATCTGCTGGGGGGTCTGCGCGGTGACGCGCTCGCCGCACTCCGGGCAGTACTGCGTGCCGGCGCGCGCGAACAGCAGGCGCAGGTAGTCGTAGACCTCGGTGATCGTGCCGACCGTCGAGCGCGGGTTGCGGTTGGTCGACTTCTGGTCGATCGAGACCGCCGGGGACAGCCCTTCGATGAAGTCCACGTCGGGCTTGTCCATCTGCCCGAGGAACTGTCGCGCGTACGCCGACAACGACTCGACGTAGCGCCGCTGGCCCTCCGCGAAGATGGTGTCGAAGGCCAGTGACGACTTGCCCGAGCCCGACAGACCGGTGAAGACGATGAGCCTGTCGCGCGGGAGGTCGAGGTCGACGTTGCGGAGGTTGTGCTCGCGGGCGCCCTGCACTACCAGTCGGTCGTTCACGCCGGGAAGTCTACGTGGCGCCTCTGACAGTCGCACACGTGTTCGACGTCGGCGAACGCCGGTCGGCGTGCCGTGAGGCGCCCCCGCCCGCATGCTGAGGACCCATGAGCTCCCCCCTCGACCACGCCCCGGGACCCGACGACGCCGCCCCCGTCGCCGAGTACGCCGCCCTCGGAGACGGGCGCTCCGTCGCCCTGGTCTCGCGGTTCGGGTCCCTCGACTGGCTGTGCCTGCCCTCGTTCGACAGCGCGGCGTGCTTCGCCCGCCTCCTCGGGACGTCCGACCACGGACGGTGGCTGCTGACGGTCGCCGACGCGACCGAGATCACACGGCGCTACCTCGAGGACTCGTTCGTCCTGGAGACGACCTACACGACGCCGACCGGGACGGCCGTCGTCGTCGACGCCATGCCGATGGCCGACGGACGCGCCGACGTCGTCCGGCGCGTGGAGTGCACCCGGGGGTACGTCGAGGTCCGCCACGAGTGGGTCGTGCGGTTCGGGTACGGCTCCATCGAGCCGTGGGTGCACCGCGTGACCGACGACGACGGGCTGCCGGCGATCCGGGCCGTCGCCGGTCCGGACGCCCTGCTGCTGCGCGGGGACCGGCTGCCGACGCACACGGACCACCGCCACCGCGACGCGTTCCGCCTGGACGCCGGCGACGCCGTCGACCTGTCGCTGACGTGGACGCACTCGTGGGAGCCGCTGCCCCCACGGCTCACGGTCCCCGACCGGCTCGACCGCACCCGTGTCGTCTGGGGCCTGTGGGCACGGTCCGCGTCCTACCGGGGCTCGTACCGCGACGCGGTCGTGCGCTCGCTCCTGGTGCTGCGGCTGCTCACGGACATCGAGACGGGCGGCATCGTCGCGGCCGCCACGACGTCGCTGCCGGAGGACTTCGGCGGCGAGCGGAACTGGGACTACCGCTACTGCTGGCTGCGGGACGCGGCGATGACGCTCGAGGCCCTGCTGGAGCACGGGTACCGGGACGAGGCGACGCAGTGGCGGGACTGGCTGCTGCGCGCCGTCGCCGGCGACCCCGCGGACCTGCAGATCATGTACCGCGTCGACGGCGGCCGGGACCTGCCCGAGCGCGAGCTCGACCACCTCCCCGGGTACGCGGGCTCGCGTCCCGTGCGCGTCGGCAACGCCGCCGTCGGGCAGGTGCAGAACGACGTCCTGGGCGAGGTCATGTGCGCGCTCGAGCTCGCGCGCGAGTGCGGCCTGACGGAGAGCGACGACTCGTGGTCGCTGCAGCGCCACCTCGTCGAGGAGCTCCTGACGCACTGGCGGCAGCCGGACCGCGGCATCTGGGAGGTGCGCGGCGAGCCGCAGCACTTCGTGCACTCGAAGGTCATGGCGTGGGCTGCGGTCGACCGGGCCGTGCGCGGCGTCGAGCGGCACGGGTTGGAGGGGCCGGTGGAGCGCTGGAGGGCGGCCCGCGACGAGATCCACGCGGACGTCCTCGCGCACGGCTGGGACCCCGACCGCGGGACCTTCGTGCAGGCGTACGGTGCGCAGCACACCGACGCGGCGCTCCTCCAGCTGCTCCAGGTCGGGTTCCTCCCGCCCGACGACCCGAGGCTGCGCGCGACCGTGGAGGCCGTGCGTGCGGAGCTCGAGATCGCCCCCGGCCTGCTGCGGCGCTACCCGACGTCCCGCACCGACGACGGTCTGCACGGCGGCGAGCACGCCTTCCTCGCGTGCTCGTTCTGGCTCGCGGACGCGCTCGCGCGCCTGGATGACGTCGACGGGTCGACGGCACTGCTCGACCGGCTGACCGCGCTCGCGAACGACGTCGGGCTGCTCGCCGAGCAGTACGACCCCGCCGGCGACCGGATGGCCGGCAACGTCCCGCAGGCCCTCTCGCACCTGGCGCTCGTGCGGGCCGTGCACAGCCACGACTTCGCGCTCGAGCGGACGGGACGCCCGCGCGCCGACGCGGGACGATGAGCGCATGTACACGGGCGACGTGACGCGGGGCGGCCCCGCGGACGTGCGGGTCCTCGACGAGGTCGAGATCCGCAAGGTCAGCGTCGGGCCCATGGACAACGCCGCCTACCTCCTCACCTGCCGCCGCGAGCAGGCCCAGCTCCTCGTCGACGCCGCGGACGAGCCCGACCGCCTGCTCGCGCTCGTGCGCGAGGGCACGGGCTCGGCGCGGCTCGACGTCGTCGTGACGACGCACCAGCACGCCGACCACCACCGCGCGCTCGCGTCCGTCGTCGCGGTCACGGGTGCGACGACCGCGGCCGGGGCCGCCGACGCGGCGGCGATCACGGCGGCGACGGGTGTCCCCGTCCGGCGGCCGCTGCACGACGGCGACGTGCTGGCGGTCGGGCACGCGGTGCTCGAGGTCGTGGCGCTGCGGGGGCACACCGAGGGGTCGGTCGCGCTGCTCTACCGCGAGCCCGAGCGCGTGCAGGCGCCCGACGCGGTCGCCGGGCGCGCGCACCTGTTCACCGGCGACTCGCTGTTCCCGGGTGGCGTCGGCGCGACGGGTGGCGACGCCGGCCGGTTCGCCCGGCTCCTGGAGGACGTGGAGCGCCGCGTCTTCGACCGGCTCGGCGACGAGACGTGGGTGTACCCGGGCCACGGTGCCGACACGACGCTCGGCGCGGAGCGCCCGCACCTCGCCGAGTGGCGCGCCCGCGGCTGGTGACGCGACCGTCCGGGACGGCACGCCGCGGCGCAGCGCCCGTCGGGGGCTACTCGAGCGGGCCGAGCACGGAGGCCGCGACGGTCGCGTGCGCGGACTCGTCGTCCGACGGGTGGAAGATCCCGGCGAGCACGTCCCGGTAGAGGCGCGCCAGCTCGCTGCCGGTGTAGTACGCCCCTCCCCCCGACACCCGGATCGCCAGGTCGACCACCTGCCGGGCCGTCTCGGTCGCCCGGACCTTGACCCCGACCAGCTGCGCGAACCAGCGTGCGCCGTGCTCCGCCTGCTCGTCCACGTCGCGGGCGAGCGCGAACACCTGCAGCTCGGCTCCGTCCTGCAGCAGCGCCGCGTCCGCCACCTTCCACCGGATGTCGGGGTCCTGCGCGTACGGCCGCCCGTCGTTCTTCATCGAGGTCCGCCGGCGCGTCGTCGCGACGGCCACCTCGATCGCCCGTCGACCGATCCCGGTGTAGACCGCGGCGAGCAGCACCTCGAAGACGGCGAAGAGGGCGAACACGAACGGGTCGGCGCTCGGTCCGGGCGGCAGCCGCCGGTAGACGCGGTCCGCGGGCGCCCACGCACCGTCGAGCACGGTCGTCGCGGACTGCGTCGCGCGCATCCCGAGCGTGTCCCAGTCGTCGCGCGCGCTGGTGCCGCCGTCCTCGCGCGCCACGACGCCGTGCACCAGCCGGGGGTCGTCGGGGTCGGCGTCGTCAAGTCCGAACGTCGCGAGCCGGGTCCACACGGGAGACAGCGACGTGAAGATCTTCGTCCCGAAGTACCGGTAGCCGCCGTCGGGCTGCCGCTCGGCACGGGTCCTCGAGCCGAACATCACGAGGTCGTTCCCGGCCTCGGAGTTGCCGAAGGCGAAGACCTCGCCGGCGGCCGCGTCGGCGAGCACGAACTCGAACGCGGCGTCCCCGCGCTCGACGAGCAGCGCCGCGAGGCCCGTGACGACGAGGTGCATGTTGACCGCGAGGGCCGTCGCGGGGGCCGCACCGGCGAGCCGCGCCTGCTCCCGGGCGACCTCCTCGAGCGTCAGGCCTGCGCCCCCGAGCCGCTCCGGCACGAACGCCGTCAGGTAGCCCACGTCGCGCAGGTCGGACAGGTCGTCGTACGGGAAGGTGTTGTCGCGGTCGTGCCCGGGCGCCCGCTCCCGGATCCGCTCCAGCAGGTCGTCGGTGAGCAGGGTGCGCAGCGTGCGGGCCATGCCGTCACTCTGCCACCGCCGCGCGGCCGGTCCGGCAGGATGGGGCCATGCCGACCTATGCCGTGCGCTACACCTACGACGAGCGGACCGACGTGCGGGACACCTTCCGTCCCGAGCACCGCGCCTACCTGTCCACCCTCGCGGACGAGGGCCGCCTGCTGGGCTCCGGCCCGTTCGCCGACGGAGAGCCGGGTGCGCTGCTCGTGTTCCGGGCCGACGACCGGGACGCGCTCGACGCGCTGCTCGCCGCCGACCCCTTCGCGCGCGAGGGCGTCGTCGCCGTGACGGACGTGCGGCAGTGGGACCTCGTCCTGGGCCCGTGGAGCGCCTGACCGGACCGGCAGCCCGCCGTACGCCGCGAGCCCGGCCCCTGCACCGGGAGGTGCGGGCGCCGGGCTCGCGCGCGATCAGGACCGGGGCGCCCCGGCCGACTCGAGCCGGGCGTCGTTGCGCGTCTTGACGAGGCTCGCCACGGTGGCGACGGCGAGCGTCCCGAGGATGACGCTGAGCGACAGCCAGGTCGGGATCTCCGGCGCCCACTCGACGTGCTCGCCACCGTTGATGAACGGCAGCTCGTTGACGTGCAGCGCGTGCAGGACGAGCTTGACGCCGATGAAGCCGAGGATGACCGACAGGCCCTGCGAGAGGTACACGAGGCGGTCGAGCAGCCCGCCGATCAGGAAGTAGAGCTGGCGCAGGCCGAGCAGCGCGAACGCGTTGGCCGTGAACACGATGTACGGCTCCTCGGTGAGGCCGTAGATCGCGGGGATCGAGTCGAGCGCGAACAGGATGTCCGTCGAGCCGATCGCGACCATGACGACGAGCATCGGCGTGAAGAACCGCTTGCCGTCGATGCGCGTGGTGAGGCGGTCGCCGTGGTACTCGTCGACCGTCGGCAGCAGACGCTTGAACGTGCGGACCGCGAACCCGTCGCCGGCCTTCTCGTCCTCGGGGTGGTCGGGGTCGTGGTGCTCGCGCGCCAGCTTGACCGCCGTGTACACGAGGAACGCGCCGAAGATGTAGAAGACCCAGGAGAACTGCTCGATCGCCGCGGCGCCCGCGAGGATGAACACCGTGCGCAGCACGAGCGCGATGACGACACCGACCAGCAGCACCTTCTGCTGGTACTCACGCGGCACCGCGAACTTCGTCATGATGATGAGGAAGACGAAGAGGTTGTCGACCGACAGGCTCTTCTCGGTCACGTAGCCGGCGAAGTACTCGGACCCGAAGTCCCAGCCGCTCGTCATGCCCAGGCCGACGCCGAACACGACCGCCAGCGCGATGTAGAACACCGACCAACGCACCGACTCCTGGAAGGTCGGGGCGTGCGGCGTCCGCACGTGCGCGAAGAAGTCGAAGAGAACCAGGCCCACCACCGCCGCAGCGGTGACCGCCCACACCCAGCCAGCAACGTCCACAGGAATGACCTCCGGTACGGGAACACGTCGAGTACCGAAGGTCTCCCCCACCCGGAACTGCTCGGGCCGAGCGCCCCGGGGACCGGTGGTCCCGTGCTGACGACACGCTCGCTCGTGGGGTACTCCCCTTCAGGCTGACAGCGTAAGCGACGACCGCCCGACGGGCATCCGCCGCGCACCGACTGTGCGCGGGCTCACATGCAGACGCATGGAACGCCGGGCGGGCCGACCGGGGGCGCCGCCGCCCGCGACGAGAGCGTCAGGCGGTCGCCGCCTGCATCTGCCGCAGCTCCTTCTTCAGCCCCGAGATCTCGTCGCGCAGGCGCGCCGCGAGCTCGAACTGAAGCTCGCCGGCCGCCGCGTGCATCTGGTCCGTCAGCTCCTGGATCAGCCCCGCGAGCTCCCCGGCTGCGGCACCCGTGAGCCGGGTCCGCTCGTCGCGCGGCGCGCCCTTCGACCCGAAGCCCGGCACGGGAGCCTTGCCGCGGCTGGCCTGCCGGCCGGCACCGCCGAGCAGCTCCGCGGTGTCGGCGTCCTCCCGCGCGAGCAGGTCGGTGATGTCGCCGATCTTCTTGCGCAGCGGCTGCGGGTCGATCCCGCGCTCCGTGTTGTACGCGATCTGCTTCTCGCGGCGGCGGCTGGTCTCCTCGATCGCGAGCTGCATCGCGGGCGTGATCTTGTCCGCGTACATGTGCACCTGGCCGGACACGTTGCGCGCCGCACGGCCGATCGTCTGGATGAGCGACTTCCCGGACCGCAGGAAGCCCTCCTTGTCCGCGTCGAGGATCGCCACGAGCGACACCTCGGGCAGGTCGAGACCCTCGCGCAGCAGGTTGATGCCGACCAGCACGTCGTACTCCCCGAGCCGCAGCTCGCGCAGCAGCTCGACCCGGCGCAGCGTGTCGACCTCCGAGTGCAGGTAGCGGACCCGCACACCCTTCTCGAGGAAGTAGTCCGTGAGGTCCTCGGCCATCTTCTTCGTCAGGGTCGTCACCAGCACGCGCTCGTCGCGCTCGACGCGGTCGTGGATCTCGCCCAGCAGGTCGTCGATCTGCCCCTTGGTCGGCTTGACGACGACCTCGGGGTCGACGAGGCCCGTCGGGCGGATGATCTGCTCGACCACGCCGTCCGCCATCGACAGCTCGTAGTCGCCCGGCGTCGCCGACAGGTAGACCGTCTGCCCGATCCGCTCGACGAACTCCTCCCAGCGCAGCGGGCGGTTGTCGGTCGCGCTCGGCAGCCGGAAGCCGTGCTCGACGAGCGCACGCTTGCGCGACATGTCGCCCTCGAACATCGCGCCGATCTGCGGGACCGTCACGTGCGACTCGTCGATGACGAGCAGGAAGTCCTCGGGGAAGAAGTCGAGGAGCGTGTTCGGCGCCGAGCCCGCGGTGCGGCCGTCGATGTGCCGCGAGTAGTTCTCGATCCCGGAGCACGAGCCGATCTGCCGCATCATCTCGATGTCGTACGTCGTGCGCATGCGCAGGCGCTGGGCCTCGAGCAGCTTGTTCTGCGACTCGAGCTCCGCGAGCCGGTCCTCGAGCTCGAGCTCGATGCCCGCGATCGCACGTTCCATGCGCTCGGGGCCAGCGACGTAGTGGGTCGCCGGGAAGATCATCATCTGGTCCTCGGAGCGGACGACGTCGCCCGTCAGCGGGTGCAGCGTCGCGATCGCCTCGATCTCGTCGCCGAAGAACTCGATCCGGATCGCGAGCTCCTCGTACATGGGGATGATCTCGACGGTGTCGCCCCGCACGCGGAAGGTGCCGCGCGTGAACGCGAGGTCGTTGCGCGTGTACTGCATCTGCACGAACCGACGCAGCAGCTGGTCGCGGTCGATCTGCTGCCCGACGTCCAGCGTCACCATCCGGTCGACGTACTCCTGCGGCGTGCCCAGGCCGTAGATGCAGCTCACGGACGCGACGACGACGACGTCACGGCGGGTCAGCAGCGAGCTGGTCGCCGAGTGGCGCAGGCGCTCGACCTCGTCGTTGATCGACGAGTCCTTCTCGATGTAGGTGTCCGTCTGCACGATGTACGCCTCGGGCTGGTAGTAGTCGTAGTACGACACGAAGTACTCGACCGCGTTGTTCGGCAGGAGCTCGCGGAACTCGGTCGCGAGCTGCGCGGCGAGCGTCTTGTTGGGCGCCATGACCAGCGTCGGGCGCTGGACCTGCTCGATCAGCCAGGCTGTCGTCGCGGACTTGCCGGTGCCGGTCGCGCCGAGCAGCACGACGTCCTTCTCCCCCGCGTTGATGCGGGAGGCCAGCTCGGCGATCGCGGCCGGCTGGTCGCCGGACGGGGTGAACTCGGAGACCACCTGGAACGGCGCGACGGTCCGCTGCAGCTCGGTGACGGGACGCATGCCTCCACCGTACGGGCGACCACCGACACGCGCCGTCCCCTCCTCCGCGGGCGAACGGCGGACCCGCCCTCAGGCCTCCGCACCGGCCGGGACGCGCACGTCCTGCCGCACGCGCGCCGCGGTCCGCACCACCGCGGCGAGCGCCCGTGCCGACGCCTCGACGGGCAGGCTCGGGCCGTGCCCCGCCTGGTCGGGCGCGCGCGGCACGTGGACGAACCCTCCGCGCACGCCGTCCCGGCCCGCCAGCAGGTGCGCGAGCGCGTACGCCGTCGCGTTGCACACGTAGGTCCCCGCGGTGTTCGAGACCTCGGCCGGCACGCCCTCGTCGGCGACTGCCCGCGCGCACGCCTTGACCGGCAGCGTCGAGAAGAACGCCGCGGGCGCACCCGCGACGACCGGCACGTCCACGGGTGCCGACCCGTCGGCGTCGGGGATGCGCGCGTCGATGACGTTGACCGCGACGCGCTCGACACCCACGGCCCCACGGCCGCCCGCCTCCCCCACGCACACCACGACGTCGGGCTCCACCTGGGCGACGGCCACGCGCAGCTCCTGGCGCGCGCGACGGAACGACACGGGCAGGAGCCGGACGACGAGCTCCACGTCAGGCTCGGCCCACCCGTCGCGCACCGCGGCCACCGCCTCCCACGAGGCGTTGACCGGGTGGCCGTCGAACGGCTCGAACCCGGTGAGCAGCACGCGCGTCACGGCGTCTCGGCCGCGATCTCGTCGGCGCGCTCGACCGCGAGCCGGTCCCAGAGGTCGTCGACCTGCGCACGCAGGTCCGCGTCGCTGCCCGTCCCGTCGAGGACGACGTCGGCAACCGCGAGCCGCGCGTCGTCCGCAGCCTGGGCCGCGACGCGGGCCTCGGCGTCCTCGCGCGTCATGCCGCGCAGCCGGACGAGCCGCTCGACCCGCAGCACGGCGGGTGCGTGCACGACGACGAGGACGTGGAACGCGTCGGCCTGGCCCGTCTCCACGAGCAGCGGGATGTCGTGCACGACGACCGCACCGTGGTCGAGCACCGCGGCGGCCGCCTCGCGCTCGGCGGCGAGACGGCGCACGACGGGGTGCACGATCGCGTCGAGCCGGGCGCGCGCGCCGGCGTCGGCGAACACGACCGACGCGAGCGCCGCCCGGTCGAGCGTCCCGTCGGCCGCGACCACGCCCTCGCCGAACTCGTCGACGACCGCGTCCAGCCCGGGCGACCCGGGGGCGACGGCCTCCCGCGCGAGCTCGTCGGAGTCGATGACGACCGCGCCCAGCTCCCGCAGCCGCCGGGCCGCGACGGACTTGCCGGCCGCGATGCCCCCCGTCAACCCGATGCGTTGCATGCGCCCCATCCTGCCCGACGCCCCGGCGGGCGGCGCGCCGCAGACGTCCCGGGCACGCCGACGGGCCGGCCACCCGCAGGTGACCGGCCCGTCGAAGGACTCACCGGGGACGCGCCCCGGACGAGATCAGTTGCCCGTGAGCTTCTCGCGCAGAGCGGCGAGCGCCTCGTCGGACGCGAGGGTGCCGGTGGCCTCCTCCGTGGACGACGAGTACGTGGACGGCACCGCGCCGCCACCGGTCTCGCCGGACGTCGCAGCCTCCGCGTCGGCCTTCGCGGCCTCGGAGACCTGCTTGCGGTGCGCCTCCCAGCGCTCGTGCGCGGCCGCGTACTGGGCCTCCCACGCCTCGCGCTGCGCCTCGAAGCCCTCGAGCCACTCGTTCGTGGACGGGTCGAAGCCCTCGGGGTACTTGTAGTTGCCCTGCTCGTCGTACTCGGCCGCCATGCCGTACAGCGCGGGGTCGAAGTCCTCCGAGGCCGGGTCGAAGCCCTCGTTGGCCTGCTTGAGCGACAGCGAGATGCGGCGACGCTCGAGGTCGATGTCGATGACCTTGACGAAGACGTCGTCGCCCACCTGGACGACCTGCTCCGGGATCTCGACGTGGCGCACGGCCAGCTCCGAGATGTGCACGAGGCCCTCGATGCCGTCCTCGACGCGCACGAACGCACCGAACGGGACGAGCTTGGTGACCTTGCCGGGGACGACCTGGCCGATGGCGTGCGTCCGGGCGAACGCCTGCCACGGGTCCTCCTGCGTCGCCTTCAGCGACAGCGAGACCCGCTCGCGGTCGAAGTCGACGTCCAGGACCTCGACCGTGACCTCCTGGCCGACCTCGACGACCTCGGACGGGTGGTCGATGTGCTTCCAGGACAGCTCGGAGACGTGCACGAGCCCGTCGACGCCACCCAGGTCCACGAACGCACCGAAGTTGACGATCGAGGAGACGACACCGGGGCGCACCTGGCCCTTCTGCAGCGTCTGCAGGAAGGTGGAGCGGACCTCGGACTGCGTCTGCTCGAGCCACGCACGGCGCGACAGGACCACGTTGTTGCGGTTCTTGTCGAGCTCGATGATCTTGGCCTCGATCTCCTTGCCGACGTACGGCTGGAGGTCGCGCACACGACGCATCTCGACGAGCGAGGCGGGCAGGAAGCCGCGCAGACCGATGTCGAGGATGAGGCCGCCCTTGACGACCTCGATGACGGTGCCGGTGACGACGCCGTCCTCCTCCTTGATCTTCTCGATCGTGCCCCACGCGCGCTCGTACTGCGCCCGCTTCTTGGACAGGATCAGCCGGCCTTCCTTGTCCTCCTTCTGGAGGACCAGGGCCTCGACCTCGTCGCCGACCTTGACGACCTCACCGGGGTCCACGTCGTGCTTGATGGACAGCTCGCGGGAGGGGATGACGCCCTCGGTCTTGTAGCCGATGTCGAGCAGGACCTCGTCGCGGTCGACCTTGACGATGGTGCCCTCGACGATGTCGCCATCGTTGAAGTACTTGATGGTGGCGTCGATCGCGGCCAGGAAGTCCTCGGCCGAACCGATGTCGTTGACCGCGACCTGCGGGGTGGCGGGCTTCGCGGGGGTGGAGATGCTCATGTAGGGATGGGCTCCGATGCGGACAGGAAGTTGTGCGGACAGGATGTCGTTGCTGGTCACACGGCCCTCCCGGGTGGCTGCCCGACGACCGGGACGGATCCCGGTGCGAAGCGTCGGACCTGGAGGAAGGCGCGCGGCACCGCCGTCCACCCTATCGGGGCGGCAGCGGGCGGGTCAAAGCACGACCCGGACGGCCGAGCGGCCCGCCCCCGCGCGGCCGGCGGGCGGGCGGGCGGCGACGACGCGACGGCTCAGGCGAGGGCCCGCGCGACCGACAGCAGCTCGTCGGGGACGTGCTTGACCTTGCCGGCGACCTCGCTCAGCGGCACGAGCTCGACACGCTCGCCGCGCAGCGCGGTCATGACGTTCGAGCGGCCCTGGGTGATCGCGTCGATCGCCGCGACGCCGAAGCGCGAGCCGAGGATGCGGTCGGTCGGCGACGGGGTCCCGCCGCGCTGGACGTGCCCGAGGACCGTGACGCGCGTGTCGAAGCCCGTGCGCTGCTCGATCTCGGCCTTGAGCCGCTCGCCGATCGCCCCTGCGACGATCTCGCCGAACTTCCCGACCTGCGTCTCGTAGTGCATCGACGTGCCCTCGGCGGGCACCGCGCCCTCGGCGACCACGACGATGGAGAAGCTCGCGTGCGCGCGGTGGCGGTGCTTGAGGAACCGCTCGATGCGGTCGATGTCGAACGGCGCCTCGGGCGCGAGGACCAGCTCGGCGCCGCCCGCGATGCCCGCGGTCGCCGCGATCCAGCCGGCGTGCCGGCCCATGACCTCGACGACCATGACGCGGTTGTGGCTCTCCGCGGTGGTGTGGATGCGGTCGATCGCGTCGGTCGCGATCGTGACGGCCGTGTCGAAGCCGATCGACTGGTCGGTGCCCCACACGTCGTTGTCGATGGTCTTGGGGATCGCCACGATCTTCACGCCCGCCTCGGCGACCTTGCTCGCGGCGTGCAGCGTGCCGTCGCCGCCGATGCAGATGAGCGCCTCGATGCGCTCGGCCTCGAGCGTCGCGAGCACCTGGTCGATGCCGCCGTCGCCCGCGTGCGGGTGGAACCGTGCCGTGCCCAGCAGCGTGCCGCCGACGGGCAGGACGTTGCGGATGTGCTGGCGCGTCAGCGGCATCGACAGGCCGTCGACGACGCCCTTCCAGCCGTTGCGGAAGCCGATGATCGAGTGGCCGTACTGCCCCTCGCCGTGCTTGACGACGGCTCGGATCGCCGCGTTGAGGCCGGGGACGTCGCCGCCTCCGGTGAGCAGACCGACACGCACGGGTGACTCCTGACAGACGACGGAAGGGGGACGACGTCAGCGCACCGTCGGGCTGCCGCGGTCGCCAGCCTAGTCGTGACCTGCCGCGTCACCCGTGCCTTCGGTCCCGGTCGGTGGCGGGGTCGCGTCGCTAGCGCGTCAGCCCGCGACCCCCAGCTCGAGCGTGCGGCCCGGGATCGCGTCGAGCAGCGTGCGGGTGTACTGCGTGCGCGGCGTGTCGAAGACCTCGTCGGCGGTGCCCTGCTCCACGAGGCGCCCCTGCTCCATGACGCAGACGACGTCGGCGATCTGCCGGACCACGGCCAGGTCGTGGCTGATGAACAGGTACGACAGGCCGAGGCGCGACTGCAGGTCGGCGAGCAGGTGCAGGATCTGGGCCTGCACAACCACGTCGAGCGCCGAGACCGCCTCGTCGCACACCACGAGCTCGGGCTCGAGCGCGAGCGCGCGGGCGATCGCGACGCGCTGACGCTGACCGCCCGAGAGCTCGCCCGGGTAGCGGCGCAGCAGCTCGGTCGGCAGCGCGACGTCCTCCATCAGCCGGTGGACGCGGTCGCGGCGCTCCGCCGCCGTCCCCATGCGGTGCGCGCGCAGGGGCTCCTCGATCGTGCGGTAGATCGTGAAGAGGGGGTCGAGCGACGCGTACGGGTCCTGGAAGATCGGCTGCACGCGGCGGCGGAACGTGACCTCGGCGGCGCGGTCGCGGCCCGAGCTGACGTCGACGCCGTCGAAGCGGATGGTGCCGGACGTGGGCTCGGTGAGGCCGAGCATCATGCGCGCGACGGTCGACTTGCCCGAGCCGGACTCCCCCACGAGCGCGACGGTCCGGCCGCGCGGCACGACGAAGCTGACGTCGTCGACGGCGGTGAAGTCCGTGGCGCGCGAGAACAGGCCCTTCCCACGGAGCTGGAACACCTTGCTGACGTGCTCGACCTCGACGATCGTGTCGACGCCCTGCCCGGCATCCTGGGCGGCCTCCGCCGCGGCGGGCTCCTGCGGTCGGTCCGAGGTGGAGGCCGGCGGCGGCGCGCCCTCGCCGTGCGACGGCGCGAGCAGGTCGTCCGCGACGAGGTCGGCGTCGCCCGTCTGCTTGGCGATCGCGATGCGGCGCGACGCGAGCGACGGCGCCGCGGCGATGAGCCGCTTGGTGTACTCGTGCTGCGGGTCGCGCAGGATCTGGCGCGCCGGCCCCTTCTCCACCACCTCGCCGCGGTACATGACGACGACCGTGTCGGCGCGCTCGGCGGCCAGGCCCAGGTCGTGCGTGATGAGCAGGACGGCGACGCCGAGGCGCGACGTGAGCGACGTGAGGCCGTCGAGGATCGTGCGCTGCACCGTGACGTCCAGGGCGGACGTCGGCTCGTCGGCGACGAGCAGGCGCGGCCGTGCGGACAGCCCCATCGCGATGAGCGCACGCTGGCGCATGCCGCCCGAGAACTCGTGCGGGAACTGCTGGGCACGCCGGGCGGCGTCGGGCAGCCCGGCCTCCTCGAGCAGCTCGACGGTGCGGGCCTGCGCGTCGCGCCCCTTCGCGACGCCGTTGTCCTCGAGCGCCTCGACGATCTGCGGCCCGACGCGGCGCACGGGGTTGAGGTTGGACATCGGGTCCTGCGGGACGAGCCCGATCTGCGCACCGCGCAGCCGCGCGACCTCGGCGGCCGACATCCGCACGACGTCCTGGCCGCCGAACAGGATCTGCCCGCCGGTGACCTTCCCGTTGGTCGCGAGCAGGCCGATGACGGCGGCGGCCGTCGTCGACTTGCCGGAACCCGACTCGCCGACGACGGCGACGGTCTCGCCCGGGTGGATGTCGAGGCTCACGCCGCGCAGCGCCTTGCTCTGGCCCGCGTCGGTCGTGAACGTGACCTCGAGGTCCCGCACCTGCAGCAGCGGCTCGCCGCCGAAGAGTCCGCTCGTCACGCCGCTCACCGCTTCCTCGACCGGGGGTCCAGCGCCTCGCGCAGCGCCTCGCCGAACAACGTGAAGCCGAGCGCCGTGACCGCGATGCACGCACCCGGCCACAGCGCCAGGCGCGGGGCGATCTCGAGCTCGTTCTGCGCCGAGGTCAGCATGCGCCCCCACTCGGCCGTGGTCGGCGAGCCGCCGCCCAGGCCGAGGAACGACAGCGCGGCCGCCTCGATGACCGCGGTCGCGAGCAGCAGCGTCGCCTGCACGATGACGGGCGACACGCTGTTCGGCAGCACGTGGCTCATGGTCACGGTGCGGCGGCTCAGGCCCAGCGAACGGGCCGCGAGCACGTAGTCCTGGCCGCGCTGGGCGAGCATCGAGCCGCGCAGCAGGCGCGCGAAGATCGGCACCTGGACGACGCCGATCGCGATGACGACCGCCGACGGCGTCTGCCCGGCGATCGCCGCGATCGAGACCGCGAGCAGCAGGCTCGGGACGGCGAGCAGGAGGTCGACGAACCGCATGATCGCGGTGTCGGTCCGGCCGCCGAGCCCGCCCGCGAGCACGCCGAGCAGCATGCCGCCGAGCAGGCCGAGGAGCGTCGACAGGACGCCGATGAGCAGCGACGCGCGTGCGCCCCACACGAGCTGGGAGAACAGGTCCGCGCCGTACCGGTCGAGACCGAGCAGGTACTCCTCGGACGGCCCGGGGATGTACGTCGGCCGGACCTCGGCGCGACCGGGCAGCTCGCCCGCGTCGTACGGCGCGATGAGCGGCGCGAAGACGGCGACCAGGACGAACAGCGTGACGATCGCGGCACCCACGATCGCGCCGGGGTTGCGGCGCAGGCGCCGGGCCGCGACCCGCCAGTGGGACGCGCCGGCGAGCTTCGACTCGTCGGCAGGCAGCCCCTGGCCGAGCGGGGCGTTGGGGACCTCGTAGACCTCGGGCGCGCTCATCGCGTCGCCCTCGTCCGCGGGTCGATCAGGCCGTAGGAGACGTCGACGACGAGGTTCACGAGCGCATACACCACCGCGATGATGAGGATGAAGCCCTGGAGCACGGCGTAGTCGAGGTTGAACACCGCGTTCGACAGGAAGCTGCCGATGCCGGGGAACGCGAACACGGTCTCGGTGAGCACGGCCCCCGAGAGCAGCAGCCCCACCTGCAGGCCGATCGTGGTCGCGACGGGGAGCATCGCGTTGCGCAGGATGACGCGGCGCCGCAGGCGGGACGGACCCAGACCCTTGGCGCGCGCGGTCCGCACGTAGTCGGCGTCCTGCACCTCGATGACCGACGACCGCGTGATGCGGGCGATGATCGCGAGCGGGATCGACCCGAGCGCGACGGCGGGCAGCACGAGGTGCAGCAGCGCGTCCCAGCTCGCGTCCCACTCGCGCGTGAGGATGCCGTCGAGCACGTAGAAGCCCGTCGGGTGCGTCGCGACCATCGTCGGGTCCTGGCGCCCGGACGAGGGGAACCAGCCGAGCTGGACCGCGAACAGCCACTTGAGCAGGAACGCGAGGAAGAACACCGGGATCGTCACGCCGACGAGCGACGCGAGGACGGTGAGGTGGTCGAGCGGCCTGCCCTGGCGACGGGCGGCCACGTAGCCGAGCGGGATGGCGACGCCGATCGCGATGACGAGCGCGACGACCGTGAGCTCGATCGTCGCCGGGAACCGGTTGACGAACTCCTCGAGCACCGGCCGGCCGGTACGGGTGGAGACGCCGAAGTTGCCCTGGAGGAGCTGGCCGAGCCAGGTGAGGTACTGCTGCACGAGGGGCTTGTCGAAGCCGTACAGCTCGTTGACGCGGGCCACCGCCTCCGGGGTGGCGCGCTCCCCCAGGAGGGCCGTGGCAGGTCCTCCCGGGAGAGCGCGCACCCACAGGAACAGCAGGACCGACAACCCGAGCAGGGTCGGGACGAGCAGCGCGAGGCGCCGCAGGATCAGTCGGGTCATCGGTGTGGTGCGGTCTCTCTCAGTCGCCGAGCGTGATCACGTTGTAGACCTCGTCCTGCACCGGCGAGGCCGGGTAGTCGTGGACGTCGGCCTTGAACGCGAGCGACGGGACGGGGTGCGCGAGCGGGACGCCGGGCAGGAACTCCAGGAGCTGGGCGTTGGCCGCCTCGTAGGCCGCCTTCTGCTCGTCCAGGTCCGCGACGTAGCGCGCGTCGTTGATCGCCTGGAAGATCTCCGGGTTGTCGAAGCCCCACTCGTTGGACGGGCCGCCGAAGAAGACGCCGATGAAGTTGTAGGTGTCGTTGTAGTCACCGGTCCAGCCGAGCAGGTGGATGCCGTGCTCCGTGGTGCCCTGCATCTTGTCCAGGTACTCGGGGTTCCACGGGTCCGGCACGGCGTTCACGGTGATGCCGACCGCCTCGAGGTCCGCCTTGATCGCGGTGAAGACCTGCTCCGGCGTGGGCATGTAGGGCCGGGAGACGTTCGTCGGGTAGTTGAAGTCGATCGTGAGGTTCGTCTTGCCGGCCTCGGCGAGCAGGCTCTTGGCCTTCTCCGGGTCGTAGTCGTACGTCTCGACGTCCGCGTTCCAGCCCGAGACCGACGGCGGGACGAAGTTCGTCGCGACCTCGGTGCCCTCGGGGAGCGTCTGCGCGACGAGCGCCTCCTTGTTGATCGCGTAGGCGATCGCCTGCCGGACCTTGAGGTCGGCCAGGTCGGGGTTCGCCTGGTTCATCGCGAGGTACAGGATGTTGAACGGCTCGCGGTTGACGATCTGGAAGCCCTCGTCCTGCAGCGCCTGCACGTCGGCCGGCCCGACGAGGTCGTACCCGTCGATGTCGCCGGCCTGCAGCGCCTGCCGCCGCGCGGTGGCGTCGGAGATGATCGGGAAGACGATCCGCTTGATCTGGCCCGTGTCGCCCCAGTAGTCCTCGTTCGCGACGAGCACGACCTCCTCGCCGGGGCTCCACGACTCGAAGACGTACGGGCCCGTGCCGGTCGGGTGCGCGTTCGCGTACTCGGGCAGGACGGGCGCGTCGGTGCTGCCCGTGACGTTGTCCGCCTCGTACTCCTGCAGCGCGGTCGGCGACTGCATGGAGAACGACGGCAGCGACAGCGCCGAGATGAGCTCGGGCAGCGGGCTCTTGAGCGTCACGACCGCCGTCGCGGCGTCGGGCGCCTCGCAGCTCTCGTACTTCCCGGTGCCGTTCAGGGTCTCGACGTCGCTCGTCGCGAAGCCGCCGTTGACCTTCTGCCAGTAGTACGACAGGGACTCGGACTGCAGCACGCCGGTGAAGTTGTTCCACCGGTCGAAGTTGAAGCACACCGCCTCGCCGTCGAAGTCGGTGCCGTCCTGGAACTTCACGTCCTCCTTGAGGTGGAACGTGTACTCCAGGCCGTCCTCGCTGACGTCCCACGACTCCGCGAGCAGCGGCGCGGGGTCCGCGGTGCCGGGCTCGGTGCCGACGAGCCCCTCGAAGATCTGCCGGGCGATGCGGAACGACTCGCCGTCGTTCGCGAAGGCGGGGTCGAGGCCCGCCGGGTCGGACGAGGCCGCGAAGATGAACGTGTCGCGACCCCCGCTCGCGTCGTCGGTCGCGCCCCCGTCGGAGTCGCGATCGCTCGCGGCGCACGCCGTCAGGGCGAGCGCTCCGGCCGCCGAGACGGCCACCAGCTTCCAGGACTTCACCACGACCACCCTTCGTCAGGTCTTCCCTCTCCCGGCCGACCAGGCGCCGGAACGGGCCGAGGCTAGGTCTCCCACGTCACGTCGTTGTTACGTGCGAGTACCTCTTCGGGTTCGGGCGACACTATCGACATGTCCGAATCTGCGCAGCCCCCCGGCACACCGTCCTCGGAGCCGCTGGCCGACGCGGGGTACCGCGACGTCCCCGACGCCGAGGGCGGCGCGGCCGGGCGGACCTGGTGGGACGCGAACGCGCGCGAGTACCTCGACGAGCACGGGGATTTCCTCGGCCCCGCGGAGTTCACGTGGTGCCCGGAGGGCCTGCGGGAGGACGACGCGCACCTGCTGGGGGACGTCACCGGGCGGCGCGTGCTCGAGATCGGGGCGGGCGCGGCGCAGTGCACCCGCTGGCTGCGCGAGCACGGTGCCCTCGCGGTCGCGACCGACGTCTCCGGCGGGATGCTCGCGCAGGGGCGCGCGTACGACGCCGCGGCCGGGTCGAGCACCCCCCTCGTGCAGGCCGACGCGCGCGCCCTGCCGTTCGCGGACGGCGCGTTCGACGTGGTGTTCACCGCGTTCGGCGCGATCCCGTTCGTGCCCGACGCGGACCGCGTGCACGCCGAGGCGGCACGCCTGCTGCGGCGCGGTGGCCGGTGGGTGTTCGCGGTGACGCACCCGCTGCGCTGGGCGTTCCCCGACGACCCGTCCGAGCACGGGCTCACGGCCGCCCGGTCGTACTTCGACCGCCGCCCCTACGTCGAGACGGGCGCGTCGGGCCGCGTGCTGTACGCGGAGTACCACCGCACGGTCGGCGACCACGTGGCGGAGCTCGTCGGCGCCGGGTTCGTGCTCGAGCGGCTCGTCGAGCCCGAGTGGCCCGCCGGGCACGAGCGGACGTGGGGCGGCTGGGGGCCGGTGCGCGGTGCGCTGCTGCCGGGCACCGCGATCTTCGTCTGCCGGTCGGCCCGCCGCGCCTGACGCGCGCCGCCGGTCGCGAACGAGGTGAGCGTCAACACGGCGTTCGGCCCCGCTCCCGCGGCCGGCGTCGCCCGGGACCGGCCGCGGCACGGTCCCGGGCGACGCGCGCTCAGTGCGCCACGGCCTTCTCGGCGCCCGCCCCGGTGAGCGAGCGGACCTCCATCTCGGCGAACTTCTCGGGGTGCGGCTGCTCCTTGCTCAGCAGCGTCCCGACGATCCCGAGCAGGAACGCGAGCGGGATCGAGATGATCCCGGGGTTCTCGAGCGGGATGAGGTGGAAGTCGATGCTCGTGTCCCGGATCATCGACAGGCTCGCCCCGGTCGTGGGGTCGACCTTGCCGGACACGACCGGCGAGATCGCGATGAGCACGATGCACGAGATCAGACCGCCGTACATGCTCCACAGCGCGCCCGACGTGTTGAACCTCTTCCAGAACAGCGAGTAGAGGATCGTCGGCAGGTTCGCGCTGGCCGCGACCGCGAACGCCAGGGCGACGAGGAACGCGACGTTCTGGCCGTTGGCGAAGATGCCCCCGACGATCGCCAGGATGCCGATCGCGACCACCGTGATCCGCGCGACGCGGACCTCCCCGTCGGGCTTGACCTCGCCCCGCTTGAGCCAGTTGGCGTAGATGTCGTGGGCGAACGACGCCGCGGCGGTGATCGTGAGCCCGGCGACCACGGCGAGGATCGTCGCGAAGGCGACCGCCGAGATGATGCCGAGCAGGATCGTCCCGCCGAGCTCGTACGCGAGCAGCGGCGCCGCCGAGTTCACGCCGCCGGGTGCCGACGTGATCGTCTCCGGGCCCACGAGCGCGCCCGCGCCGTACCCGAGGACGAGCGTGAACAGGTAGAAGATGCCGATGAGCCAGATCGCCCAGACGACGGACCGGCGCGCCTCCTTGGCCGACGGCACCGTGTAGAAGCGCATGAGCACGTGCGGCAGACCCGCCGTGCCGAGCACGAGGGCGAGGGCGAGCGACACGAAGTTGAGCTGGCTCATGGCGCTCGCGCCGTACTGCTTGCCCGGCTCGACGAGCGCCTCACCGCCCTCCCCGGCCTGGTCGATCGCGCCCTGCAGCAGGTCGGACAGGTTGAAGCCGTACTTCGAGAGCACCCACAGCGTCATCACGCCGGCGCCCGCGATGAGCAGCACCGCCTTGATGATCTGCACCCACGTGGTGCCCTTCATGCCGCCGACCAGCACGTACAGGATCATCAGCGCGCCCACGACGGCGATGACGACACCCTGCGCTGCGCGGTCGTCGATGCCGAGCAGGAGCGCGACGAGCCCGCCCGCGCCGGCCATCTGCGCGAGCAGGTAGAAGAACACGACCGCGAGGGTCGACAGGGCCGCCGCCATCCGGACGGGCCGCTGGCGCAACCGGAACGACAGGACGTCGGCCATCGTGAACCGGCCCGTGTTGCGCAGCAGCTCCGCGACCAGCAGGAGCGCGACGAGCCACGCGACGAGGAACCCGATCGAGTAGAGGAACCCGTCGTAGCCGTTGATCGCGATCGCGCCGCAGATGCCGAGGAACGACGCCGCGGACAGGTAGTCGCCCGCGATCGCGGTGCCGTTCTGCGGGCCGGTGAACGACCGCCCGGCCGCGTAGTAGTCGGCAGCGGTGCGGTTGTTCCGCGACGCACGGAACACGATGACGAGCGTCACGAGGACGAAGGCACCGAAGATCGCGATGTTGACGAGCGGGTCGCCGATCTGCTCGGTCGCGGTGCGGACCACGGCGCTCACGCGACCTCACCGCCGTCGAGCGAGCCTTCCTCGATGTGCCGGCGCAGCCGCTCGGCGACCTGGTCCTGCCGGTTGTTCGCCCACCGCGCGTAGATCATCGTGATCGCGAACGTCGACACGAACTGGCCGAGCCCGAACAGCAGGCCGACCGTGATGGTCCCCCACACGCGCGTGCCCATGAAGTCGTGCGCGTACGTGGAGAGCAGGACGTAGAGGAAGTACCAGACGAGGAACAGGGCCGTCATGGGGAACACGAAGTTCCGGAAGCGCCGGCGCAGCGCCTGGAACTCGGCGCTGCGCTGCACGCGCTGGTAGTCGGTCTCTGGGGTGTCGCTGAACGTGTCGGTCATGCGCGCCTCCCGGGGGACGTCGGACGTGGCGGCGTTGCCACAGGCGCCC
Organism: Cellulomonas fimi ATCC 484; assembly: GCF_000212695.1. NCBI lineage: Bacteria > Bacillati > Actinomycetota > Actinomycetes > Micrococcales > Cellulomonadaceae > Cellulomonas > Cellulomonas fimi. The sequence goes on along the minus strand of NC_015514.1, from coordinate 2,032,653 downwards.
ACTGTGGCCCAGATCACGCTCGTCCACTAGCGGTGCTTTCGTCCTGATCGTCGAAAGTCCGACCGAAACCTCACCCCGAGGGCGGTCCGGCAACCCGCGGGACCGCCCCGACGAGCGTCGGCAGAGGCCCCGCGAGCCGCGGCGGCGTCAGTGACCCGCGTCGTGCCAGCTGCCCCCGACGCCCACGCTGACGTCCAGCGGCACGTCGAGCGGGCCGTCGGTCGCGGCGTCGCCCGCGGCGCCCATCTGCTCGCGCACGAGCGCCTCGACCTCCTCGCGCTCGCCCGCGGCGACCTCGAGCACGAGCTCGTCGTGCACCTGCAGGAGCAGGCGGGAGGCCAGGCCGCGACGCGTCAGCTCCCGGTCCACGCCCAGCATCGAGACCTTGATGAGGTCCGCGGCGCTGCCCTGGATCGGCGCGTTGAGCGCCATCCGCTCGGCCGCCTCCCGGCGCTGGCGGTTGTCGCTCGTGAGGTCGGGCAGGTAGCGGCGCCGGCCCAGGATCGTCTGCGTGTACCCCGTCGTGCGCGCCACGTCGACGACCCCCGTCAGGTAGTCGCGCACGCCGCCGAACCGGGCGAAGTAGTCCTGCATGAGGCCGGCGGCCTCCGACACCTCGATCGTCAGCTGCTGCGACAGGCCGTACGAGGACAGCCCGTACGCCAGGCCGTAGCTCATCGCCTTGATCTTCGAGCGCATCGCAGGCGTGACCTCGTCGGTCGGGACGCCGAACACGCGGGAGCCGACGTACGAGTGCAGGTCCTCGCCCGAGCGGAACGCGTCGATGAGGCCCTCGTCGCCGGACAGGTGCGCCATGATCCGCATCTCGATCTGCGAGTAGTCCGCCGTGAGCAGCGTCTCGTAGCCGTCGCCGACGACGAACGCGCGCCGGATCTGGCGGCCCGCCTCGGTGCGGATCGGGATGTTCTGCAGGTTCGGGTCCGCCGACGACAGGCGACCGGTGGCGGCGATCGTCTGCTGGAACGTCGTGTGGATCCGGCCGTCGGGCGCGACGGAGCGCAGCAGCCCCTCGACGGTCTGCCGCAGCCGGATCGCGTCACGGTGCGCGAGCAGGTGCTCGAGGAACGGGTGCTGCGTGCGCGCGAACAGGTCCGTCAGCGACGCCGCGTCGGTCGTGTACCCGGTCTTGATCTTCTTGGTCTTCGGCATGCCCAGCTGGTCGAACAGCACCTCCTGGAGCTGCTTGGGCGAGCCGAGGTTCACCTCGCGGCCGATCACCGCGTACGCCTCGGCGGCCGCGTCCTGCACCTGGGCGTCGAACGACTTCTCGAGCGACGACAGGTAGGCGCCGTCGGTCGCGATGCCCGTGCGCTCCATCCGGGCCAGCACGTCGACGAGCGGCAGCTCGAGGTCCCGGAGCAGCCCGTCCGCGCCCCGGTCGCCCAGCTCACCTGCGAGGACGTCGGCGAGGTCCCGCACCGCGGACGCCCGCACGGCCGCGCGGCGCCCCTCGTCGGTGCCGTCGAGCTCGAGGTCCAGCGCCCCCTGCCCGCCGACCTGCGCGTCCTCGGAGCCGAGCTCGCGGCGCAGGTACCCGATCGCGAGGTCGCCCAGGTCGTACGCGCGCCGGTCCGGCTGGCACAGGTAGGCGGCGAGCTCGGTGTCGAACGTGACGCCCGCGAGCGGCATCCCCCGCCCCGCGAGCGCGTGCCAGGCCTCCTTGGACGCGTGCACGACCTTCGGCTGCGCGGGATCGGCGAGCCAGGCCGCGAGGGCGTTCTCGTCGGCCGGGTCGACCTGGGACAGGTCGAAGGCCGCCGCCTGCCCCGACGCGTCGGCCAGGGCGATCCCCCACGCGTCGCCCCCCGCGGGCGCGCCGGAGCCGCGCACGTCGACGCCGAGCGGCCGTCCCGCGCGCGCGGCGAGCCACGGGCCGAGGTCCCCGGCGCCGAGGACCGCGAGGTCGAGCGCCGCCGCCGCGACGGCCGCCGGCTTCTCGCTCTCGTCGGGGAGCATCGCGAAGAGCCGGTCCCGCAGCGTGCGGAACTCGAGCTCGTCGAGGATCGCGTGCAGCTCGTGGCGGTCCCAGGGCCGTGCGGCGAGGTCCTCCGGGCCGAGCGGCAGCTCCACGTCGTCGACGAGACGGTTGAGCTGCCGGTTGAGCCGGACCTGCTCGAGGTTCTCCCGCAGCGACTCCCCTGCCTTGCCGGTCACCGCGTCCGCGTGCGCGAGGATCCCCTCGAGCCCGTCGTACTGCGTGATCCACTTGGCGGCCGTCTTGGGGCCGACGCCCGGGACGCCCGGCAGGTTGTCGCTGGACTCGCCGACGAGCGCGGCCAGGTCGGGGTAGCGCTCCGGGGGCACGCCGTACTTCGCCTCCACGGCTGCGGGGGTCATGCGGGCGAGCTCCGAGACGCCCTTGACGGGGTACAGCACGGTCACGTCGTCGTTGACGAGCTGGAACGCGTCGCGGTCGCCCGTGCAGACGAGCACCTGCATGCCCTGCGCGCGTGCCTGCCGGGACAGGGTCGCGAGGATGTCGTCCGCCTCGAAGTGCGGCTTCTCCAGCACCGGGACGTGCATCGTGGCGAGCACGCGCTGGATGACCGCGACCTGGCCGCGGAACGGCTCGGGCGTCGCGTCCCGGTTCCCCTTGTACGCCTCGTACTGCTCGGTGCGGAACGTCGTGCGGCCGACGTCGAACGCGACGGCGACGTGCGTCGGCTCCTCGTCGCGCAGGAGGTTCGCGAGCATCGACGTGAAGCCGAAGACCGCGTTGGTCGGCTGGCCCGTCGACGTCGCGAACTTGTCGACCGGGAGCGCGAAGAACGCGCGGTACGCCATCGAGTGGCCGTCGATCAGCAGGAGCCGCGCGGGCCCGACCGGTGTCGCCGGGGTTGTCGTGGACAGGGCGGCTGGCTGTGCGTCGCTCACGGGTGCCAACCTATCTGCCATGTCCGACACCACCGACGCGCTCGCGCAGACCCCTCCGACCGCCGGCACGCTGCTCGAGCGGATGGGGATCGAGCTCCTCGAGCTGTCCGCCGCACGCGCCGTGGGCACCATGCCGGTCGAGGGCAACACCCAGCCGTACGGGCTGCTGCACGGGGGCGCGTCGGCCGTGCTCGCCGAGACGCTGGGCTCGTACGCCGCGCAGGTGCACGCCGGCCCGGGTCGTGCGGCCGTGGGCATCGAGCTGAGCGCGACGCACCACCGGTCGGCGCGGTCCGGTGCGGTGACGGGGACCGCGACCGCGGTGCACCTGGGCGGGTCGCTCGCGACCTACGACGTCGTCGTCGAGGACGCCGACGGGCGCCGGCTCTGCACGGCCCGGTTGACCTGCATGCTGATCGAGGCGCGCGGCTGACCTGCCGCGTCCGTCTGGCGGACCACCACGGGGACGCCCCCCGTCACCGCCACGCCCTCGGCGCGGATGCGGCCCTGCCGGCGCCGTGCGATGAGGTCCTCCAGGCCGCGCGACCCGCTGCGGCGTGCCGTGCCGGGCAGCACCGCGGGGGCGGCGTCGTGCGCGAGCCGCCGCTGCAGCGCGGACGTCGTGACGACGCGGTGCGTGGCTGCGGGGGCGAACCCCATGCGGGCCAGGAAGCGTTGCATCCCGCGTGCGCCGGGCAGCGGCGACGCGTAGAGCTCGGTCGCGCCGACCTCCTCGGCGCGCGCGACGGCACCGGCGAGCAGCGCGTGCCCCAGGCCGCGACGGCGCACCTCCGGCAGCACGTAGACCGCCTCGATGCTCATGCTCGCCACGTCGGTGAACGGGCCCGGGCCGAGGACCCGCGCGAGCAGCAGGCCGCACGTGCGTCCGTCCACGGCGCCTGCGAGCACGAGGCCGCCGGGGAACGCCCGCAGGGCGCCGAGCTGCTCGCGCAGCCGGTCCGCGTCGTCGGTGCAGAGCTGCGCCCCCACCGCGGCCTCCCGCCGCGCGGCGAGGCACACGTCGACGAGGTCCTCGAGGTCGTCCGGGCAGGCGGTTCGGACCTGGACTCCTGGGCGCACGGCTGTTCGGGCCTCCAGACGGGACGAGGGGGATCCGGTCGGGCTGACGCCGTCCTGCCCACGATGGCGCCGGCTCCGATCATGGCGCAGGCGGCTCACCGGTGCCTAGTCCCCCGTCCGCGCGGGTAGGTCACACCTGGACGGCTGCCCGGCGCGTCCGACACGCGGACGGCCCGATCCGGGCGGCCCCTCGCGTTCACGTAATGAACAAGACACAATCCCTCCCTATCGTCCTGCCACCCGGCGGGGCGACACGCCCCGCTCGACAGCGCCGCCGAGCCACCGCTCGCGCCATGACCACACGGACGGAGGTCCTAGGTGCGATCACGCGTCCTGGACCGCAGTGGCCCCCTGCCGACTGCCCGGCGGACCACCGCCCTTCTCCTGCTCGCCCTCGCCTCGCTCGCCCTCCTGCTCGTCGCGACGCCCGCCCAGGCGCACGGCGCCCGCACCGCCGTCCAGGCGTGCGTCGCCGACGCCTCGACGGGCTGCATCAACGGCACGCTGCGCACCACGGACGGCCAGCCGGTCGTCGGTGCGGTGCTGACCGTGGAGGGGCCCGCGGGCGAGCTCACCGCCACGACGGACGCCACCGGCCGCTGGTCCGTGCCCGTCACCGAGGCGGGCGAGTACCAGGTGACCCTCGACGTCGCCACGATCCCCGCGGGCCAGACGCTGCGGGACCCGGCCAACAACCCGCGCACCGTGCAGGTGGGCCTCGGCGCGTCCGCCGCCGCGCTGTTCCCCTTCGGCGCCCCGGCGGCCGAGGGCGGCGGCGACGACGGGGACGACGAGCCGTCGGCCTCCCCGACGACCGGCGCAACGGGCCAGGCCGGCACCGCGACGCCCGCCGAGCCCGGGTCCGGCATCACCGCCGCGCGGGTCGCGCAGCTCACCGCGAACGGGCTCGTCTTCGGCACGCTGCTCGCGCTGGCGAGCGTCGGGCTGTCGCTCATCTACGGCACGACGGGCCTGAGCAACTTCGCGCACGGCGAGCAGGTCTCGCTCGGCGGGATCCTCGCCTACGTCGGGACGCAGGTCGTCGGCCTGCCGCTGCTGCCGTCCGCGGTCATCGCGGTCGTCCTCGGCGCGTTGTCAGGCTGGCTGCAGGACGCCGGGCTGTGGCGCCCGCTGCGGCGCCGCGGGGTCGGGATGATCCAGCAGATGATCGTGACGATCGGCCTGTCCATGGCGGTCTCGTACGTGTTCCAGTTCTTCTTCGGGGCCGGGCCGCTGCGCATCGTCACCGAGACGCCCACGTCGGTCGCGATCGGTCCGGTGCGCCTGACCGTCACGACGCTGTGGTCGCTCGCGATCGCCGTCGTCGCGCTCGTCGGCGTCGCGTACTTCCTGCTGCGCACGCGCGCCGGCCGGGCCACCCGTGCGGTCGCCGACAACCCCGCCCTGAGCGCCGCGTCGGGCATCTCCGTCAACCGGACGATCCGCCTGGTGTGGACGATCGGCGCGGGGCTCGCGGCCCTCGGCGGCGTGCTCGTCGGCCTCTACTTCGGCGCGACGTCGTGGTACGCGGGCGGCGCGCTGCTGCTGCTCATGTTCGCGGCCGTCACGCTCGGCGGGCTCGGCGCCGCGTTCGGCGCCCTCGCCGGCTCGATCGTCATCGGCCTCGTCGTCGAGCTGTCGAGCCTCTGGATCCCGACCGACATGCGCTACGCGTCGGCCCTCGTGATCCTCATCCTCGTCCTGCTGGTACGGCCGCAGGGCATCCTCGGTCGAGCGACGCGCGTCGGATAACGGAGACCCCCATGGACTGGACACGCATCCTCGCCAACGTCGCGGGCGAGTTCTTCGCCCCGACGACGGCCGCCTACGCGCTCGCCGCGATCGGCCTCAACATCCACTTCGGCCTCACCGGGCTGCTCAACATGGGCCAGGCGGGCTTCCTGCTGCTCGGCGCGTACGGCTTCGCGATCGCCACGATCGCCGGCTGGCCGCTGTGGGCCGCGGTGCTCGTCGCGATCGCGGCCGCGACCGTCTTCGCGCTCATCCTCGGCATCCCGACGCTCAAGCTGCGCGGCGACTACCTCGCGATCGTCACGATCGCCGCCGCGGAGATCGTCCGCCTCGTGGGCCGCTCGACGGCCCTGACCGACCTCACGGGCGCGTCGAGCGGCCTGCGCGGCAACCAGTACAAGTACTCGTTCCAGGACGCGTCACCGTTCCCCGACGGCACGTGGGCGCTCGGACCGTTCGAGTACGCGGTCAACGCGTCGAACAGCTGGTGGGTCCGCATCGTCGGCTGGGGGGTCGTGGCGCTCGCGTGCCTGCTCGTCTGGCTGCTCGTGCGCAGCCCCTGGGGCCGCGTGCTCAAGGGCATCCGGGAGGACGAGGACGCGGTGCGCTCGCTCGGCAAGAACGTCTACTCCTACAAGATGCAGGCGCTCGTGCTCGGCGGCGTCATCGGGTCCCTCGCGGGCATCCTGTACGTCCTGCCACGTGCCGTGCAGCCCGACTCGATGGGCCGCTCGATGACCTTCTTCATCTGGACGATCCTGCTGCTGGGCGGTGCCGCCACGGTGTTCGGCCCCGTGCTCGGGTCGATCATCTTCTGGGCCGTCCTGGCCCTCGTGAAGCTGACCCTGCGCGAGGTGGTCCCCACCACCGTGCTGCGCAGCGAGCAGATCGAGCAGTTCGGCTGGATCGTCGTCGGGGTCGCGCTGATGCTGCTCATCATCTTCCGGCCACAAGGCATCCTCGGCGACAAGAAGGAGCTCGCGATCCATGCCCACTGAGGCCTCCTCCTCCGCCGCCCGCGAGGCCGTCGTCGCCGCGCTGCGCGACGTCGAGCACGTGCCCGGCGCGAAGAAGCCGGACCCGATCCTCGTCGCCGACGACGTGCGCCGGAACTTCGGCGGCGTCAACGCCGTCGACGTCGACCACCTCGAGGTGCAGCGCGGCGCGATCACCGCGCTCATCGGTCCGAACGGCGCCGGCAAGACCACGCTGTTCAACCTGCTCACCGGGTTCGACCGGCCCTCGAGCGGGCGCTGGACGTTCGACGGCCGGTCGCTCGGCGGGGTGTCCGCCGCGCGCGTCGCACGCGCCGGGATGATCCGCACGTTCCAGCTCACCAAGGCGCTCAACCGCATGACGGTGATCGAGAACATGCGGCTCGGCGCGACCACCCAGCCCGGCGAGAACCTGTTCGCCGCGCTCGTCCCACCCGTGTGGCGGTCCCGCGAGCAGGAGATCACCACGCAGGCCGAGGAGCTGCTCGCCCGCTTCAAGCTGGACACCAAGCGCGACGACTTCGCGGGCAGCCTGTCGGGCGGGCAGCGCAAGCTGCTCGAGATGGCCCGCGCGCTCATGGCGCGGCCGCGGATGATCATGCTGGACGAGCCCATGGCGGGCGTGAACCCGGCGCTCACGCAGTCGCTCCTGGGGCACATCCAGGCGCTGCGGGACGACGGCACGACCGTCCTGTTCGTCGAGCACGACATGCACATGGTCCGGCACATCTCCGACTGGGTCGTCGTCATGACCGAGGGCCGCATCGTGGCCGAGGGGCCGCCCGACTCCGTCATGAACAACCCTGCGGTGATCGACGCCTACCTGGGCGCGCACCACGACACCGACCTCGGGGACGACGCGCTGCTCGACGACGCCGTGCTCGACTCGCTGCGGTCCGAGGAGGAGTCCCGATGAGCGACGCGATGGATGCCGTCACGCGTTCCGACCACGACGCGCCCGCCGCGACACCCTCGACGGTGTCGGTCGAGGACCGGGCGGCGCTGCACCGCGGGGCGCCCGCGGGAGAGCCGCTGCTCGCCGCGACCGACCTCGTCGCGGGCTACCTGCCCGGCGTCGACATCCTCAACGGGTGCAACCTCGTGCTGCACCCGGGCGAGCTCGTCGGCATCATCGGCCCGAACGGCGCCGGCAAGTCGACGCTGCTCAAGTCGCTGTTCGGCCTCGTGCCGGTGCGCTCGGGCACGGTCACCCTCGGCGGCGAGGAGATCACGAACCTGCGCGCCGACCACCTGGTGCACCGCGGGGTCGGCTTCGTGCCGCAGACGAACAACGTGTTCCCCTCGCTCACCATCGAGGAGAACCTGCAGATGGGCGCCTACCAGGCGCCCAGGAGGTTCGCGGAGCGGTTCGCGTTCGTCGCCGACCTGTTCCCCACCCTCGGCGAGCGTCGCCGGCAGCGGGCCGGGTCGCTGTCCGGCGGGGAGCGCCAGATGGTCGCGATGGCGCGCGCGCTCATGATGGAGCCGACCGTGCTGCTGCTGGACGAGCCGTCGGCGGGCCTGTCCCCCGTGCGGCAGGACGAGACGTTCCTGCGCACGCGCCGCATCAACAAGGCGGGCGTGTCGGTCGTGATCGTCGAGCAGAACGCCCGGCGCGCCCTGCAGATCTGCGACCGCGGGTACGTGCTCGACCAGGGGCGCAACGCGTACTCGGGCCCGGGGCGCGAGCTCATGCACGACCCGAAGGTCATCGAGCTCTACCTGGGCACGCTCGCCACGGACGTGGAGGACGCCGCGGCGGCGAGGCGTGAGTCGGCCGCGCAGGACCCCGACGCGTCCTGAGGCCCGCGGTGGGCGCTCCGGGTCATCCCCGGGCGCCCACCGCCGGGTCGCGCACCGGGCGCCGGCCTGTGCGGCCGTGACGGCCGCTCAGTCGCCCGTCGGCGCGTCCGTCCGGCCGGGCTCGACCTCGATCCGCCCGTGCGGCGCGCCCGTGATCCCGAGCTCGTCCGCGAGGTAGAGGAACGCCTTGCCGTAGGGGTGGTCGCGCACGTCGTGCCGCACGCGGTCCCAGTCGATCTGCTCGCGCAGCGCGCGCACGATCGCCAGCAGCCGGCCGAAGTCGCACGCGTGCTCCCCGAGCACCCGCATCTTCGCCGACACGATGTCCGTGGCGCTGAGCACGGGCATGCGCACCGCGAGCACCTCGAGCTCGTCGGAGCGCTCGAGCAGCTCACGGGTCACGGGCTCCCCCACCATCCGGAACAGCACGTCGACGAGCTGCCCGTGGTGGAACGCCTTGAACAGCCAGTTCTCGGCGGGCTGTTCGACGACGAGCCCCGCGGCCGCGATCGCCGACTTCGCGCGCTCGACGTCCTCCTCGGTGACCGCGAAGTCGGCGTCGTGGCTCGGTTCGGGTGCGCCGCGTGCCCACGACGCGTAGCCGCCCACGAGCGCGAACGGGATCTGGGCATCGGTCAGCGCGACCGCGACGAGCCGCAGGCCGTCCTGGAGGGCCGTGCGGTCGTCCGGGGGGTTCTCGAGAGCGCCCTGCACCGTCATCGGGCCAATCTCTCATCCCGACGCGCACACCCGCAGGTCGGGGACGACAATCGCCAGGGTGCGCCTGGCGACGTTCAACATCCTGCACGGCCGCTCCACCGTGGACGGCGAGGTCGACCTGGACCGGTTCGGGGCCGCCGTGCGCGCCCTCGACGCCGACGTGCTCGCGCTGCAGGAGGTGGACCGCGACCAGCCGCGCTCGCACGGCGCCGACCTGACCGTCGTCGCCGCGGACGCGATGGGCGCGCCGCACCACCGCTTCGTCGCCGTGCTGCACGGCGAGCCCGGGCTGTGGACCGCGGCCACGGGCGACCACCAGCCGGCCACCGCGAGCTACGGCATCGCGCTGCTGAGCCGCCACCCGGTGCGCGAGTGGCGCGTTCTCACGCTGCCGACGCTGCGCCGCAGGACGCCCGTGCGGTGGCCCGGGCAGCGGTGGCCCACGCTCGTGCGCGACGAGCCGCGCGCGGCCCTCGCGGCGGTCGTCGAGGGCCCCAGCGGGACGCTCACCGTGGTCGCCACGCACCTCACGTTCATCCCCGGCTGGAACGTGCGGCAGCTGCGGCACCTCGTCAGCCAGGTGCGCCCGCTCCCGCGGCCGCTCGTGCTGACGGGCGACCTCAACCTCGAGGCGGAGCGCCCCCAGCGCGTGACCGGCATGCGTCCGCTCGCCACCGCGGACACCTACCCCGTGGCGCAGCCCGTCAAGCAGCTCGACCACGTCCTCGCCGACGGGCCCGTGCGGGCCGACGGACGGGGCCGCGCGGTCGACACCGGGCTGTCCGACCACCGCGCGCTCGTCGTCGACCTCCGCCTCGGCTCCTGACGCCCTCTGCGGACGCGCCGAGGGGCCGGTGCGGCAGGCGCCGCACCGACCCCTCGGTGACGTCACGGACGGGCGTGGCGGCCCGTCAGCGTCCGGTTCAGCCGACCTCGCCGAACTCCGACTTCGTGAACGTGTACTTGTTGTCCGCACCGAACGTGTAGACCCCGATGTACGCCGACTCCGGGTCGTTGTCCTCGTTGAACGGACCGACGCCCGACTGCGCCTCGTAGTCGATGTCCTCGCCCGCGTCGAGCAGCTCGAGGCACTCCGCGTACGTCGCGCACTTCTCGCCGCCGTCCGCACCCGAGACCGCCGGCAGGTTCGCCTGGATCGTCTCGCCGTCGGTCGCTCCGCCCTTCACGGCCGCGAGGGCCGCGAGGATCGTCGCGTCGTACGACTCCGCCGCGTAGGAGAAGTCGCTCAGGTCCGGGTTGATGCCGAGCAGGCGCTCCTGGAACTCGTCGCTCGGGAACGCACCGGGCAGGGTGCCCTGCGCGCCCTCGAGGAGACCCGGCTGGAACTCCTCACCGAACTGCGTGAGGTTGCCGTCGACGAAGTAGACCTTCGACATGTCGTAGCCCTGGGCGGCGAGCTCGGCGATGATCAGCGGCGTCTGCGTCGTGAACGCGATGATCGCGATCGCGTCGGGCTGCGCGGCCAGCGCGTTGCCGACGATCGAGGCGTAGTTCGTCTCGTTCGGGTCGAACTCCTGGCCCTCGCTGCCGTAGGCGAGCGTCGCGCCGGAGTCGGTGACGACCTTCTCCACCACGTTGCGCAGCGACGTGCCGTAGTCGTCGTTGAACACGAGGATGCCGGGGTTGACCGCACCGTCGCCGAGGATGAGGTTGGCGAGCGCGGAGCCCTGGACCGTGTCCGGCGGGGCGGTCCGGAAGTAGAAGTCGTTCGCGCCGGACAGGTCGGTGGCGGTGTTCGCCGGCGAGATCTGGACGATCTTGGAGCCCGTGATGTCGTCGATCACGTTGCGCGTGACGGACGACGACGCGGCGCCGATGATGACGGAGACGTCCTGGCTGATGAGGTCCTGGACCGACTGCGTGGCGACCTCCGCGTGCTCCGCGTCGGACGAGTCGGTGTGGACGGCCTCGACCTCCGAGCCGAGCACGCCGCCCGCCTCGTTGATCTCCTCGACCGCGAGGTCGACGCCGGCGATCTCGGGCGGGCCGAGCTGCGCGAGCGAGCCGGTCTGCGGGAGCAGCGTGCCGACCTTGAGCGGCGCCGCGGTGTCGCCGCCGCCGCCCTCCGTCGCGTCGTCGCTCCCCTCTCCGCCGCCGCTGCACGCGGCGAGGATCAGCGCGGCAGCGCCCGCCAGAGCCGCTGCCCTGACTGCGTGTGTCGAACGAATCATGCGTGGTACCCCTCTTGTCGAGTCCTGCGTCCCGCTGATCCCTGGTGAGGATCGGTGCAGTGTGGCGCGAAGGTACTCAGTCTTTGTATCCGCGATGTGAATGTCTCCGTCTCACCACCTGTTTGTTGCAGAGTTGTGACAAAAGCGAAGCCGGCCGAGCGTGGGCTCGACCGGCTTCGTGACCGTGGAGGGGTGTCAGGAGGAGGCGCCGCCGACCTGGTCGATGACGGCGTCCGCGACCTCGCGCATGGTGAGGCGGCGGTCCATCGAGGTCTTCTGGATCCAGCGGAACGACTCCGGCTCCGTCAGGCCCATCTTCGTCATGAGCAGGCCCTTGGCGCGGTCCACGCGCTTGCGGGTCTCGAACCGCTCCGCGAGGTCCGCGACCTCGGACTCCAGCGCGGTGATCTGGGCGTAGCGGGAGATGGCGATCTCGACCGCGGGCAGCAGGTCCGCCGGGCTGAACGGCTTGACCACGTAGGCCATCGCCCCGGCGTCGCGCGCGCGCTCGACGAGCTCGGTCTGCGAGAACGCGGTGAGCAGCACGACGGGCGCGAGGTGCGCCTTGCCGATGCGCTCCGCCGCGGAGATGCCGTCGAGGACGGGCATCTTGACGTCCATCACGACGACGTCGGGCTTGAGCTCGGTCGCGAGGGCCACCGCCTGCTCGCCGTCGCCCGCCTCGCCGACCACGTCGAAGCCCGCGTCGCGCAGCGTCTCGACGACGTCCATGCGGATCAGGGCCTCGTCCTCGGCGACGACGGCGCGCCGCGCGGGACGTGCGGGCGCGGGCTCGGCCGCCGGCTCCTCCGCCGGCGCGGAGGTCGTCAGGTCGAGGTCGGGCGCCTCGGTGGGTTCGGGGGTCACGTCCTTGGTCACGGGCACAGCGTAGTCGCCGCGAGCGCCGGGTTCGCAGAACCGTGGGGGTGTGACGTGCGCCGCTCGCCCGTGGGGCGGTCGCGGCGCGTCTATCCTGACCGCCTGGCCCCGATAGCCCAACCGGCAGAGGCGTTCGGCTCAAACCCGATCCAGTGTGGGTTCGAATCCCACTCGGGGCACCTGTGCACGTGCCGGAGGTGCGTCTCCGTCCGGTCGGTCCGTCCGCGCGTCGCCTGGGCCCTGCCCGAGCTCGTCGAGGGTCGCCGCGTCGCGTGGCTCAGCGACGCCGAGGCGTACCGGCTGCGCGCACGGCTCGCCGTCCTCGCCGCCGACCCGGCCCCCGAGCGGCTGTCAGCGCTGGTAGACCCAGTGCCACGGCTCGCGGGGCGTGTCCTCCGCGAAGCCGTAGGTGCCGGCGTTCGCGCGCATCCAGGCCTGCGCGCGGTCGTCGAGGTCGAGGTCCACGGCCAGGCCCCACCCGTGAGGGCTCGTGCCGGGAGCGGCCGCGAGACCGCCCTGGGAGTACAGGCCCTTGCGCGCGGCGACGTCCACCTGCGCGTCGTAGGAGCGGTAGGAGTCGGTGATGCCGATCCGCACGCCGTCGCGGGCCGCGGCCGCCCGCAGGGTGTCGAACGCCGCCGCGGCGGGTGCCCACAGCCGGTGGGACGTCCCGGAGACCGTCGCGAGGGCGTCGGCGGGGATGCGGCCGTTGCCGTACCGGGCGAGGTCGGCGGGCACGCCGTCGGCCGTCCGGGCCGTGGACGTGCCGAGGTCCTGCGAGACGGCCGTGTCGAGCGCGGCGGCGAACGCGGTCGCGCTCGACGGGCTGGACGCCGTAGCGGCCGTGAGGGTCGCCGGGGTGCTCGTCGGGGTCGCGGGCGCGACGGCCTGCAGGCCGCTGCGGATCTCCGCCATGCGCTGGGCGATGCCCACGATCCCGTCCACGGACCACCTCCTCCACGGTGCCCATCGGCACGTGCGCGACGGGTCTGAGGGATGACGACGGACATGGCGGCGGGGCGGCGTGCGGAGGCCCCCACCGATCGGCCGGCCGGGCACGGGTGGGGCGGCGGCGGTCCCCCGGCGGTCAGGCGGGCGCGTCCGGCGCGTCGGGCGCGTCGGGCTCGACGCGGAACACCGGGAAGTCGGCCGCGACGCGTTCGAGGTCGGCGAGCGGGGCGTCACGCGCGACGGGCACGTGGGGCCGGGCGCCCGGTGCGACGGCCAGGTAGCGCCGCAGGACGGGTCCGCGCCGCCCGACGGGCACCTCGACGAGCCGCACGTCCTGGCGGCGCCCGCCGCGCAGGAGCACGGCCCGCCCGTGTGCGGCGCGCACGTTGCGCACCCATCCGGCGTGCTCGCCGAGCATGGACACCAGGTGCTCGACGCCGTCGACGTCCGCGACCACGACGGGCAGCGTGACGGGCTCGCCCGTGCGGCGGCCGCGGACCTCGAGCGTCGCCGCGAGCGGGACGGGCGCCCACCGGCGGGCGAACAGCCACCCGTACGCGCGGTTGACGGCGGCGGCGAGCCGGCCGGGCCGTCCCCCGCGGTACATCCAGCGCTTGATCCGGTACCAGGGACGGGGACGAGCCATGTCACGTCACGCTAGCGACCCCGGCGACCGTGCGGGGGCGCGTCGGGGCGTGTGCAGGTCCGGCCCGCCCGTGTGACGCTGACGGGACGCGCGTGGCGGGCACGCGCCCGGGTGCAGGGACGGTGAGCCATGCCGCGACGACCGACGGGGGCGCGCGTCGCCGCGTCGAGCACGTGGACGGACCCCGACGGCGTCCGGATGCCGGCCGGCGACGTGCACGGCTGGCTGCCCGGCACGAACCAGACGGTGTGCGGGATCCCGCTGAGCCGCGCGTCGCTCGCCCGCTTCCCCCACGTCGCATGGCCGGACGTGGACCCGGCCACCGGGGCGCACGCGGACGCGGTGGGGCACGTCTGCCCGAGGTGCCGCGGTGCGCTGCGCCCGCGCGAGGGCCGCGAGCGCCGGTCCGTCCCCCGCCGCCCCTGACGACCGGCGCGTCAGAACCGGAACGGGATCGGGATGCCGCCGCAGCAGCAGACGCCGCGCACGTCGCTCTGCGCGAGCAGCAGAGCCGCGCGGTAGCAGGCGACGAACCGCGCCGCGGTCGGGACGACCGAGCGCAGGACGCCACGCCGCGCGAGCAGGTCGCGCACGGCCGCGGAGCAGGACGTCCCGCCGTGCGCGACGCGGTGGGCGCAGCTCCAGCCCTTACGCGGCGAGAGGCGCCGCTGGTAGCCGGCGACGAGGCGGTCGAGGAGACGGGCGGGTGCGGTCATCGCCTCACGCTAGGCACGGGCCGCGCCCGCCGCGCGCCGAGCCGGTCGGTGTCGGCGAGCGGTGTCGGCGTGCGGTGTCGGCGTGCGGTGTCGGCGTGCGGCGGGCGGCGGGCGACGGTGCGCCAGGCGGCGGGTGGGACCGCGCAGGTCAGACGCCGGCGCGTGCCGGGTGACCCGCGGGGTAGTAGGCGCGCACCCAGTCGGGGAACTCGCCCAGCAGGCGGTCGTACAGCTCGCCGTCGGGCACGGCGTCGATGTCGTCGAGGGCGAAGAAGCCGGTGTTGTCGACGTCGCGACCGCGCAGGTCGTCGAGGCGCTCGAGGATGCCGTAGCTGGCGCGACCCAGGCCGATGAACTGCCAGAACACCGCGGCGGGCACGGCTGCGCGGATCGCCGCCTCGGTGCCGCGGTTGTCGGTGACGCCGCCGTCGTGGAAGAACAGGACGAGCGTCGGGACGTCGGCCGACTGGGTCGCGACGTAGGCGAGGACCTGCTCGATCGCGGCGCGTTCGTTGTTGCTGCCTCCTGCCTCGGTGGGGCGCCGCTCGGTGTACTTCGCGAGCCACTGCGGCAGGTCGCCGACCTGCAGGTCGTCCACGCGCACGCCACGCGCGCCCATGAGGAACATCTGCATCTCGGCGTCGTCGTCGAGCGCGGCGGCGACGGGCATGATCCGCTCGACCGCGCGCGCGAACACGCCGCGGCGGAACAGCCCGGAGGTGGAGCCGCTCACGTCGAGCACGCCGATGACGCGGGCGCGCAGCCCGGCCGCGCCCTTCTTCGTCAGGGAGACGCCGACGAGCTCCTTGCGCAGGTTCAGCTTCTTGCGCATGTCGACCGGCAGGCGCTCCTCGCCCTTGGTGAGCGACAGCGTCGGCGCGGCGGGGGCTGCGGGTGCGGCGGACGCGGTGGCTCCCGCGGGTGCCGCGGCGGGAGCGGCCGGCTCGTCGGCCACGTCGACGCCGAAGTCGCGGGCCAGGCCCGCCAGGCCGTCGGCGTACCCCTGCCCGACGGCGCGCACCTTCCACGCCCCGTCGCGCCGGTACACCTCGCACAGCACGAGCGCCGTCTCGGCCCCGAGCGCGGGCGGTGCGAACGTCGCGGTCATCGCCCCGGACGTCAGGGTGATGCCGACCCCGGGCACGGCGCCGAACGTCTGCCCGTCGACCGTGGGCGACGCGACGAGGACGACGCGCTCCGCGCCCGGTCGCAGCTGTCCCGGCGTCAGCTCGAGCGTGCCGCCCGACAGCCGGGCGCCGGGTGCCTGCGGCTGGTTGAAGAACACCATGTCGGCGTCCCCGTCGACCTTCCCCGACGCGCTCAGGACGAGCGCGGTCAGGTCGACCGCTCCGCTCACCTCGACCCGGACGGCCGGGTCCGGGAGCGGGGCGTTCTGGCCGGCGGCGAGCGGGGTCACGGGCATCGGTCGTCCTCCTGGGGTCGCGGTCACGTCGCCGGTCGCCGTCGCTGCGGCGCTGCTCGGCCGGAGGCTACGTTCCCATGTCACGGCGGTGTCGCGGGGCACCGCCCGGCGCCACCACCCCTGCGGGCGACGCCGTGCGGTGCCGCGTCGAGCGGGTGCGGCCGGGCAGGAGCCGTCCCGCTGCGCGTGGCGGAACCGGCGACGCGTCAGGTCGCGCAGTGCGTCTTGATGTAGACGGGCCAGTGGTGGTCGTACGTCACGACGCCGTCGTCCCAGTTGACGTCGAGCAGGATCTCGCCCGAGTGCTCCGTCGCGAGCAGCCGCTGCTCGGCGGTCACCGTCTGGCCCGGCTGGATCCGGTCCGGGAGGCCGACGAGCGGCCGGCTCGCGGGGTAGGCGCGCACGTTGCCGAACGTCCCGGCAACCTCGGCATGGTTGGTCAGGGCCCACGTGACGACCCACTGGCCGTGCTCGGAGTCGCACGTGGCGGTGCCGTGGATGTCGAGGAACCGGTCGGCCCCGGTGGCGGGCGGCGCGAGGAGCGCGAGGCCGGCGGCGAGACCGGTCAGCGCGACCGCGCAGCGCCGCAGGTGCCGTCCCCGGGCGCGCACGGCGCGGGAGGGGGCGGACGGGTGCCGGTCGGGCCGGCGTGCGTGGTTCGGGTGCGGACTCATGGAGCTCCCCCTGGTGGTCGGACGACGGCGCTCACGCCCCGTCACGCCGCCCGGACACGACCGGACGGCGCGTCCCGGTGACACGAGTCACCACTGATCGGCCCCGTTCTACACCCCACGACCACGCCGCCGACAGGGCGTGTCCGCGAGCGCCCGGCGAACACTGGTCGGCGGGCGGACGAACGGACACCGGGGCGCGCCGGTGGCAGCGCACAGCGGTGTCCCGGGCGGACCCTCAGCGCACCGGCGTCGCGGCCCGTGCCAGGACGACGAGCGGCGTGACGTAGTGCTCGGTCACGCGGCCCCCGAGGTCCCGGACGGCGTGCGCGACGGCGTCCGCCTCGTCGGGTCGCCAGTCGCTGAACGTCAGGAACAGGTCCCGGACCTGCTCGGCGTCGAGCACGACCGTCCAGCGCAGGTGTGCGACGTCGACCACGCGGAACCACCCGCCGGCCGCGAGGCGCGCCGACCACGCGGTCGTGTCCAGCTCGCCCGGGCCTGGACGGGCCGGGACGGCACCGCGTCGGGCGACGACGTCGGCGACCCGCTGCCGGAAGGGCGTGACGGGTGCCTGCGGGTCGCCGAACACGTGGCGCCAGACCGCGAGCGCGCCACCCGGCACGAGGGCCCGGTGCAGCTTCGGCAGCACCACGTCGAGGTCGAGCCAGTGCACGGACGTCGCCGCGACGGCCAGGTCGAACGACGCGTGGGGCAGCGCGACCCGCTCTGCGGTCGCCTCGTGCACGGTGACGTCGGGCCACCGCGCGCGCAGCAGGCGTGCGAGGGCGGGTCCGGGCTCGACCGCGGTGACCGTGGCGCCCGCGCGCACGAGCGGACCGGTCGCCAGGCCGGAGCCCGCGCCGAGCTCGACGACGCGTGCGCCGGGTCGCAGGACCCCGAGGGTGCGCAGCCGGTCCCACAGCGCGGCCGGGTACGGCGGGCGTGCACGGTCGTAGACGTCCGCGAGCGCGTCGAAGTGGCCGGGGTCGGGCACGGTCGCAGCGTAGGAGCGCGGCGGCGCACGCGTCGAGCGCCTGCCGCCGGTGGGTGGGCGACGGGCGGTGGGCGGGTGCGCACACCGCACCGGACCGGCCTCGCGTGCGGGGCGAGCCGGTGCGGCGCGACGTCAGGTGCCGTGCACGACGAGGACGGTGCACGGGGCCAGGCGCACGACCTCGGCGCTGACGGAGCCGAGCAGCATCCCGCGGAAGGCGCCGAGCCCGCGCGAGCCGACGACGACGAGGTCGGCGTCGGCCGCGGCCTCGACGACGGCGTTCGCGGGGTCGTCGTCGACGAGAACGAGCCGGACCTCGAGCCCGTCGTGCGAGGCCCGCAGCTCGTCGGCGAGCTCCTGCGCGGCCTGGCGCGTCGGGTCGTCGGTGTCGTCGCCGACGGGCGGCATCGCGTAGGCGTGGCCGTACGGCGCGACGACCGTCGGCCGGGCGTGGACGACGGCGAGCGGCATCCCCTGCCGACGCGCCGTGTCGGCGGCCGTGTGCGCGGCCGCGAACGACGCGTGCGACCCGTCGACGCCGACGACGACGCTCGTGCCGTGCTGCGAGCGGGCGCGGACGACGGCGACGGGGCAGCGGGCGTGGGCGGCGACGTGGGCCGCGGTCGGGCCGACGTGCCGGCGCCCGGTGGTGCCGCCGGCGCCGACGACCAGCAGCCGCGCGTCGGCGGCGTAGCGCTGCAGCTCGGGGACCGTCTGCCCGTGCAGCACGGCGCACGTGACGGCGACCTCGGGCCGGCGGGCGGCCTCGCGCTGCGCGAGCTCGTCGAGCCAGCCGCGCGCCTCCTCCGCGAGGGCGGGCTCGGCGGGGCTCGGGTACCACCAGCCGCCGTGCACGCGTTCCTGCGGCAGCGGGACGACGCGGACGAGGACGGCCGGTGCACCGCGCGCCGCCGCCTGCTCCATCCCCCACGCGAGGGTGTGCGGGCTGCGGGGTGACCCGTCGAGGGCGATCGCGACGGGTGGGTCGTGGGTCATGGTCGGACCTCCGCTCCGGACGACGTCGTCCTGCTTCCACCGTCGTGCGCGCCGGGCCGCTCGGCGCGGGACTTCGGTCCTACGTCTGCGGGTCGACGGTGGCGGTATACGCGCGCGCGGGACCTTCGTCCGTGGAGCGCCCGGCCGGCGCCCGTAGCGTGGAGACGAGGGCCCGACGAGGGCGCCGGGCCCCGCCGGGCGAGGGAGGCGCGGCCATGCGTACGGTCGTCATCACCGGGGCGGCGTCGGGCATCGGCCGGGCGACCGCCGAGCTGCTGCGGGAGCGGGGGCAGCGCGTCGTGGGCGTCGACCTGCACGACGCGGACGTCTGCGTGGACCTCGCGTCGTCGCAGGGACGGCTGCGGCTCGTCGACGAGGTGGACCGGCTCACCGGCAGCCACGTCGACGCCGTCGTCGCGAACGCGGGGCTCGCGGTCCCGTCGCCCGCGGCGGTCGCGGTCAACTACTTCGGCGCGGTCGCGACCCTCGAGGGCCTGCGTCCCCTGCTGCTCGGCTCGTCCGCTCCTCGTGCGGCGCTGACGAGCTCCATGGCGAGCCTCATGGAGCACGACACGGCGCTCGTCGAGGCGGCGCTGTCAGGCGACGAGGAGAAGGCGATGGTCCTCACGGCCGAGCTGGTCGCGGCGGACCGCGGGCACCTCGTGTACTCCTCGACGAAGGTCGCGCTGTGCCGCTGGATGCGGCAGCGGGCCGCGGGCGCGGACTGGGCGGGCGCGGGCATCCCGCTCAACGGGATCGCGCCCGGGGTCGTCGTCACCCCGATGACCGAGGGGATGCTCGCGACGCCCGAGCAGCGCGCGCAGCTCGCCGCGATGGTGCCGATGCCGCTGCACGGCATCATGGAGCCGGACGTGCCGGCGCGCCTGCTGGCGTGGCTGGTCGACGAGGAGAACAGCCACCTGTGCGGCCAGATGGTGTTCGTCGACGGCGGCTCGGACGTCGTCCTGCGCGGCGACAGCACCTGGTAGGCGCGCGATGGACGCCGTCGTGGTCGTGGAGTCGTGGTTCGGGTGCACACGGCAGGTCGCCGACGCGGTCGCCCAGGGGCTGGCGTCGGCCGGGGTGCCGACCGACGTGGTCGACGTCGGCGACGCGCCACCGGCCTTCGCCGCCGGGACGGTGCTGCTCGTCGTGGGTGCGCCGACGCACGCGTTCGGCATGAGCACGCGCAGCACCCGGGCGGACGCCGCGCGGCGGCCCGGCGCGGTCGCGACCGCCACGGGCCGCGGGGTCCGTGAGTGGGTCGCGTCCCTGCAGGACGCCGCCGGGCTGCGGGTGGCGACGTTCGACACGCGCGTGCGGCACCCCCGCCTGCCCGGGTCGGCGGCCGCCGCCGCCGCGCGGGCCCTCGGGCGTCGCGGCGCCGTGCCGCTGCTGCGACCACAGTCGTTCTGGGTCGACGACACCGCGGGCCCGCTCCTCGACGGGGAGACGCACCGGGCGCACGCGTGGGGTCGGAGCCTCGCGGCCGCCCTCCGGGACTCCTGAGCGAGCCGCGGCGACGGACGCCCGTCTCGACCGGCGGGACGCCCGCGTCGGGTGCGCCCCGCACCGGCCGCCGTCCCCTACCCTCCCCGGGTCGGACGACCGAGGAGAGGACGACCCGTGGGAGCCGAGACGGTGCAGGGCGTGCGCGAGGACGTGCGGGACAACGCGGCGTGGCACTCGCTGCAGGGCGCGCACGCCGCGCTCGGCGAGGGCAACGAGCTCGCCCGCCGCTACCTGCCGGACGTGTCGCCGTTCGCGGCCGTGCGGTCGTGGTCGGACCCCGACGTGTGGGACGCGGTGCTCGACCTCGTCGGACCCGGCGCGACGTTCCCCGTCTCCGGCGACGAGCCGGTGCTCCCCGCCGGCTGGACGCTCGAGTGGCGCGCGCAGGGCGTCCAGCTCGTCGAGACCGACCGCCTCACGCCCCGGCCCGACGACGAGGCGGTCGTGCTCGGCCCTGGCGACGTGCCCGAGATGCTCGCGCTCGTCGGCCGCACGCAGCCCGGCCCGTTCCTGCCCCGCACGCACGAGCTCGGCCGGTACGTCGGGCTGCGGCGTGCGGGCAGGCTCGTCGCCATGGCCGGCGAGCGCCTGCAGCCGGCCGGGTGGACCGAGATCAGCGCCGTGTGCACCGACGACGCACACCGGGGGCAGGGGCTCGCGACCCGGCTCGTCCTCGACGTCGCGCACCACGCACAGGCCCGCGGCGACCGCGTGCTGCTGCACGCGGCGGCGACCAACACGGGAGCCGTGCGGCTCTACGAGGCGCTGGGGTTCACGCTGCGGCGCACGACGACGTTCGCCGCGCTGCGCACGCCGGACCGCCGCTGAGCGCCACGCCCAGCGCGTCAGTGGGCCGCCGCCGCGTGCCGTCGCCGGGGCAGCAGGTGCAGGACGCCGACGACGACCGCGCCCACGACGAGCCCGACGAGCGCCGAGCCCAGCGTGTCGACGAGCCACGCCGCCAGCCCGCCGACGCCGGGAACGTGGTGCACGGCCTCCTCGAGGCGGTGCAGCAGCTCGTACGGCGCGTGCCACCCGAGGGTGTCGACGCCCGAGAGCAGGATGTGCCCACCGACCCACAGCATCGCGACGATCCCGACGGTCGACAGGACCGACAGGACCTTGGGCATCGCGCGCACCAGGACGCGACCCGTCGCGGCGGCCGCGGCGTTGCTGCGGCCCGCGAGGTGCAGGCCGATGTCGTCCATCTTCACGATGAGCGCCACCACGCCGTACACGAGCACGGTGATCGCGAGCGCGACGACCGCGAGGATGACCGCGCGCGACACGAACGGCTCGTCCGCGACCTCGTTGAGCGCGATGACCATGATCTCGGCGGACAGGATGAAGTCCGTGCGGATCGCGCCGCCGACCATCGCCTTCTCGGTGTCGGTGCCCTGCGCGGCCGCCGGCACCGCGGTGTGCTCCTTGGCGTGACCGCTGACGAGCTCCCAGATCTTCTCCGCGCCCTCGTACGCGAGGTACGTCCCGCCCACCATGAGGATCGGTGTGAGCAGCCACGGCAGGAACTGGCTGAGCAGCAGCGCGGCCGGGAGGATGAACAGCAGCTTGTTGCGCAGGGACCCGAGCGCGATGCGCCGGATGATCGGCAGCTCCCGGTCCGGGGTGAACCCGTGCACGTACCGCGGCGTGACCGCGGTGTCGTCGATCACGACCCCCGCCGCCTTCGCGCTCGCCCGCCCGGCGGCCGCGCCCACGTCGTCGACCGACGCTGCCGCGAGCTTGGCCAGCGCCGCGATGTCGTCCAGGAGCGCAGCGAGACCGCCTGCCATCACATCTCCTTCGTGCCGCCCGGTCGGGCCCTGCAGTCGCCGGGGCCGGCCACCGACCGCAAGGCTAGGACGCGCGAGCCGTGCCGCGCGCGCGGGAGCGCCCGCCGGCCTCCCCCGCCGCCGGCCCGGGCCGGCCCCGGACGGCGGGTCGCCGGGCGGCGCGCCGCAGTGGTGGGCCGGCGCCACGCAGCACGCGTGCGCCAGGATGTCCGCATGTCCGTGACCGACGTCACCGAGCGGGACGTCCGGCTGCCCGACGGCCGCACCCTGCACGCCTACGACGCCCGGCCCGGCGGCGGACCCGAGCAGCTGACCGTCGTGTGGCACCACGGCACGCCCAACGTCGGCGCGCCGCCCCGGCCCCTGTTCGACGCGGCCCGACGGCTCGGCGTGCGGTTCGTCTCCTACGACCGCCCCGGGTACGGCGGGTCGACGCCGGTGCCCGACCGCCCGGTGGGCTCGGCGGCGGCGGACGTCGAGGCGGTCGCCGACGCCCTCGGCGTGCCGCGGTTCGCCGTCCTGGGCCACTCGGGCGGCGGCCCGCACGCGCTGGCGTGCGCCGCGCTGCTGCCCGACCGGGTGACCGCCGCCGTCAGCGCGGCGGGGCTCGCGCCGTTCGACGCCGACGGGCTCGAGTGGTTCGCGGGCATGGCGCCGTCCGGCGAGGCGTCCCTGCGGGCGGCGGCGGCGGGGCGGGCCGCCAAGGAGCACCACGAGCGCACCGCCGCGCCGTACGACCCGCAGTTCACACCCGCCGATCTCGCGGCGCTGCACGGCGACTGGGCGTGGTTCGACGAGGTCGTCGGCCCGGCCGCCGCGCAGGGTCCCGCGCCGCTCGTCGACGACGACCTCGCCTACGTCGCGCCGTGGGGCTTCGACCCGGCCGACGTGCGCGCGCCGGTCCTGCTGCTGCACGGGACCGACGACCGGGTCGTGCCGCCCGCGCACGCGCACTGGCTCGCCGCGCACCTGCCGGACGCCGAGCTGCGCGTCGTCCCCGGCACGGGCCACATCTCGGTGCTCACCGCTGCGCCCGACGCCCTCACCTGGCTGGTCGAGCGGACGGGCGCCCGCTGAGGCGCGGCGTCAGGCCGCCGCCCCCGCGGGGGCGGCGGGCGGGTCGATCGTGAACGGCTTCTGCGCCAGGAACGCCTCGTCGAGAGTGCCCAGCGTGAGGAAGTTCGGCTGCTGCCGCTCGGGCATCTGGGCCAGCACCGCGGCGTGCAGGTCGCGGTAGCCGCCGCCCGCGAACCCGCCCTCGTCCCACACGCGCAGCAGCGTCCCCGTGAACTCGCCGTTCACCGGGCCGTCGTACGAGTACTGGTCGTCCTGGCAGCCGGAGACCAGCAGCACCGACGCGGCCACGTCCGCGTCCGTCGTGGGGCCCGCGAGCGACTGCACGAACTCGTAGGTGGAGCGCCGCGCCTTGTCGTCCTTCTCCGCCACGCCACGCGGCATCACGCGCGCGACGGCTTCGGGCGGCAGCGCGACCGGCTGCCCGCCGCGCGCCCCGACCGGCAGCCCGAGGTCGATCTCGCGGCGCTGCTGGAGCAGCGCGTCGCGTCGCACGTCGCGGATCACCGACCCGCTGTGGCAGGAGTCGCTGAGCACCACGACGCGCACGCCCGGCGCGAACTGCGCGTACATGCGGCGCAGCTCGTCGTCGACGACCTGCCGGTCGAACAGCACCCACGTCTCGTCCTGCCCGTCGGGCTCGTCGCCGTCGACGTCCGCGACCTGCCCCCCGTGCGACGAGCACGTGAGGAGCACGAGATCACCCGCGACCGCCCGGCGTGCGAGCCCGCCGATCGCGGACACCACCGCCTCGGACGTCGCCGCCGAGTCGAGCAGCTGGGCCGGCTGGAACCCGTTCGCGGTCGCGAGCCGCAGCATCGCGTTCGCGTCGTTGACGCAGCCGTTGAGCTTGCCGTCCCAGCCGCCGTAGGCCGCCGGGTCCACCCGGTTGAGGCCGATGTGCAGCGAGTACCCGGTCATGTCCGTCCCCCTCGTCGAACCGTCCGTGCCACCGGCCAGCGTCCCACCGCCGCGACGGCCGCGAAAGGGTGTTTGTCCCGATTTCGCCCTCTTCTCGCCCGCCCGTCGCGTCCGACTCGTGCCATCAGGTGAACTTTGTCCGTGACGGTTGTGCCGGTACCTCGCACGCCCCCAGCATCTGGGGTGCGACGGGGCGCCGCGCGAGACCGCCGGCCCGCACCCGCCGCGCCACGTCTGGGGGAACACCATGTCGAAGCCGGCGCGCGCCGTGCTGTCCGTGTCCGTCGTGCTCGTCGCCGCCCTGGGCGGCCTGGCCGCACCCGCGTCCGCCGCCGAGCCCGCACCCGTGCCGCTCGGCGTCGACGAGTGCGCCGTCGACGTCAACGACCAGGGGGTCGTCGTCACCGACACCCACCTCGTCGACCGCGGCCGGGTGCTTCCGCTGCCGGGCGGGCTCACGTCCGCGGCGGCCGTCAACGACCGCGGCCAGGTCGCGGGGCTCGTCGACGGCCGCGCCGCGTTCTGGGACGGCCGGCGCCTGCACCTCATCGGCGTCGCCGACCCCGCGGACACGTTCGAGACCGTGTCCGCGGTCAGCAACCGCGGCGAGGTCGTCGGGACGTCCGGCACGTTCGGCGGCGAGCGCCACGCCTGGCGGTGGCGGCAGGGCGTCCTGACGCCGCTCGCGGGACTCGACGGGTCGACGGGGGCGAACGACGTCAACGACCACGGGCAGGTCGTGGGCGACGCCTGGAGCGGCGACACCCAGCACGCCGTGCTGTGGCAGCCGGACGGCACGCTCGTCCCGCTCGCCACGCTGGGCGACGGCACCGGCAGCAGCCTCGCCTCGGCGATCGACGTGCACGGCCGCGCGGCGGGGTACTCCTACACGTCCGCATCGACCGGCGACATGCGGGCCGTGCGCTGGGCCACGCCCACGAGCGTCCGGGACGTCTCCCCCGCCGGCCACGCGTTCGGCATCGTCGCCGACCTGAACGACCGCGGGGTCGCCGTCGGCAGCATCCTGCCGCCCGGCGCGCCGCAGCACGGCTTCGTGCAGGACTCCGCCGGACGCGTCCGGCTCGTCGCCCCGCCCGACGGAGCCGCCGCGCTCGTGCTGTCGGCCGTGAACGAGGTGGGCCTCGCCGCGGGCTGCGTGATCGACGACGACGGCGTGCACGCGATCACCTGGCGCGGCTGACCCGCCGCACGCGACGCGACCCCCGGCCCCGCACCGGCCCGCACGCGGACGCAGGACGGCCCCGAGGATCGCTCCTCGGGGCCGTCCTGGCGTAGCGGGGTGCGTCAGGCGACGCGACCGCCCGGGTTCTCCTCGTCGCCGATCTTGTGCACGACGATCGAGTTCGTCGAGCCGACGACGCCGACCGGGGCGCCCGAGACCACGACGACGTAGTCGCCGACCTCGGCCAGACCGTTCGCGCGCAGCGTGTGGTCGACCTGGCTGACCATCGTGTCGGTGCTCTCGACCGTCGGGACCTGGTACGTCTGCACGCCCCAGCTGAGCGACAGGACGTTGCGGACCGACTCGACCGGCGTGAACGCCAGCAGCGGGATCGAAGAGCGCAGGCGCGACATGCGGCGCGCCGAGTCACCCGACTGCGTGAACGTCACGAGGTACTTCACGCCGAGCGTCTCGCCGATCTCGGCGGCGGCCCGGGTGATGGCACCACCACGGGTGTGCGGGGTCGAGCCGAGCGGCGCGATGCGCTCCCGGCCGAGCTCCTCGGTCGCCTCGATGATGCGGGCCATCGTGCGGACCGTCTCGATCGGGAAGTCGCCGACGCTGGTCTCGCCGGACAGCATGACCGCGTCCGCGCCGTCGAGCACCGCGTTCGCGCAGTCCGAGGTCTCGGCACGCGTCGGGCGGGGGTTCGTCGTCATCGACTCGAGCACCTGGGTGGCGACGATGACCGGCTTGGCGTTGCGACGGGCGAGCTCGACCGCGCGCTTCTGGACCAGCGGCACCTGCTCGAGCGGCAGCTCGACGCCCAGGTCGCCGCGGGCGACCATGATGCCGTCGAACGCGGCGACGATCTCGGCCAGGTTGTCGACGGCCTGCGGCTTCTCGATCTTGGCGACGACCGGGACGACCCGGCCCTCCTCCTCCATGATCCGGCGGACGTCGTCGTAGTCCTTGGCGTTGCGCACGAAGGACAGCGCGATGATGTCGGCGCCGATCTGGATCGCCCAGCGCAGGTCGGCCTCGTCCTTGTCGCTCATCGCGGGGACGGACACCGCGACGCCCGGCAGGTTCAGGCCCTTGTTGTTCGAGACCGGGCCGGGGACCTCGACGCGCGTGATGACGTCGTTGCCCTCGACGGCCGTGACGCGCACGAGCACCTTGCCGTCGTCGATGAGGATCGGGTCGCCGGGCGAGACGTCGCCGACGAGGCCCTTGAACGTCGTCGAGACGCGCTCCTTGGTGCCCTCGATGTCGTCCGTCGTGATGGTGAACACGTCACCCACGGCGAGGTCGTGGCGGCCCTCGA
The DNA here is from genome assembly GCF_000212695.1 of Cellulomonas fimi ATCC 484. Classification (NCBI taxonomy): domain Bacteria; kingdom Bacillati; phylum Actinomycetota; class Actinomycetes; order Micrococcales; family Cellulomonadaceae; genus Cellulomonas; species Cellulomonas fimi. The sequence continues at coordinate 2,006,127 of NC_015514.1, read as the reverse complement.
TGAACCGGCCGAGGCGGATCTTGGGGCCCTGGAGGTCGACGAGGACCGCGACCGAGCGGCCCGAGGCCTTCGACGCCGCGCGCACGTTGTCGTAGACGCGCTTGTGCGCGTCGGTGTCGCCGTGGCTGCGGTTGATGCGGGCGACGTCCATCCCCGCGTCGACGAGGGCCTGGATCTGCTCGGCGGACTCCGTCGCGGGTCCGATGGTGCAGACGATCTTTGCTCTACGCATGGCTCGAGCCTATGCCTTCCTGGTGGGCGTGGTCGGACCAACGTCCCGGCCCAGGCCCTCGCCCCGACCGTAGAAGACGGCAGTCCTGGGTGGGTCAGGGGCGCAGCGCCACGGTGCTCGCGGTGACCGGTGCGGGCAGCTCGCTGCCGCCCGACAGGTACCGGTCGACGGCGGCCGCCGCGGCACGTCCCTCGGCGATCGCCCACACGACGAGCGACTGGCCGCGGCCCGCGTCGCCGGCGACGTACACGCCGGGCACGGTCGTGGCGAAGTCGTCCGAGCGCGCGACGAGGCCGCGGGACGTCAGCTCGACGCCGAGCTGCTCGGTGAGCAGCGCGGTCTCCGGGCCGGTGAAGCCCATCGCGACGAGCACGAGGTCCGCCGGGATCTCCCGCTCGGTGCCGGGCGTCGGGACGCGCCGGCCGTCGGGCAGGTACTCGGTGGTCGCGAGCCGCAGCCGCGCGACGGCACCGTCCTCGCCGGGGAGGAACTCCACGGTCGAGGCGAGGTAGGCGCGCTCCCCGCCCTCCTCGTGCGAGGACGAGACCTCGAACACGATCGGGTCGGTCGGCCACGGCTGGCTCTCGGGACGGCTCTCCGGCGGGCGCTTGCCGATCGCGAGCGTCGTGACCGACGCCGCACCCTGCCGCAGCGCCGTGCCGAGGCAGTCGGAGCCCGTGTCGCCGCCGCCGATGATGACGACGTGCTTGCCGGTCGCGGTGATCTGGTCGGCCACCTCGCGGCCCGCGGCGACCGCGTTGGCCTGGTGCAGGAAGTCCATCGCGACGTGCACGCCGCCCAGCTCCTTGCCGGGGACCTGCAGCTCGCGCGGCACGGTGGCGCCGGTCGCGACGACGATCGCGTCGTAGCGCGCCTGGAGCTGCTCCCAGGTGACGTCCCGCCCGATCTCGACGCCCGGCCGGAAGCGGGTGCCCTCGGCCTCCATCTGCGCCAGCCGGCGGTCGATGTGGATCTTCTCGAGCTTGAAGTCCGGCACGCCGTAGCGCAGCAGGCCGCCGATCGCGTCGTCCCGCTCGTACACCGCGACGGTGTGGCCGGCGCGCGTGAGCTGCTGGGCGGCGGCGAGGCCCGCGGGACCCGAGCCGACGACCGCGACGGTGTGACCCGTGAGGCGCTGCGGCACCTGCGGGGTCACGTACCCGCGGTCGAACGCCTCGTCGATGATCGAGACCTCGACGTTCTTGATCGTGACCGGCGGCTGGTTGATGCCGAGCACGCAGCTCGACTCGCACGGCGCGGGGCAGATCCGCCCGGTGAACTCCGGGAAGTTGTTCGTGGCGTGCAGGCGGTCGATCGCGTCGGACCACTGCCCGCGCCACACCAGCTCGTTCCACTCGGGGATGAGGTTCCCCAGCGGGCAGCCGTTGTGGCAGAACGGGATGCCGCAGTCCATGCAGCGGCCGGCCTGCTCCTTGAGGTACGGCTGGCCCTCCTGCAGGTGGGCGTGCACGTCCTTCCAGTCGCGCAGGCGCACCTCGACCGGGCGGTTGGGCGGGAGCTCGCGCTCGCGCACCTTCAGGAAGCCGCGGGGGTCAGCCACGGGCCACCTCCAGGATCTGGTCCCACACGCCGGGGGCCGCGGGGTCGAGGCCGTCGGCCTCGGCCTGCGCGAGCGCACGACGGACGCGGGCGTACTCGGTGGGCAGCAGGCGCGTGAACCGCGCCCGGGTCGCCGCAGGGTCCTCGAGCAGCTGCGCGGCGACCGGCGAGCCGGTCTCCTGCAGGTGCGTGCGCAGCAGGCCCTCGACGAGGGCGGCGTCCTCGTCGTCGAGCGCGTCGAGCGACAGCTCGCCGCTGCGCACGGCGTCGGTGTTGACGAGCGCGGGGTCCAGGTCGAGCACGTAGGCCGTGCCGCCCGACATGCCCGCGCCGAAGTTGCGGCCCGTCCGGCCGAGCACGACGACCGTGCCGCCCGTCATGTACTCGCAGCCGTGGTCGCCCACGCCCTCGACGACCAGCGTGGCGCCCGAGTTGCGGACGCCGAAGCGCTCGCCCGTGCGGCCGCGCAGGAACACCTGGCCGGACGTCGCGCCGTAGCCGATGACGTTGCCCGCGATGACGTCGTGCTGCGACAGCACCGCGCTGCGGTCGGGGCGCACCACGACGCGTCCGCCCGACAGTCCCTTCGCGACGTAGTCGTTCGCGTCCCCGAACAGCCGCAGCGTGATGCCGCGGGGCAGGAACGCGGCGAACGACTGGCCGGCCGAGCCGGTGACCGTGACGTCGATCGTGTCGTCGGGCAGGCCCGCGCCGCCGTACCGCTTCGTGACCTCGTGGCCGAGCATCGTGCCGACCGTGCGGTTCACGTTGCGGATGGGCAGCGCGATGCGGACCGGCTCCTGCCGCTCCAGGGCGTCCTGGGCGAGGGCGATGAGCTGGTTGTCGAGCGCGCGGTCCAGGCCGTGGTCCTGCGACGTCGAGTGGTGCAGCGTCGAGCCGGCGACCGGCTCGGGCACGGCGAGCACCGGCGCCAGGTCGAGACCCTCCGCCTTCCAGTGGTCGATCGCGGCCCGCGTGTCGAGCAGCTCGACGTGGCCGACGGCCTCCTCGAGCGTGCGGAAGCCGAGACGCGCGAGCCACTCGCGCACCTCCTGCGCGATGAACTCGAAGAACGTCACGACGAACTCGGGCTTGCCCGAGAACCGGGCCCGGAGCTCGGGGTTCTGCGTCGCGACGCCGACGGGGCACGTGTCGAGGTGGCAGACGCGCATCATGACGCAGCCGGACACGACCAGCGGGGCCGTCGCGAAGCCGAACTCCTCGGCACCGAGCAGCGCGCCGACCACGACGTCCCGGCCGGTCTTGAGCTGCCCGTCGACCTGCACGACGACGCGGTCGCGCAGGTTGTTCAGCACGAGCGTCTGCTGGGTCTCGGCGAGGCCGATCTCCCACGGCGTCCCGGCGTGCTTGAGCGACGTCAGCGGGCTCGCGCCGGTGCCGCCGTCGTGGCCCGAGATGAGCACGACGTCCGAGTGCGCCTTGGCGACGCCCGCGGCGATCGTGCCCACGCCGAACTCGCTGACGAGCTTGGTGTGGATGCGCGCCGACGGGTTCGCGTTCTTCGCGTCGTGGATGAGCTGCGCGAGGTCCTCGATCGAGTAGATGTCGTGGTGCGGCGGCGGCGAGATGAGGCCCACGCCGGGCGTCGAGTGCCGCGTCTTGGCGACCCACGGGTAGACCTTGTGCCCGGGCAGCTGCCCGCCCTCGCCGGGCTTGGCGCCCTGCGCGAGCTTGATCTGGATGTCGTCCGCGTGCGTCAGGTACTCGCTCGTCACGCCGAACCGGCCCGACGCGATCTGCTTGATCGCCGAGCGACGCTCCGGGTCGTACAGGCGCTCCGGGTCCTCGCCGCCCTCGCCCGTGTTCGACTTCGCGCCGAGGCGGTTCATGGCGATCGCGAGCGTCTCGTGCGCCTCGGCGGAGATCGACCCGTACGACATCGCGCCCGTGCTGAACCGCTGGACGATCGAGCTCACCGGCTCGACCTCGTCCAGCGGGACGGGCTCGCGCACGCCCTCCTTGAACGCGAGCAGGCCGCGCAGCGTCATGAGCCGCGACGACTGCTCGTCCACGCGGTGGGTGTACTCGCGGAACACGTCCATCTGGCGCGTGCGCGTCGAGTGCTGCAGGCGGAACACCGTCTCGGGGTCGAACAGGTGGTCCTCGCCGTCACGGCGCCACTGGTACTCGCCGCCGACGGCGAGCCGCTGGTGCGGCTGACGGTTGCCGCTCGCCGGGTACGCGTCGGCGTGGCGGGCCGCGACCTCGGCCGCGATGACGTCGAGGCCGATGCCGCCGAGGCGGCTCGTGGTGCCGGTGAAGTACCGGTCGACGAGCGGCTGCGACAGGCCGATCGCCTCGAACACCTGCGCGCCCCGGTAGGAGGCGATCGTCGAGATGCCCATCTTCGACATGACCTTCAGGACGCCCTTGCCGAGCGCCTTGATGAGGTTCTTGACGGCCTTCTCGGGCGAGACGCCCGGCAGGTACCCGTTGCGGGCGAGGTCCTCGACGGACTCCATCGCGAGGTACGGGTTGACCGCGGCGGCGCCGTACCCGATGAGCAGCGCGACGTGGTGCACCTCGCGGACGTCGCCGGCCTCGACCACGAGCGAGATCTGGGTGCGCGTGTGCCGGCGCAGCGTGTGGTGGTGCACCGCGGAGAGCAGCAGCAGCGACGGGATCGGCGCGAGCTCGGCGTCCGAGTTGCGGTCCGACAGGATGAGGAAGCTCACGCCGTCGGCGACCGCCCGGTCGACCTCCGCGAAGATCTCCTCCAGGCGCGCCTCGAGGGCCGCTCCCCCGCCGGCCGCGCGGTACAGGCCGCGGATCGTCGTGGCGCGGAAGCCGAGACCCGGCTCCTTCTGGACGTGCACGATCTTGGCGAGCTGGTCGTTGTCCAGCACCGGGAACGGCAGGACGAGCTTGCGCGCGTGCGCCGGACCGTCCTCCAGCAGGTTCGGCTCGGGGCCGATCGCCCCGCCGATCGCGGTCACGAGCTCCTCGCGGATCGCGTCCAGCGGCGGGTTCGTGACCTGCGCGAACATCTGCGTGAAGTAGTCGAACAGCATGCGCGGACGGCTGGACAGCACCGCGACGGGCGTGTCCGACCCCATCGCGCCGAGCGGCTCGGCACCGGCCGCCGCCATGGGCGACAGCAGGATCTTGAGCTCCTCCTCGGTGTAGCCGAACGTCCGCTGCCGGCGGCGCACGGACGCGGCCGAGTGCGCCACGTGCTCGCGCTCGGGCAGCTGCTCGAGGTAGACCGAGTTGTCCCGGACCCACTCCGCGTACGGCCGCTGCGCCGCGAGCTGGGCCTTGATCTCGGAGTCCTCGACGATCCGGCCCTTGCCGGTGTCGACCAGGAACATCCGCCCCGGCTCGAGACGGCCCTTCGCGACGACCGTCGCCGGGTCGATGTCGAGCACGCCGGCCTCCGAGGCGCACACCACGAGGCCGTCCTCGGTGACCCAGTAGCGCCCCGGCCGCAGGCCGTTGCGGTCCTGCACCGAGCCGACCAGGGTGCCGTCCGTGAACGTCATCGCGGCGGGGCCGTCCCACGGCTCCATGAGCGTCGAGTGGTACTCGTAGAACGCGCGCCGGGCCGGGTCCATCTGGGCGTGGTTCTCCCACGCCTCCGGGATCATCATCATGACCGCGTGCGGCAGGGAGCGGCCCGACAGGTGGAGCAGCTCGAGCACCTCGTCGAAGCTGCCGGAGTCCGACCCGCCCGGGGTGCAGACCGGCAGCAGGGGCGTCAGGTCGCCGAGCGCCTCGCTCGCCAGGGTGCCCTCGCGGGCGGCCATCCAGTTGCGGTTGCCGCGCACCGTGTTGATCTCGCCGTTGTGGGCGACCAGCCGGAACGGCTGCGCGAGCGGCCACGACGGGAACGTGTTGGTCGAGAAGCGCGAGTGGACGAGCGCGATCTCGCTCGCGTAGCGCGGGTCGGACAGGTCCGCGAAGAACGGCTCGAGCTGCCCGGTGGTGAGCATGCCCTTGTACGCCAGCGTGCGGGCCGACAGCGACGCGAAGTACAGGCCCAGCTCGCGCTCGGCCCGCTTGCGCAGCCGGTACGCGCGCCGGTCGAGGTCGATCCCGGCGAGCTCGCGGGAGGGGTCGGCGACGACGAGCTGGCGGAACACCGGCATGGACGCCCGCGCCGTGGGGCCGACCAGGTCGGCCGTCACGACGACGTCGCGCCACGCGAGCACGTCGAGCTTCTCCTCGGCCGCGATCGACTCGACCGCGGCGACGACGGTGCGCTGCTCGACCTCGTCGACCGGGAGGAACGCCATGCCGATCGCGTAGAAGCCGGCCGGCGGCAGCTCCGCGTCGACGACGTCACGCAGGAACGCGTCGGGGATCTGGGTCAGGATGCCCGCGCCGTCACCGCTGTCCTCCTCGGCGCCGACGGCGCCGCGGTGGTCGAGGTTGAGCAGCGCGGTCAGGCCCGCGTCGACGATGTCACGGCCGGGGGTTCCGCGGAGCGTGGCGACGAAGGCGAAACCGCAGGCGTCGTGCTCGGCGGCGGGGTCGTACAGGCCCTGCTGCGCCGCGCCCGACGTCAGGTCGAGTGCGCCGGGGCTCACGTGCGACGTCGACATCTGCACCGTCCTCACGAGTCCCCGGGGGACCGGGGCGTTGTCGAACATGGGGGGAACGCGGGACGTCGTCGGCCCAGACGTGGGGCGACGATACAACCCGGAAACAATACGAGCCGCATCGCCACTTCGTGAGGTGGGTCACACCCGACCCGCGGTCAGCGGGCGGTCGTGGACGTGCTCTCCTCGTCGTCCTGCACGGTCGGGGGTTCCCGCAGGAGGGTCGTGTCGCGCCCTGGATGCCGGCGCCCGACCACCACGAACGCTACCAGCGCCCCGAGGCCCACGATGAGGGACGTCCAGACGTTGAGTCGCACGCCCAGGATGTCGTTCGCCGGGTCGATCCGGAGCATCTCGATCCAGAGCCGGCCCGTGGTGTAGACGACGACGTAGAGCCAGAACACGCGCCCGTACCCGAGCCGGAACCGACGGTCGGCCCACACGAGCAGCGCGGCTCCGGCGAGGTTCCACACGATCTCGTAGAGGAACGTCGGGTGGAACAGCGTCCCCGACTCGAACCCCGCGGGCAGGTGCGCGTCGTCGATCCGCAGGCCCCACGGCAGCGTCGTCGGGCCGCCGAAGAGCTCCTGGTTGAACCAGTTGCCGAGCCGGCCGATCGCCTGCGCGACGAGCAGCGCGGGCGCGAGCGCGTCGGCGAACGGGGCGAGCCGCACGCCGTTGCGCCGCGCGCCGATCCAGGCACCGACCGCGCCCAGCGCGATCGCGCCCCAGATGCCGAGCCCGCCCTCCCAGACGTACAGCGCGCGCAGCGGCTCACCGCCCTCGCCGAAGTACGCCTGCGGCGAGGAGACGACGTGGTACAGCCGGCCGCCGACGATGCCGAACGGCACCGCCCAGAACACGATGTCGAGCACCGTGTCCGGGTCGCCGCCCCGCTCGGCCCAGCGGCGTCGCGTGATGACGACGGCCACGACGATCCCGATGAGGATCGCGATCGCGTACGCGCGCACCGGGAACGGGCCCAGGTGCCAGACGCCCTGCGACGGGCTCGGGATAGCGAGCGGCAGCACGGTGCTCACCGCACGACCGACCGCACACCTGCGGCGAGGTCGGCCGTGACGCGCGCGAGCGCGTCGATGCCACGCGGCAGGTCGTCCGCGTCGACGCCCGCGACGAGCGGGCGGACGAACGCCGACCCGACGATGACGCCGTCGGCGTAGGCCGCGACCTGCGCCGCCTGCTCCGCGGTCGACACCCCGACCCCGACGCAGACGCGCGGCGCGCCGGCGGCACGGGTGTCGGCGACGAGCTGCTCGGCGCGCGCGCCGACGCTCGCGCGCTCGCCCGTCACGCCCATCGTCGAGGCCGCGTAGACGAACCCGCGCGACGCGGCGCTCGTCGACGCCAGCCGCTCGGGCGTCGAGCTGGGAGCGACGAGGAACACGCGGTCGAGACCGTGGGTGTCCGACGCGAGGACCCAGTCCTGCGCCTCGTCGGGGATGAGGTCGGGCGTGATGAGCCCGGCCCCGCCCGCGGCCGCGAGGTCACGGGCGAACGCCTCGACGCCGTAGCGCAGCACGACGTTCCAGTACGTCATGACCAGCACCGGCGCACCGCGGCCGGCGACCCGCTCGACCGCCGTGAGGGTGTCCCGCACGCGTGTGCCGCCCGCGAGGGCCGCGTCCACGGCGCGCTGGATGATCGGACCGTCCATGACGGGGTCCGTGTACGGGACGCCGAGCTCGACGACGTCGGCGCCCGCGTCGACCATCGCGTTCACCGCGTCCACCGAACCGGCGAGGCTCGGGTAGCCGACGGGCAGGTACCCGACGAGCGCCGCCCGGCCCGGCGTCGCGCCGTCCCCGTCTCGCAGGCGGTCGAGGTGCTCCCCCGTCGCCGTCCGGACGTCCACCGTGCCCACCGCCGCCTCCGTCACAGCTGCTCGTTCTCGTCGGCCAGCACGACCGGCTCGTCCTCGATGAGGCCGAACCACGCCGCGGCGGTCGCCACGTCCTTGTCGCCGCGGCCCGACAGGTTGATCAGGAGCACCGGGTCGTGGCCGTCGTCCCCGCGCCACGTCGCCGCCTCGCGGCCCAGGCTGATCGCTCCGGCGAGCGCGTGCGCCGACTCGATCGCCGGGATGATCCCCTCGGTCCGGCACAGCAGGCGGAACGCCTCCATCGCCTCGTCGTCCGTCACCGGCCGGTACTGCGCGCGGCCGATGTCGTGCAGCCACGCGTGCTCGGGGCCGACGCTCGGGTAGTCCAGCCCGGCCGAGACCGAGTGGCTCGGCAGCGTCTGGCCGTCCTCGTCCTGCAGCAGGTACGACTTGGCGCCGTGCAGCACGCCCGGCAGACCGCCCGAGAACCGCGCCGCGTGGCGGCCGCTCGAGATGCCCGCACCGCCGGCCTCGAAGCCGAACAGGCGCACGTCGGCGTCGTCGAGGAACGCGTTGAAGATGCCCATCGCGTTGGAGCCGCCGCCGACGCACGCCGCGACCGCGTCGGGCAGCCGGCCGACCTCCTCGAGGAGCTGAGCGCGGGCCTCCTCGCCGATGATCTTGTGGAAGTCGCGGACCATCTCCGGGAAGGGGTGCGGGCCCGTGACCGTGCCGAGCAGGTAGTGCGTCGTCTCGACGTTCGCGACCCAGTCGCGCAGCGCCTCGTTGATCGCGTCCTTGAGGGTGCGCGAGCCGATCGTCACCGGGACGACCTCGGCGCCGAGGAGCCGCATGCGCGCGACGTTGAGGGCCTGGCGCTGCGTGTCCTCCTCCCCCATGTAGACGACGCACTCGAGGTCGAGCAGCGCCGCTGCCGTCGCGGTCGCGACGCCGTGCTGGCCCGCGCCCGTCTCGGCGATGACGCGCGTCTTGCCCATGCGCTTCACGAGCAGCGCCTGGCCCAGCACGTTGTTGATCTTGTGCGAGCCGGTGTGGTTGAGGTCCTCGCGCTTGAGGAACACGCGCACCCCGTCGGCGACGTGCCGGGCGAACCGCGGCACCTCCGTCAGCGGGCTCGGCCGACCGGTGTACGTGCGGTGCAGACGCGCGAGCTCGCGGCCGAACGCCGGGTCGGTGAGCGCCTTGTGGTACTCGGTGTCGAGCTCGTCGAGCGCCGCGATCAACGCCTCGGGGACGAAGCGGCCGCCGAAGTCGCCGAAGTACGGGCCGGCGTGCGTGGCGAGCGGACCCGCCGCCGCACCGGGGTCGAGCGGCGCACCGGTCGGGCCGGCGCCGCGACGTGCGGTCACTGCCGCACCGCCCGCAGCGAGGGGTGGGCGCCCGCGGCGACGAGGTCCGCGACCGACTGCCGGGGGGCGTCGTCGGTCACGAGCGCCTCGCCGACGAGCACGCAGTCCGCACCGGCGCGCGCGTAGTCCATGACGTCGTGCGGCCCGCGCACGCCGGACTCGGCGATCTTCACCACGTCGGACGGGATCGAGGGCGCGACCCGGGCGAACGTCGTGCGGTCGACGTCGAGCGTCTTGAGGTTGCGGGCGTTCACGCCGATCACGCGCGCACCCGCGTCGGCGGCCCGCGCGGCCTCCTCGCTGTCGTGCACCTCGACTAGCGCCGTCATGCCGAGCGAGTGCACGCGGTCGACGAGCGACTCGAGCACCGTCTGCTCGAGCGCCGCGACGATGAGCAGCACGAGGTCGGCGCCGTGCGCCCGCGCCTCCCACACCTGGTACGGCGTGACGACGAAGTCCTTGCGCAGCACCGGGATGTCGACGCGCGCGCGGACCGCGTCGAGGTCGGCGAGCGAGCCGTTGAACCGGCGCTGCTCGGTGAGCACCGAGATCGCGGTGGCGCCGCCCTTCTCGTACTCCGCGGCGAGCGCGGCCGGGTCCGTGATCGTCGCGAGCGCGCCCTTGCTGGGGCTCGAACGCTTGACCTCGGCGATCACCGTGACCGCGTCCTCGACGCGCAGGCGGCCGATGCAGTCGACCGCCGACGGCCGCTTGGCGGCGAGCTCCTTGACGACGGCCAGCGGGACCGCCGCCTCGCGGACGGCAAGGTCCTCCCTGACGCCCGCGACGATGTCGTCCAGCACGGTCATCGAAGCCTCACCCCTTCCCCCGGTCGGCGAGCCCGCGACCGTGTCGGTTGCGGGCAGGTCTGTCCTGGTCATGGTACGGGGGCCGTCGGGTGAGGCCGACCACACGCCGGTCCGTGGACCGGCGTGCGGCGACGTCAGTAGGAGCCGGTCGAGGACGTCGCGATCGCGATCACGATCGCGACGACGTAGATCAGCACGCCGATGCCCGACAGGACGGTGCCGATCCAGCCGGTGACCACACCGGCCGTCGCCATGCCCCCGTTGTCGGCCTCGCCGGCGAGCGCCGCCTTCTTGGCCTTGTTGCCGATGATGATCGCCGCGATGCCGGAGACGAACCCGCACATCACGAGCGACGCGATGCCGAGCACCAGCGCCCACACGCCGAGGTTGTTCTTCGGGTAGGCGTACGCCGTGTACGGGTAGGGCGCGCCGTAGCCCGGCGTCCCGTACTGCTGGGGCGCGGCGCCGTACTGCTGCGGCGCGGTGCCGTACTGCGGGGCGGCCGGGTACGCGGGCGACGCGGCGCCCGGGTACTGCGGGGCGCCGGGGTACTGCTCGCCGCCCGGCGGCTGCGCGCCCGGGTACGCGGCGGGCTGCGGCGCGGCGCCCGGGTACTGCGGGGCGCCCGTCGACGGCGTCGCGCCGTAGGGCTCCGCGGGCGTCGCTCCGGCGGCCGGGTCCTCGGCCTTGCGGAACGGGTCGTCCTGCCCGGCGGGCTCGGGCTTGCGCCAGGGGTCGGACGGCTGCGGGTCGTTCGTGCTCACGGAGTGCTCCTGGGAAGGGGTTCGACGGACAGGACGGTGACGCGGGCGTGGCTCACGGCGCGAGCCACGGGGCGAGTGCCGGCACGTTGCGGGCGACGCCGAAGACGACGACCACGACGAGCAACGCCCACAGCAGCCCGGCGGGGACGGAACGCGGGCGAGGGCGACCGGCGAGGGCGCGCCAGGTCCAGACGGTCCACACGGCGACGACGAGCGGCAGCAGCGTCACCACCAGCGGGTTCATCGACCAGGCAGCCGCCAGGTCGAGGTGCGCGAGGTCGTGCACCGCACGCAGCCCGCCGCACCCGGGGCACACGAGCCCGGTGAGCAGCAGCACGGGACAGATCCCGTAGCTGCCCGCGACGTGAGGGTCGTGCAGCGCGACGACGACGCCTGCGAGCGCCGTCGTCGCCCCGACGAGCAGGGGGGTGCGTGCACGACGCACCCCGTCCGTCAGGTCAGTAGGTCGACGTGGTGCTGTAGGTGTCGAAGTACTGGTCACGGAGATCGGCGTTCGAGAGGATCACGATGAGGGCGATGAAGCCGATGACGGACAGCACGGTCGCGATCCAGCCGAGCACGACGCCCGCGGTCGCCAGGCCACCGTTGTTCGCCTCGCCTCGCGCGACGGCCTTCTTGGCGTTGGCGCCGACGATGATCGCCGGGATGCCGGTGAATAGGCCGCACAGGACGAAGCCGACCACGCCCAGCACGAGCGACCAGACGCCGAGCCCGTTCTTCGGGTACGCGGTGCCGTACTGACCCGCGTAGGGCGCGGCCGCGGGGACCGGACCCGCGCCGGGGGCCGCCGGGTAGCCGGGCGCCGACGGGTACTGCGGCGCGCTCGGGTACTGCGGCGTCGCCGGCGTCTCGCCCTTCGCGTCGTCGGGCTGCCAGCCGGGGGTCTGCGGGTCGTTCGGTGTCGACATGGGTCCTCCTGGACGTGCGGCCGGTCGGCCGGGCGTGGACGGTGGGTCGGTGCCGTGGGGTGCCGGTCGTGCGGACGAGCTGTCGCGGCGTCAGTGCGCGCCGGCGCGCCCGTCGCGGGCGACGGTGTGCGACCCGCCCTGCCCGTAGCCCAGCCCCTGCAGCACCTTGCCGAGGATCAGGGCCGCGACGGCGAGGCCGAGCCCGGCCCAGAAGAGCCAGACGAGGGCGAGCACGACACCGACGGACGCGACCAGACCGCCGATGACCACGCCGTAGGCGGTCGTCCAGCCGGCGACCGTCTTGCCGTGGTTCACGGGCGGGGTCGCCGCAGGGAGGTGGACCGTCTCGGTCCGGGTGGCGTGCTGCGCGCGGTGCGCGAGGGACTGGTCAGACATCAGGTGGTGCCCTTCGTGCGAGGTTCGGCCCCACCCTAGCGGACCCCCGACCTGCGGACACGGCGGGCTCAGGTCGGGTCGTCGCCCCGGCTGAGCGCGTCCCAGGCGCCGCGCTCGTCGACCGGCCCCTCGGCCGCCGGCGTCGCCTCGTGCCGCCGCGACGGCGCGTGCCACGTCCGCGACGTCCGCACGAGCCAGCCGGCGGACAGCACCACGGCCACGCCGACGGCGGTCGCCGCCCACGGCCACAGGGTGACCTCGACCGCGCCCACGACCCGCCCGACGCCCGTCTGCGTGGTGACGACCGGGAGCGCGGCGGCGCGCGGGTCGGCGAGGACCGCCACGGCCGACGCGCCGACGAGCACGCCCGCGGCCGCCGTCACGACCGCGACGAGCCAGCGACCGGCCCGTCCCACGAGGGCGACCGCCGCCGCGGCCGCGAGCAGCACCACGGCGGCGCCGACGATGCCCGGGGCGACCTGGGTCCCGGCCACGGGCAGCTCGACCGTGCCGCGCAGCGCCGTCGTGCCGCGCGCCGTCAGCCACGTGGGCACGGCGACCGCGCCCGTGAGGGCGGCGAGCAGCACCAGCACCGCGGCCGCCCGGCCGCGCCCCCGCCGGCCGGGCGCCGTCGCGCCGCGGTCCGGCCCGCCGGGCCCGCCGGCCGGCTGCGGCGGTCGGTCCTGCGTCATCCGCCCGCCCGGCGCAGCCGCGCCGCGACCTGCACGGCGCGCACGGCGGCCGCGGCCTTGTTCCGCGACTCGGCGTACTCGAGCGCGGGGACCGAGTCGGCGACGATCCCGCCGCCCGCCTGCACGCTCGCGCGCCCGTCGCGGATGAGCGCGGTGCGGATCGCGATGGCCATGTCCATGTCGCCCGCGAAGTCGAAGTACCCCACGGTGCCCCCGTAGATGCCGCGGCGGGCGGGTTCGATCTCGTCGATGAGCGCGATCGCGCGCGGCTTCGGCGCACCCGACAGGGTGCCCGCGGGGAACGTCGCGACGAGGGTCTGGAGCGCGGTCGCCCCCGCCCGCAGGCGCCCGACGACGGTCGAGGTGATGTGCATGATGTGCGAGTACCGCTTGACGGCCATGAGCTCGACGACCTCGACGCTCGACGGCTCGCACACCTTGACGAGGTCGTTGCGCGACAGGTCGACGAGCATGATGTGCTCGGCGCGCTCCTTGGGGTCGGCGAGCACCTCGTCCTGCAGCGCACGATCCTCCTCCGGCGTCGCCCCGCGGGGACGTGAGCCGGCGATGGGGAACGTGACGACGTGCCCGTCGGTGACCTTGACGAGCGTCTCCGGGCTCGAGCCGACGACCGCGAAGTCGCGCCCGTCGGCGTCCTGCAGCTGCAGGTAGTACATGTACGGGCTCGGGTTGATGGTGCGCAGCACCCGGTACACGTCGAGCGGCTCGGCCGGGCAGTCGAGGTCGAGCCGCTGGGACAGCACGACCTGGAACACCTCGCCGTCCCGGATCGCCTCCTGGCCGATCCGCACGGACTGCTCGAACTCCTCGCGGGTGGAGCGGAACTCGAGCTCGGGCTCCGGCTCGTCGGCCAGCAGCGCGACACCGGGCGCGACGGGGTGCAGCAGGGCCTCCTGCATCGCGTCGAGCCGGGCCACGGCGTCCGCGTGCGCCTCGTCGACGCGCGCGTCGGTGTCGTCGAAGTTGATCGCGTTCGCCACGAGCCACACCGACCCGTCGTGGTGGTCGACGACGGCGAGGTCCGTGGCGAGCAGCAGCGTGAGCTCGGGGACGCCGAGCTCCTCCGGCGCCTTCGCGGGCAGCGTCGGCTCCCAGTGCCGCACGACGTCCCACCCGAGCGCGCCGACCAGGCCGCCGGTCAGCGGCGGCAGCCCGGCGATCGCGGGCGTGCGCAGGACGTCGAGCGTCGCACCGAGCACGTCGAGCGCGTCGCCCGTGGTCGGGACGCCGACGGGGACGTCACCGACCCAGACCGGCTCGCCGTCGCGCACCGTGAGCGTCGCGCGCGAGCGCACGCCGACGAACGACCAGCGGCTCCACGTGCCGTCGGACTCCGCGGACTCCAGCACGAACGTGCCGGGGCGGCCCGCGGCGAGCGAGCGGTACAGGCCCACGGGCGTCACGTCGTCGGCGAGGAGCCGCCGCACGACCGGGATGACGCGCCGGTCCGCGGCCAGCGTCCGGAAGGTGCCGAGCGACGGCCACGTGCCGCCCCAGGGGACGTCCGCGGTGACGGCGTCGGCGGGGACGGTGGGGGCGGTCATGCGGGACCTCCGGCGGTGGACGGGTCGGGACGGTGGCCGACGACGGCCGGCACGGGGCCGCCCGCCTCGAAGCACGTGCGGGTTCCGGTGTGGCAGGCGGCGCCGACCTGGTCGACCTCGACGAGGAGCGCGTCGCCGTCGCAGTCCAGGCTCACGGCCTTGACGTACTGCGCGTGGCCGGACGTGTCGCCCTTGCGCCAGTACTCCTGCCGTGAGCGGCTCCAGAACGTGACGCGACCGCTCGTGAGCGTGCGGTGCAGGGCCTCGTCGTCCATCCAGCCGACCATGAGGACCTCGCGCGTGTCGTGCTGCTGCACGACGGCGGCGACGAGCCCGTGCGCGTCGCGACGCAGGCGGTCGGCGACGTCGGGGGCGAGGCCCGTGCGGGCGGTGGCGGGGCTGGTCTCGGGCACGCCCTGATCCTGCCACGGTGCCGTGGCGGCGACGGGGGCCGTCCGCGGAGCCCGCCCGGGCCGCGTCGCCCGTGCCCCGCCGCCCGGGGCGTCGGCGCGTCCACCCCGCCCGCGGGTCAGCGCGTCTGGCTCACCCACGCGGCGTGCATGGCCGCGTACGTCCCACCCGCGGCCACGAGCCGCGCGTGCGGGCCCGTCTCGACGACCCGGCCCGCGTCGACGACGACCACGAGGTCCGCGGCCTCGGCGGTCGACAGCCGGTGCGCGATGGTCAGGGTCGTCCGGCCCGCGGTGAGCTCCTCGAGCGCACGCACGAGCCGCACCTCGGTCGCGGGGTCGACCGCGCTGGTCGCCTCGTCGAGCAGCAGCAGGTCGGGGTCCGCCAGGTAGGCGCGGGCGAGGGCCACGAGCTGCCGCTCGCCGGCCGACAACGACTCGCCGCGCTGCCCGACGTCGGTCGCCAGGCCCGCGGCGAGCTCGTCGACCCACGGGCCGAGCCCGAGCGCGTCGACCGCGGCGCGCACGCGGGGGTCGTGCGGGTCGGGCGTCGCACCGTCGGCGGTCCGCAGCCCGTAGGCGACGTTCTCGGCGACCGTCCCGTCGAAGAGGAACCCCTCCTGCGGCACCAGCACGACACGCGCGCGCAGGTCCGCGGCCCGCAGGTCGCGCACGTCCGTGCCGTCGAGCAGCACCTGGCCCGAGTCCGGGTCGACGAGGCGCGCGACGAGCCGGGCGATCGTCGTCTTGCCGGACCCGGTCGCGCCGACCACCGCGACCGACGCGCCCGCGGGCACGTGCAGGTCGACGTCGTGCAGCACGCGTCGCCCCTCGGGGTAGGCGAAGCCGACGCCGCGCAGCTCGACCGCCGCGGGGCCACGCGAGCTCGCCCTGCCCCGCTCCCCCGGGTCGGCGACCGCGACGGGGGTCTCCAGGACGCCCAGCACGCGGCGCCAGCCCGCGACCGCGTTCTGCAGCTCGTTGAGGATCTCCGTGGCCATCTGCACGGGCCCGGTGAACAGCTGCACGAGGAACAGGAACGCGAGCAGCCGCCCGACCGTCAGGTCGCCCCGCACGCCGAGGAACGTGCCGACGACCACCACGAGCGCGAGCACGACGTTCGCGACGAGCACGCCGCTCGAGAACACCACCGAGACGAGGTTCTGCGCGCGGACCATCGCACGCCACGTCGCACGGACCGCGGCGTCGACACGGCGCTGCGTGCGCGCCGCCGCACCGTAGGCGCGGATGGTCTCCGCCCCGACGACCGCCTCGGAGACCGCGCCGAGCATCGCGCCGTACCGCTCCCGCACGGCCGAGTACCGGCCGTTCACGCGCCGCTGCAGGGGCTGCAGCACGAGCAGGAGCGGGACGAACCCGAGCCACACGACGAGCGTGAGCTGCCAGGAGTAGACCGCCATGAGGACGGTCGCGACCACGATCTGCAGCAGCGAGACGAGCAGCATGATGCCGCCCCACTGCACGAACATCGAGATGGTGTCGACGTCCGAGGTCACGCGGGAGACCAGCGAGCCGCGTCGCTCGGTGTGCTGCGTGAGCACGGACAGGTCGTGCACGTGCCGGAACGCGCGCGTGCGCAGCGCGAGCAGGCCGTCCTCGCTCGAGCGGAACAGGCGCACGTTGACGAGGGCCGAGCAGACCGCGGCGCCGACCAGCCCGAGCGCCGCGGCGCCCGTGAGCAGCAGCACCCGGTCCACGTCGGGACCGCCCGCCGCGAGGATCCCCGTGTCGACGGTCTGCTGCACCGTGACGGGGACCAGCACCTTGCCGAGCGCGGCGAGCACCGCGAGGAGCAGCGTGACGCGCCAGCCGCGCAGCAGCTGCGGCGAGACCTCGACGCCGCGGCGCAGCGTCGCCAGGACACCGAGCGTGCTCGCGGGAGCCATCCGGTGGCTCGGCGCGCCGCCCGGGCGTGCGTCGTCGGCGGTCGCGGCGCTCATCGGACCTCCCCGGCCGCCGGCACGGCGGCCCGCTCGTCGTCCTCGGCGTCCGCGGCGCGGCGCGCCGACTCCTGCTCGTACGCGGTCGCGAGCGCGCGGTAGCCGGGGTCGCGAGCGAGCAGCTCGGCGTGCGTGCCGCGGTCGACGACCCGGCCCTGCTCGACGTGCACGACCTCGTCGGCGAGCAGCACGGAGGACATGCGATAGGCGACGAGCAGCACCGTCGGCGCGCCGCCGGACGGGCCGTCGCCGCCGCGCAGGCCGCGCAGGATCGCCTGCTCGACGCGCGGGTCGACGGCCGACGTCGCGTCGTCCAGCACGAGGACGCGCGGCTCGCGCACGAGTGCCCGGGCGAGCGCGAGCCGTTGCCGCTGCCCGCCGGACAGGTTCGCGCCGCGCTCGCCCAGGGGCGCGTCGAGGCCCCCGGGCAGCGCGCGCACGACGTCGTCCGCACGGGCCGCGCGCAGCGCCGCCCACACGGCGTCGTCGTCCGGGACGTCGCCGTCCTGCGCGTCGGCGAGCGTGACGTTGGCCCGCACGGTGTCCTCGAACACGAACGTCGTCTGCGACACGAGCGCCACGTGCCGCGTGAGGTCGGCCGGGTCCAGGTCGCGCACGTCGACCCCGTCGAGGAGCACCTCGCCCGTCGTCGGGTCGCTGAGGCGCGCGACGAGCTGCACGAGCGTCGTCTTGCCCGCGCCCGTGGGACCGACGACCGCGACGACGCGGCCCGGTGCGACGTCGAGGTCGACGTCGCGCAGCAGCTCGACGGACCCGTGCGGCCCGGGGACCGTCAGGCCGACGCCACGCAGCTCCACGCGCGCGCCACGGCCGTGCGGCGTCCAGCGCACCGAGCCCCCGGGCAGCGCGCCGCGCGCGTCGACGACCCGCGCGATGCGGTCCCACCCCACGAGGGCCCGAGGGATCTCGCCCAGCACCCAGCCGAAGGCCCGCACCGGGATGGTGAGCAGCGTCAGCAGGTACGCCGCGGCGACCACGTCGCCGGTCCCGATGTGCCCGGCGCGCACCTGCACCGCGCCGACCACCAGGACGAGCAGCGTGCCGAGGTTGGGCAGGAGGTCGATCACCGGGTCGAAGAAGGCGCGCACCTGACCCACGCGCACGTTCGCGTCACGCAGCGCGTGCGCGCGCTCCGCGAAGCGCGCCGCCTCGCGCTCCTCCGTGCCGAGCGACTTCACCAGCAGCGCGGCCTCGAAGCTCTCGTGGGCGACGTCCGCGACGCCCGCCCGCAGCTCCTGCGCGTGGCCCACGGCGGGTGCCATCCGGCGCTGGAACACGAGGTTCGCGACGAGCGCGAGCGGCACCACGACGAGGGCGGCGAGCGCGAGCCACACGTCCGTGCGCAGCAGCCCGACGGTCGCGACCACGAGCATGACGACGACGCCCAGCGCGAAGGGCAGCGGGTTGAAGACACCGGTCGCGGCCTCGACGTCGGCGCTCGCGTTCGACAGCAGCTGGCCCGTCGGGTGGCGGCGGTGCCAGGACATCGGCAGCCGCAGGTACTGCCGGGTCACGCGCGTGCGGTGGTCGGCCTGGATGCTCGCGAAGCCCATGCCGGCGAAGATCCGGCGGCCGGCGACCGACGCGGCGAGCGTCACCGCGACGAGCACGAGGACGAGACCGGCGACCCAGATGCGCCCGCGCGCCTCCGCGGAGCCGCCCAGCGCGGGGACGACGACGTCGTCGGTCACGGTGCCGAGGACGCGGCTCACCGCGACCGTCGCGAGGCCGTGGACGGCGGCGGTCCCGATCGCGGCGACGTACGTCCACGGGTGCGCCGCCATCCCGCGGGCCACGACCTGGACGGCGCGGCGCGGGGCCGATCCGGACAACGTCATCGGCCGCGACGAGGGGGCTCGCGAGCGCACGCCAGTGCCTTCCGGGAGGGGACGGGGAGAGCGGTCATCGTCTCACGCGCCGCCCACGACGGTGGTCCCGGCGTCCGCGGCGAGCCGCTCGTCACGTGCGGCGACGCACCGCGTGCGACCATGCGGGGATGACGTGGCACGAGGTGGGGCGCGCGGGGCTGGCGGACGCGTTGCGGGCGGTCCCGCCCGACGCCCCGACGCTCTGCGAGGGCTGGCAGGCCCGGCACCTCGCGGCGCACGTCGTGCTGCGTGAGCACTCGCTGACCGTCGGTGCCGGGCTCGCGGTCCCCGCCCTCGCGGCGCGTGCCGAGGACGCGATCGCGCGGCTCGCGGACATGGCGACGACCGAGGGCGGCTACCGCGACCTGGTCGCGCGCGTCGCGGCGCCGCCGCCCGCGTGGCACCCGATGTCGTGGGCCGGTGACCTGGCGAACGTCGTCGAGTTCTTCGTGCACACCGAGGACGTGCGCCGCGGTGGCGGCCCCACGCCCCCGAGGACCCTGGACCCGGGTCTGGCCGACGTCCTGTGGCGGCACCTCGTCGGCGCCGGCGGCCTGCGGCTGCGCCGCTCGCCCGTCGGGGTCGTCCTGGTCCGCGACGACGGGGTCCGGCGGCACCTGCGTCGCGCGCGCGACGGGTTCGGCACGGTCGTGGTGCGTGGCGCCGTCGGCGAGCTCGTGCTGTTCGCGTTCGGCCGCGGTGCCGCGGCGGACGTCACGCTCGCCGGCGACCCGCAGGACGTGGAGACGCTCACGGAGCGCCTGCCCGTCTGACGCCGGGCGCGTCGCACGACGGCCCCGGGGCGGCCCGGGACGCGGTCGCCGCACGGGTCAGCGGACGACGACCCCCGCCGCGCGCAGCGCGTCCTTGACGTCCCGGACGGTCAGCTGGCCGAAGTGGAAGACGCTCGCGGCGAGCACCGCGTCCGCACCGGCCCGAGCGGCGTCGACGAAGTGCTCGACGGTCCCCGCACCACCGCTCGCGACGAGCGGGACCCGCACCGCGGACCGCACGTCGCGGATCATCTCCAGGTCGAAGCCCGCCTCGGTGCCGTCGGCGTCCATGGAGTTGAGCAGCACCTCGCCCGCGCCCAGCTCGGCCGCGCGCGCGGCCCACGCCACGGCGTCCAGGCCCGTCCCGCGCTTGCCGCCGTGCGTCGTGACCTCGTAGCCCGACTCGGTGCGGACGTCGCCGGTGACGCGGCGCGCGTCGATCGAGATCGTGAGCACCTGGCTGCCGAAGCGGTGCGCGATCTCCTCGATGAGCTCGGGCCGGGCGATGGCGGCCGTGTTGACGCCGACCTTGTCCGCACCGGCCCGCAGGAGCCGGTCGACGTCCTGCGTCGAGCGCACTCCCCCGCCGACCGTGAGCGGGACGAAGACCTCCTCGGCGGTGCGCCGCACGACCTCGACGGTGGTGTCGCGGCCGCTCGACGACGCCGACACGTCGAGGAACGTGACCTCGTCGGCCCCCTCGGCGTCGTACCGGCGCGCGAGCTCGACGGGGTCGCCCGCGTCCCGCAGGTTCTCGAAGTTGACGCCCTTGACGACCCGGCCGCCGTCGACGTCGAGGCACGGGATGACGCGCAGCGCCACGGTCATGAGGACCCTCCGTCGGGTGATCCGGTGGCGAGGATGTCGACGACGAACACGACGGTCTGCCCGGCGAGCTCCTCGCTCTCGGTGACGCCGAGCGCGTACGTCGGCGGGACGACGAGCATGACCTGGCTGCCGACGGGCTGGTCGACGAGCCCCTCGGCCCACGCGGGCACGTCCTGCAGCGCGAACGACACGGGCAGCCCGCGGCTCCACGTCGAGTCGAACGACGCGCCGGTCGTCCAGACGAAGCCCTCGTACTGGACGGTGATGACGTCCTGCGCCGCGACCTGCGGGCCGGCCCCGCGCAGCAGCGGCTGCACGACGAGGCGGTCGGGGGGCTCCGTGCCCGTCGGGGTCATCGTCGGCATGCCCGCGGCGTCCAGCGTGACGGGCGGCAGGTCGGCCGCGGGCGGGACGGGGCTGCCGTCGGCGCGCGTCGGCAGCACGTCGAGCACGGTGACCGTGGGGTAGCCGGCGGCGCCCGAGCTGCGGCCGGGGCTGACCTGCAGGACGCGCGCCCCGACCCGCTGGTCGCGCAGCGTCTCGTACAGGTCGGTGCCGAGGTCCTCGGCGGTCAGCAGCCGTGGCGTCGGCGTCGAGGAGAAGCTCTCGTCGACGAGCGAGGCGTCCGTGCCGTTCTCCAGCCAGAAGTCGATGAGGACGGGACCGCCCTCGACGAGCTCGGCCCCCGTGCCGGGCCAGATCTGCTCGCGGTACGTCGAGTCGACGTCGAGCGGTGTGACGTAGGTCAGCGTCGGTGCCTCGTCGACCTCGCCGGTGACCGTGATCTCGGGCGGTGCCGTCGGTGCGGCCGTGCAGCCCGCGAGCACGGCGACCGCCACGACCGCGGCCGAGGCCGCGTCCCGCAGTCGTCGCACGTCGGTCCTTCCTCGTCGCCTCACCCGGCCTCCCGCCGAGCAGGGGACACTGTACGGCGCGGCCCTGGGCGCGGGGCCGCGCCGTCCGTCACATCGACTCGATGAGACGGTCGACGCGCTCGTCGACGCTGCGGAAGGGGTCCTTGCAGAGCACCGTGCGCTGCGCCTGGTCGTTGAGCTTGAGGTGCACCCAGTCGACCGTGTAGTCGCGCCGGGCCTCCTGCGCGGCGCGCACGAAGTCGCCGCGCAGCTTCGCGCGCGTCGTCTGCGGCGGGACGGCGGTCGCCTCGAAGATCTCGAGGTCGCTCGTGACGCGCTCGACGAGCCCCTTCGCCGCGAGGAGGTTGTACAGGCCCTCGGTGCGCGAGATGTCGTGGTACGCCAGGTCGAGGCGCTGCACGCGCACGTCGGACAGCTCGAGGCCGTGCTTGGCGCGGTACCGCTCGATGAGCTGGTACTTGATGACCCAGTCGAGCTCGCGCTCGACGAGCGACAGGTCACCCGTGCGCAGCGCGCGCAGGCCCCGCTCCCACAGGTCGAGGACCTGCTTGGTCTCCGGCGTGGGCCCGCCCTCCGACGTCACGAACTCCGTGACGCGTGCGAGGTACTCCTCCTGCAGGTCCAGGGCCGTGACCGTGCGGCCGTTCGCGAGCACCACCGGGTGCTGCCCGGTGACGTCGTGGCTGATCTCACGGATCGCGCGGATCGGGTTCTCGAGCGTCATCTCCCGCAGCGGGACGCCCGCCTCGATCATCCGCAGGATGAGGTCGGTCGCGCCGACCTTGAGCATCGTCGTGGTCTCCGACATCGAGGAGTCGCCCACGATGACGTGCAGGCGCCGGTAGTGCTCGGCGTCGGCGTGCGGCTCGTCGCGCGTGTTGATGATGGGCCGCGACCGCGTGGTCGCGCTCGACACGGCCTCCCAGATGTGGTCGGCGCGCTGCGAGAGGCAGAACACGGCCCCGCGCGGCGTGCTCAGCACCTTGCCCGCGCCCGTGAGCACCTGGCGCGTGATGAGGAAGGGCACGAGCACGTCCGACAGCCGCGCGAAGTCGCCCTGCCGGCGCACGAGGTAGTTCTCGTGGCAGCCGTAGGAGTTGCCGGCGGAGTCGGTGTTGTTCTTGAACAGGTGGATGCGTCCCGGCAGGCCCTCGTGCTCCAGCCGCTGCTGCGCGTCCGCGACGAGGCCCTCGAGGATCCGCTCGCCCGCGCGGTCGTGCGCGACGAGCTGACGGACGTCGTCGCACTCCGCGGTCGCGTACTCGGGGTGCGAGCCGACGTCGAGGTACAGGCGCGAGCCGTTGCGCAGGAACACGTTCGACGAGCGCCCCCACGCGACGACCTTGCGGAACAGGTAGCGCGCGACCTCGTCCGCGGACAGCCCGCGGCCGTCCTGCGCGGCGCACGTGACGCCGTACTCGGTCTCGAGGCCGAAGATCCGTCGGTCCATTCGTGCTCCCCTCCTCCGGCCGGGCCGGGGTCAGTCGCCCTGCGGTGCGGGGCCGGGCGGAGCCGACGTCGCCGGGGCGGCGGACGCCGGGGCCAGCAGGTCCTCCAGGAGCGCGCCCGTCAGCCGCCGGAACGCGCGCCGGGGCCGGGTGCGGTCGAGCACGGCGACCTCGAGCTGCTGCGCGGGGATCGCGCGCTTCTCGCCGCCGTCGTCCGCGGGCGCCCCGAGCACGTCGACCGCGAGCCGCAGCACCTCGCGCAGCGTCATCCCCGGGCGCCAGCCCGACGCGAGCAGCCCGCCGAGCCGCTCGGCCTGGCCGCCCATGACGACGTAGCCGTGCTCGTCGGCGACCGAGCCGTCGTAGGACAGCCGGTACACCTGGTCGCCCGCGGGCTCGCGCCCGACCTCGGCGACGACGAGCTCGACCTCGAGCGGCTTGGACTCCGTCGTGAAGACCGTGCCGAGCGTCTGCGCGTAGGCGTTCGCGAGCCCGCGCGCGGTGACGTCCTGACGGTCGTAGGAGTACCCGCGCAGGTCCGCGTACCGCACGCCGGCCACCCGCAGGTTCTCGAACTCGTTGTACTTGCCGACCGCGGCGAAGGCGATCCGGTCGTAGATCTCGGAGATCTTGTGCAGCGCGCGCGACGCGTTCTCGGTCGCGAAGGCGATGCCGTCGTCGTACTGCAGGACGACGACCGACCGGCCGCGTGCGATCCCCTTGCGGGCGTAGTCCGCCCGGTCCTTCATGAGCTGCTCGGGAGAGACGTAGAACGGCATGCTCATCGCGCACCCCCGCGGTCCGCGTGCGCCGCACGCCGCTCGTCCTGCACGCGCGCGACGACGTCGCCCAGGTCCGTGTCGTCGACGCGCAGGTATCCCGACTCGGTGACCGTCGCGACGCGGGCCAGATCCGGCGCGTCGTGTCCGGCCCGCCCGTCGCCGAGTCGTCGTCGGCCGCGTCGACCAGCGCCTCGACCGCGACGCGCACGGCACCCGCCGCGTCCAGGCCCGGCCGCCACAGCTTCTTCAGGGAGCCGCGCGCGAACACCGAGCCCGAGCCGACCGCGTGGTGGTCGTGCTCCTCGTACCGGCCGCCCGTGACGTCGTAGGAGAAGATGCGCCCGCGCCGCAGGTCCAGGTCGAAGCCCGCGAAGAGCGGCACGACAGCCAGGCCCTGCATCGCGAGCCCGAGGTTCCCCCGGATCATCGTCGAGAGGCGGTTCGCCTTGCCCTCGAGCGACAGCAGGCTGCCCTCGATCTTCTCGTAGTGCTCGAGCTCGAGCTGGAAGAGCCGCACGAGCTCGACCGCGAGGCCCGCGGTGCCCGCGATCCCGACCGCCGAGTACTCGTCCGCCGGGAAGACCTTCTCGATCTCCCGGCTGGCGATCATCGAGCCCATCGTCGCGCGGCGGTCGCCCGCCATGACGACGCCGCCGTCGAACGCGAGCGCGACGATCGTCGTCCCGTGCGGTGCGACGACGTCAGCGGCCGGCAGCGGACGGTTCCCCGGCAGGAGCTCCGGCGCGTGCGCGCCGAGGAACTCGACGAACGACGACGAGCCGGGGGTCGTGAAGGCGTGCGGGAGGCGCCCCGAGGCGCCGGGCGGCGGTGTCAGTCCTGGCATCGACGCTCACTGACCGCCCTTCTGGACGAAGCCACGCACGAACTGCTCCGCGTTGGACTCCAGGACGTCGTCGATCTCGTCGAGCAGCGCGTCCACCTCGGCGTCGCGCGACTGCGCGGACGGCGCGGCCGGCACGGGCGCGTCGGCGCCGTCGACCGGGTCCTCGTCGTCGCGGCGGGGCCGCACCTGTTCCTGACCAGCCATGGTGACCTCCGTAGGCGTCGCGCTGACCTGCTCGATCCCACCCTAGGCCCATCCTGCGACGGGACCGGGCGCAGCGCTCGCGAGGCGGACGCCCGTGCAGCCGTCAGGCGCCGAGCTCCGCGAGGAGCGCCGCCGCGTCGGGGCACCGGTCGAGCAGGTCGCCGACGTGCGCCTGGGTGCCGCGCAGCGGGTCACGCATCGGCACGCGCTGCAGCGTCGCCGCCCCGGGCACGTCGAACACCACGGAGTCCCAGCTCGCGGCCGAGATCTCGCCGCCGTAGCGGGCCACCGCCTCGCCACGGAAGTACGCGCGCGTGTCGCGCGGCGGGTGGGCGACCGCGTCTTCGACCTCCTGCGGCGTGACGAGCAGCTCGACCGCACCGGCCGCGACGAGCCGGTGGTACAGCCCGCGCTCGGGGCGCAGGTCGGACCACTGCAGGTCGACCGCCGCGAGTCGCGGGTGGTCCCACGCGAGCCGGTCGCGGCGCCGCATGCCCTCGAGCAGGCGCAGCTTCGCGAGCCACTCGACGGTCCGGGCGCAGCTCGCGGGGTCCGTCGCCAGCCCGTCCAGGACCGCCTGCCAGCGCTCCAGCACGTCGGCCGTCTGCGCGTCGACGGTGTCGCCCGTGTGCGCGAGCGCGGTCCGCACGGCGGCGAGGTACTCGCGCTGGACCTCGATCGCGGTGAGCCGCCGCCCGTCGACCAGCTCGAGGCGGGCCGTGAGCGTCAGGTCGTGGCTGACGACGTGGACCGCCTCGACGGGGTCGCGCAGCGCGAGCCGGTCGACAGCTGCGAGCGCCCCGCCCGACCCGCCCTCGGCGACCGCACGCTCCACGAGCCACAGCACGAGCGAGGTCGTGCCGAGCCGCAGGTACGTCGCGGCCTCGAGCATCGTGGCGTCGCCGATGATGACGTGCAGTCGCCGCCACCGGTCGGGGTCCGCGTGCGGCTCGTCGCGCGTGTTGACGATCGGGCGGCGCAGCGTCGTCTCGAGACCGATCTCGGCCTCCATGTAGTCGGCGCGCTGCGAGAGCTGGAAGCCGGGCTCCTCGCCGCGCTGGCCCAGCCCGACGCGCCCCGCGCCGGTGTACACCTGGCGGGTCACGAGGAACGGGATGAGCCGGGCCGCGAGGTCCGTGAACGGCACGGCGCGCTCGACGAGGTAGTTCTCGTGCATGCCGTACGTCGCGCCCTTGCCGTCGACGTTGTTCTTGTACAGCGCGACGTCGGGCAGTGCGGCCGTCGAGGCAAGCGCGCGCACCGAGGCGAGCATGACGAGCTCACCGGCCCGGTCCCAGCGGACCGCGTCGAGGGGGTTGGTCACCTCGGGCGAGGAGTACTCGGGGTGCGCGTGGTCCACGTAGAGGCGGGCCCCGTTGCTGAGGATGACGTTGGCGGCCCCCGGGTCCTCGTACTCCTCGGTCGTCGCCCGCGGGAGCTCCTGCGGGCCGTCGCCGGACGGGGCAGGGGTCTGCGGGTCGTCGGTGAGCAGCGACGGGTGAGCCGAGGCGCGCTGCAGGCGGAAGCCGCGCGCGTCGTGCAGCGGGTCCTCGTCGTCGTAGTCCCAGCGGGCCCGCGAGCGCCCGCCGTCGCGGGCGGCGGCGTGCACCGCGACGACGTGGCTGGACAGGAGCATGGGGTTCGCGAGCGGCCTGCCCGGCTGGAGGATGCCGTACTCGGTCTCGATCCCCATCACGCGGTGCACGGTCACGGCTCCACCCTAGGCTGCGCCCGGGCGGGGCCGTGCCGTGCGTCCGCGGGCCGCCGCGCCGGCGACGGGGACCGCCGCGCGCGTCAGAGGTACTGGCCGGTGCTCGTGACCGTCTCGATCGTGCGCGAGGCCTCCGTGCCCTTCTTGCCCTGGACGATCGTGCGGATGAACACGATGCGCTCCCCCTTCTTGCCGGAGATGCGCGCCCAGTCGTCAGGGTTGGTCGTGTTCGGCAGGTCCTCGTTCTCGCGGAACTCGTCGACGCACGCCGTCAGCAGGTGCTCGACGCGGATGCCGCGCTGCTGGGTCGCGAGGAAGTCCTTGATCGCGGACTTCTTCGCACGGTCGACGACGTTCTGGATCATCGCGCCGGAGTTGAAGTCCTTGAAGTACAGGACCTCCTTGTCGCCGCTCGCGTAGGTCACCTCGAGGAACCGGTTCTCCTCGCTCTCGGTGTACATGCGCTCGACGACGCGGGAGATCATCGCGTCGACCGCGGCCGTCGTGGAGCCGCCGTGCTCGCGCAGGTCGTCCTCGTGGATCGGCAGGTCGGGCGTGAGGTACTTCGCGAAGATCTCGCGCGCACCCTCGGCGTCGGGCCGCTCGATCTTGATCTTCACGTCGAGCCGGCCGGGCCGCAGGATCGCGGGGTCGATCATGTCCTCTCGGTTCGAGGCGCCGATGACGATGACGTTCTCGAGCCGCTCGACGCCGTCGATCTCGGAGAGCAGCTGCGGGACGATCGTCGTCTCGACGTCGCTCGACACGCCCGTGCCGCGCGTGCGGAACAGCGACTCCATCTCGTCGAAGAAGACGACCACCGGGTGCCCCTGCGACGCCTTCTCGCGGGCGCGGGCGAAGATCAGCCGGATGTGCCGCTCGGTCTCGCCGACGTACTTGTTGAGCAGCTCGGGGCCCTTGACGTTGAGGAAGAAGCTGCGCGCCTCCGTCAGGTCGTCGCCGCGGGCCGCCGCGGCGGTCGCCGCGAGCGAGTGCGCCACGGCCTTCGCGATGAGCGTCTTGCCGCACCCCGGCGGGCCGTACAGCAGCACGCCCTTGGGCGGCTTGAGGCCGTGCTCGCGGAACAGCTCGGGGTGCAGGAACGGCAGCTCGACGGCGTCGCGGATCGCCTCGATCTGCGGGCCCAGGCCGCCGATGTCCTCGTACTGGATGTCCGGCACCTCTTCGAGGACGAGCTCCTCGACCTCGGCGCGCGGGATGACCTCGAACACGAACCCGGAGCGCGAGTCGATCGTCAGGGCGTCGCCGACGCGGACCTTCGCCTCGTCGATGACCTGGCCCGCGAAGCGCACGACGCGCTCCTCGTCGCCGCGGCCGACGACGAGCGCACGCCCGCCGCCGAGCATCTCCTTGACGGTGACGATCTCGCCGACCTTCTCGTACCCGCCGGCCTCGACGACCGTGAGGGCCTCGTTGAGCATGACCTCCTGACCCGGGCGCAGGCGGTGGACGTCGACCGCGGGGCTCGCGCCCACGTGCATCTTGCGGCCGGACGACACCACGTCGACGGTGCCGTCGTCGCGCGCGCCGAGGAACGTCGCGTACGTGCCCGGGGGCTTGGCGAGGTCGTCGACCTGCCGCTTGAGCTCGAGGATCTGGTCGCGCGCGGCCGTGAGGGCGTCGGTCAGCCGCTCGTTCTTGGCCGCGAGGAGGGCCAGCTCGCGGGAGAGGTCCCGGCCAGGGGCGTTCGGGTCGGTCATCGTCTCGGCCTCCGTTCCGCGTCGCACGAGGGGTGCGTCAGCACCACCCTGCACGACGCTTCGCCTGCTCGCCTGCCTGCTGGTCCGACGACCCTAACCACCGATGTCAACACAGGACGCGAGCCGCACCGCTGCTGTTCCCGGCGTCTCGCGGAGCGGACGGTGGACCGCCGTGCGCTCAGGCCTGCGGCTCGTCAGGAGCCGACGGGTCCGCCTCGCGTGCCGCGTCGGCGAGCCCCTGCGCGTCGCGGCGGGCGCGGCGCAGCTTCTTGTCGGACACCGCGCGCTCCCCCATCGCCTCCGACGACCACAGCTCCGGGTCGTCGACGGGTGCGCCGTCCTCGGCCACGGGGTAGGAGCCCTTCGCCGGGCGGCGCTTGCGCAGCGGGGCCTCGACGCCGTCGGCGAGCCGGCGGGTCGTGAGCAGGAAGCCGGTGTGCCCGACCATGCGGTGCTGGGGGCGCACCGCGAGCCCCTCGAGGTGCCAGCCGCGCACCATCGTCTCGAACGCCTGCGGCTCGGTGTACCGGCCGTCGGCCCGCACGTCCTCCGCGAGGCGCGAGAGCTGCGTCGTCGTCGCGACGTACGCGGTGAGCACGCCGCCGGGGGCGAGCGCGGTCGCGACCGCCTCGAGGTTCTCCCACGGCGCGAGCATGTCGAGCACGACGCGGTCGACCGAGCCCGGCTCCGCGACGGTGGGCAGGACGTCGGCGAGGTCACCGATGGACAGCTGCCAGGCCGGGTGCGGCCCGCCGAAGAAGCCCTCGACGTTGGCACGCGCGATGTCGGCGAAGTCCTCGCGCCGCTCGATCGAGTGCAGCGAGCCGCCGTCGCCGACCGCGCGCAGCAGCGACATGGTCAGCGCGCCCGAGCCGACGCCCGCCTCGACGACGCGCGCACCCGGGTAGATGTCGCCCATCGTGACGATCTGGCCCGCGTCCTTCGGGTAGACGACCGCGGCGCCGCGCGGCATCGACAGGACGTGGTCCGCGAGCAGCGGGCGCAGGGCCAGGTACTCGATGCCGGAGGTGTTGCGCACCACCGTGCCCTCGGGGGCGCCGATGAGCGCGTCGTGCGAGAAGTAGCCGCGGTGCGTGTGGAACGACCCGCCCGGCGCGAGCGTGACGGTGTGCAGCCGCCCCCGCGGGTCGGTGAGCTGGACGCGGTCGCCCGCACGGAACGGGCCACGGCGGTGCGCGGCCCCGGTGGGCGTCTGGTCGGCGGTCACGGGCGGAGAGTCTACGGGCCGCCGGGACGCGCCCTGCCGGGTCGTGCGGGCTGTGGCGGCGCGTCCGCGCCTGGTCAGGCGCGCAGGGCCGCGACGACGTCCGGCACGCGCACGAGCCCGACGACCCGCCCGTGCGCGACGGCGACCACGACGGGCGAGTGCCGCGACGCGCGGCCCAGCGCGTCGAGCAGCGCGGGCCCGACGAGCGTGCCGTCGACGACCGCACCGCCGGGCAGCGTGACGGCGACCGTCGTGACCGGGGTGGTGCCGGCGAGGTCCGCGGGGACGGACGACGCCGCCGCGACGTCGACGTAGGCCGCGGGACGCCCGTCCGGGGCGAGCACCACGACGTCCTGCGCACCCGCCGCTGCGGCCACGGCGCGCGCCTGGGCGACCGAGTCGGTGTGCCCGACGGCGGCCGCCCGGCGACCGACGCGCTCGACGGTCAGCTGGTCGACCGCGTCCTGCGTGCGGGCCGCGCGGATGGCGCCGGACGCCCCCGACCAGATGAACGCGCCGATGAGCCCGCCCCAGACGGCGTCGGTGAGCGTCGGGCGCCCACCGAGCGCGAACGGGAGCGCGAACGCGACGGCGAACACGCCCACGGCGACCAGCCGGCCGCACCACGCCGCCACGACCGTCCCGGTGTGCCGGCGCCCCGTGACGGCCCAGACGAGCGACTGCAGCACCGCGCCGCCGTCGAGCGGGAGGCCGGGCAGCAGGTTGAACAGGCCGACGAACCCGTTGGAGAAGGCACCGGCGAGCAGCAGGACGCCCACGAGCTGGTCCCGCCCCACCGCGAGCCCCGCGACGAGGAACCCGCCCGCGAGCACGAGGTTGGCGACCGGCCCCGCCACGGCGACGAGGGCGTTCGTCCCGGGCGTCGCCGCGGCCGCACCGAACGACGTGTGCCCGCCCAGGAGGGTCAGGACGAACTCCTGCGGCTGCTGGCCGCGGGCACGCGCCACGAGCCCGTGCGCGATCTCGTGCACCAGCACGGAGGCGAACAGCAGCACGACGAACACGAGCGCGACGACGTACACGCGCGCGCCCACCATGCCCGGCGCCCAGCCGCGGACGGCCGGCGCGAGCACCACGGTGAGCACGACGGCCGCCACGACCCAGCTCGGGGCGAGCACGATCGGCGCTCCGGCGACGCGGCCGACGACCCAGCCGGAGGTGCGGCGGGCAGGACGGGGCTGGTCGCTCACCGGACCAGCGTAGGCGGCGCCCGGCATGCCGGCGGACCGGTGCACGGCCGCGTCGGTGGTCGCGCCTAGGCTCGGCGCGTGAGCGCACAGGACGTGGTGGTGGCCGACCCGGACGAGGTCGTCGAGGAGCTCGTCGACGCGACGGTCGAGCAGGCGGTCGCCGTCCGGCCCCCGTCGCGGCCCGGCCTGTCCCCCTCGCGCGCCAACGACTTCCTGCAGTGCCCGCTGCTGTTCCGCTTCCGCGTCGTGGACCGCCTGCCGGAGCCGCCGAGCGCGGCCGCCGCGCGCGGCACGCTCGTGCACGCCGTGCTCGAGCACCTGTTCGACCTGCCGGCCGCCGAGCGCACGCTCGAGTCCGCCCGCGCGCTCGTGCCCGGCCGCTGGGCGCAGCTGCGCGAGGACGCCCCCGACGTCGCGACGCTGTTCCCCGACGACGACGCGCTGCGGGAGTGGCTCACGAGCGCCGAGGCGCTGCTCGCGACCTACTTCACGCTCGAGGACCCGACGCGCCTGCAGCCGCGCGAGCGCGAGCTCATGGTGAGCGTCGAGCTCGAGGACGGCCCGCAGCTGCGCGGCATCGTCGACCGGGTCGACGTCGCGCCGAACGGCTGGGTGCGGGTCGTCGACTACAAGACCGGCAAGTCGCCGCGGGCCGGCTTCGAGGGCGGTGCGCTCTTCCAGATGCGGTTCTACGCGTACGTCATCTGGCGCTCGCGCGGCGTGCTGCCCAAGCTGCTGCAGCTCGAGTACCTGGGCGACGGCACGGTGCTCAAGCACGAGCCCACCGAGCCCGAGATGCACACGCTCGAGGCGCGCGTCCGGTCCATCTGGGGCGGCATCGAGGAGGCGGCGCGCGCGGGCGACTGGCGGCCCCGCACGTCGCGGCTGTGCGACTGGTGCTCGTTCCGCGCGCTGTGCCCGGCGTTCGGCGGCACACCGCCCGAGGTGCCGGCGGGGGCGGTCGAGCGGGCGATCGGCGTCACGCCCGGGGCACCGGCCGCCTGACGGTCGCGGCACCGGCCGCGGGCGGTCGCGGCACCGGCCGCCGGCGGTCGCGGCACCGGGGACCGGACGGTCGCGTCGCGGCGTCGCCGGGTCAGGCCGCCGGGCGCAGGTCCAGGACGTCGCCCGCGGCGATCCGGGCCAGGTCCGCCAGGGACAGGTCGGCGAGCGACCTGACGCGGCTCAGGCCCTCCCGGTCCTCGAGCTCCTGCATGACCTCGACCGCGACGACACGCGCCCCCGAGGCGACCGCGGACGCGACGCCGGAGCGCGAGTCCTCGAGCGCGACGCACCGCTCGACCGGGACCCCGAGGAGCCGGGCCGCCGTGAGGTACGGCTCGGGGTCCGGCTTCGGGCGGGCCACGTCGTCGCCGCTGACCACGACGTCGAACAGGCCGACGACCTCGGCGAACGGCTGCGCGAGGACGCGGAAGGACGACGTCACGAGCGCCATCGGCACCCCCGCGTCGTGCAGCGCGCGCAGGATCTCCTGCGCGCCCGGCTGCCACGGCACGCCCGCGGCGACGGCGGCCCGGACACGCCCGTTGAGGAAGTCGGCGATCTCCTCGTCCGGCAGGTCCACGCCGCGCCCGCGCAACGCCGTCACCGCGACGCTCATCGGGTTGCCGACCATCGCGTAGCCGTCCTCGTGCGTCCACACCCCGCCGAAGGACTCGACGAGCTCGATCTCCGCCGCGATCCAGTACGGCTCGGTGTCGATGAGCGTGCCGTCCATGTCCCACAGAGCAGCGGCCGGTAGAGCGAGTGACTGTTCCTCGCTCTGACCCGCGGAAACGTACCGAGATCGGAGGGTCAAGATGAGCTCCCGTCGACGCCGTGGACCAAGCCGTGCACCAGTCGAGGCTAGCTGCATCGAGGTGCGGGCCCGGACCCGTGCGCACCCGGTGCTCCCTGCCGCACGTCGACAGGCCATGAGCGGCACCACGACCATCCAGGATGGATGCACTCCGCCGAGCGTTATCCATCCCTAGCGGCTGAGCGAGTGATAACGTCGAGGCGTGTTCTCGGTTGGCGACCAGCCCCGCACCCCAGCCGGCTCCCCCGACGGCGGCGAGCGGGCCACCCGCGCACGCGCCGAGAACGGCGCCGCGCTGACGGCCGACGCCCCGCCGTGGCCGGCGGTCGACGTCGAGGAGCTGCCGTGGCGGTCCTCCTTCGCCCCCGAGCTGCTGTCCCGCTCCCAGCGCGAGCAGCTCGGCCAGCCGTACCGCGCCGCGATCACCCCGCCGATCGCCGACCTCGAGGTGCGCCTGCCCCGCGCGACCGCCGCGGCCGCCGAGGAGGCGTCGGTCGTCATCCGGGACTTCGACGTCGAGGTCGGCTCCGACGTGGCGCCGTTCGCGGCCATCCTGCTGCGCTCGGAGTCCGCGTCGTCCTCCGAGATCGAGAACCTCACCTCGGGCGCCAAGCAGATCGCCCTGGCCGAGCTCGGTGAGGACGCCAAGCGCAACGCCACCCAGATCGTCGGGAACGTCCACGCCATGCAGGCCGCCGTCGCCCTGTCCGAGCGCCTCGACGGCGCCTCGATCCTCGAGATGCACCGCACCCTGATGGAGACCGCCGAGCCGGAGATCGCGGGACGGTGGCGCGAGCAGCAGGTGTGGATCGGCGGCGGCGGGTACTCCCCGCACCGTGCCGCGTTCGTGCCGCCGCACGCCCGTCTCGTTCCAGGCGCGATCGACGACCTGGTCGCCTTCACCGCGCGCGAGGACATCCCCGCGCTGCAGCACGCCGCGATCGCCCACGCCCAGTTCGAGACCATCCACCCGTTCCCCGACGGCAACGGCCGCACCGGCCGCGCGCTGATCCACGCGCTGCTACGCAAGCGGGCCCTGACCAGGTCCGTCACCGTCCCGGTGTCAGCCGGCCTGCTGGTCGACACGCGCGGCTACTTCGACGCCCTGACCGCCTACCGGCAGGGCGACCCGGCGCCGATCGTCGACGCCATGGCTCAGGCGTCGTTCGACGCGGTCACCAACGGCCGTCAGCTGGTGGCTGAGCTGCGCGGCGTCCGCGAGCGGTGGGCCGGCACGGTGAAGGCGAGGTCGGACTCGACCGTGTGGCCGCTGATGGATCTGGTGCTGCGTCAGCCGGTCATCAACACGGCCATCGTCCAGCGGGAGCTCGGCGTCTCGCACACCAACGCGATGCGGGCGGTGACGCGGCTGGTCGACGCCGGAGCGCTGGCTGAGGTCGGCGGGCGCCGCCGCTCGATCCTGTGGCAGTCGAGCGAGGTGCTCACCGCCCTGGACGCGTTCGCCGCCCGGGCCGGGCGCCGTCAGCTCGGCCGCCCCTGAGCGAACGGGGACTCAGCCCAGGTCCCGCCGGCGGCTCGAGCGCGGAAGGGCCGGCGGCTGTCGGCGCCCTCGCGGTGGCGGTCGTGGAGCTCATGCTCGTGCGCCTGGTGACCGTCGTCGCCGGCGGGCGTGCGGAGCCACAGCGCACCGGACGCACCGCGTGACGTGACCTGCGCCACACCCGCGTCCGCTCACGTCCGCCTGGATCCGCCGATGGTCTAGGGCGGATCCGCGGACGGGTCCGCAGGACGGATGCAGGAGGCAGCATGAGGCGCCGGACCGGACCGATCGTCGGATCGGGGGTGGTGGCCGCGGTGCTCGCGCTCGCGGCGTGCGCCACGCCCGGTGCCGAGCCCGCGGACGACGGCTCGCAGCTCGTCGGCGTGGCGATGCCGACGACGACGTCGCAGCGCTGGATCGCGGACGGCGAGAACGTCACGGCGCAGCTCGAGGCGCTCGGCCACGACGTCGACCTGCAGTTCGCGGACGACGACGTCCCCACGCAGATCGCGCAGATCGAGGCGATGATCGACGCGGGCGCCGAGGCGCTCGTCGTCGGCTCGATCGACGGCACGGCGCTCAAGGACGTGCTGGCGCGCGCGGCGGCGCAGGACATCCCGGTGATCGCCTACGACCGCCTCATCCGCGACTCGGGCGACATCGCGTACTACGCGACGTTCGACAACGAGCGCGTCGGCATCCAGCAGGGCACGTCGCTCCTGCAGGGCCTCGGCGTCCTCGACGCTGCCGGCGCCCCCACGGGCGCCCAGGGTCCGTTCGCGGTCGAGCTGTTCGCCGGATCGCCCGACGACAACAACGCGACCGTGTTCTACGAGGGCGCGATGGGCGTCCTGCAGCCGTGGATCGACTCGGGCGTCCTCGTCGTGACGTCCGGCGAGACCGACTTCGCGACCATCGCGACGCCCGCCTGGAACGGCGACACGGCCGCGTCGCGCCTGGGCCCGCTGCTCGACACGCACTACGCGTCGACGCGCCTCGACGGGATCCTCGCGCCCGCCGACATCATCTCCGTCCCGCTGCTCGACGTCCTGCGCGACCACGGCTACGGCACCGCCGAGCAGCCCTGGCCCGTCGTGACCGGCCAGGACGCCGACGTCGCCGCCGTGAAGGCGGTCGTCGCGGGCGAGCAGTTCTCGACGGTCTACAAGGACACGCGCCAGCTCGCCGAGGTCGCGGTGCAGATGGTCGACGCGCTGCTGTCGGGCCAGGAGCCGGAGACGAACGACGTCACCTCGTACGACAACGGGGTCATGGTCGTGCCGTCCTACCTGCTGCAGCCCCAGCTCGTCACGAAGGACAACTACGTCGGCGTGCTCATCGACAGCGGCTACTACACGCAGGAGGACCTGGCATGAGCGCGTCGAAGCGCACCGAGCGGCGCACGCGCGCGGCGTGGTTCTGGGACCGGCCCGTCGCGCTCAAGGTCGGCGCCTCCCTGGTCGTGATGGCCGTCGTGTTCGCCGTCGTCGGCGGCATCGGGGCCCTGGCGCTCGTCCGCGCGGGCGACAACCTCGAGCGGGTCCGGGTCCTGACGGGCGACCTGCAGGGCTCCATGGCGGAGCTGCGCACGGTCCAGCAGACGAGCCACCTGCTCGTGCGCCGCGCGACCGCCGCGTCCGACGACTCCCTGCGCACGCAGCTGCTCACGTCGTCGGCGTGGAACGACCGCCGCGCGGCCGAGCTCATCGGCGCCGTCGACGCGTTCCCGGAGTCGGACGTGCAGCAGTGGGCCGACTTCAACGACCGCTGGGACGCGTGGCTCGCGTACCGCGACGGCACGCTCCTGCCGCTCGTCGAGGCGGGCGACCTCGAGGGCCTCGAGGCGGCGCTGGCCGCGTCGGCCGCGGGCGACCCCGACAACGCCGGGCGCGCGCTGCAGCTCGCCGACGGCCAGATCACCTCGCAGGTCGAGGAGATCCAGGAGCAGGCGTCCGCGGAGATCCGCGTCGTCGTGCTGGGCCTCGTCGTCGGGTTCCTCGTCGCCGGCGCGGTCGCGACGACGCTCGCCGTCGTCGTCACGCGCCGGATCACACGCGGCCTGCGCACCGTGAGCGCGAGCCTCGACGCCATGGCGTCCGGCGACCTCACCGTGCGGGCCGAGGTCCCGGAGCACGACGAGCTCGGCCGGATGGCCCGCTCGGCGGGCGTCGCACAGGACTCCCTGCGCGAGATCCTCTCGGGCGTCGTCGGCACGACCGCGACCATCGCGACCGCGAGCCAGGAGATGTCGGCCGCGGGCGAGCAGGTCGCCGCGGGCTCCGAGGAGACCAGCGCGCAGGCGGGCGTCGTCGCGGCCGCGGCCGAGCAGGTCTCCCGCAACGTCCAGGACGCCGCCGCGGGCGCCGAGCAGATGGGCGCGTCGATCCGCGAGATCGCGCAGAACGCCGCCGAGGCGGCGAAGGTCGGCTCGGCCGCGATGGACGTCGCGCGCACGACCAACGACTCCGTCGCCCGGCTGGGCACGAGCTCGCAGGAGATCGGGGCGGTGGTCAAGGTCATCACCACGATCGCCGAGCAGACCAACCTGCTGGCCCTCAACGCGACGATCGAGGCGGCGCGCGCCGGTGACGCCGGCAAGGGGTTCGCCGTCGTCGCGAGCGAGGTCAAGGACCTCGCGGGCGAGACCGCGAAGGCGACCGAGGACATCGCGCGCCGCGTCGAGGCGATCCAGCAGGACACCACGACGGCGGTCGCCGCGATCGAGGAGATCGCGCGCGTGATCGAGCGGATGAACGACTACCAGCTCACCATCGCGTCGGCCGTCGAGGAGCAGACCTCGACGACCAACGAGATGAGCCGCGCCGTCACCGAGGCCGCGACGGGATCGGCGGAGATCGCCGCGAACATCACGGGCGTGGCGACCGCGTCGCAGACGTCGGCGGAGGCGCTCTCCCACCTGCGCGACCAGGTCGACGGCCTGGCGACGTCGTCGTCCGACCTGCGCGAGCAGGTGGCGGCCTTCACGTTCTGACGCGGGCGGCGCCGCGCGCCGTCGGCGGTCCGGCGTGCACGACCGGCCTACGCTGGGCAGATGACAGAGCGCGGACCCGCGGACCTGCCGGACGACGAGCCGGTCATGCTCGCCGCCTTCGAGGGGTGGAACGACGCCGGCTCGGCCGCCACGCAGGCCCTGCAGCACCTGCACGAGGCGTGGGGCGCGGAGCAGGTCGACGAGCTCGACCCGGAGGAGTACCACGACTTCCAGGTGAACCGCCCGACCGTCGGCACGGGACCCGACGGTCGGCGCGGCATCACGTGGCCGACCACCGCGGTCGCGGTCGCGGAGACGTCGCGCGCGGGCCGCCGGATCGTGCTCGTGCACGGCATCGAGCCGTCGATGCGGTGGCGGCGGTACTGCGCCGAGCTGCTCGACATCGCGGCCGGCATGGGTGTGCGCACGGTCGTCACGGTCGGGGCGCTGCTCGCGGACGTGCCGCACACGCGGCCGATCCCGGTGAACGCGACGAGCGAGGACGCGGCGCTGCGCGAGGCCGCCGGCCTGGAGCCGAACACGTACGAGGGGCCGACGGGCATCGTCGGGGTGCTGCAGCACGAGGCCGCGGCGCGCGGGCTGCGGTCGCTGTCGCTGTGGGCGGCGGTCCCCCACTACGTCGCGCACCCGCCGTCGCCCAAGGCGACGCTCGCGATCCTGCACCGCGTCGAGCAGCTGCTCGGGGAGCCCGTGCCGCTGGGTGACCTGCCCGACGACGCGGCCGCATGGCAGCTCGGCGTCGACGAGCTCGCGGGCGAGGACAACGAGATCGGCGAGTACGTCCGCCAGCTCGAGGAGGCGAAGGACACCGCCGACCTCCCCGAGGCGAGCGGCGAGGCCATCGCGCGCGAGTTCGAGCGCTACCTGCGCCGGCGCGACAAGGGCACCGGCGGCTGACGCACCGCGGCACGCGTGCCGCCGTCGGGGGCAGCCGCCGCCGGGCGGGCCCGGAGGGTCAGAGGCGGACGCCCAGCAGCGCGTCGACGGCGCGCGCGACGAGGCCGGGAGCGCCCTCGACGGGCTCGGCGTCGCCGCGCAGGGCGGCCAGCGCCCAGTCGTCCACGACGTCGAGCGCGCGCGGCGTGTCCAGGTCGTCGGCGACGGCGGCCCGCAGCGCGGCGATCGTCGCGGTCGCGTCCGGACCGCCGTTGCCCGACAGCGCGCGCCGCCAGCCGCCCAGGCGCTCGACGGCCTCCTTGAGGCCCGCGTCGGTCCAGTCCCAGTCCTCGCTGTAGCGGTGCGCGAGGATCGCCAGACGGATCGCCATCGGGTCCACGCCGTCCTCGCGCAGCCGCGAGACGAGCACGAGGTTGCCGCGCGACTTGCTCATCTTCTCGCCGTCGAGCCCGACCATCCCGGCGTGCACGTGCACGCGCGCGCCGTGGCCCGCGTCGAGCAGCCGTGCGTGCGACGTGCTCATCTCGTGGTGCGGGAACTGCAGGTCGGAGCCGCCGCCCTCGACGTCGAACGGCAGGCCGAGCGAGTCGCGGGCGATGACCGCGCACTCGATGTGCCAGCCGGGCCGGCCGCGGCCCAGCGTCCCGCCGTCCCACGCGGGCTCGCCGGCGCGCTCGCGCCGCCACAGCAGCGGGTCGAGCGGGGACCGCTTCCCGGGGCGGCCGGGGTCGCCGCCGCGCTCCGCGGACAGCGCGAGCATCGTGGCGGGGTCGAGACCCGCCACGGTGCCGAACGCACCGTCGGCCGACAGGTCGGCGTACACGTCGCCGGGGCCGTCGCCGAGGGCGTCCGGGGTGTCGACCGTGTACGCGGCGCCGGCCGCCACGAGCGCCGCCACCGCGTCGACGACCGCGGGCACCGACTCCACGACTCCCGTCCACGCGTCGGGCGGGACGACGCCCAGCGCCGTCATGTCCTCCGCGTAGAGGGCGACCTGCTCGGCGGCGAGGTCCTGCCACTCGACGCCCGTCGCCGTCGCACGCTCGAGCAGCGGGTCGTCGACGTCCGTGACGTTCGACGCGTAGCGCACCTGCTGCCCCGCGTCGCGCCACGCGCGCCCGAGCACGTCGAACGCGACGTACGTCGCGGCGTGGCCGAGGTGGGTCGCGTCGTACGGGGTGATGCCGCACACGTACAGCGTGGCCGTGGGGCCGGGGGCGGCGACGACGAGCTGCCCGGTCGAGGTGTCGCGGACGGACACCGGGCCGCCCTGTCCAGGGAGCCGAGGGATCTGCGGGGCCGGCCAGGTGAGCACGGCGGAAGCCTAGCCGTCGCTGCGCACCCGGCCGGGCACAGTGCCACGATGCAGCCGTGGACGAGCGCGCCGACGCGGTGACCGGGACGGACGAGACCACACGCACGATCGGCGGCGGGGCGACGTGGGTCGTCGTGCGCGACGCCGTCGACCTGCCCGGTGCGGCCCGCCGGCACGGGGTCGGCGAGGACGCGTGCGCAGTGCTGCGGCTGCGGGGTGCGGGCGCCCACCCGCCGACGCCCGACCACCCCGTTCGGGCGCGGATCGACCGGACGCCCGACGGCACGCTCGTCGTGACCACGCCGACCCTGTCGTACGACCCCGCTAGCCGGCAGGTCTCGACCGGCGCGCTGTCGCTGCTCGTCGGGCACGACGTGGTGCTGACCGCCGAGTCGGGCGGCGCCGACGTCCTGGGCCGGACCGCGGAGCGGCTCGCCGCGGGTCCGCCCGTGCCCGACGAGGGCGTGCGCCAGGTGCTCGCCCTCGCGCTGCTCGCGCTCGTCGCGTCGGCGGCGGACGTCGAGATCGAGCTCGGGGACGCCGTCGCCGCGACCGAGGCCGAGGTCTTCTCGACGACGTCGGGCGACCCCGTCCAGCGCATCTACGACCTCAAGCGCGAGATCGCGGAGGCCCGTCGGGCGCTCGGCCCCGTCACGTCGGTGCTGCCCGAGCTCGTGGCCGACGCGGGCGACGAGCCCGGCGGCGAGCGCACGCAGCGGTGGCTGCGCCGGGTCCAGGCCTCCGTGGACCGCGTGGACCAGCACCTCGACGCGCACGACGACCTGCTCGGCGACATGCTCTCGGCGCACCTGTCGCGCGTGTCGGTGCGGCAGAACGAGGACATGCGCAAGATCTCGGCGTGGGCGGCGATCGCGGCCGTGCCGACGCTCGTCGCGGGCGTGTACGGCATGAACTTCGAGCACATGCCCGAGCTCACGTGGCACTACGGCTACCCCGCCGCGCTGCTCGGCATGACGGCCGTGTGCGTCGTGCTGTACCGGCTGTTCCGGCGCTCCGGCTGGCTCTGACCGGGCGCCCGCCCGCTCACCGCACGGGTCAGGGCGTGACGGCCGGCAGCGGCTCGAGCACGTTCGTGACCAGCAGCAGCGCGACCAGCGCCGCGAGGCCGAGCCGGTAGACCACGAAGGGCTTGTAGCTGAACGTCGAGACGATCTTGAGGAACACGATGATCACGAGGTAGCCGACGACGAACGCGACGAGCGTCGCGAGCAGCGTCGCGCCGAACGACGGCGTCCCGGCCTCGCCGAAGTCGCCGACGCTCTTCGCGAGCTGGAACAGGCCCGAGCCGAACACCGCGGGGATCGCGAGCAGGAACGAGTACCGCGCGGCCGCCTCGCGGGTGTACCCCATGAGCAGGCCGCCCGTGATGGTGCCGCCCGAGCGCGACACGCCCGGGACGAGCGCGAGCGACTGCCACAGGCCGAACTTGAGCGCGTCGCGCGGGGTGAGGTCGTCGAGCGTGCGCTGCTGCACCGCGCGCCGGTCGGCCCAGCCGAGCACGAGCGCGAACCCCGCAAGGGTCAGGACGATGAGCCACAGGTTGCGGAACGGCCGCTCGATCGCGTCCTGGAACAGCAGGCCCAGCAGGACGATCGGGACCGAGCCGAGCGCGATGAACCACGCCATGAGCGCGTCGTGGTCGGCCCGCTCCCCCGCCGGCATGCCCATGCGGGCCCGCAGGTCGGTCCCGCGGTCGCCGCGCACCGCGGACCACCAGGCGCGGCAGATGCGCGCGATGTCGCGCCGGAAGTAGAGCAGCACGGCCGACTCGGTGCCGAGCTGCGTGATCGCGGTGAAGGCCGCGCCCGGGTCGCCGCTGCCCAGGAGCTCGCCGACGATGCGCAGGTGCGCGCTCGAGGACACGGGCAGGAACTCCGTGAGTCCCTGCACCAGCCCGAGGAAGATCGCCTCACCTGCACCCATACCGTCAGCCACGAGGCGCAACGATAGCCGCGGGACGTCCACCGGCGGACACGCGCACGCCGTTAGGGTGGCGCACCATGGAACAGCTCCACCTCGGGCGCACCGGCCTGCGGGTCTCCCGGCTCGGTCTCGGCACGATGACGTGGAGCCGCGACACCGACGAGCACGAGGCGTCCGAGCAGCTGCGGGACTTCGTCGACGCGGGCGGCACACTCGTCGACACGTCAGCCTCGTACGCCGACGGCGGCGCCGAGCAGCTCATCGGCACGCTCCTGGGCGACGTCGTGCGCCGCGACGAGGTCGTGCTGTGCACCAAGGCGGGCGTGCGGCGCACGTCGGCGGGCGGCGTCGTCGACGCCTCGCGCGGCGGCCTGCTCGACTCGCTCGACGCGTCCCTCAGCCGCCTTCGCACCGACCACGTGGACCTGTGGCTCGTCCAGACCCCCGACCCGCGCACGCCCCTCGACGAGACGGCGACCGCCTTGCGCCTCGCGGTGAGCAGCGGGCGCGCCCGCTACGTCGGGCTCTCGAACCACGCCGGGTGGCAGGTGGCGCGCGTCGCGACGCTCCTCGAGCGCGACCCGGGGCTCGCGGCCGTCGAGGTCGAGTACTCGCTGCTGCAGCGGGGCGTCGAGCGCGAGGTCGTGCCCGCCGCCGCCGCGCTCGGCCTCGGCGTGCTCGCGTGGTCGCCGCTCGGGCGTGGCGTCCTGACCGGCAAGTACCGCCGGACCATCCCCGCCGACTCCCGGGCGGCGTCGCCGCACCTCGCGGGGTTCGTCGAGCCGTACCTGTCGCGCGACGCCGCGGCCGTCGTGGAGGCCGTCGCGACGGCCGCGTCGGGCCTGGAGCGCACACCGCTCGAGGTCGCGCTCGCCTGGCTCGCCGGACGACCGGGGGTGAGCTCGTCGATCGTCGGAGCCCGCACGGCCGCGCAGCTGCGCGGCTCGCTCGGGGCGCACGACCTCGTGCTGCCGGACGAGCTGCGACGCGCGCTCGACGAGGTCAGCGCACCCGAGATCGGCTACCCCGAACGGTTCTGACGCGTCGCCCGGGCCCCGCCGGTCCGGGCGTGCCGGCAGCAGCCCCCCGTCAGCGGGTGCCGAGGCCCGTCGGCTCGTCGGCCAGGTCGTCCGCGTCGTCGGGGTCGTACGCGTCGTCCTCGTCGCCGGACCACTCGTCGTCGTCCTCGTCGTCCTCGTCGTCCTCCTCCGCGAGGTAGAACGGCGTGGCCTCGCCGTGCACGGTGCCGAGCGCGTCGTCGTACACCTCGAAGGCGTCCGCGAGGACGTCGTACGCGTCGTCGACCGCCGGGTCGTCCTCGTCCTTGCGGGCGACGACGGCGTTGTAGTGCGCCTCCAGGGCGGCGATGAGGCGGTCCAGAGCGGCACGCGGGTCGACGGTCATGCGACGACCGTAGCGCCGCGCGGGGCACAATGGCACCGCGCGGGGTCGATCGGGACCAGGTCGGCCGAGCGGCGATGGCGACGGACGGGACGAGGTGGCGATGGCAGCGGGACGGACCGGGGCGAAGCGCGACACGTGGGTGGCCCAGGGTGGCCAGTACGAGTACCGGGTGCTGACGCTGCCGCGGACGACCAGCCGCAACGACGCACGCCAGATGCTCACCGAGCAGGCCGAGTACGGGCGCTGGGAGCTGGCCCGCAGCGTGCTGTACGTCGGTGGCGAGCGGCGGGTGTGGCTGCGACGCAAGATCATCCGGGTGCGCAGCACGCTCGCCGAGGTCGACGCCGGCTGACCGTCGCGGGGCCGGCCCGGCACCCGGGGGTGCGCGGTCAGCAGGTGCGCAGCAGACGGTCCAGCACGCGCGTGCCGAACCGCAGCGCGTCGACCGGGACGCGCTCGTCGACGCCGTGGAACATGCCCGAGAAGTCGAGGTCCGACGGCAGGCGCAGGGGCGCGAACCCGTAGCCCGTGATGCCCAGGCGCGCGAGCGACTTGTTGTCGGTGCCGCCCGACAGCGTGTACGGCAGGACCGTCGCGCCCGGGTCCTCGGCGACGAGCGCGTCGACCATGGCGTCGACGAGCGAGCCCTCGAAGGGCGTCTCCAGCGCGATGTCGTGGTGGATGCGCTCGACCTGCACGTGCTCGCCCGCGAGCGCCGCCACGGTCGCGACGAACTCGTCCTCGAACCCGGGCAGGAAGCGGCCGTCGATCGTGGCCTCGGCGCGACCGGGGATGACGTTGGCCTTGTAGCCGGCCTCGAGCTGCGTGGGGTTGGTCGTGTGCCGCAGGGTCGCGCCGACGAACCGGGACGCGGGCCCCAGGGCGGCGACGAGGCGGTCGACGGCGTCGGGGTCCTGCGGGTCGAACGGCAGCCCGGTGAGGTCGGCGACGCCCTCGAGGAGCGCGCGCACGGTGGGGGTGGGCTGCAGCGGCCACGGGTGGCGGCCGATCCGGGCGACGGCCTCCGCGAGGTGCGTGACGGCGTTGTCGTGGTTGACCTGGCTGCCGTGCCCGGCGCGGCCGTCGGCGACCAGGCGCAGCCAGGACAGGCCCTTCTCGGCGGTCTGCAGCAGGTAGGCGCGGCGGCCGTCGACGTCGACGGAGAAGCCGCCG
The DNA here is from genome assembly GCF_000212695.1 of Cellulomonas fimi ATCC 484. Taxonomy (NCBI): domain Bacteria; kingdom Bacillati; phylum Actinomycetota; class Actinomycetes; order Micrococcales; family Cellulomonadaceae; genus Cellulomonas; species Cellulomonas fimi. The sequence goes on along the minus strand of NC_015514.1, from coordinate 1,962,457 downwards.
ACCTCGCTGATCGCCTCGGTGGCGCCCGCGAACAGCTCGGGGCGGTGGTCGACGGCCCAGCGGGCGCCGTAGGTGCCGCCCGCCTCCTCGTCGGCGAACATCGCGACCACGACGTCCCGCGCGGGGCGGCGGCCCTCGCGGACCATCTGCCGCACGACCGCGAGGATCATCGCGTCCATGTCCTTCATGTCGACCGCGCCGCGGCCCCACACCAGGTCGTCGGCGACGACGGCCTCGAACGGGTCGACCGTCCAGTCCTGGGCGCGCGCGGGGACGACGTCGAGGTGGCCGTGCAGCACGAGCGCGGGCCGCGTGGAGTCCTCGCCCTCGAGCCGGACCACCACGTTGGCGCGCCCGGGCGCGCTCTCGAAGAGCTCGGGGTCGAGCCCGACCTCGGTCAGCAGGTCCATGACGTGCTCGGCCGCGGCGCGCTCCCCCGGCCCGGACCCGTCGCCGTAGTTCGACGTGTCGAACCGGATGAGGTCGCGGCAGATCTGCAGCACCTCGTCCTGCGCGTCCGGGACGCCGGCCGTCCCGGTGGTCGAGGGCGTGCGGGCGGGACCGGGGGTGTCGGGCATGCCGTCCACCGTACCCGGCCCCGCCCGCCCGTCAGCGGGTGCCGCGACGGCTGCTCACGCCTCGGGCACGGCCGCCAGCAGGCCACGCCTCGCGAGCAGCGGGGTGATCTGCGGGTCGCGGCCGCGCAGGTCGCGGAACGCCTGCAGCGGGTCGATCGAGCCGCCGCGCCCGAGCAGCCGGGCCCGGAACGCGTCGCCGTTCGTGCGGAGCAGGCCGCCGTTCTCGCGGAACCACTCGACGGTGTCGGCGTCGAGCACCTCCGACCAGATGTAGGAGTAGTAGCCCGCGCTGTAGCCGGAGGCGAAGACGTGGTTGAAGTACGTCGTGCGGTACCGCGGCGGCACCGGCGGGAAGTCGACGCCCGCCGCGGCGAGCGCGGCCACCTCGAACGGCTCGACGTCCGCGACGTCCGTCGGGACCTCGTCCGGGGCGAGCCGGTACCAGGCCTGGTCGAGCAGCGCGGCGGCGAGGTACTCGGTCGTCGCGAAGCCCTCGCCGTCCTGCCGGGCGTCGAGCAGCGTCTGCACCCACTCGGCCGGCATCGGCTCACCGGTCTCGTGGTGCACCGCGAACGCCGACAGGACCTGCGGCTCCCACGCCCACATCTCGTTGACCTGCGACGGGTACTCGACGAAGTCGCGCGGCACCTCCGTGCCCGACTGCGACGGGAACCGGACGTCCGACAGCAGGCCGTGCAGCGCGTGCCCGAACTCGTGGAACAGCGTGATGACCTCGTCCCACGCGAGCAGCGTCGGCTCGCCCGCGGGCGGCTTCGGGACGTTGAGGTTGTTGACGACGACGGGCGGCTCGGCCAGCAGCGTCGACTGGTCGACGAGGTTGTTCATCCACGCACCGCCGCGCTTGGACGGGCGCGTCCAGTAGTCGGCGAGGAACAGCCCGAGGCCTGAGCCGTCGGCGTCGAACACCTCGAACACCCGCACGTCGGGGTGGTAGCCGGTCAGGTCGCGCCGCTCGGCGAACGTCAGCCCGTAGAGCCGGTTCGCCGCGCGGAACACCCCGTCGCCCAGCACGCGCTCCAGGTCGAGGTAGGGGCGCAGCCGTGCGTCGTCGAGCGAGCGGCGCTCCTGGCGGACCTGCTCGGCGTAGTAGGCCCAGTCCCAGGGCTCGAGCGTCGCGCCCGGGTGGTCGCGCTCGAGCGCCTCCGCGAGCGCCGTGGCCTCCTCGCGCGCGTTCGCGACCGCGACGGGTGCGAGGCGGCCCAGCAGGTCGGCGACCGCGTCGGCCGAGCCCGCCGTCGCGTCCTGGGCGACGTAGTCGGCGTGGTGCGCGTAGCCGAGGAGCTGCGCGCGCTCCGCCCGCAGCCGCGCGAGCCCGAGCAGCGCGGCACGCGTGTCGTGCTCACCGCCCGTCGCGCCGCGCGTCACCGACGCGCGGTAGACGCGCTCACGGACCGACCGGTCGCGCAGCAGCGCGAGGGACGGCTGCTGCGTCGGGAGCTGCAGCTCGACGAGCCACGCGCCCTCGTGGCCCCGCTCGGCCGCGGCGAGCGCGGCGGCTGCGCGCGCGTCGTCGGGCAGGCCGTCGAGCTCCGCCTCGTCGGTGAGCAGGACCGCCGCGGCGTTCGTCGCGGCGAGCAGGTTGCGCCCGAAGGTCGAGTCGAGCGCGCTGATCTCGGCGTTGATCTCGCGCAGGCGGGCCTGCGCGGTCTCGTCGAGGCGGACGCCCGCGCGGACGAACGCGGTGTGGGTGCGGTGCAGCAGCCACGCGGTGTCGTCGGGCAGGTCGAGCGCGCCGGCCGCGGCCTGGTCGACGAGCGTCTGCACGCGCGCGAACAGGCGGGCGTCGAGGTAGATCGCGTCGCGGTGCGCCGCGAGCAGCGGGGCGACCTCCTCCTCGATCGCGTCGAGGCCCGGCGTCGAGTCGCTGCTCGCCTGGTTGTAGAACGCGACCGCCGCGCGGTGCAGCAGCCGACCGGCGCGCTCGAGCGCCTCCAGCGTGTTTTCGACCGTCGGCTCCGCGGGGTCGGCCGCGATCGCCTCGACCTGCGCGCGGTGCTCCGCCATGCCCGCGAGCAGCGCGGGCCGGTAGTGCTCCTCACGGATGCGGGTGTAGTCGGGCAGGCCGTAGGGCAGCGTCGAGGGTGACGCGAACGGGTTGTCCGCGTCGAGGGGCTCGTGAGTCATGCCGGTCATCATCCCCGACGGCCCGCGGCGTCGCGCGAGGCGCGGCGGCGTCACGCGCGCGGGTCGTCGGCGCGTGCGCCGGCGCCCGCGGCGAGGAACGCGTCCTCGGCGGCGTAGTCGAAGAAGTCGCCCATGGCCTCCATGCGGACGAAGCCGGGGAACGCGTCGCGCCAGTCCCGGCGGGACGCCTCGTCGACGAGCCAGTGGACCGCCGCGGGTGCCGTGACGGCGTAGCTGCCGGGCGCGACGTAGCCCAGCTCGGACGCGGCCCTCGTCATGTCGAGCACGAGCGGGTGCGGGACCGACCACGGCGTCAGGCCGAGGTTGCCGCGCGGCGGCCCGGGGAACGTGACGGTGCGGCTCTGCGCGCCGAGGGTCGCGTCCACGACCCGGGCGATCTCGGCGACCGTCGGCGCGTCCGGGTCCGCGGCGTTGAGCACGCGGTCCCCCGGGCGCGCGGCGGCGAGCCGGACGAGCTCGGCGAGGACGGCCGTGGCGACCGTCTGGAACCGGCTCTCGCCGTCGTGGGCGAGCACGCGCACGTCGCGTCCGTCGAGCACGCGCCGCACGAACGTCCACTCCCGCGGCTGCACGCACCCGGGGCCGTGGATCGCGGCCGCGCGCAGCGCGGTCGTCGGGACGGGCGAGTGCAGCCACGCGCGCTCGAGCGCGACCTTGCCCGTCGCGTACGTGTCGCGGCCCGCGTCGACCGTCGGACGGCTCTCGTCCAGCGGGACCGGGAACGTGCCGAACCGGTCGGTCTCGAGGCCGTCGCCCGCGTCGTCCACGTACACCGCGGCGCTCGACACGACGACGGCCGAGCCGACCTGGCCCCGGTGCGCGAGCAGCGGCACCGCGTCCCGGTCGTCGTACCCGACGACGTCCACGACGACGTCGACGCCGCCGTGCAGCGCCCGCCGCACCACCTCCGGGTCGCGCCGGTCCCCCACGACGCCGTGCGCCCCCCACGCCTCCACGGTCGCTGCGTCCGCGCGCGACCCCCGGGACAGCACGCGCACCGCCCAGCCGTCCCCCACGAGCGCCGGCACGACCGCCCGGCCGACCTGCCCTGTACCGCCGATCACGAGTGCCGTCCGCATCGTCCGACCGTACGGCGCCCCGGGTGGGCGTGTCAGGGGTCGAGCCGGGGCGTCGCGGGCGCCGCCGTGGCGCGAGCCGGCGCAGGGCGCGGGCGCGTCAGCGGCGGCCCGTGACCGCCTCGAGGGGCTCCGCGCGGTAGCCGTGCGCCTGCGCCACGGCCGCGTTGACCAGCGCCCCGGCGTGCGTCGTCAGGCCGAGCGCGAGGGCCGGGTCCGTGGCGACCGCGTCGCGCCAGCCCCGGTCCGCGAGCGCCGACACGTACGGCAGCGTGACGTTCGTGAGCGCGCGCGTCGACGTCACGGGGACCGCACCGGGCATGTTCGCGACGCAGTAGAACAGCGTGTCGTGCACCCGGTAGGTCGGGTCGTCGTGCGTCGTCGGCCGGGTGTCCTCGAAGCAGCCGCCCTGGTCGACGGCCACGTCCACGAGCACCGCCCCCGCGTGCATGCGGGACACGAGGTCGTTCGAGACGAGGCGCGGCGCGCGCGCGCCGGGCACGAGGACGGCGCCGACGACGAGGTCGGCGTCGAGGAGCTCGCGCTCGAGCGTCCACGTGGAGGACGCGAGCGTGCGCACCCGGCCCCCGAAGGCGGCGTCGACCTCGCGCAGGCGCGGCATGGCGACGTCGAGGACGGTCACGTCGGCGCGCATGCCGACCGCGATCTCCGCGGCGTGCCGCCCGACGACGCCCGCACCCAGCACGACGACCTTCGCGGCGTCGACGCCCGGGACGCCGCCCAGCAGCAGGCCGCGCCCGCCCTCGTTGCGCATGAGGTGGTACGCACCGACCTGGGTCGCGAGCCGCCCCGCGACCTCCGACATGGGGGCGAGCAGGGGCAGGCTCCCGTCGGGGAGCTGGACGGTCTCGTAGGCGATCGCGGTGGTTCCGGCGGCGAGCAGCGCGTCGGTCGTGGCGCGGTCCGCGGCGAGGTGCAGGTAGGTGAACAGCACGAGACCGTCGCGCAGCCGGTGGTGCTCGGCCGGCACGGGCTCCTTGACCTTGCAGACGAGGTCCGCCTCGCCCCAGACGGTGTCCGCGTCGGCGACGAGCGTCGCTCCCGCGGCGCGGTACTCGTCGTCGGGGATCGCCGAGCCGGTCCCGGCGCCCTCCTCGACGAGCACGTCGTGGCCGGCGCGCACGAGCTGGTGCGCACCCGCGGGGGTGAGGGAGACGCGGTACTCGCGGTTCTTGAGCTCGCGTGGGACGCCGACGCGCATCGTGGTGCCGTCCTTCCGTCGGGTGCCGCCCGTGAGGTGGGGACGGCAGGCCTGTCGTGCCGTCCGGGGTGGGGGCGGCTGGGGCCAGTCTCGTCCGGGGACGGCGCAGCGGCGCGTCGGGGGCTGCGGCGGCGCGTCCCGCGCGCAGTCGCCGCGCGTGGGCCAGGGTGGCCGTGTGGTGGTGGGCGCGTGGTGACGGTGTTCCGCAAGGCACGCGCGGGGGCACCGGCGGGGTTCTTCGCGTGCGAGGCGGCGGGGCTCGCGTGGCTCCGCGACGCGGGCGGGGTGCCGGTCGTGGACGTGCTGGACGTGCACGACTCGGCCCTGACGCTCGTGCGGCTCGAGCCCGTCGCCGCGTCGCGCGAGGTGGCACGCACGTTCGGCCGGCGCCTGGCGGTGACGCACGACGCGGGTGCCGACGCGTTCGGGGCGCCGCCGCCGGGCTGGGGCCGCGACGGCTTCTTCGGGCCGCTGGACCAGCCCCTGCCGATGCCCGCGGGGGCGTTCGGGGCGTGGGGCGAGTTCCACGCGACGTGCCGGGTCGCACCCGTGACCCGCCTGCTCGTGGACGGCGGCGTCGTGGACGGCGGCGTGGCGGCCGCGCTCGACCGGCTCGCGGCGCGTCTGGCGTCGGGGGTGTTCGACGACGACGACGTCCCCGCGCGGCTGCACGGCGACCTGTGGTCCGGGAACGTCGTGTGGACCGCCGCCGGTGCGACGCTCGTCGACCCCGCCGCGCACGGCGGCCACCGGGAGACCGACCTCGCGATGCTGGCCCTGTTCGGGCTGCCGTTCCTCGACGACGTCCTCGCCGCGTACGGCGAGGTGCACCCGCTGCGACCCGGCGTCGGCCGCCGCGCGGGCCTGCACCAGGTCTACCCCGTCGCGGTGCACGCGCTGCTGTTCGGCGGCGCGTACGTCGACCGGCTGGCCGAGCTCGCGCGGCGGTGGGGGCGGTGAGCGTGCGTTGCGCGCTCCGGGTGACCGTGCGCCGCGTGGCGGGCGTGGGCGGGGACGGGTGTGCGATCCTCGGCGGACCGGCCGCGCCGACGACGGCGCGCCGCGATCGGGAGGACGGCACGTGAGCGGACCGGACGTCGCGCGCGCCGGGACGCGGTGGCGCGAGGCCGGGCCCGCGGTCGGCGCGCCCGACCCCGTGGCACCGTCGGCTCCGCGTGCCGGTGGGGCGGCCGCGTTCGGCTCGTGGTCGCCGCAGGGCGAACCGCCTCCCGTGGGCGGCCCCGAGGTGCTGCCCTGGCCGACCGCGGGGGCGCCCGAGGTGCTGGGGTCGACGTGGGCGCCCCGGCCGGTCGGCGCACCGGGTCCCGTGGTGCTGCTGCCGACGCGGCGGCGGCGTCCTCTGGCGGCCGTCGCCGCGGTCGCCGCGGTGGTCACGGCAGGTCTGGTCAGCGGTGCCGCCTGGTGGGTCGGCGAGGAGTCCGCGCGTCTCGCCCCGCCGCGCGGGCTCGAAGAGGCCGCAGCACCGCTGGGCGCCCCGCCGCCGGAGTCGGCGCTCGACGAGGGCCCGCACACGTTCAGCGCCCTGCAGCCCGACGGGGCCGGCCCGGTGACGTACAGCCCGTGCCGGCCGATCCACTACGTCGTGCGTCCCGACGGCGCTCCCCCGCAGGCCGACCTGCTGGTCCGCACCGCCGTCGAGCGGGTCTCCGCGGCGACAGGCCTGCAGTTCGTCGCCGACGGCGCGACCGACGAGGGCCCCGACCCGGACCGCAAGGCGTACCAGCCCGACCGCTACGGCCGCCGGTGGGCGCCCGTGCTGTTCACGTGGTCGGACGAGGTGGAGACCCCGGGGCTCGCCGGGGACGTCGCCGGGACCGGCGGGTCGGCGTCCGTGACCGTCGACGGGCGGGCCGTGTACGTCACCGGAGAGGTGACGTTGGACACAGCGGAGCTCGCCCCGCTGCTCGAGAGCCCCAACGGGACGGCCGTCGCGATCGGCGTCGTGACGCACGAGCTCGCCCACGTCGTCGGCCTCGGGCACGTCGACGACCCGGCCCAGCTGATGTACCCGAGCACGAACCTCGCGGTCACGGCGTTCTCGGCCGGCGACCGGGCCGGCCTGGCCGCGCTCGGCCGCGGCGCCTGCGCGCCCGACGTCTGACCCCAGCCCACCCCCGACGGCGCCCGCGGGGCCCTCGCGGCACCGGCCGCTCCCAGGTTCGCTCCCAGGAACGCGGGCTACCCTCCGGGGAGCCCACCGCACGAGGAGCCCCCCATCCGTCCCATCGTCTTCGTCCACGGCACGCGCACGTCGTCCGCGATCTGGCGTCACCAGCTGGACGCGCTGACCCGGTCCGGCCACCCGACGATCGCGCTCGACCTGCCCGGCCACGGTGCGCGCGCGCACGAGCGGTTCACGCTCGACGGCGCGATCCGCGCGATCGACGACGCCGTCGCGACGTTCGCCGTGCCGCCGCTGCTCGTCGGGCTGTCGCTCGGCGGGTACGCGAGCCTCGCGTACGCGGGCCGCCACGAGCACAAGCTCGCGGGCGTCGTGCTCGCGGGCTGCTCGACGGAGATCAAGGGCAAGCCGCTGCGCGCGTACCGCGACGCGTCCGGCGCACTGACCCGCGCGCTGCGGATCGGCGGCGGCACGTGGCACGTGGTCACCGACATGCTCACCGCGATGGCCGGGTACTCGCCGCTGACCGACCTGCGCCGCCTGCGGCTGCCCGTGTGGGTCGTCAACGGCCGCCGCGACATCCTGCGCCTCGACGAGCGCCGCTACCTCACCGCCCGCCCGGGCACGCGCCTGCACGTCGTCCGGCGCGCGGGCCACGACGTCAACTCGCACGCCCCCGTCGCGTTCAACCGCGTCCTGCTCGACGCCCTGCACGAGCTGCGCCTGCCCTCGACGCGCGCCCTGCTGCCGGCGCTCTGACGCCGGACGCGCGCCTGGCGTGCGCCGGACGCGCTCGAGGCGTGCCACGCGCAGCGCGCCGACGGGCTGACGAGTGGGGCGGCGCGCGCGGGCCGGCGTCCGCATGCCGGCGCCAGCGTGCGCATGCCGGCGCCAGCGTCCGCGTGCCGGTGTCGGCGTCCGCAACCGGTGTCGCCGTCCGCGTGCCGGTGTCGGCGCCGCGCGGCAGGATGCGGCGCATGCTGCTCGCCGACGTCGCCGCCACCTCCGCGGCCGTGGCCGCGACCCGCTCGCGCCTCGCCAAGCGTGCGCTGCTCGTCGACGTCCTGCGCCGCGCCGAGCCCGAGGACGTGCCCGTCGTCGCGCGCTACCTCGCGGGCGAGCTGCGGCAGCGGCGCACGGGCCTCGGCTGGCGCTCGCTCGCGTCCCTGCCCGGCCCCGCGGCCGGGCCGTCGCTCACCGTGGCGGCCGTCGACGCGGCCTTCGCGCACATGGCGCAGCTCGAGGGGCCCGGTTCCGCGACCGAGCGGTCCCGGCTCGCCGCCGAGCTGTTCGCCGCCGCGACGGGACCGGAGCAGGCGCTGCTGCGGGGCCTCGTGTCCGGCGAGCTGCGGCAGGGCGCGCTCGACGCGCTCCTGCTCGACGCACTCGCCGAGGCCGCCGGGGTGCCGCCCGACGCCGTCCGGCGCGCCGCGATGCTCGCCGGCGCGACGGAGCCCGTCGCCGTCGCCGCGCTCGGGGCCGCCGACCCGCAGGCGGCCCTCGAGGCGCTGGCCGCGTTCACGCTCACCGTCGGCCGGCCGGTCCGGCCCATGCTGGCGCAGTCCGCACCCGACGTCGCGACCGCGGTGGCAGGGCTCGGCGGCGGTCCCGTCGTCGTCGACACCAAGCTCGACGGGATCCGGATCCAGGTGCACCGCACCGCCGACGACGTCCGCGTCTACACGCGCAGCCTCGACGACATCACGGCCCGCGTGCCCGAGATCGTCGAGGCGGTCCGCGCGGTGCCCGCGAGCACCCTGGTCCTCGACGGCGAGGCCCTCGTCGTCGACGACACCGGCCGGCCCGTGCCGTTCCAGGACACCGCCGCGCGCAGCGCGACGAAGGACGCCGACGTCGCCGCCGCGGTGCGCCTCACGCCGTTCTTCTTCGACTGCCTGCACGTCGATGGCCGCGACCTGCTCGACTCCCCGCTCACCGAGCGTCTCGCCGTCCTCGACGCCACCGTGGGACCGGCCGCCGTGACCCGCCTCGTCACCGCCGACCCGGACGCCGCGCAGGACTGGTTCGCCCGCGTCGTCGCCGCCGGGCAGGAGGGTGTCGTCGTCAAGGCCGCGGACGCCCCCTACGAGGCGGGCCGCCGGGGTGCCGCGTGGGTCAAGGTCAAGCCGCGCCACACCCTGGACCTCGTCGTGCTCGCCGTCGAGCGCGGGTCGGGCCGCCGCAGCGGGTGGCTGTCGAACATCCACCTCGGCGCGCGCGACGGGCACGGCGGGTTCGTCATGCTCGGCAAGACGTTCAAGGGCATGACCGACGAGATGCTGGCCCAGCAGACGGAACGCTTCCGCGAGCTGGAGGTCTCCGACGACGGCTGGACCGTCACCGTCCGGCCGGAGCAGGTCGTCGAGATCGCGTTCGACGGCGTCCAGCGCTCGACGCGCTACCCGGGCGGTGTCGCGCTGCGGTTCGCGCGAGTCGTCCGCTACCGCGACGACAAGTCCGCCGCGCAGGCCGACACGATCGACGCCGTCCGCGCGCTCCACGCGCCGTAGGGCGCGTCTCGCCCCGGTGGGATGACCTCACCGTCAGCCTCCTCTCGTCCCGCGCGCCCGTGCGCGGACGGGCTCGGTGTCCGGGGCCGCCTCGGTGGGTTCCCCGGCGGAGTACGCCCCCGGTGGCCGGGACGCCGTGGTGTGCGACGACGGCGGGAGGCCGGTGCGGGTCGGGCTCCTCGCGTCGGACCGGCGCTCCCCCCCGCACTGCCGGGCCTCGGCCCGTTCCTGCCGGGTCCGCTCAGCGCGCGGCGGCTGCCGTGGTCGTGAGCAGCGCGAGGCGTGCGTCGAGGGTCCGCGGGTCCTCGGCGTACGCGAGCATCGCCTGCCACCACGCGCGCTGCACCACGGACGGCATCGCGTCGCCCGCCCCGAACCGCACGGTCGGCGCGCTCACCAGGGTGTCCGCGAGCCGTCGGGACACGACGTCGGGATAGGTCTCGGGCGGCACGCCCGTCGCCGGGTAGTCGCGCGCGAGCCGGTCCGCACCGACGACGGGCTCGAGCGGCAGCAGGGCACCGTCGTCGGCGAGGTCGTGCAGGAGGCCCGGGTTCGGCAGCACGGCGACGTCCGGCGGGTCGCCCGCGTCGAGACGTCTGGCGAGGTCCCGCGCGACGTCCTGCGCCCCGTGCCAGTCCAGCCTGTGCCCGGTGGCGTCCTCCCACCGGCCCTCGACGGTGAGGAAGGCGTCGAGCTCGGGGCCGCTCCACAGGCCCAGCACGTCGACGACTCCCCCTGGCGACTCCTGCGGCTCCGGGGACGGGGACCCGCCGCAGCCCGCGGCGGCGCAGACGGCCGCGCGCGCGAGCACGACCGTCGCCCTGCGCGCACGACCCATGGGTGCCCCCGGGAGGACGGGGCCGGGCAGCGGCGCCCGGCACGCCGCACTGTACGCGCGCGCCAGGGCGGTGCCGCGTCCGGGCGCAGGGTCGGGCCGCAGGGTCAGGGCCGCAGGGTCAGGGCGCCGGGTCAGGGCAGGGGGTCGCTCCCCCGCGGGACGACGAGGACCGGGACCGGGGAGTGCCGGACGATCTTGGCGGCGCGGGACCCCAGGAACACCGCGCGCAGCCCGCCGACGCTCGAGGACCCGGCGATGAGCACCTCGCCGGGCTCCCACGGGATGCGGTCCATGGCGTCGGCCCAGCTCGTGCCGACGGACGTCACGAGCTCGACGTCGGGGCCCAGGTCGAGGTCGCGCTGCGCGGCGGACACCTGCTCGCGCCACTGCTCGGACACCTCGGCCTCGATGTCGAGGCCGACCTCCGGCGGGTACATGGGCATGGCGCGCACCCCGAAGGACGCGACGCGCAGCCGCACGTCGATCTCGCGCGTGAGCGCCTGCGCCCAGCGCACGGGCTCGCGGCCCGACGGGGTGCCGCCGAACGCGACGGTGAGCCGGTGCACGGGGACGTCGAGCGGCCCGGCGCCCGCGACGGACACGGCCTGGTAGCCGCGCGGCGCGACGGCGACGGGCACGCGCGAGGTGTGCAGCAGGACGTCCGCGGTCGAGCCCACGACGACGTGGCCGTGCGCGCCGGCGGTCGAGGAGCCGAGGACGAGCGCGGTGGCGTCCTGCCGCTCGGCGACGTCCGCGAGCGCGCGCGGCACCGACCGGGCGCGCACGGTGACGAACTCGACCTGCATCCCGACGGCTCGCTCCGTGGCCCAGGCGCGGGCGACGTCCTGCGCGTGCGCGAGCGCGGCGTCGCTGCCGTGACGGCCGCCGTCGGGCGGGACGACGGTCGCGACGACGAGGACGAACACGCCCGAGCGCTCGGGCAGGGTCCGGGCGAGGTTGGCGCCGAGCTCGAGCGCGGCGCGCGGGTCTCCGAACGGCTGTGCGCCGACGACGATGGTCACCGGTCGTGCACCCCTTCCACGGGCAGGCCGGCCTTCACGGCGCGGTTGAGCAGCGAGTGGTGGCGTCCCCACACGAGGTAGAACGTGAGGGCGACGGCCAGCCAGAGCAGGAACCACGCGTACGTCTTCCACGGCAGGCCGGCGAGGATGTAGAGGCAGGCCGCGATCGCGAGTACGGGCGTGACGGGGTAGCCCGGGACGCGGAAGCCGCGCGGCAGGTCGGGACGCGAGCGGCGCAGGACGATGACGCCGACGGACACGACGATGAAGGCGACGAGCGTGCCGATCGAGACGAGGTCCCACAGGTCGTCGAGCGGGACGAACCCCGCGAGCAGGCCGACGACGCACGACACGATGACGGTGTTGGTGACGGGCGTGCGGGTGCGCGGGTCGACGCGGGCGAACGCACGCGGCAGGAGCCCGTCGCGCCCGATCGCGAACAGGATGCGCGTCTGGCCGTAGAGGGTCACGAGCGTCACGGAGAAGATCGAGACGACCGCGCCGGCGGACAGGACCGTGCCGGGCCAGGACTGCTGGAGCACCTCCTGCAGGAGACGGGCCAGCCCGGCCTCGGCCTGCTCGGCGTCGGCGAACCGCTCCCAGGGCTGCGCGCCGAGCGCGGCGACGGCCACCAGCAGGTAGATCGTCGTGACGATCGCGAGGGCGCCGAGGATCGCGCGCGGCATCGAGCGCTGCGGGTCGCGGACCTCGTCGCCGGCCGTGGACACGGCGTCCAGGCCGATGAAGGTGAAGAAGATCGTGCCCGCGGCGGCGGTGACCCCCGCGGCGCCGTAGGGCGCGAAGTCGGCGAACCGGTCCGCGTCGAAGGCCGTGAACGCGACGGCGACGAACAGGCCGAGGACGGCGAGCTTGACGACGACCATGACGGCGTTCGCGCGCGCGGACTCGCTCGCGCCCCGGATCAGCAGCACCGCGCACATCGCGACCAGCACGACCGCGGGGAGGTTGATCACGCCGGGGTCGGCGTCGAACGGGCCGGCGGACAGCACGTGCGGCACGGTGACGCCGAGCACGTTGTCGAGGAGCTGGTTGAGGTAGCCGCTCCACCCGACGGAGACCGCGGCGGTCGAGACGCCGTACTCGAGCAGGAGGCACGCGGCGACGCCGACGGCGACGACCTCGCCGAGGGTCGCGTACGCGTAGGAGTAGGTGGACCCGGAGACGGGCACCGCGGACGCCATCTCCGCGTACGACAGCGCCGACAGTCCCGCGGCGATGCCCGCGAGCAGGAAGGACACGAGCACCGCGGGCCCCGCGTCCGGCACGGCCTGGTGCATGACGAAGAAGACGCCGGTGCCGACCGTGGCACCGACGCCGAACATCATGAGGCTGAACGTGCCGAGCGAGCGCTGCAGGCCCTCGCTCGACTCGCGCGTCGCGCGCGTGACGGGCTTGCGCCGCCACAGCTGTGCGCGCAGCGCGTGCTGCTGGGTCGTGGTCATGCGCACCTTCCCGGTCCGGTCGGAGCCCAACGTACGGAGGGCCGGTCAGCCCGGCAACGCCGCGCGGTGGATGCTCCCACGGTTCCCGCAGGCGCGGGCGGGAACTCGGTCCCTGTCGTCGTGCCCGGGTGTGTGCCTGGCGTGGGGCGCGCGGCGAGACCCTCCGGTGGCGCGGGTCAGTCGACAGGCGGGTGCGCGTCCAGCCAGGCACGAGCGGTGCGCTTCGGCACGAGCGCGAGCCACGTCTCGGTGACGACCTCGGCGAGCTCGTCGGGCGCCAGGCGCTCCAGCCGCACGAGCACGGCCGGGTAGCCGTCGAAGTGCGGCGTCGTGAAGTACACGTCGGGCGCCGAGCCGAGCAGGACGTCCTTCGCCTCGAGGTCCGGCGTGCGCAGGCCGAGCACGTCGCCGGGCCACGCGTCGGCGCCGAGCGCCTCGTGGTCGCTGCGCCGCAGGGGGCGTTCCCAGACGAGCGACCGGCCGTGCGCGCGCCACCGGCGCGGGTCCGGCTCGGTGGTGTCGGGCAGCGCGGCGACGGCCGCGCGCACGTCCTGCCACGTCGCCATGGGCGTGGGGCTCAGCCGCGCCCGGCGCTGCGCGCGTCGAGCCGCGCGTCCACCTCGGCGATGCGGCCCCGCACGACCTGCTCGAGCGTCGCGCGGCTCGGCGGGGCGTCCGCGGTGAAGTGCGCGGTCGCGCCCGACCAGCGGACGTCGGTCACGGTGCCCGCGAGCGCCCGGGCCAGCGGCGGGCTCTGCAGGTGCAGGCTCAGGTGGTCCCGCGCGCGCGACAGGCTCACGAGCGGCCGGTCGCGGTACGTCACGCACGGCACCTGGTAGGAGATCCGCTGGTCGCCGCCCGGCACCAGCGCCAGGATCTCGTCACGGACCCGGCGCAGCGCTGCCGCGTCGGCCGCGGGCAGGGCGTCGAGGTACTCCTCGACGGTGGACGCCGGTGCGTCGCCACGGGCCATGCCCCCCACCGTAGGTCCCGCCACCGCGCCCGGACCAGGGGCTACGGTGCCCGCGTGCCGGCGTGGGACCGGCCGGAGGGTGGGGTGGTTCGGGTGCGGGTCGCGACGGTGGAGGACCTGCTGGACCTCCTGGACGGCGTGTTCGACGCGCGCGCGGACGCGACGAGCCGCGCGGCGGCTGCGCACTGGGACGAGGTCCTCGCCCGGCCGGGCCACCCGCTCGCCGTGGACGCCCCGGACGCGAGCCTCGTCTCCTGGTACGACGAGGGGGTCCTGCCGCTGCCCGACCTGCGCACCGCTCTCGACGTCGGCTGCGGTCTGGGACGCAACAGCCGCTGGCTCGCGCACGCCGGGCTCGCCGTGACCGGCGCCGACATCGCACCGGGGGCGCTCGCCCGTGCCCGGGAGCTCGGCGGGGCGGGCACCCTGCGCTACGTCGACGTGGACGTGCTGCGCGAGCCGGTGCCCGGCGGGCCGTTCGACCTCGTCTACGACTCGGGGTGCTTCCACCACCTCGCCCCGCACCGGCGCATCAGCTACCGCGCCACGCTCGCCGCGTCGCTCGCCCCCGGCGGCTACTTCGGCCTGTGCACCTTCGCGGCGGGGCGCATGGGGGCGGACGACGACGACGCGACCCTGCTGCGCGCCGGTGCGCTCGGCGAGGGCGTCGGGTACACGCTGCAGGAGCTGCAGGACGTGTTCGCCGACCTCGAGCTCGTCGCGGGCGGCCCCATGCCGCGCGCCGCGGGGAACGGGCAGGACGTGTTCTCGCACGACTTCCTCGTTGCGGCCCTCTTCCGCCGACCGGCCTGAGACGGACGCCCGCGCCGCGAGGTCAGTGCGCGAAGCGCCCGATGTCCGCGCGCAGCGTCTCCGCCATCCGCGCGAGCCCGCCCTCGTCGTGGCCCGCGGCGTCGGCGACGCCCGCCGCAGCCGTGTCGATCTCCGCGATGAGCGTCGCGACGCGCCCGATCGACGCGTCGACCGCGCGGGACGCCTCCTGCGCGTGCGCGACCTGGTCGGCGATGTCGGCGGAGGAGCTCGCGACCCGGTCCGACAGCGAGCGCACCTCGCCCGCGACGACCGCGAAGGCGCGGCCCCGGTCACCCGCCCGCGCGGCCTCGATCGTCGCGTTGAGCGCGAGCAGGCGGGTCCGTGCGGACACGTCCTGGATGAGCGTGACCGCCGCGCCGATCGTGGCCGACGCCTCACGCAGCCGGCCCACGAGCTCGACCGTGGAGGCCAGCTCGTCGACGCCCTCGCGCACTGAGTGGCGCAGGGACCCCGCGGACGCCCCGAGCTCGGTGGACGCGGCCGCGACGTGCTGCGAGACCTCCACCGCCTGCGTCCCGATCTCCGTGCGCACGCGCTCCTGCTCCTGGGCCGCCGCGGCGGCGTCGCGCATGGCGTCGCGCGCGGCGTTGATCCGGCGGGCGCCGTCCCGGTAGGCGCCCGGCATGCCCCGCTCGACGAGCGTGCGGTGGAACCGTCCCTCGGCGGCCGCCGTGAGCGCCGCGCCCGACTCACGGACGAACGCGTCGACGACGTCGAGCAGCGCGTTGAGGCCGTCCCCGAGCTCGGCGAGCGCGGGGTCGGCCAGCTCGGGCACGCGTGCCTCGAGGTCGCCCCCGGCGGCGCGGCGCAGCGTCGCCACGACGGGCGCGAGCGCGCCGCCGTCGAGCGGGACGGGCGCCGTGGCGGCGTCGCGTGCCCGCCTCACCGCAGGCCCCCGTGGCCGTTCACGACGCCCCACACCCACTCGTCGTACGTGACGCCGTCGCGCGCGAGCAGGTCCGCGAGCAGCGCCGACGACGCGTCGACGGCGGCGTTGCCGGTGCCGTGCCGGCGCTCCTCGTCGAGCAGCACGCGGTAGACGTCCTCGACCGCACGCACGGCGGCGGGAGCGGGCAGGCGCCGGTTGGAGTGGTAGCCGACGGCCGCGCCGTGCACGTCCGTCGAGGGCGTGACGTGCGCGAGCACCCAGTAGAAGGCGCCGTCGGCCGCCAGGTTCTTCACGTAGGCGAAGATCTCCTGGCCACCCTGCACGGTCTGCCACAGCGTCCGGAAGATCGCGCGCGGCATGTCGGGGTGCCGGATGAGGGAGTGCGGCCGGCCCGCGAGCTCGGCGCGCGGGTACCCGCTCACGCGGACGAACACGTCGTTGGCATAGGTGATGCGGCCCTGCAGGTCGGTCTTGGAGACGATGATCTCCTCGGCCCCGAACGTCCTCTCCTCGGCCGTCGGCGTCACAGCGATGCGCACGTCCACCCCTCGCGGTCGGTGCTGCGCGGCGCGCAACGTGCCGACCGTGCCGTGCCGGGGACGTCCGAGGAAGCGACCCGGCGCGCCGAACGGGTGACGCACCCTCCACTTCGCCCCGACCTCCCGCGACGACCGGGACCTTGGTCCCGTGCACCGCGCCGCCGCGCTGTGACGGGCGCCACGGGCCGACGTCAGGACGGCGCCGCGACCCCCGCGATCGGCTTCGTGCGGGAGCGGCCCGACGCGTCCTTGAGGACGACGTACTTGACGTCGACGTGCGGCTCGAGGGCGCTGAACTTGTCGTTGGGCGCACCGATCACCAGCTGGAAGCCGAGCCCGCGCCACGCCCCGATCGCGCGGCCCGTGAACCGCGCGTCGGCCTTGATGAGGGCCTCGTCGAGGAACACCGGCGCGTACCGGGGTCGCTCCGCGCCGGCGTCGCCGAGCTGGTAGCGCAGCGCGGCACCGACGATGAACGCGACGAGCTCCTGCGACTCGCCGCCGGACTTCTCGCCGATGTGGTCGTACAGCGCGACGTGGTTGCCCTCGAGGTCCACCTTCTCGGCGGACAGCCGCACGTGGCGGCGCACGTCGACGAGGTCGGCGAAATCCGGCGAGGTGCGGCGGATCCGGTCGATGACCTTGGCCATGCGCACGTACCGCCG
Source organism: Cellulomonas fimi ATCC 484 (assembly GCF_000212695.1). Taxonomy (NCBI): domain Bacteria; kingdom Bacillati; phylum Actinomycetota; class Actinomycetes; order Micrococcales; family Cellulomonadaceae; genus Cellulomonas; species Cellulomonas fimi. The sequence continues at coordinate 1,945,539 of NC_015514.1, read as the reverse complement.
CTCGCGCTCGGCGTCCGTCGCGTCCGTGGCGAGGACCTCCCGCAGGTCGCGCAGCTCCTTGCGGAAGCGGGCGACGACGGTCGACTGCGTGTCGCGCGCGTCGATCCGCAGCCGGTGGTCGTCGTCGGCGAACGGCAGGTCGGCCAGGATGTCGTTGACCGGCTGGATGCGCTCCTTGATCTCCCGCACGGACCGGCTCAGCGCGTGGTGCAGGTCGGTGAGGTCGTTGCCGGACAGCCGCAGGAGGCTCCGGCGCCAGTCGGCCTCGAGCTCGTGCAGGCCGCTCGTCTCCAGGTCGGCCAGGACGCGCGCGAAGTCGCCGTACGACTCGTCCGGGTCGGTGCCGAGGTCGGGGTCGGGCCAGCGCTCGACGAACGTCTCGAACGTGCGGCGCAGCGCGTCGCGGGCCGTGGCCACGGTCTGCTGCGCGGCGAGCCGCGCGGCCGCGAGCACCTCGCCGGCACGGGCCAGGACGCCGTCGAACTCGGCCAGCGCCGCCGCCGGCTCGCCCGCGCCGGGCACCGCGGCGTCCTGGCCGAGCAGGCCGTCGAGGTAGGTGCGCTCGCCGGCGCCGACGGTCGTGCCCGCGTCCTGCGCGTCGTCGAGCGCGCGCTGCGCCTCGTCGACCTCGTCGGTGACCGCCGACCAGCGCGCGGCGAGCGCCTCGGCGTCGCCCTTGGTGCGGCCGAGGTCCTCCGTGAGGCGCTGGATGGTCTGCTCGAGCTCGCGCGCGCGGTCCTGCAGGCGCGTGACCTCCGGGTTGCCCGACGACAGGTCGGTGACGACCTGCTCCCAGCGGGCCAGCTCGGCGTCCGCCGCGGCGACGTCGACCTGGTCCCACGAGACGTCGGCGAGCGCGCGGTGCGCCGCGAGCTGCTCCTCGTGCCGGTCGAGGTCCCGCTCGGCGTCCACGACCCGGTCCTCCGCGAGCGCGCGGCGGCGCTCGGCGCGCGCGATCTGCTCGTCGAGGTGCGCGAGCCGGCGCGTGTTGGTGAACCCGAGCAGGTTCGCGAACCCCTGCCCGCCGTGCGCGCCCTGCGTGCCCTCGGACACCTGGCCGCTGCGCGTGAGCGCCTTGGCGTGCTGAGAGAGCTCGCCCGGGGTGTCGACGCACACGTAGGAGAAGCGGCGCGACAGCTCGCTGCGCAGCCAGCCCGTGAACGGGCCGCTGCGGTAGTCGAGCCGCCCGGGCAGCGTCCGCACGTCGAGGCCGATGTCGTCGCGGATGCCCGTCGGGACGCCCTCGAACCGGATCCGGCGCGCGAGGGGCACGGCGTCGATCGCGCGCCGGAACGCGGCCAGGTGCGCGACGTCGAGCAGGATGCGCGTCGCGAACCCGCCCAGCGCGAGGTTGAACGCGTCCCGCCACGGCTCGTGCTCGGTGCGGACCTCGATGAGCTCGGCGACGAACGGCAGCTCGTCCGTGCTCAGGCCCGCCGCCTGCGCGAGCGCCGCGCGCGCGGCGTGCAGGTCGCCGGGGATGTTGTCGCGACGGCTCGCGACGGCGGCGCGCTCCGCGCGCAGCTCCGCGACGTCGGCCCCGGCCTCCTTCTTCGCCTGCATCGCGTCGAACAGCGCCTGCCGTGCCGCGGCCTTCGTGTCGGCGTCGTGCAGCGCGGCCTGCGAGCGGGCGACGAGCGCGGCGAGGTCCGCCTCGCTGCCGACGCGCACCCCCAGCGGGCGCAGGACGTCGTCGAGGCGGGCCCGGGCGCGGGCGGCGTCGTCGCGGCGGACGCGGGTCGCCGCGAGCTCGCGCTGCGCGGTCGCGAGCCGGTCGCCGCCCGAGGACCACAGCGCCTCCTTGACGCCGTCGAGCTCGGCGCGCGCGGCACTGACCCGTGCCGCGGTCTCGGCGGTGCGGCGCTGCGCCTGCTGGTGGCGGTGCTGCAGGTCCTCCTCGACGTCGCGCAGCAGGCCGAGGCGGCGCTCGTGCCGCCACAGCGCGGCGGGCGACGTGCCGTCGGCGAACGAGCCGATCCGGTCGATGACCCGCAGCCGCTCGTGCCCCGCCTCGACGGTCGCGCGCAGCTCGCGGATCGGCTCGAGCGCCTTGACCTGCTGGCGCGCGGTGATCATCTGCTCGCGCGTCCCGGTGAGCTTGTCGAACTGCTCGACGACCGCGTCGGCGGTCGCGAACGTGTCCGGCTCCTCGAGCACCATCGCCTTGTAGAGGGCGTCGACCGTCGTGATCTGCTGCCCCGCCTGGATGCGGCCGAGCAGCGCAACCGCCCGGTTGCCGTCGCCCGCGGCACCGATCCCGAGCGACGAGTGCAGCCGCGCGGTGAAGTCGCGGTCGGTGTCGAAGCACGTCAGGCCCGCGGCGGTCACGGCGGCGCGCGCGAGGCGCTGGCTCGCGGCGTGCTCGAGCTCGCGCAGGTCGAACGCGCCGTCGACGGTCGCGCGCACGGCCGTGACGTCCTCGAGCGTGCGCGCGGCCGACGGCACGTACCAGGCGCGCACCGCCGTCAGCTCGGTGCCGGACTGGTCCGTCCACGTCATCGCGATGGCCGACCACGTGTCCTGCCCGTCGCCGCGCAGCACGCGCTGGCGGGTGCCGTCCTCGGTGCGCGACTCGTCGAGCTTGCCGCGCGCGTAGGACAGCACGTTGCGCTGGTCCTTGCCGCGCGGCCGCCCGACGACCCCGCCGTTCGACGCGCCGTTGAACGGCGTCGTGTGCGGCATGAGCAGCGCGATGTAGGCGTCCATGAGCGTGGACTTGCCCGAGCCGGAGCCGCCCGACAGCAGCGTCGCGGTGGACGCCAGGCGCACCCGGTGGTGACCGTCGTAGCCGCCCCAGTTGACGAGCTGCAGGTCGCGCGCGACCCACTGCTGCCCGGTGGACGCCGCCGGGATGAGCCCGAACAGCGAGTCGACCATCGTCATCGTGCGACCTCCTCGGCGTCGGCCGTCTCGTGGTCGGCGCCCGGGCCGTCGTCGGGGCCTGCGGCGCGGCGGTCCGCCTGCTCGCGCAGCCACCCGCGCAGCTCGACGAGCCGCTCGTTGCTCAGCACGACCTCGACGAGCGGCGTCACGCGGTAGCGGCCCTCCGACTCCTCCTCGATGAGCCCTTCCTTCGCGAGCCGCGCGACCGCGCCGCGGATCTCGCGCTGCTGCCCGGCGACGTTGGTGTCGTCGGCGTCGAAGTAGGTGAGCGCGGTCTGCTCGAGCTCCTCCACGTCGACGCGCACCGACGCCTCCCCCGCGCCGCGCTCGCGCTGGTAGACGGTCCGCAGGTGCACCAGGACGAGGGTCTCGGCGCGCGAGTACGCGTCGTCGCGCAGCAGCACCGGGACGTCGAGCTCGGCGGACCGCACCTGCCTCTTGTAGGCGATGCCGCGGTCGTGGTCGACGACGAGGTGCACGAACAGGTCGTGCAGCCGCGACTCGACGACCTGCTGGTTCTCCAGGAGGGTGCGCCACTGGGCGGGGCTGCGCTCGGCGAGCAGGTAGCGGCGCTGCAGCAGCCTGACGAGCACGCGGCGCACGTCGGCGTCGAGCGTGCCCGTGTCCCCCGCGAACAGCTCGGCGGGGTCCTCCTCCATGGGCACGGGCGCGATGAAGCCGCCGCGCTCCCCCTCGTCGGCGGCCACGTCGTCGGCGGCCGTCACGTCGTCAGCCGTCACGTCGTCGGCCGTCACGTCGTCGGCCGTCACGTCGTCGGCCGTCACGTCGGCGGCCGTCACGTCGGCGGTCGTCTCAGGCATCGTCCTCGTCCTTCGTCCGTGTCGTCACGCCGCCGAAAGCGAACCGGCGGCGGGTGCCGTCCGGCCGGACCGCGTCGACGTACGCGAGCTCGCCCGTCTCGGTCATCCCGAGCTGGTCGGCGATCTCCAGCAGCCCGAGCAGGTCCACCGGCCGTCGCAGCGGCGCAGGTGCCGCCTGGAAGGCCGCCGCGACGTCGACGGGCTCGTCGGGCGCGAACGTGCGCAGGTGGTCGTGCAGCTCGGCGTAGTGCGGGCCGCCCCACGCCCGCACCTCGTGGTCGTCCGCACCGAGGTCGTCGTCGTCCCAGGCCGCCAGCGGCGCGGGCGGCTCGGGCGGTCGCAGGTCGCCCGCGGACTGCCGCAGGTGCTCGACCTCGGCGACCGGGAGGCGGCGCAGGGGCTCGACGGCCTGCCCGCGACGCGCGAGCGGCATCCACGACTGGAGGCCGGTCATGACGTCGCGCAGCAGGTCGTCGACCTGCCGGTCGCGCAGCGGGTCGTGGTTGCGGACCTGCGTCGTGATGACGTACGACGCCTCGCGCTGCGCCGTGAACACCTGGTCGAGGCCCTGCTCGATCCGCCGGCCGACCTCGCGCAGGTCGGTGCGCTGCTGCGGCGTGAGCCGGCGCGTGAAGCGGTGCCGCAGGACGAGCCCGAGCTGCGTCGAGAGCCCGTCGAGCCGGTGCGGGTCGCCGATGAGCCGCAGCGCGCCGGCGAACGCACGGCCCTCCGCGGTGGACTCCATGACGTGCTCGCCGCGCTCCAGGTACTCGCGCAGCACGTCGCCCGTGGGGCGCTCGTCCTGCCGCAGCGCGGTCACGACGTCGCGCTGCATGGCCTTGATGGACTCGGCGACGCGCGCGAAGTCGCCCGGCAGCTCACGCACGAGGTGGAGGACGTTCTCGGCCTCCTCGAGGAGCTCCTCCTCGTCGACCTCGTCGACCGTCCCGGTGCGCTCGAGCCGCTCGAGCTCCGCCTGCAGCTCGCGGACCTGCGCGTCGAGCCGTGCGACCCGGACCATCACGTCGGGGTCGGCGTCCTGCGCGAGCCGGTCGACCGCCTCCAGGAGCGTGCGGACGCGGGACTTCGACACGCGCGCGCCCGTGCCGCCCGCCCGGCCGGCGACCTCCAGCGCGCCGACGGCGTGCGCGGACAGGCGGTAGGCCTCGACGTCGTCGTCGAGCACCTGCCGCACGAGCCACCCGGCGTCCGCCCACTGGCGGCACAGGTCCCGCGCCGGACCCACGGGCAGCCCGTCCTCGTACCCGGCGGCTCGCAGCTGGTCCAGGGCGTCGCCGATCTCGGTGTGCGCGTCGGCGACGGGAACCGTGGGGCGCTCGGCGGTGAACACCGAGGACAGCAGCGCCACGACGAGCGGGGCGTGCCGCTTGTGGAGCAGGTCGAGCATCGGGTTCTGGAAGGCCCGGAGGGCGCCCAGGTACGCCCCTTCGGCACGAGTGATCATCGCCGCACAGCGTAGGTGCGCGGCGAGGCCCTCCGCGCCACCCGCCGTGCGGAGCGCGCCACCGGCGCAGTGCCGGGCGGGTGAACCCGCCGCGCCGCCGCTACGCAACCCGCTCGGGTGTCCGAAGAGAGGTGTGGGCCGCCCGGTCCGCGTCACCGTCACGCAGGAGAAGCTCATGAGCTCCACCCGTCGCATCGCCGTCGTCCTCTCCGTCACCGCCGCCCTGGGGCTCGCGACCGCGGGCAGCGCAGCCGCCGCACCGAAGCAGCCGGTCCCCGCCCCGCCCGCCGTCGCCCACGTCCTCCCGCAGGTGCAGCTGCGAGTCAACCCGCTGCCCGAGACGCCGGCGCCCGGTGACGTCACCGCGACCATCACCGTGAAGGCGCCCGCGAACACCGCCGTCAGCGGCACCTACCGCCTGCTCGACGGGGGCGTCGTCATCGCGTCCGGCACGCTGGCCTCGAGCGGCACCGGTGTCGTGGCCGTCGACCTCGCGCCCGGCACCCACCGGCTGACTGCCGTGTACGACGGCGCGGCGAAGGTCAACGGCGCCGCCACGAAGAACGTCGAGGTGCTCGTCCCGGTCGCCTGACCCCGAGCAGTCCCCGGAGCCCCGACCGCAGCGAACGCGGTCGGGGCTCCGCTCGTCCGGCGCATCGCTTCACCGCCGCCGCCGCTGCGGCAGGAGGTCGTCGAATCGCTTCACCGGGTGGGCGCCGGCGCGCGCGGGCGGTACCAAGGACGCGCCGTCGCCGTCCGGCCGGCTCCGACCGACGAAGGGACCCGGCGTGCGACGACTGCGTGCCACCCTCACGCTCACCGTCCTGGCCTGCGTGGCCGTGCTCCCGGTCGCGGCGTCCGCCGCGCCGGACGGGCTGGCGCGCACCGTCCACACCGCGGGCCGCGTCGTCGACGCCGGGTCCACGTGGCAGCACGCCTGGCCCGGCGTCTACTTCGAGGGCCGGTTCCGCGGCACGGGCGTCGGGGTCGTGCTCGACGACGCGACGGGCGACTACGACGTCGCGGTCGACGGGCGGACCGTCGCGACGCTCGTCACGCCGGGCAGCACGACGTACCGCGTGCAGGGTCTCGCGCCCGGCGAGCACACCGTGCGCGTCGTGAAGCGCAGCGAGGTGCCGTGGGCGACGAGCACGTTCGGCGGGTTCGTCCCCGTCGACGGCAGCGAGATCCTGTCCGCGCCGCCCGCGCGCGACCTGCAGCTCGAGTTCGTCGGCGACTCGTACACCGCGGGCTACGGCAACACCTCGACGAGCCGCGAGTGCACGGGCGAGCAGGTCACCCGCACGACGAACGCCGACCTCGCCTTCGGTGCCCTCACGGCCCGTGCGCTCGGCGCGGACTACCAGATCGACGCGTTCTCGGGGCGCGGCATGGTGCGCAACTACGCGGGCGGCGAGCCCGGCACGAGCTACCGCACCTACTACGACCGCGCCCTTCCCGGCGTCGCGGGCGACGTGTGGGACCGCCCCGCGTCGTGGGACCCGGACGCCGTCGTCGTCGGGCTCGGGATCAACGACTTCTCGACGGCGCTCGGCAGCGGCGAGGCGTGGGCGACGCCGGCCGCGCTGCGCGAGGCGTGGGTCGCGGCGTACCACGGCTTCCTCGACACGCTGCGGGAGCGGTACGGGCCGGACACGTACCTCGTCGTCAGCGCCACCTACGTCCACACCGGCACCGACCTGCCGGACCTCGCGCAGCGCGTGGTCGACGAGCGCCGGGCCGACGGCGACGGCCGCGTCGTGTACTGGTACTACGGCAACGAGGGCCTCGACTACGGCGGCTGCCACTGGCACCCGTCCGTGCGCGACCACGAGGTGATCGCGGGGCAGCTCACGGCGTTCCTGCGCGACCTGCCCCTCGGCGGCCCGGCACCGACGCCCACGCCGACGCCGACGGTGTCGCCCACGCCGACGACGAGCCCCACGCCCACGCCCACCAGCACCCCGACGCTTCCGCCGCCGTCGTCGTGCCGCGCGACGCTCACGGTCGGCGGCACCTGGCCCGGCGGGTACCAGGCGTCGGTCGAGGTCACGGCGACGACGGAGATCCGGCGCTGGTCGACGACGTTCACGCTCCCGGAGGGCGGCGCGGTCACGCAGCTGTGGTCCGGGTCGGCGACGACCTCCGGCTCGACGGTCACGGTCCGCAACGCGGACTGGAACGGCGCCCTCCCGACGGGCGGCCGGACGGTGCTCGGCTTCCTCGGGACAGGCCCCGCTCCCGTCGACGGCCCGGTGACCTGCGCGGCGACGTCCGCGTCGTGAGGCGCGGTCGGCGACGCCTGACCCACCATCGGAACCGCCGGCTCGATCCCGGGTGGCGCCCTGCCACCCGGTCCGACGACCCGGCCGCCGCACCGGACCGCTGCCCGGCCACGTGCTCGGTGAGCGGCGAAGGGACGGCGATGCCGGGGGCGCCCCCGAGGGTGTCTCGTTCCCCGCGGCCTGCCGCTCCCCCGTCGAGCACGACGCGAGCGACCCGCAGCCGGTCCGCCTCGTCATGGACCGGTCCGCCGGACCCCCCACCTGGGACGACTGACGCCCTCTTCCCGGCGGGCGGACACACGCTTCCGGGAGACGGACGTCTCGTCGTACCGCATGCTGGGCGAGCCGACACCGCCGTCGGCGGGCACCGGCACCGACGCCGGCAGGAGCAGGACGGTCGACGATGACGAACCCGCGCACGACCGCCCTCGGGGCGGTCACCCTCTTCACCGTGGTGCTGCTCGTGACGCTCGTCGCGTCGAGCGAAGCCCTCTGGACGTCGTGGCCCGGCGCGGCCGTGCGCTTCGGCGGCGTCCTCGCCGCCGCGAGCGGCCTGTACACCCTCGCCGCCCGCTGGGACCGCCGCGCGGCCCACCACTGACACCCCCGCCCCCTGGCGCGCACCGCCGACGCGGAGTCCCGGCCCGCGCGCGGCGGTGCGCACCTGCCGAGGCCGGGCGCGAGCCGGGCTGCGCGGTCCACCGTGACACGACGACGAGCGGCCCGCCGAACGCCTACGGCCGACCAGCCGGTCCCGGTGCGGCGAGGATCCGAGTCACGGGTGCCGAAGCGGCGAACGGCCCGGGCACGACCCGGTCCCGCGGTATCCCGACGATGTCGGCGGTCAGGTCCAGGTCCGACCCGTCGGGACCGGTGTAGGGCATCTCGGCCTGGTAGCTCGTCCCGAGGCGTGCTGTCGTGACGGGGGCGACGACGTCGATGTCGGTCGCGTCGTCGATCTCCACGCGCACCGTCCCCGCTTCGGCGTCGAGCACCGCAACACGCACCGGTGACGCGCCCCTCACCAGCGCCGTGGGCTCCGCGCGGAACGGCTCGGCGCCCTCCGCGTAGAGGTTGCCCTCGATCCAGACCGGGAGCCGTGACCCGGCCAGGTCGCTGCCGCGCTCGTTCGGGTACTCCTGCGCCGTCGGGTAGGCGTCGTACTGCGACGTGCCCACGGGAGTCGGCACGAAGGTCGCCTGGCCGGGCACGCCGTCCATGTCGATCGCGCCGGACCAGAAGCTGGCGAGCGCCGGTTCCGCCGGCGCGTCCGACCCGGTGTGCTCGCCCGTGGCGCGGTCACCGACGAAGAGGTTGTTGTAGAACCGGTTGTCGCCGCCGACGATGTTCGAGACGCCGTAGACGGCCGTCGAGTGCGGGAGGTGGTACGGGGTGTACCGCTGGTGCTCGGTGCAGGTCGCGATGCGCCCCGCGACGTAGTTGTGCACGTACGCGCCGCCGGTGGACATGTCCTTGACCGACCACGGGGACAGGAACAGGTTCGAGTCGACGAGGTACGGGCCGTGGCAGACCTCGACCATGAAGTCCTCGGCGGTCGAGGCGTAGAAGACGTTCCGCCGCACCTGGGTGCCCTGCGCCTGCCAGTCGAGCCACAGCGCGCGGTGCGTGTGGTGGATCGTGTTCCCACTGATCACGGTGTCGATGGCGGCGTGCAGCTTGATCCCGGCCACCTCGGCGCCGTGCCACTGCCGCTTCACGTGGATGCGCGAGATGTGGTTGTCGGCGATGGTGGAGAACGCCGCCCCCAGGTGCCCGACGACGCCGGCCTGCTCGCAGTCGCGGATCGTGTTGCGGCGCACGATGTGGGAGCCGACGTGGTCCCGGTGCCACGGGTGCGGCTCGCCTGCGCCGGGCCCGCCCAGGGCGAGCGCCCGCTGGATCACCTCGCGCTCGCGCTGCGTGCCGCCCTTGGCGCCGTCCGGACCCGCAGCCGCCTCGTTCTGCCCGGTGCTGGCCTCCTTGCCGAGCGAGACGCCGACGTTCTTCGAGTCGGTGATCGTGTTGTCCTCGATCACCCACCCCTTCGACCAGTGCGGGCCGATCAGGCCCTCCTGCAGCGCGGTGGGCGGGGCCCACTGCGTGGCGGCCTTCGTCAGGGTGAACCCGCGCACGGTGATGTGGTCGATGCCCGTCTCCGAGGGCCAGAAGACGAAGGTGCGCGCGTTGATCTCGACCTCGTGCGCAGCCGGGTCGGCACCCCCGAAGTTCGCCCAGATCGTCGTGACGCCGTCGCCCACCTCGCAGTACCAGGTCAGCAGCGAGCCCTCCGGGTCGAACGAGTCGGGGGTGACCTCGGGGTGCTCGACTCCGCCGAGCGTCAGCGACTCGTACATCGACGTGCCGTCGAGGTACACCTCACCCGTGTGCCAGGTGTTGACCCGGTCGAAGAACCAGTCGCCACCGATGCGCTCGGCGTACGGGTTGCGCTCCCCGAACAGGGCGTTCGGCACCTCCGTGACCCAGACGCGACCCTCGGCGCCGGGGTGCGGACGCCAGTCGGTGACCACCTCGGCACCGGAGATCGTGACCGGCTCGAAGAGCCCGTCCGACCCCACCGCGGCCTGGTAGGTGATCGGCGCGTCGACCGTGCCCCCGCGGGGTGGGTCCACCCACTCGCGGTACACGCCCGCGTGCACCGCGACGGTGTCGCCCGGCAGGGCAGCCGCAGCGGCCCGGTTGATCGTCCGGAACGGGGCCTCGGCCGACCCGTCAGCCAGGTCGGAGCCGGTGACGGCGACGTGCAGGAGGGTCACGGCAGCGCCTTTCGTGAGTCGCGGGAGCGGTGTGGTGGTGCAGGGCGGCGGAGCGTCAGACCTCCGCCTCCTCCGGCTCCGGAAGCACGTACCCGCGGGCGACGAAGAACCGCTCGAGCAGGTAGCACCACCACACGAGGATCACTCCGGGTACCACGAGAACCGCGATCGGGACGTTCCAGAGGGCGACGCCCCCGAGGACCAGGGCGATCGCGAGCAGGAACGTCAGGCTCGGCGTCGTGAGCCCCAGGGTGAGCCCGTTGCGCACCTGGCGCCAGGTGGGGTTGGTGAAGCGCGCGACGAGCGGGAGGCACCAGAACACCAGGAGCAGGAGGAAGAGTCCGACGACCAGGAGCGGCACCAGCACCTCGGCGAGCCCGAGCGTGGGCAGGTAGGAGAGCGTGACGATGCCGAGGGCCGCGACCGGGACGGCCAGCAGGCCGACGACGGTCGCCTGCTTCCAGCTCTGCCGCCAGGCCGACGCGCCGACGGCCCGCAGGCCCGCGTCCTTGCCGAGGACGTACCGGCGGCAGATCTCGTAGGCGACGACCGTTCCCGCTCCCGCCGTCACGACGAGTCCGAGGCTCACGAGCCAGAACAGGCTGATCACGATGACGGTGCCGAGCGAGTCGAGGACGCGCCACAGCCGCGACGCGGGGTTGAAACGGAAGATGGTCGGTGCCTCTCGGGGTGCGGCGTGACGGGCGACGAGGACGGCGTCGGCCTCCCGCGGCGGGCGGGAGGCCGACGCGTCACTCAGCCCTTCACGGAGCCGATCATGAGACCGGACACGAAGTGCTTCTGCAGGAACGGGTAGACGAGCAGGATCGGGACGGCCGCCACCATGGTGATCGCCGACCGCAGCGCGATCGGTGTGGTGAGCTGCCCGCCGCTCCCCACCGATGCCGCGTTGCCCGCGACGTTGGCGGAGTTCGCGCCGGCGTTCATCGAGCTCGCGAGCAGCTTCTGCAGCTCGTACTGCAGGGTGGACAACGCCTGGTCGCCCGAGTTGTACAGCAGGGTGTCCAGCCACGCGTTCCAGCTGCCGACGGCGACGAACAGACCCACCACGGCCAGCGCGGGCTTGCACAGCGGCATGATGATCTGCCACCACGTGCGGAACTCGCCCGCGCCGTCGACCCGTGCCGACTCGGTGATCTCCTCGGGGATCGACTTCATGTACGTGCGCAGGATGATCAGGTTGAACGCGCTGATGATCACGGGCACCCAGTAGGCCTGGAAGCTGTTCAGCATGCCCAGGTCCTTGATGAGCAGGTAGTTCGGGATCAGCCCCGCGTCGAAGTACAGCGTCAGCACGAAGACCAGGGTGATCGGGCGCCGGAAGATGAACTCCTTGCGGCTGAGCGCGTAGGCGAGCATCGAGGTGAAGAACAGGTTCGTCACCACCACGACGACCGTCTTGAGGACGCTCATGAAGAACGCCTGGTAGATCGTGTTCATGTTGAGCACGACCTCGTAGTTCTTCAGCGAGAAGACCCGGGGCCAGATGCCGATCCCGCCCCGGACGGCGTCCATGCCGTCGTTCAGGGAGATGGCGAGGGTGTTCAGCAGCGGGTAGATCATGAGCGTCGCGAGCGCCACGAGGAACGTGGTGTTCAGCGTCGTGAAGATGACCCGCTCGGCCGTCCACCTGCGACGCGGTGACCTGCTCCGTGGCGCATGCCGTGCCAGAGGCTTCGCGGCAGTGGTGCTTGACATGAAGTCCTCCTAGACCAGGGTCTCTTGGTTGAGGCGCTTGGCCGCCCAGTTCGCCGAGCCCACCAGGATGATGGCGACGAGGGTCTTGAAGATGCCCGCGACGACGGCGAGGTCGTAGTTGCCCAGCTGGTAGCCGTAGCGCAGCACGAAGACGTCGATCGTCTCGGCCCGCTCGGAGATCAGGCCGTTGCCGAGGAAGTACGGCAGCTCGAAGTTCGTGGACAGGATCCAGCCGGCGTTGATGATGAGGAGCACGACGATCGTGGGCCTGATCCCCGGCAGCGTGATGTGGAACATCTTGCGGTAGCGGCCCGCTCCGTCGACCTCGGCGGCCTCGTACAGGCTCGGGTCGATCGCGGTGATCGCGGCCAGGTAGAGGATCGTGTTCCAGCCCAGCTCCTTCCACAGGCTCGTCCCGGCGACGATGCCCCAGAAGTGGTTCGGCTCGGTCAGGAACAGGACCGGTTCCTGGACGAGGCCCACGCTCAGGAGGGCCTGGTTGATGAAGCCGCCGGAGGAGGGCAGCGAGAGCGCGACCGACGCCAGGCTCGCCACGATGACCCAGCTGAGGAAGTGGGGCATGTACGTGATGTTCTGCATCACCCGCTTGAACGGGGCGTTCTTGACCTCGTTCAGCAGCAGCGCCAGGACGATGGCGCCCAGGGTCCCGACGACGAGGGTCAGGACCGACTGCCCCACCGTGTTGATCACGACCCGGCGGAACCGTTCACCGTTGACACCGGTGAACAGGTCGACGAAGTTCTCGAAGCCGACCCACTCCTGGTTCCAGATGCTGCCGCGACCCGGCTTGTAGTCCTGGAAGGCGATCGCCCAGCCGTAGACCGGGACGTACTTGAAGAGGATCTGGTACATCAGCAGCGGGACGGCCATCAGGAGCAGGACCCGCTGCGCCTTGATCCTGTCCCAGGTGATCTTGCGTCGGGGCTCCTTCGGCGCTCGCGTCCGGGCCCTGCGGCGCGGAGCACGCGAGCCGCTCACGGGCTCCGGGGCCGGTTCGAGCCCGGTGGCGGCCACAAGCGTGGTGACCGTGGTGTCCGTCATCTGTCCAACCTCGTCGTCGCCGAGCAGTGGGTCGTCGTCGAGGACGCGTGGCGGGCGGCGCACGCCCCCCGCCACGCGTCCTCGCGGACTGTTACCAGTTCTCCAGACGGTCCTGGATGCCGGCGTTGATGGCGTCCTCGTACACCTCGACGTCGATCTTCTTGATCGTGTCGACGTAGGCCTTCCAGCTCGCCTCGAAGTCGGCAGGGTCACCGGCGATGATCTTCGGCAGGTTCTGGACGCCTGCGTCGGTCAGCTGCTGGTTGACCTCGTTGGCCTCGTCGGAGAGCGTGATGTTCCACGCCGGGTAGTACTTCGGGTTCTCCGGCTGCGGGTTCATGAACTCGAGCCAGGTCTTCTTGCCGTACTGCTCCATGACGCCCCGGTCGTAGTCGGTCAGCGTCGCGAAGAACTCGGCGGGCTGGTCGTCCGGGCTGTACGCGTTGCCGTCGGAGAACTGGCCGTTGTGCTTGGGGAGCACATCGAGCAGCGCCTCGAGACGGTTGGACGCACGCCAGGTCAGGTCGCGGGCGTTGGCTCGCTGCTCCTCGGTGCGCGTGAACATGCCGTCCTCGCCGACCTGGTAGTCCTCGCCCTCGACGCCCCAGGACAGCACCTTCTGCCAGGGCTCGCTGAGCATCAGGTCGAGGAACTTCATGGCCTTCTCCGGCTGCTTGCTCGAGACGGAGATGCCGAACCCCTGGTTGGTGTTCATCACGGGGCGGTCGGCGTACCAGGGCTCCGCCCCGTCGTAGACCGGCATGAGCGGCACGTAGGTGTACTCGTCCTTGCCGGCGCTCCGCAGCGAGTCGGTGGCGGTCTGGAAGTTCCAGCCCTGGTCGTGCATGCCGAGGACGGCGCCCGTGGCCAGCTTCGCCGTGTACTGGTCGAACGTCAGGGTGAAGGACTCCCGGTCGACGAGACCGGCGTCGTACTGCTCGTTGAGGACCTGGTAGAAGTCCTTGGCGATGTCCTTGTCGGCGTAGATCTCCGCGTGGTCGTCGTCGTCGACGACGACGCCACCGTTGTTCGGCGAGCCGGCCAGCAGCGCCGGCGGGTTGGTCATGCCCCACTCACGGCCGGTCGACGCCAGGACCTCGAAGCCGACGGTCGGCACGCCGTCGGTCTGGGGGTTCTTCGCCTTGTAGCTCGCGATGAGCTCGAAGTAGCGGTCGAGCGTCATGTTGCTGAGGTCCGGCCAGCCGGCGTCCTCGAGCACGCGCTTCTGGATCCAGAACGCCGGACCGTAGTAGGTGCCGCCCGTGACCTCGCCGTAGAAGCGGTTGTAGTTCGGGAAGATGTACAGGCCCGGGTCCACCTCCTCGCCCGAGTAGCTCATCTTCTTGATGTCGTCCTCGACGTGCGTGGCGAGGTTGGGGTAGTCGCCGGTCTCCAGCATGTCGTCCAGGCGCAGGAGGGCGCCGCCCTCCAGGAGACGCATCTTCAGGTCGGTGGTGCCGATGAGGTCGGGGTACTCGCCACCGGCGAGCATGACGCCGATCTTCTGGTCCACGGCGTCCGGCGTGACGATCTCGTACTTCAGGGTGACGCCGAGGTTCTCCTCGAGGAGCTTGGTGATCTTGTTGTCGGGTGCCGGGGCCTGCTGGGCCGACGTGATCCAGGTCGTGAGCGTCGTCGGGTTGCTCGGGGTCAGGGTTCCCGACTGGTCGGCGAGATCGCCCGCCGGGATGACGGCATCCTTCGGGTCCTCCTCGGGGGCGCCGTCAGAGGTACATCCGACGAGTCCCGCCGACACTGCGGCAGCCAGGACAACAGTTGACAGCTTCCATCTAGCGGTACGCACCGAGGTCTCTCCCTTGAGAACGGTCCCGGTCGTCCTTGACCGGAACCCGTGCACGTCGGACGCGCGTCAGGGCGTGGCGTCCTCATCCCGGGCGGGATTTTAGCGTTAAAGTAGAGACGTGGTCCGGAGCCGTCAAGACCTCGCCCATCTCGAGATGGTCACGGCCGCATGCGGCGCGGCGGCCACGCACGCCGATCCGCCGTGGAGTCCCCGCCCCTGCCCGGCCCACCGGGTGCACCGCCCTCGCACGGGGCTTGCCGTCCCCGGTTTTATCGATATATTGAGCGCCCTCAGCGGCGTGGCCGGGCCCTTCTCGGGTCGCACGGGTGCACGCTGGACCGGCAACGTCGCGGGCTGGAGGGTGCGCATGGTGCGAATGGCGGACGTCGCCCGCGCGGCCGGCGTCTCGGTCATGACCGTGTCGAACGTCCTCAACGAACGCCTTCCCGTCGGCGAGCCGACGCGCGCCCGGGTCATGGCGGCCGTCGAAGCCCTCGGGTACGAGGTCAACCTGACCGCGCGGCACCTGCGGGCCGGACGGACCGACACCGTGGCCTTCGTCGTCCCGAGCTTCCACGACTACTTCGGCGAGCTCGCCGACCAGGTGGCGCCGCTGGTCGAGGCGGAAGGGCGTCACCTCGTCCTCGAACGGACGAGCGCCAACGCGGAGCAGGAGATGGAGGCGCTGAGCGTCGCGCGGCTCCAGATGTACGACGGCGTCCTGCTGTCCGTCGCCGGTCTCGACCTCGACCAGCTGGGGCGGGTGCGCACCTCCAAGCCGATCGTGCTGCTGGGCGAGCGCGACGTCCCCGACCACCTCAACCACGTGCGCCTGGCGAACGAGTCGGGTGCCCACCTCGCCACGGCACACATGATCGAGCGCGGATCGCGCCGCATCGTCGCGCTCGGGTGCTCGTTCGACGGCGCCCACATGATGACGACGGACCGTCGCGCCGGCTGGGAGCACGCGTACCGCGAGGCAGGCCTCGCGGCCGACCCGGCCTACGTCGTCCCCGTCAGCGACTACACCTCCCTCGGCGCTCGCGACGCGATGCTCGACGTCATCGCCTCGGGGCTGCCCTTCGACGGGGTCTTCGCCGTCACCGACATCGTCGCCCTCGGGGCCTTGTCCGCCCTGGCGGACAGCGGGCTGCAGGTCCCCCACGACGTCCAGCTCGCCGGGTTCGACAACCTCGACATGTCACGCTTCGTCCCTCCGGGCATCACGTCGGTCGACGCCAACCACGAGGGCGTGGCCGAGGCGGCGGTCGGGCTGCTGCACCGCCAGATGTCGGGCTGGACAGGCCCCGCCGAGCACGTCGTGGCCCCCGTGCGCCTCGTGGTGCGCGGATCCACCCGCGGCGGCGCCTAGCGGCACGCACGCCAGCGCCTCTCCGCGTCACCCCGTCGCCACCCGGTCAAAGGAGACCAACGCCGTGAGCACACCTGTGCCTCCGCCCACCCGCACGACAGCGATCATCGACCTCGACCTGCCCGGTGCGACGATCAGCCGGCACGTGTACGGGCACTTCGCCGAGCACCTGGGCCGGTGCATCTACGGCGGCTTCTGGGTGGGCGAGGACTCCCCCGTCCCGCACGTGCGCGGCATCCGGTCCGACGTCGTGGCGGCCCTGCGGGACCTGCAGATCCCGAACCTGCGCTGGCCGGGCGGCTGCTTCGCCGACGACTACCACTGGCGTGACGGGATCGGCCCGCGCGACCAGCGGCCCCGGATGGTCAACTCGCACTGGGGCGACGTCGTGGAGGACAACGCGTTCGGCACCCACGAGTTCATGGACCTGTGCGAGCTGCTCGGGGCGGACCCCTACGTGTCGGGGAACGTCGGGTCCGGCAGCGTCGCGGAGATGTCGGACTGGGTGGAGTACCTGACCCGGGCGGACGACTCGCCGATGGCGGCGCTGCGCCGGGCGAACGGGCGCGACGAGCCGTGGCGCGTGCCCTTCTGGGGTGTGGGGAACGAGGCGTGGGGCTGCGGCGGGAACCTGCGTGCGGAGCAGTTCGCGTCGTTGGCCCGGCAGTACGCCACGTACGCGCGCGACCACGGCGGCAACGGCCTGTACCGGATCGCGGCCGGCGCGAACGAGTCGGACCTGCACTGGACCGAGACGCTGATGCGTTCGTTCGACGACCTGGCCGCCGACCCGGCCGAGCCGGCCCGGCCGTTCCAGGCCGTGTCGCTGCACTACTACACGATGTCGGGCTCGTGGGGCGACAAGGGCGACGCCACCGGCTTCAGCACGGACGAGTGGTACACGACGATGGCCCGGGCTCGCCGCATCGAGGAGCTGCTCACGCGCCACTCGACGGTCATGGACCGGTACGACCCGCACCGCAAGGTGGGCCTGGTCGTCGACGAGTGGGGCACCTGGTGGAACGTGGAGAAGGGCACGAACCCCGGGTTCCTGTACCAGCAGAACACGCTGCGCGACGCGCTGGTCGCCTCCGTGCACCTCGATGCCTTCCACCGGCACGCCGAGCGCGTCGTGATGGCGAACATCGCGCAGACGGTCAACGTGCTGCAGGCGATGGTCCTGACCGACCCGGACACCGGCGCGCTGGTGCTCACCCCGACGTACCACGTGTTCGCGATGAACCGCGGGCACCACGACGCCGCCGCGCTCGCCGTGCACCTGCGCGGCGTCCAGACCCGGACCGTCGACGGGCGCGAGCTGCCGCTGGTCTCGGCGTCCGCGTCCGTCAAGGGCGACGCTGCGCTGGTCTCGTTGTCGAACCTCGACGCCGAGAGCGACCGCACGCTGGTGCTCGACCTGCGCGGCCGCGACGTCGTCGGGCACGAGGCGCGGGTGCTCACCGCGCCCGCCCTGGACGCGCACAACACCCCGGAGCAGCCCGACTCCGTCGCGCCGGCCACGCACCACGGCGTGCGGCCCCACGCGCGCGGGCTCGAGGTCGACCTGCCCGCCCACTCGTACGTCACCGTCCGTCTCGACCTCCGGTGACGGAACGCGACCCCCGGGCGCTCACCTTCGCCACCCCGGTCATCTTCGCGGACGTCCCCGACCCGGACGTCGTCCACGACGGCCGGCACTACTACATGGTCAGCACGACCATGTACTTCGCGCCGAGCGTGCCGATCATGCGCTCGAGCGACCTGGTGCACTGGTCGATCGCCGGCTACACCGGCCCGGTCCTCGACGACACCGACGCGCTCGCCCTGCGCAACGGGCACGACGCCTACGGGCAGGGCAGCTGGGCGGCGAGCATCCGCCACCACGAGGGCACGTACTACGTCTCCGTCGCCAGCCTGACCACGCAGAAGACGTACGTCTACGCGACGCCGAGCATCGAGCACGGGCCGTGGACGCGGTCGGTCCTCGACGGCTACGCCCACGACCAGTCGCTCCTGTTCGACGACGGGGACGCCTACCTCGTGTACGGCGCCGGGGTGATCGACCTGCGCCGGCTCGCCCGGGACGACGCGGGCACCTTCGTCTGGGACGGCCCCGCGACCCGGCTCGTCGAGGACGCCGACGTCGACCAGACCAGCGGGCTGCACGCGGAGGGCGCGCACGCCTACAAGATCGGCGACCACTACTACGTCTTCATGATCGAGTGGCCGACGGACGGGATCCGTCAGGAGGTCGTGTGGCGGTCGGCGTCGCTGACGCCGCAGTCCCAGGGCGGGATCTGGGAGGGCAGGGTCGTGCTCAGCCAGGCGGTCCCGGTCGCGGGGCGCCCGGGGGGCGGCGTCGCTCAGGGCGGCGTCGTCCAGGCGGCTGACGGGCGGTGGTACGCGATGCTCTTCCAGGACGAGGGACCGCTCGGGCGCTCACCGCAGCTCGCGCGCGTGACCTGGGACGACGACGGGTGGCCGGTCTTCACGCTCGACGCCGCGCCGGTCGCCGCCGGCGGGCGGACGGCGGGAGCGTCGGACCTCCTCGTCTCGGACGACTTCGAGAACCAGCCCACGCCGGCCGGCTACTGGAACGTCGCCGACGCCGATGCGCTGACGACGTCGGACGAGACTGCCTGGAACGGGTCGAGCCTCGGGCTGCAGTGGCAGTGGAACCACAACCCGGACAACCGGTTCTGGTCGCTCACCGACCGGCCCGGCCACCTGCGGCTCACCACGGGCAGCGTCGCGACGAGCATCGTCGACGCCCGCAACACGCTCACCCAGCGCACGTGCGGGCCCGCGAGCGCCGCGGCGATCTCGCTGGACGTCTCCGGGATGAAGGACGGCGACGTCGCCGGCCTGTCCGCGTACCAGCAGAAGTACGGGTACGTGGGGGTCGAGATGGCCGACGGCGCCCGGCAGCTCGTGATGCGCCGTGCCGACCGCCACGGGCACGTCGCCTTCACCAGCGCTGGCGTGCCGTTGACGGCCGGGACGGTCCTGCTCCGCGCGGACGTGGACTTCCGTGACGCCGCGGACCGCGCCTCGTTCGCGTACTCGCTCGACGGTGCCGCCTGGACACCGATCGGCGACGACCTGGCGATGGAGTACAGCCTCGCCCACTTCACCGGCTACCGGTTCGCGATCTTCTGCTACGCCACCGCCGAGACCGGCGGGCACGTGGACGTCGACTGGTTCCGGGCGGGCGACGACCTCGAAGGGACGAGGCCATGACGAGACGACTGGTGCCCGAGCTCGAGGTGCGCCGGCACCTCGTCGAGGACTACGCGGACTTCACGCAGATCCCCGAGGCGGTCGTCGCGCGGTGGAAGGCACCGTTCGGGCCGCCCGAGGACTGGGACCTCACCGTCGTCGACCACACGGTCCCCGGCCCGCACGGCCCGGTGCCCGTGCGCGTCTACACGCCGGTGGGCACGCCGCCCGACGGCGGCCGCGCGTGCCTGGTCTGGATGCACGGCGGCGCGTTCTCGTGGGGCGACCTCGACATGGCGGAGGCGCACGAGGTCGCCCGCGGCGTCGCCGGCCGCGCGGACGTCGTCGTCGTGTCGGTCGACTACCGCCTGTGCCCGGTCATGCCGGAGCTCGGCGGCACCGTCGGCGACCGGGTGGACGAGCGCGGCGAGCCGGTCCGGTTCCCCGTCCCGCAGGACGACTGCGCCGCCGTGCTCGACGCCGTGCGCGCGGACCCGGCCCGCTTCGGGGTCGACGCGGCGCGGGTCGCGATCGGTGGCGCGAGCGCGGGCGCCTTCCTCGCGGCGGCCGTGACCCTGCGCGCCGTCGAGGACGGCCGGGCGCCCTGGCAGACCCTGCTGGTGTACCCGATGCTGCACCCCCGGGTGCCGGCGCTCGGGACCGAGCTCGCCGAGGCGGTCGAGGCCGCTCCGCGCGCGCTCCAGCTTCCGGCGTGGATGGTCGAGGCCACGAACCGCACGGTGCTCGGCCGCGAGCCGGAGCCGTCCGACGACGAGGCCTTCCCCGGCCTCGCGGCGCGTCTCGAGGGCTTCCCCCCGACCTACGTGGAGAACGGTGAGCTCGACGCGTTCCGGGCGAGCGGCGAGCGCTTCAGCACACGCCTGCGCGCGGCGGGCGTCGACGTCGTCGAGGTGACGCGTTCGGGCGTGCCGCACGGCCACCTCGACTGGGTGGGGTTCGGGCCCGCCCGGGACACCCTGGACGCTCTCGCCCAGCGGCTCCGCGCACCCTCCGCTGCGGATCGGCAGGCGCTCGACGAGCTGCGCGTGGACGGCGCGCCGGCGTCGGACGCGCCGCTGCACCACGTGTGGAACCGGTGCGTCGGTGCGGGCCGGGCGAACGAGGCGCTGCGCGCCGACTGGCAGGCCCACCTCCGCGAGGCCGTGGACGTGCTGGGAGTCCGCTCCGTGCGGTTCCACGGCCTGTTCCACGACGACATGTTCGTGTACCGCAGCACCTACGGCGGCGGGTTCGCCCCGCCGGAGGTGCTGCCCGAGCCGCTGATCACGTTCAGCTACGTCGACATGGTGTTCGACGCGCTTCTCGACGCGGGCGCACGCCCCTTCGTCGAGCTGGGGTTCATGCCCCGGGAGCTGGCCACGCAGACCGAGACGCTCTTCTGGTGGAAGGCGCACTGCAGCCCGCCCACCGACATGGCGGAGTGGGTCCGCCTCGTGAGCGAGACGGTGCGGCACTGGATCGAGCGGTACGGCCTCGACGAGGTGCGGCAGTGGCGGTTCGAGGTGTGGAACGAGCCCAACCTGGTGCCGCACTTCTGGACCGGCACCCGCACCGAGTACTTCGCGCTCTACGAGGCCACGGCGCGTGCGCTCAAGGCGATCGACCTACAGCTGCGGGTCGGCGGCCCGTCGACGTCCGTGTTCGTGCCCGACGCCCGCTACGCCGGCGAGACCTACGACCATGCGGCCGAGTTCGCCACCGGCCGCGCACCCGACCCTGACGCGCTCGACTGGCAGCCGGTGTGGGTCCGCGAGCTCGTCGACTACTGCGCCGAGCGGGACCTCCCCCTCGACTTCCTCTCGACCCACCTCTACCCCACGGACTACGCGGCCGACGGGACCGGCAGCGGCGTCACGGCCATCCACCGCCACGTGGACGCCACCGAGCAGGACCTGCGCCTCCTGCAGGAGCTCATCGCCGCGAGCCCCTACCCCGACGCCGAGCTGCACATCACCGAGTGGTCGAGCTCGCCGTCGAGCCGGGACCGCACGCACGACACCCTGTTCGCCGCCACGTACATCACGCGCGCGTTCCTCAAGGGCGCCGCGCTGGCGGACTCGATCTCCTACTGGACGTTCACGGACATCTTCGAGGAGGGCGGCGCCGGTCTGGGCCCGTTCCACGGCGGCTTCGGGTTCGTGAACGAGCAGGGCATCCACAAGCCCACGTTCCACGCCGTCGCGATGCTGAACCGCCTCGGCGACCGCGTCGTGCACCAGGACGAGCACGGCATCATCACGCGCTCGTCCGGCGACGGCCATGTGTCCGCGGTGTTCCTCAACTACCCCGCCGAGATGGGCACCCGCGGCGTCGAGCAGCACGACACCTACGCCGCGGCCCGCGCGTACCGGGAGATCGGCACGGCCCGGCGGGTCCGTCGCACCGTGGCGGGCCTCGAGCCGGGGACCGTCTTCCAGGTCGAGGTCCTCGACTGGGAGCACGGCAACGCCGCGGAGGCGTGGCACCAGATGGGCGAGCCGCTCAACCTCACCCGCGCCCAGACCACCGAGCTCAAGACCGTCGCGGACGACCTGCGCCGGTGGACGATCACCGTCCCGGACTCGGGTGTCCTCGAGATCGATCTCGACCTGCCGGCCTGGGCCGTCGCCTCCGTCGCCCCGGTCACCCCGACGCCCTCACCGACGACGAACGACGCACCATCACCCACATCATCGAGGCAGGGGTGACCAAGGCCGAGGTCCGCGCCATCAGCACCTGACCGGCGACGACGACGGGCCCAGCGATCGGACGATCACCGGAGCCCGCAGCCGAACCCCGTCACGACGCAGATGCGCTGCAACCCGCAGAGCGCATCCGCATGCTCATCCCTTCGAGGCCATCGCGATGCCACCCGACGCCAGAGCGACCATCCGGGCGAGAGCGGCGCGCACGTCAGGATCGCCGTGGTCGGCTCAGCGCTGGGGCTCGTCGGCGCCGGCGTCGACGTCCCGCTTGGCACCGGTGTCGCCGTCTGATCGGCCACTGGGGCGCCGACGCGCAGGAGCACACCCTCGACGCCGACCTTCGCCGCGGCGTCCTGGTCGAGCACCTCGACCCCGACCGACGCACCCGGGAGACTCGCCGGGTCGGTGCCGGATGCCCACCCGACACTGACGATCTCGGAGCCGGATTGGTCCCCTGCCAGGGCGGCGGCTTCGCCCCCTCAGGCGACAGCCTCGGTGCCCGACCAGGCGACCGCGTAGCGCGGCGGCTGCGGGAGCGTCAGCGGCATCGTCCGGACCGGCACATCGCATCAGCGACCTGGCATCGTGTGACGATCTCTCGACCGAACGGGGGGTCGACCGCTGGGTAGTACGCGTTCGTGCGAGCCGTCGAGTGTCCGACCGCATCAACGGGGTTCCGTGAACCGAGTTCTCTCGGTAGGAAGGCCTCGTTACCGGCGCAGCCGATGTCGATGGTCGAAGCGCTGGTCGGCCTCGGCCCCCGGCGGGATCGGATCGCTCGCGCTGTTGGGCTTTACCGTCGTGACGAGCCAAGGAGACCCGCCATGTCGCGTTCTCGTGCCTTCGTCGCCGCCTCGCTCGCCGCTGTCGTCGTCGTCGCGGTCGTCATCGTCTGGTTGAGCCGCCAGTCGGATTCCGAGCTGGCTCTGGAGACGTCCGACGGCGTGACGTTCCTGCGGAATGGCGGTGAAACGGTCGGAGATGACGTCGCTCACGCGGGCCGGCTGTTCGTGGCAGACGACGGCTGCCTGTACGTGACCACCGACGACGACGGCGAGACGTACCTCGTGGCGCTCGGGCCGCGAGCCATGGTCACCTCGCAGGACGTCACGCTCAGCTGGGGCGTCGTGAGGCTCGACGTATCGGCGACCTTTGGCCGCGTCAACGTCGAAGGCCCCGCTCCCGCGGGAACGGACGCCCGGTGCACCCTCGCTCAGGAGGTGTACGGGCTCGCGTAGCCGCGTCACCCACACGGCATCGAGAGCTGGGCCCCACCCGCCGCCCGACGGCATCGTCACGAGCCCACGCCCGCGCTGGGCACGGACGAGGATCGCCCGCTACGGGTGGCGCCCACCGTCGGGCTCCGCCGCAGGATCAGGACGGATCGGGGGCGGCCGCACGGCCGGTGCTCCGCACCGACGCCCGTACCGTCGCGAGGAGGGTCGCCGTGAGGACGTCGACAGGGCTGCGCGCCCTCGTGGTCGCAGCCGTCGCCGCACTGGTCGCCGCGTGCGGACAGGACACGCCGTCGGCCCTCGAGAGGGCACGCGCCGACGTGAGCGCGAAGGAGCGCGCGTTGCAGGACGCCGAGGCGGCCTCGCAGGAGGCGAACGCGACGTTCTGCGCCAGTGCCGCCGGCTACGTCGACGCGCTCGACCGCTACGGCGACCTGCTCGTCTCGACAGCCCCGACGGTCGGGGACGTCGCCACCGCCGGTGACGACCTGCGCCAACCGCGCGCCGACGTGGCCGACGACGCCGACGCCGCGCAGGACGCGCACGCAGCCGTCCTCGACGCACAGGCCGCGCTGGCACAGGCGCAGGCGGCCCTGACCGAGCTGGAGGCATCCGCGACCGCGTCGGGTGCGCCGGTCGAGCCCGCCGAGCCGCCCGAGGTGACGGCAACCCCGCTCGCACCTGCGGACGCCGTCGAGCGGGTCCGGCAGGCAGACGCCGAGCTCACGGCCGTGCAGCAGCAGATCGACGACGACACGCCCCTGCGCGAGGCCTCCGAGCGGTTCAACGCCGCCGCGGTCGCACTCGAGGCGGCGTGGCTGCAGCTGTACGCGGCCACCGGCTGCCTGACCGACGCCGAGCAGGCCGCCGCGCACGACGTCGTCGCCGCGCGCACCTCGACGCTCCAGGAGTCGCTGTCCGCGACCGGCCACTACACGGGCACGATCGACGGCATCTACGGCCCCGCGACCGTCGCCGCGGTCGAGAGCCTGCAGTCGGCCCACGGGTTGCCCGTCACGGGCACGGTCGACCGCGCGACCGACGCCGCGCTGCGGTCAGAGCTGGCCGCACAGGGCGACGCCGCCGCGTCCTCGGCGGTCGCGTCGACGGCGGCGCTCCAGCAGACCCTCCACCTGTTCGGCTACTGGGACGGGCCCGTGGACGGCCAGTGGTCCGACGCCCTCACGCAGGCGCTCGTCACGTTCCAGACCGACCTCGGGGTGCCGGCCACCGGCGCGGTGGACGCAGCGACCGTCGCCGCCGTCCAGGCAGCGGTCGCTGCGTCCCTCGCCGCCAACACGCCATCCGCACCCGAGGTGAGCGCGACATCCTGACGCAGGACCCTCCTGACGGCTGACGGATCGCACCGACCGTCTCGATCGCCTTGTCGTGCAGGAGCGGGTGCCCTGCGAGCAGTCCCGGTCCTCTCCCCGAACTCCTGCAGGTGACGACAGACCGTGGCATCGTGGGCGGCGCCGACGACGAGGAGGACGCACGATGACGGGCAAGTCCGACTTCACCGAGGACGAGTGGGTACGCATCGTCCGCGCACCGTTCGTCGCCGGGATGGCGATCTCGCTGGCCGACCCGGGAGGGCCGATCGAGGCCGCGAAGGAGTCGATGGCGTCCATCCGGTCGGCCACCAACCCGCCGACCCGCGAACAGCTGCTCGCCGAGGTCGCGCTCGACATCCAGGCCCAGGCGCAGGCGCACCAGAACCCGCTCCACGGCTACAAGCCGACGACCGCAGGCGCCGCGCCGGGCGAGCAGGTCGTCGCCGAGCTGCGCGAGGTCTCCGCCATGGTGGCGTCGAAGGCCACCGCCGACGAGGCGTCGGCGTTCGCGGCGTGGCTGGTCGAGACCGCGCAGGACGCGGCGAACGCCGCCAAGGAAGGCGGCTTCATGGGCTTCCACGCCGAACGCGTCAGCGCGCGCGAGACGGACATGATCGAGCGCGTCCGCGACGCGGTGTCATAGCCCCCGACGCGAGCTCGCGCTCGCTGCGCCGCCGCCCGCGGCGAGAACGAACGAAGCCTCTGTCTGCGGTGACGCAGTTCAGAGGCTTCGACCGTCGCTGTCTCAACGAGTGTCCGGAGGGGGACTTGAACCCCCACGCCCTTTCGGGCACTAGCACCTCAAGCTAGCGCGTCTGCCATTCCGCCACCCGGACAGGTGGACCGTCCGGGTGCCCGTAGGCTCCCTCAGGTGCGGCAGAAAAGATAGCACGGTGCGGCGGTGAGGCACGCATCGCCCCCGGGGTGCAGACTGACGCCACGGGTGCCGGGCGGCTGCTCCGCCCGCAGAGACCGAGGTGGCGGGGGGTTCATGTCCGACACGACGGGCACCGGGACGAGGGGCTTCGGCCCGGCGACGAGCCCTGCCGCGCGCAAGGTGGCAGGGGCGCGCCGGAACCCGAGCGTCTACGGGGTCGAGCACACCGCGCCGCACTGGCTGCGGGTCATGGCGGGCGTGTCGTGGCGGCTGCTCGTGGTGATCGCGGCCGTCGCGCTCGTGTTCTTCGCCACGTCACGGGTGCAGCTGCTGTTCATCGCGGTGTTCCTCGCGTTCGTGTTCACGGCGGTGCTGCGGCCGATCGTCGACGTCCTGTCGCGCGTGATGTGGCGCGGGCTCGCGACGGCGCTCGCGATCCTCGGCGGCATCCTGTTCTTCGTCGGGCTGCTCACGTACATCGGCTACTCGATCGCGAACCAGTGGTCCGACCTGACGGTGCAGTTCGGGGACGGCATCGGCCAGATCACGGACTTCCTCGAGAACGGGCCGCTGCCGTTCAGCATCACGAACGAGCAGATCGCGGAGTGGATCGGCAACGCCCAGCAGTGGGTGCAGGACCACGCGGGTGACCTCGCGTCGCAGGTCGCCGCGGGGGCCGGGTCGGTCGTCGAGATCTTCACCGCGCTCGCGCTCGCGATCTTCTGCACGGTGTTCTTCCTCGCCCGCGGGCAGGAGATGTGGACCTGGTTCCTCAACCAGCTGCCCATGCGGTTCCGGGAGACGTGGAAGGTCGCGGGCGGTGCCGGGTGGTACACGTTCTCCGGCTACACGCGCGGCACCGTCATCATCGCGGTCACCGACGGCCTGCTCGCCTTCATCCTGCTGACGATCCTGCGCGTGCCGCTGTCGGCGCCGCTCGCGGTGCTCGTGATGATCGGTGCGTTCATCCCGCTGATCGGCGCGCCCGCCGCGATGATCGTCGCGATGATCGTCGCTCTCGCCGCGAACGGGCTGTGGTCGGCGGCGATCGTCGGCATCGGCATCGCGCTCATCGGGCAGTTCGAGGGGCACATCCTGCAGCCGCTCGTGATGGGCAAGCAGGTGTCCCTGCACCCGGTGGTCGTCGCGCTCGCCGTCACGGCGGGCACGCTCACGGCCGGCATCCTCGGTGCCGTCATCGCGGTCCCGCTCGTGTCTGTGGTGTGGGCGATCTTCTCCCGGCTGCGCACGCTCGACCCGCCGATGGACGAGGACGAGGCGGACGACGAGGTGGCACCGGTCGACGCGGCCGACGAGACCGAGGGCGCGCCGGCCCACGGCTGACCGCCGGGTCAGGCCAGCGCCGACTCCACCGCGGCGTCGACGGCGGCACGCACGTCGGCGGGCGGCTCCAGCAGCGGAGCGGGCAGCGGTCCGAGGTCCAGGCCGACGTGCCGCGCGACGAGCCCGGCCAGGCGCATCGCGCCCCAGCGCGCGCCGAGGTCGGTGAGCGGGGCCAGACGAGCCGTCCACGCGTCGACCTGTGCGCGGTCTCCGGCGACCGCGGCCGCGGCCGTCGCGACCCACGGCCCGGGCAGCACGCCCGCGAGGCCGCTGTGCCACGTGCGGGCACCCGCGAGCAGCGCCTGCGCACCGAGCGCGTCGCCGCTGAAGCCGACCTCGACACCCTCCGGCACGCCCGCGCGGAGCGCCGCGCAGCGGGTGCGGACGTCGTCGGCGTCGAGCCCGCGGTCCTTGAGGCCGCCGACACCGGGCAGCGACGCGATGTCGACGAGCTCGTCGACCGTGAGATCCAGGCCCGTCGTGCGGGGGTTGTGGTAGACCCACAGCGGCACCTCGGCGGCGGCGGCGACGTCGCGGTAGAGCACCCGGGCCTCCGCCGCCGTGAGCGGCAGGTACGACGTCGTCGGCAGCAGCACCGCATCCACTCCCGCGACGCGGGCCGCCTCGGCGTGGCCGAGCACGTCGGCCGTCGTCAGCGCGCCGATGCCGCACACGACGGGCACCCGGCCCGCGACCGCCTCGACCGTCGCGCGCGCGACGCGGGCCCGGTCACCGCCGTCCAGGTACGCGAAGCCGCCGGTCGAGCCGAGCACCGCGACGCCGTCGACGCCCGCACCGACCGCGGCGTCCGCGAGCGCCGCCAGAACGTCGGGCGCGACGCCCCCGTCCGGGGTGCGCGGGGTGGGCAGGTACGCGGCGAGGGGTCCCAGCATGCGCGGGAGGCTAGCGAACCGGCCCCCGGGCGCGCCGTCGGTTCCGTACGGGAGACGTCGCCGGGCAGCACCGCGGGCGTCAGCGGAAGTCGCGGGACGTCGTGCGGACCTTGAGGGACAGGACGCCCAGGTGCTCGGCGACGAGGTTCGTCGCGCCGTCGGAACGTTCGAGCCGGCCACGCACCACGAGCGCGCGGGACGTGCGGGCGACGCGCCGGAACCGTTGCCACAGACCCGCGGAGCACACGATGTTGAGCAGCCCCGTCTCGTCCTCGAGCGACAGGAACGTCACCCCGCCCGCGGTGCCGGGCCGCTGGCGGTGCGTGACGACTCCCGCGACGGCGACCCGGCGGCCGGTCTCGTGGCTGTACGCGTCGACGACGCGCAGGACGCCGGCGGCGTCGAGTCCCTCGCGGACGAACTGCGTGGGGTAGGAGTCGACGGACACGCCCGTGGCCCACACGTCGGCGGTCGCGGCCTCGACGTCGCTCAGGCCGGGCAGCATCGGGGCGGCCACCCCGACGCTGACCCCGGGCAGGGTGTCGGGCCCTTCCTGCGCGAGCGCGCCGGCGGCCCACAGCGCCTCGCGCCGTGTCCCGCCGAGGCTGTCGAGCGCGCCCGCGGTCGCGAGCGCCTCGAGCTGGGCGGTGCTGAGCCGCACGCGGCGCACGAGGTCGCGCAGGTCGGCGAACGGGCCGTGCGCGCGACGCTCGTCGACGAGCCGCTGCGCGACGTCCTCCCCCACCGACCGCACCGAGGCGAGCCCGAGCCGGACGGCGAGCGAGCGCGGGACGGGCGCGTCGGTGCCGGTCCGCACACCGACCGCCACCGCCGGCCCCGTCCCGCTGGGGGCGGGCACGAGCAGCGGCTCTCCCCCGGGCGGCGTCGGGCCGGTGCGCTCGACGCACGCCTGCACGTCGGACGCCTGCACGTCGGGGCGCAGGATCTCGATGCCGTGCCGGCGCGCGTCGGCGGCGAGGCTCTGCGGCGAGTAGAAGCCCATCGGCTGCGCCGCGAGCAGGCCCGCGTAGAAGGCGGCCGGGTGGTAGACCTTCAGCCACGCGCTCGCGTAGACGAGGAACGCGAACGAGTACGCGTGCGACTCGGGGAAGCCGAAGTCGGCGAACGCGCGCAGCTTCTCGTAGATCTGCTCCCCCACGTCCGGCCCGATGCCGTGCGTGGCCATGCCGGACATGAGCCGCCCCTTGAGCGCCTCCATGCGTTCCGTCGAGCGCTTCGACCCCATCGCGCGCCGCAGCTGGTCGGCTTCCGCGGGCGTGAAGTCGGCGACGTCGATCGCCATCTGCATGAGCTGCTCCTGGAACAGCGGCACGCCCTTGGTCTTGGCGAGCGACTTCTCCAGCAGCGGGTGCAGGTACGTGACGGCCTGGCGCCCGTGCGCGCGCTCGATGTACGGGTGCACGGAGTTGCCCTGGATCGGGCCGGGGCGGATGAGCGCGACCTCGATGACGATGTCGTAGAACGTGCGCGGCTGCAGACGGGGCAGGGTGCCCATCTGCGCGCGGGACTCCACCTGGAACACCCCGACGGTGTCGGCGGCGCTCAGCAGGTCGTAGACGCGCGGGTCCTCCGCGGGCAGCGCGTGCAGGTCGAGCGTCTGCCCCTCGTGCTTCTCGACGTCGGTGAACGCGAGCCGCAGCGCCGTGAGCATCCCGAGCCCGAGCAGGTCGAACTTCACCAGCCCCGCGTCGGCGCAGTCCTCCTTGTCCCACTGCAGGACCGTGCGACCCGGCATGCGCGCCCACTCCACGGGACACACCTCGATGACCGGGCGGTCGCACATCACCATGCCGCCCGAGTGGATGCCGAGGTGGCGCGGCAGCCGCAGGAACCGGTCGGCGAGGTCGACGACGTGCTCGGGGATCTCGTCGAGGTCGCTCGCCGCCGGCGGCAGCAGCGCGGGGACGACGTCGTGCCCGTCGGACGTCGCCATGCCCGGCACCTCGGTGCCCTTGGGCGACCGCGCCGGGGCAGTCACGCGGGTGAGCACGGGCGGCGGCTCGTAGGTGCTGCCCCACATCGACGCCTTCGCGCGCCGCCGCTCGTCGCGCACGGTCGCGACCGCGGCCGCACGGTCCGGCGAGCGGTCGGTCGGGGGCGACGACGGAGGCTGCGGCGGGCGCAGGCTGCCCCACCGCTCGATCGACTTCGCCCACGCGTCCTGCTGCCCCGCGTCGTACCCGAGCGCGCGCGCGGCGTCGCGGATCGCGGACCGCGGCCGGTAGGAGATGACGTTCGCGACCTGCGCGGCGTGCGACCGGCCGTGCTTCGCGAAGACGTACTGGATGACCTCCTCGCGGCGCGCGGACTCGATGTCGACGTCGATGTCCGGCGGCCCGTCCCGCTCGGGCGCGAGGAAGCGCTCGAACAGCAGGCCGTGCCGGACCGCGTCGACGGCGGTGACGCGCAGCGCGTAGCAGACCGCCGAGTTCGCGGCGGACCCGCGGCCCTGCGCGAGGATCCCGTGGTCGCGGCAGAACTTCACCAGGTCGTAGACGACGAGGAAGTACCCGGGGAACCCGAGGTCCTCGATGACCCGCAGCTCGTGCTCGAGCTGCGCGTACGCGCCGGGCACACGCTCGGCGTCGGGCGGCCCGTACAGCTCGAGCGCGCCCTGCCGGACGAGCTCGCGCAGCCACGTCGCCTCGGTGTGCCCGTCCGGGACCGGGTACGGCGGGAGCTGCGGCGCGACGAGCGACAGGTCGAACGCGCACTCCGCCGCGAGCGCCGCGGCCGTCCCCACCGCCGACGGGTGGCGCCGGTGCAGCGCGAGCATCTCGGTCGCCGACCGCAGGTGCGCGACCGGCGCGGCGGGCAGCCAGCCGTCGAGCTCCTCGACGGACGTGCGGGCGCGCACCGCCGCGAGCGCCGCCGCGAGGTCCGCGTCGCGCGGCGTCGCGTAGTGCACGTTGCCTGTCGCGACGAGCGGCAGACCGGCGTCGGCCGCGAGCACGGCGAGCGCGTCGGCCCGCTCGGAGTCGTACGGGTCGGCCGACGCGGTGACCTCGACCGCCACGTTGTCCCGGCCGAACAGCGCGACGAGCCGGTCGAGCTCGGCGCGCGCGGCCTCGGGCCCGCCGGGGACGACGCCGGCCACACCCGACGGGTCACCGCCCGCGAGCGCGCGGCGCACCGACCCCTTGCGGCAGCCGGTGAGCACGAGCCACTGCCCGGCGGCGTTCGCGGCGAGCTCCTCCAGCCGGTAGTCCGCGGCGCCCTTCTCCTGCGTGCGCAGGTGCGCCTCGGCGATGGACCGGGACAGCGCGCGGTACCCGTCCGGTCCGCGGGCGAGGACGAGCAGGTGGGACGCACGCGGGTCGGGGACGCCCGTCGGCAGGTCGAGGACCGGCAGGCCGGGGGTCGCGCGGGTCGTCTCGTGCGGGTGACGGCGACCGTCGGGGGCGGGCAGGTGCAGCTCGGAGCCGAACACCGTCGGCATGCCGACGGCCTTGGCGGCCTGCGAGAACCGCACCACCCCGTACAGCCCGTCGTGGTCGGTCAGCGCGAGCGCCTCGAGCCCGAGCCGCGCGGCCTCGGCGGCGAGCTCCTCGGGCTGGCTGGCACCGTCGAGGAAGCTGAACGCGGAGTGCGCGTGCAGCTCGGCGTACCGGGGCGGGAAGGGCGGGCGCTCAGTCATACGTCGCCTCGCACGTCCAGCCGTCCGCGCCGCCGGCGAGCAGCACCGCGTCGCCGTCGTCGAACGTCACCTGCAGGTGCCCGCGCACGCCGGCCTGCGCGCCCGTGCGCCCCGTGACCCACCACCGTTCGGACAGCAGCCACGGCCCCGCCCAGCCGACG
The DNA here is from genome assembly GCF_000212695.1 of Cellulomonas fimi ATCC 484. Lineage (NCBI taxonomy): Bacteria > Bacillati > Actinomycetota > Actinomycetes > Micrococcales > Cellulomonadaceae > Cellulomonas > Cellulomonas fimi. Next base: position 1,913,928 of record NC_015514.1, on the reverse strand, counting down.
ACCGTGCGCTCGCGCGTCCCGGCCGTCCCGCCGGCGCGCGACGGGGCCGTCCACGTCCCGAGAGGCGCGTCCGCGCGCGCGGGAGCCACGTCGAACAGGGTGTCGGTGCGCGGGGCGCGACCGGTGCGGGCCGCGGCACGTGCGGCGTGCGGGTCAGGACGGCCCGCACCGGCGCGGCCGTCACCCAGGCCGTCGCCCCGACCGTCGCCCCGACCGTTGCTCCGGGCGGCGCGGGGGTCGGGCCCTTCGAGGTCCACCTCCGGCCACCGGACCGTCGCCGGCTCGCCGCGCATCCCCACGCGCACGTCCAGGACGACGGGCCGCCCGGCCGCGTCGCGCACGTCGACCGCCACGGGCCGCACGAGGACGGTCGCGGGCGCCGGGTCGGGCAGGCGTCCCGCCCAGGGCAGGTCGGTCGCGCGCGGCGGCTGCGGCTGCTCACCCCACGGGCGCAGGTGCACCTGGTCCCGCACGCCCCGGCCGCCCTGCAGGGTCGCGGTGAGGACCCCCTGACCGCCGACGATGCCCTGCACCCGGTCGAGCGCACGGTGCGCGCGCAGGTCGCCGCCCGACGGGCCGCCCCACAGCCGCCCCTGCTCGGCACCCGCCGGGGCGACGTCGAGCGCGGTGACGACGAGCCGCACGAGCGTGACCGCACGGACGTCCTCGTCGGGCCAGGGGTCCAGGGGCAGGTCGTCGAACGCCCACGGGTCCTGCGTGCCGTCGTCGCGTGCGCGGGCGCGCGCGACCCGGGCACGGTGCGCACGCACCTGGTCGGGAGCGTCCTGCGCGCGGCCCCGCGCGGTGGCGACGGCCGTGGAGGACAGCCAGCTCTCGAGCTGCCAGCGGATCCGGTCGGTGATGCGCTGCGGGGTGAGGCCGCCGAACCCGCCGAGGTCGGTGCGCCACGTCCGCACGAGGTCGGTGCCGTCGTCGGTGCGGGCTGCGATCTGCAGCCGGCCGCACGTCACGGACCGGTGCACGAGCTGGGCGTGCAGGTCCTCCGCGAGCCGGCGGCCGGCGAACGTCGCGGTGTCGACCCGCTCGACGGGCGGGTCGAGCTCGGCCGCGACCTCGAGGTCCGCCTCGGGGCGGCGGCGCGCCGGCGGGCGCTCGTCGTCGCCGCGCGCGAGCGTCTGCGCCCACGCGCCGAGACGGCCGAACCGCGCGTGCACGTCGGCGGGCGGCAGCGCGGCGAGCTGGCCGAGGGTGCGCAGGCCGAGGCGGTGCAGCAGGTCGACGAGCTCGCCGACGGCCCGCACCGCGTCCTCCGTCACGGCGGCGTGCACGAGCTCGGCCGCGCCGCGCCCGGCAAGGAACGCGCGCGACCCGCCGGGCGGCACGAGCGCGCCGGTGCGGGCCGCCACCACGGCGGCGAGCAGGCCGTCGGCGGTGCCGACCGCGCACTCGTGCCCGGCGCGCGCGGCGACGGCGTCGACCAGGCGCTCCGCGAGCACGTCCTCCGACCCGTGGTACCGCGCGGCCCCGCCCGCCGGCAGCAGCAGGAGCCCGGCGCGGACCACCTCGACGCCCGCGACGACCGTCTCCGCCGCCGCGGCGACGGGCTCGAACAGCCGGACGTCGCGCGCGTCGTCCGCGGGCAGCAGCACGAGCTCGGGGCAGCATCCCTGCGCCTGCCGACGCCGCATCCCGCGGCGCACCCCCTCGACCCGCGCCAGCGCCGAGACCGCGGTGATCCGCTGGCCGTCGTGCACGGCGGCGGGCAGGTGGGCGGGGACCTCGTCGGCGGCCGTCGCGGCGACGACCGGCCAGTCCGGGACCCACAGGACGGTGGTGCGCGTGCTCACGGCCTCACCCGACGAGCCGCAGGTCGGGGGCTCCGGGCCGCTGCGCGGCGGCCTCGCGCCGCGCAGCGGCGGCGCCGGCACGCTCGGCTCCGGCGGGCTCGGCCGTGAGCGGCAGCGTGAGGTCGACCGAGAGCGGCACGGCGGCACCGCCGCGACCGGTCCGCGTCACGCGCAGCTCGTGCGTGCGCAGCCGCCCGTCACCGGTGCCGACACCCGTCCACCGCCCCGCCTCGACGACGAGCACCGTCGCGGCGCCGGGCCACGGGACGGTCGACAGCAGCACCGCCCCGCGGTCGCGCGCCCGCGCCGACAGCCGGCGCCGGTCCGTGTCGGTGAGCACGGCGTCCGGCCCGACGAGCACCACGTCGATGCCGTCGACGAGTGCCGCGACCACCGTCGCGGCGTCCGCACCGGGCCGTGGCACGACCGCGAGCCGGTCGAGCGCGACGCCCGCCTGCGCGGCGGCGAGCAGCCCGACCGTCGGCTGGCCGACGACCGCGGCCCACGCGCCGCCCGCGCACGCGTGCGCGAGCATCGCCAGCACGAGCGACGTGGACCCGACGACGGCCGTGGTGGCACCGCGGCGCAGGCCGTCCGGCAGGAGCGGCGCGAGGCGGGCGGGGACGGGCAGCGGCGGACGCTCGGCGGTGAGCACGCCGTGCCGACGCGGCTCGACCGGGCCGTCGGCCTCGGCGGGAGCGGCGAGGTCCGGGTGGGCCACGGTCCCCCCCGCAGCCGTGCCGAGCAGGGGCGCGGTCGCACCCCGGTCGCGCACCGGCACCGACACCGGGACCGGCACAGTCGCAGGCACAGTCGCAGCCGCAGCACGACCAGCCCCGGGCGTGGGCGGCTCCACGGACCGCAGGCCGATGCGGGCGCTGCGCGCCCCGGTGCGCAGCTCGGCGTGCGCCAGCACGGCCCGGGCCAGCTCGGCCCGTTCCTGCTCGGACAGCGTCCTCGTCGCCATCCGCACACCGCCTCTCACCTGCGCGTCGACCCGCTGACCTGCGACGACGCAGCTTCCGCTCGCACCCGTCGAACACCTGTTCGAAGTATCTCAGTAGACGCCGACACCCGGAGCACTGTCAATCCGGCCCACCCCTGCGGCCCACCGGCCCGTCGGGCGATGATGGGGCGATGACCTCGCTGACCCGCCCCGTCGCCCCCGACCCGTACGCGCTCCTGCCCGCCGTGCCGTCGTTCGACCTGCGCAGCGACGACTTCGCGCACGGCGACCGCCTGCCCGACGTGCACACGAACACCCCCGCGGGCGCGAACGTCTCCCCGCACCTCGCGTGGTCGGGCTTCCCCGCGCACACGCGCTCGTTCCTCGTCACGTGCTTCGACCCGGACGCGCCCGGCCCGGCGGGCTGGTGGCACTGGACCCTCGTCGACGTCCCTGCCAGCACGACGGAGCTCCCGTCGGGCGCGGGCACCGCGGGTGGCACCGGCCTGCCCACGGGCGCGTTCGCGGTCCGCGGCGACGACGGTCAGGCCTCCTACGTCGGCGCCGCTCCCCCGCCGGGTGACCAGGTGCACCGGTACTTCTTCGTCGTCCACGCGCTCGACACGGACTCCCTCGGCGTCGGCCCGGACGCGATGCCCGGCGCCGTGAGCACCGCCGCGGTGTTCCACACGCTCGCCCGCGCGGTGCTCGTCGGGACGTACCAGCGGTGACGGCGGACGTGCTGGGCACCCTCACCTGGGTGCGCGCCCTCGACCGCCCCGACCTGCTCGCCGCGCCGGTGCACGCCGCCCTGACGGCCTGGGTCGCGGCGGACGCCGAGGTCGCGGACGCGGTGCTCGTGACCGAGATCGACCCGGACCTCGCCGACACCGCAGCCCTGACCGCCGCCTACGACCTGCCCCCGGCGGCGTCGGCGAACTGCGTGCTCGTCGCGGGCCGACGCGCCGGCGAGGAGCGGGTCGCGGCCGCGGTGGTGCGGGCGACGACACGCGCCGACGTCAACGCGACCGTCAAGCGGCTGCTGGACGTGCGCAAGGCGTCGTTCCTGCCGACCGACCGCGCCGTCGAGGAGTCGGGGATGGAGTACGGCGGCATCACGCCCCTCGGCCTGCCCGCCGGCTACCGGGTGCTCGTCGACGCGCGCGTCGTCGTCGACGACCCGGACGCGGGTGGCACCGTCGTCGTCGGCAGCGGCGTGCGCCGCTCGAAGGTCGCCCTGCCGGGCGCGCTGCTCGCCCGGGCGCCCGGGGTCGAGGTGGTCGACGGGCTCGGGCTCGACTGAGCCCGCGTCCGCGGACGAGGTCGTCGACGAGCCCGGGCCGGACGGAGCCTGCCGCCGCACGGCGCGGCCCACCGTCGGTCGCGCCGGGGTGCCCCGGCCTAGCATCGGGCCATGACGGACCGCCCCCGGTACCGGCTGCTCGGCCCGCTGGAGGTGCGCCGCGACGGCGCCGACCGGCCCGTGACCGGGCCGCAGCAGCGCGCGCTCCTCGCGGTGCTGCTCGCGCACCGTGGCCGGGCCGTGACGGACGACGTGCTCGTCGACACCCTGTGGCCCGACGGCCCGCCGCCGTCCGCGCGTCACACGCTGCGCGCGCACGTCTCGCGGTTGCGCACGCTCGTGGGCGACGACGTGCGCACGCTCGACGGCGGCTACGTGCTGGACGTCCCGCCCGACGCGACCGACGCGGGCGCCTTCGAGGCGATGGTGCGCGCCGCGGGCGCGCAGGCTCCGCGGGACACCGTCGTGACCCTGGAGCAGGCGCTCGCGCTGTGGCACGGCCCCGCGTTCGGCCGCGCCGCCGAGCTCGCGCCGGTCGCGGCCGCCGCCCGCCACCTCGACGGGCTGCGGCTCGACGCGCTGCACGCGCTCGCGGAGGCGCTCGTCGCCGCCGGACGCCCTGGCGACGCGGTCACGACGGCGGACGCGCTCGTCGCGCTGGACCCGTACCGCGAGCTCGCGTGGGCGGTCGCGGTGCGCGCCCGCACCGCCGCGGGCCGGCCCGCGGACGCGCTCGCGACGCACCGCCGCGCCGCCGGCGCGCTCGACGAGCTCGGGCTGCTCCCGGGTCCGGCGCTGCGCGCCGCCCAGGCGGAGGCGCTGGCCGTCGGCGCGCCCGTCGCGCCGTCGCCGCCGGACGCGCCGAGGCGGACGGCGGACCCGTCCGACGCCTCCCCGGCACCGCTCGCCGCAGACCGGGGGCCGGCCACCGCGCGGCCGGGCTCCGACGCCGCGGCGCACGTACCGCGTCCACCCGCGCGCCCCGACGGCGTCCCGACCGCCCCGCCCGGTCGCGCGGTCCCGCTGCCCCGCACGCCGTACGTCCCACGTGCGGGCGAGGTCGCCGCCGTCCGGTCGCTGCTCGACGAGGCGCGGCTCGTCACGCTCGCCGGACCCGGCGGCGTGGGCAAGACCCGGCTCGCGCTCGAAGTCGCACGCACGGTCCCACCCGCGCGCACGCGGTTCGTCGAGCTCGGCGCGGTGCGCGACCCGTCGGCCGTCCCCGCTGCCGTCGTCGCGGCGGCCGGCCTGAGCGCCGCCGCCGGCCCCCCGGCCACCGCGATGACCGCGCTCGCGGCGCGCGACCTCGTCGTGGTGCTCGACAACTGCGAGCACGTCGTCGACGCCGTCGCGGAGGTCGTCGGGACGCTCCTCGACCACCCGGGGCCGCTGCGCCTGCTCGCGACCAGCCGCGAGCCCCTGCGGGTGCCCGGCGAGCACGTGCACCGCGTGGCGCCGCTCGACCCGTCCGCGGCCCGGCGGCTCTTCGTCGCGCGGGCACGCGCCGCGGGCGCCACGACCACGGCCGACGACCCGGAGGTCGACCACGTGGTCGACCTGCTCGACGGCCTGCCGCTCGCTCTCGAGATGGCCGGGGTGCGCGCCGCGGCGACGTCGAGCGCCGACCTCGTCGACGAGCTGCGGCACCGCCTCGGCGAGCTCGCGCACGGCGCGCGCGCCGTCGAGCCGCGCCACGCGTCGCTGACGGCGCTCGTGGACTGGTCCCGCGACCTGCTGGACCCCGCGGCGCGGCGCGCGCTCGACGGCTGGCCCGTCTTCGCGTCCGCGGTCCTGCCGGCCGTCGCCGCGTCGGTCCTCGACGTCGCCCGCGCGCAGGTCGAGACGCTCGCGGCCCGGTCGCTCGTCGTGCGCGACGACGCGCACGGCCGGACCCGGCTGCGCATGCTGCGCACCGTCCGCGCGGCGGTCGGCGAGCCGTTCGACGACGCCCCCGTGCGCGCCCGGCACGCCGCCGTCGTCGCCGACCTGCTCGCCGCCGCGGACGCCCGGCTGCACGGGCCGGACGAGCCCGCGGCGCGCGGCGAGGCGGACGACCTGCTCGCCGAGGCGGGCGCCGCGCACGCGTGGGCGCGCCGGCACGACACCGGGACCGCGGTGCGCCTCACCCGCGCGCTGCACGACCACGCGGTCGACGGGCTGCGGGACGAGGTGCTCGGCTGGGCGGCGCTCCTGGTCGCGGACGCGGGCGGTCGTGCCCACCCGGCGGCGCACGCGTCGCTCGCGGCCCGGCTCGTGCTCGGGGGCCGGCACGTCGAGGGCGCCCGGCACGCGCGTCGGGCGCTCGCGTCGGCCGACGCCCTCGCGGACCGGCTGCACGCGATCGAGGTGCTCGCCGACGCCGCCCTGTTCGAGGGCGACCTGGACGAGGCCGCCGCGCTCGGGGACGTGCTCGTCGAGCACGGGACGCGCGCGGGCTCGGTGCACCACGTGGAGATCGGGCACAGCTACCGCGTGCTGCGGCTGACGTACACGGGCGAGACGTCCGCCGCGCGCGACGCGCTCGCGCGCTGCCGGGCGGCGGTGGACGCGCTGGGGGTCCCGCCCGGCCCGACGACGGCGGGCTGGCTCGCGTTCCTCGCGGGCGAGGTCGAGGCGGACGCGGACCCGCCCGCCGCGCTGGCCTCGTTGCGTGCGGCCCGGGACCTCGCGGCGGTCGCGGGCAACCGGTACCTCGGCGGCGTCGCGCGGTCGGCCGCGACGGCGCTGCTGGCACGGCACGGCGACGCGCGCGTCACGCGAACCGACGGGCCCGGTACGCCGTGGTCCGACGTCGCGGAGGTGCTGCGCTGGTGGCTCGACGCAGGCGACCGCACGCACCTCGTCACGACGCTGCGGAACGTGCTCGTGCTGCTCGAGCGGGCGGGCGACGACGACGGCGCGGCGACGCTGTGGGGCGCGGTCGTCGAGGCGGACGACGTGCCCGTCGCGTACGGCACGGAGCGCGCGCGCCTCGACGACGTCCGCGCGGCCCTCGAGCACCGCCTGGGCGCCGCCCGGTTCGCCGACCGGGTGCGCACCGGCCGCGCGCGGTCGCCCGAGCAGGCCGCGCACGGGCTCCTCACGCCCGGGGCGACGCCGTCCACCACGACGTCCGCCCCGGGCGACGACCCTTACAGGACGAGCCGGTAGAACCGGAAGAACTCGTTCTCGACGTCGAGCACCTCGAGGCCCGCGAACCCCGCGGCGCGGGCGTACCGCTCGAGCACGTCGGGCCGCATGACGGTCCCCGTGGCGGCGCTGCCGGGCCGCGACATGCCGTCCGGCAGGCACACGCCGAGCGAGTACCCGTAGAGCAGCCGCTCGACGGCACCCGCGGGCGCCGCGAACTGCTCCTGCGTCCGCTCGTCCATGACGAGCGCGTACCCGCCGTCGCGGACCATCGCCCGCACCGCGCCCAGCACGGCGACGGGGTCGGCCATGTCGTGCACGCACTCGAACGCGGTGACGACGTCGAACGCGCCCGCGTGGTCCCGTGCGGCGTCGGCGGCGTCCTGCGCGAGGAAGCGCACCCGGTGCTCGAGCCCGTGCGCCGCGACGTGCCGCTGGGCGGCGGCGACCGACGGCTCGTCGACGTCGAGCCCGACGACCGACACCTCGGGGAAGGCGCGGGCCATCGCCAGGCTCGACCAGCCCTCGCCGCAGCCGACGTCCGCGACGCGCGCACCGCCGCGCAGCAGGTCGTGCAGGTCCGGCAGCGACGGGACGACCTCGTCGACGAACGGGCCGAGGAAGAACGGCCGGTTGACCGCTGCCTGCGCCTCGCGGGCGTCGGCGCCGAGGCGCGCCCACGTCACGCCGCCGCCGGTCCGGTAGGCGTCGAGCAGGTCGTCGACCGCCCGGCCGCTCGCGACCTGCAGGCGTGCGAGCGGGCCGACGTACGCGGTCGAGTCGTGGTCGGTGAGCACCTCGGCCGCACCCGCCGTCAGCGCGTACCGGCGGGCGAGCGCGTCCGCGGCGCCGTCGGCCGTGACGAACCCCGCCACCGCCTGGTGCTCGAGCCACTCGCGCACGTACCGCTCGTGCGTGCCCGTGGCGCGGGCGAGCGCGGTCGACGTCGTGGGTCCGTCCTGCGCGAGCGCGCGGTACCAGCCGAGGCGGTCGCCCGCGTAGAGCGCGAGCACCTCCTGCGAGCCGAGCACCGCGGCGAGGACGCGGGTGGCGACGTCGTCGGCGGACGCGCCGACGGGGGCGAAGAGCTCGGACGACGAGACGCGCTCGTCGAGGAGGTCGGTCATGGTGTGCTCCTGGGGACGCCCGGACGGACCGGGAGGGATCGGTCCGCGCACTCCACCACCGACCGGTCGCACGCCGGTCGCGCGCGAGTCGCACGTCGGCCGAGCAGGTCGCAGGCCGGTCGCACGCCGCGCCACGGGTATCCGCCGCCCGCCGGCACCGCGCCTCAGGGACGCCGCAGCAGCACCCGCCCCCACCGCGGCCGGTCGGGGCGACGGGCCGCGACCGGACCCGCCACGTACGTGCGCCCCAGGAGCGTCGCGAGCTGCTTGGTCGCGGCGAGCAGGTGCACCGTGGCGTCGGGCTCGTCGGCCCACACGGACGGCGCCGTGAGCACCCGCGCCGCGGCGCGCGCCGCGGGCTGCAGCTCGAGCGCGTGCCGTGCGGTCAGCAGGACGGTGTGCCCGGCGTGCGCGCCGAGCCCGAGCCGGTCACGCACGTGGCGCGGGGCGAGCGACGGGACGGGGCGGCGGTGCGCGCCGGTGAGCCGCGCGGCCACGAGTCCCGCCGCCGCGTAGGTCGAGTGCGGGAAGCCGTAGCACGCGAACGTGACGCCGTCGGCGGCGGAGCGCAGCTCGTGCGCGAGGCGCTCGAGCACCGCGGCGTGGTCGACCGAGCCCGGCACCACGTCCAGGGAGCCGTCGACGTCCGCGTGCCGCAGCGTCAGGCCCTCCAGGTAGTCCAGGGCGACGTGGGCGTCGAACGGCCCGGGTCCCCACGCTGCCACGTCCACCTCCGTCGAACCTGCTGCCCCGCAGGCTCTGCGGCGCACAGCAGCGGGAACCGCAGACGCCGGCGTCGAAGGGTCAGACTGCCGCACACCACCGACATCGCGCAGCCGCATTCCCCCGTGTGCCGGTGCGCGCGGTCGAGGACCGCCCGGACGGGTGTGCCGGCCCTCACACGCGGGCCCGGCCGCGGGCCGTCGGTACGATCCGGGTGCCTGCGGCCCCGCGCCCGGCACCGGGCCGCTGCCGCGCCCCACCCTCGACGCCCGGAGAGACGATGCCCCACCCTCGCCCGCTCACCCGCACGGCGGGCGCGCTCCTGCTCGCGGCCGTTGCCGCCGTCGCCCCGGTGGCCCTCGCCGGTCCCGCGTCGGCCGAGCCGCCGAGCCGCCTCGCCGAGGAGGTCACGGACAGCGCGGGCGTGCTCGACGCCGCCGACCGCGCGGAGGTCGTCGCCGCGCTCGACGACCTCGCCGACCGCACCCCGTACCAGCTCTTCGTCGTCTACGTGCGCACGTTCGACGGCACGAGCGGCGCGGACTGGGCCGACGAGACGGCGGTCGCGTCGGGCCTGGGCCGCGACGACCTGCTGCTCGCGGTCGCCGTCGAGGACCGGCAGTACCAGGTGTCGGTCGACCCGGACCTCGCGCTCACGGACGCGCAGCTCGCGGACGTCGAGACGGACCGCATCGAGCCGGCGCTGCGCGACGACGACTGGGCGGGCGCCGCGGTCGCCGCGGCGGAGGGCTACGCGGACGCCGCCACCGGGGACGCGCTCGGCCCGGACGGGGCGCGCCCGGGTGGGCCCGACGGCGGGCTCGTGCTGGGGATCCTCGGCGGCGGCGTGCTGCTGGTCGCAGGCGGGGTCGGGTCGGCGGCGCTCGTCCGGCGCCGGCGTGCGGCAGCGGCGGTGCGGGCCGAGCTCGAGGAGCTCGACGGGCGCGCCAGCTCGGCCCTCGTCGCCGTGGACGAGGCCGTCCAGGCGAGTGCGCAGGAGCTCGGGTTCGCCGAGGCGCAGCTCGGTGCCGCGACGGTCGCGCCCTTCGCCGCGGCGCTCACACAGGCGCGCACCGACCTGGCCGGTGCGTTCGCCGCCCGGCAGCAGCTCGACGACGGCGTGCCGGACACGGCCCCCGACCGCCGCAGGCTGCTCGCGACGATCCTCGAGACGTGCACGCGGGTCGACACGGCCCTCGACGCGCAGTCCGCCGAGTTCGACCGCCTCCGCGACCTGCACGCACGCGCGCCGGAGCTCCTCGCCGACGCGGCGTCGGGGGCCGACGCGGTGGACGCCCGGGCCGCGACCACGGCGACGACGCTCGCCGACCTGACCGCCCGGTACGCACCCTCCGCTCTCGTCGCCGTGGTCGACAACGTCGCGGGCGCGCGGGCGCTCGCGGACCGGGCCCGGGCGGCGTCCGCGCGCGGCACCGCCGTCGTCGGGTCGGACCGGCCCGCCGCCGTGGCCGCGGCGCTCGAGGGTGCCGACGCGCTCGCGCAGGCCGCCGCGCTGCTCGACGCGGTGGACGCCGCCGCGACCGAGCTCGCGCAGGCACCCGCCCGGCTCGCCGCGGCGTGCACCGCCCTCGAGACGGACGTGGCCGACGCGGCACGGCTGGGCGGGCCGGCCGCACCCGCGGTGGAGGCCCCCGCGGCCCGCGCGCGCGAGGTGCTCGCGCACGCCCGTTCCGCGCAGTCCGCAGCCGACCCGCTGGCTGCGGCGAGCGCCGTGCACGCCGCCGAGCAGGCGCTCGACCAGGTGCTCGACCCGCTGCGCGAGGCCGAGGCCGCCAGGGCCCGGGCGGTCGAGCGGCTCCCGCAGGCGCGTGCTGCGCTGGACAGCCTCGTCGTCGGGGCGCAGGCGATCATCCAGAGCCATCGCACGGTGGTGGGCCCGACCGCACGCACGCGGCTCGCGGAGGCGCAGCGGCTCGCGGAGTCCTCGGTGCCGCTGACCGGAAGCGACCCGGTCGCCGCCCTGCAGGCCCTGGAGGCCGCGCTCGGGCTGGCCGACTCCGCGTACCGCAGCGCGTCGGCGGACGTCGACGCGGAGCGCGCCCGCCGTGCGGCTGCCGCGTCGTGGTCGTGGGAGTCGACGTCGTCGCGCGGCGGCTTCGGCGGCTCGAGCGGCGGCTGGGGCAGCTCGGGCGGATCGAGCGGCGGCTGGGGCGGCGGCTCGTCGCGCCGGTCGAGCTCGTCGTCGCGGCGGTCGTCGTCGCGCTCGTCGTCCCGGTCGAGCTCGTCGCGGCGCTCGTCGTCCGGCCGGAGCCGGCGTGGCGGTGGCGGCCGCTTCTGACGCTCAGGCGCGCGTCGCCCAGAACGCGACCGCCGCGGCGGCCGCGACGTTGAGCGAGTCGACCCCACCGGCCATGGGGATGCGCACGACGAGGTCGGAGGCCGCGACCGTCGCGGGCTTGAGCCCGTGCCCCTCCGCGCCGAGGACGAGCGCGAGCCGCTCGGGCGGGTCGGCGACCAGCTCGTCGAGCGTGAGGGCGTCGTCCGCGAGCGCGAGCGACGCCGTCACGAAGCCGTGGGACCGCAGCTCCTCGATGCCGTCGGGCCACGGGTCGATGCGCGTCCACGGCACCTGGAACACCGTGCCCATCGACACGCGCACCGAGCGGCGGTAGAGCGGGTCGGCGCAGCGCGGCGTGACGAGCACGGCGTCGACGCCGAGCGCGGCGGCGGACCGGAACGCCGCTCCCACGTTGGTGTGGTCGACGACGTCCTCGAGCACGGCGACGCGGCGAGCCCCGGCGCCGCCGCGCGCGGCGGCGAGGACGTCGGCGACGGGCGGCAGCGGCGGGCGGTGCATGGCCGCGAGCGCGCCCCGGTGCACGTGGAAGCCCGTGATGGCCTCGAGCACGGGCTCGTCCGCGACGTAGACGGGCACGGTGGCGCCGTCGTCGGGCAGCTCGGCGAGCATGCGCTCGAGGTCGGGCACCCAGCGGGGCGCGAGCAGGACGGACCGGGGCCGGTGGCCGGCCCGCAGCGCGCGCCCGAGGACGGTCGAGGACTCGGCGATGTAGAGGCCCTTGGCGGGTTCGTGCCGGGAGCGCAGGGCGACGTCGGTGAGCGACACGTAGTCGGCGAGCCGCGGGTCGGTCGGGTCGGTGACGGGCAGCAGCTCCGGGCGTGGCACGGGTCCATCCTCCCAGCCCGGAGAACCGCGCCGACCCCGCCCGGTCGCGACGCGGGGTCAGGCGGGCAGGCGCACCTCGACCGGCCCCGCAGCGGTCCCGTCGAGCGTGAACGCGGCACGCGACCCGGCGGCGGTGACGGCGTACTCCCCGAGGAACCCGTGCACCGGCACGGCGCCGTCGTCGTCGGTCGTCAGGGTCGTCGGAGCGTGCCACCACTCGTCGCGCACGAGCGCGCGCAGCGCGTCGTAGGCGGGCTTGGGCGTGCCGTCGACGCGGACGAGCCCGGCCGGCGCGCCGAGCCACGCGCCCTCGTCGGCGATGCCCCAGTACGTCACCGACGCGACGGACGGGTGCGACAGGAGCGTGCGGTAGTGCCGGACGAGCTCGTCGGCCTGCCGCGCCTCCCCCTCGGGCGTGGAGGGCCAGGAGTCGACGACGTGGTCGTTGAGGTCCTCGATCTCGGGCGGCATGAGCTCGCCGGACAGCAGCGTCGTCTCCGTGAGGTGCAGGGGCAGCCCGAACCGGGAGAACCGCTCGAGGACCCGCAGCGTCTTCTCCTCGCCCCAGTAGCCCTGGTGCATGTGGCTCTGCAGGCCGAGCGCGTCGACGCCGATCCCGGCCTCGAGCACGCCCTCGACCAGGCACTCGTACGCGGTCGACATGTCGAAGTCGTTGAGCAGCAGGGTCGCGCGGGGGTTCGCCTCCCGCGCGGTCTCGAACGCCAGGCGGATCGTCGCGATGCGCCCGCGGTCCCACGCGAGGCGCGTCAGCCCGTTCGGCTCCTTGTCGAACACCGGCATGATGACGACCTCGTTGATCGCGTCCCACGTGTCGACGACGCCCGCGAAGTCGGTGACGTCGCGCGTGATGCGCGCTCGCACCGCGGCCTCGACCTCGTCGACGGGCAGGTCACGCAGCCAGGCCGGCGCGACCGTGTGCCAGGCCAGCGGGTGCCCCTTGACCTCGACGCCACGCTCGGCGAACCACCGGGCGGCCGTCAGCAGGCGCTCGGTGTCGGGGCGTCCGCGCTCGCGCTCGAAGCCGCCCCAGTAGAACGGCAGCGTCGCGGTGTTGAACACGTCGAGCCACAGGTCGGCGAGCGCCGGTGCGGACGCGTTGCTCGCGCCGCCGAACACGGACGGCGCGTCGGCGGTCTCGCCGTTCGCCAGGCCGATCAGGTCGAAGCCGATGCAGCCGAACCGGAAGGCGTGCGCGGTCTGCTCGACGACGACGTCGGTGCGGCGCAGCGGCGTGCCGTCGGGGCCGCGCACCACGAGGCGGGCGTCCGCGGTGCGGTGCGCGAGGGTCGGGTCGGGCACGGGCGGGGCGATGGGGCGGTGCGGCATGGCTGCGGTGCTCTCCTCGGTCGTCGTCGACCGGGACAGCCTGCCATGGATCGATAACGTTATCGAACCGCGTCCACGCTCGCGGACGTCGCGCCCGCCCTCCGCCGCGACGGGCCGGAGAGCCACGCCACCGCGCCCACGCAGGCGAACCCCGCGCCGAGCACCACGCACGCGAGCTCCGCGGGCGTCACGCGACCGCTCGTACCCAGCTCGTCAGCCGCCACGCCGCCCTGATATCCGGTCCAGAGCCCGGCGGCGAGCAGCAGCACGCCGCCCACCACATTGAGGATCCCGATCGTCCGTCGCGACATGCGTCTGCCTCTCCTCGGTCGTTCGCGTCAGTCGGCGGACGAGCCGCCGGTCCGGGAGCCGACCGGCTCACCGCTGTGCGCGCCTGCCACCCGCTGCAGCGACCGGCCCCCGCACCAGCTCGCGACGGCGCCGACGAGCGCGATCACCGGGACCACAAGGAACGCGGTGTGCGCACCGGTCACGTCCGCGAGCGCCCCGAGCGCGAACGGGGCGACGCCGATCGCGATGCCGCCCGCGAGCGTCGCGCGCGCCTGCGCCCGGTCGCCCTGGCCCGGTGCCGCCGCGAGAAGCAGGGCGATCGACAGCGGGTACTGCGCGCCGTACCCGAAGCCCGCGACGACGAGCCCGGTGAGCGCGACCCCAGGCACGGTGGCCGTCCACAGGATCGCCCACCCGACGATCGCGACGAGGAACGCGACCGCAAGCAGGTGTGCGGGACGCACCCGCAGCGACAGCGGCGCGACCACGAACCGGATCGCGGTCATGCCCGCGACGAGGCCCGCGGTTGTCGCGGCGGCGATGCCCGCGCCCGCACCCGTCTGCTCCCGCACGAGATCGGTGGCCCAGTACGTGGTGGCGTTCTCGATCGCGAGCGCGGCGACGATCGCGGCGAGGAACCACCACGTCGGCGCACCGGCCCTGCGCGGCACCTCGGCGAGGTCGGCGCGCTGCGGGTCCGCGGGCGTCGCGTCGGCGGCGGGCTCGGCGGGCGTCATGGCTCCCCCGACGGGCTGCCGGGCGACGAGCACGGCGGTCGCGACCGCGAGCAGCGCGGTGACCGCGACTGCCGGGCGCCACCCGAACCCGGCCGCGACGCACGCGCCGACGGCCAGCGGACCGAGCAGCCCGACGCCGGACCCGACGCCGTTGGCCTCCGTCACGGCCGCCGACGCGGCCGGACCGTGGTGCTGCGCGAGCCCGGGCTGGGCGGAGCTGATCGCGAGGTTGCCGCCGATCGCGAGCACGAACATGCCGACCAGGCTGACGGCCAGCACGCTCGCCGTGAGCAGCAGGACCGTGCCCGCGACGACGACCGCGCAGGCCGCCAGCAGCGACCACCGCCGGCCGCGCGCCCGCACGGAGCGGGGCGTGAGGAACGCGGTGAGGATCGCCCCCGCCGCCATCGCGGTGCCGTGCAGGCCGGCCTGCGCGCCGGTGATGCCGAGGTCGTCGGCGAGCAGCGGCACGCTCGGGTTGAACGAGTAGAGCAGCCAGCCCCACACGACGAAGCAGCCGTACAGCGCGACGGTGAAGCGGTCGCGCTGGAGCCGCGGGTGGGAGGGGGCCATGGCGCCACCCTAGGCGCCGCCGGTGACGCGGCCGACGGGCCCGAGGTCCCGCGGGCGGCGCGGCACCCGGACGGGCCAACCCGCCGCGACGACAGACCCGTCGCGGCGGGGTCGACCCGTCAGAGCGGCTTGCCGCCCGTGACCGCGATGTAGTCGCCGCTCACGTAGCTCGACTCCTGGGACGCGAGGAACACGTAGGCGGGGGCGAGCTCGGCGGGCTGTCCGGCGCGTCCGAGGGGCGTGTCGGCGCCGAACTGGTCGACCTTCTCGGGGTCCATCGTCGCCGGGATGAGGGGCGTCCAGATCGGGCCGGGGCACACGGCGTTGACGCGGATGCCCTTCTCGCCGAGCTGCTGCGCCAGCCCGCGCGTGAAGTTGAGGATGCCGGCCTTGGTCGTCGCGTAGTCGAGCAGCTGCGGGCTGGGCTGCGCGGCCTGGATCGAGCTCGTGCTGATGATCGAGGAGCCGGGCTGCATGTGCGGCACGGCGGCCTTGGTGATCCAGAACAGGGCGTAGAGGTTGGTCTTGAAGACACGGTCGAGCTGCTCCGTGGTGATGCCGAGCAGGCCGTCCTCCTGCGCCATCTGGTACGCCGCGTTGTTGACGAGCACGTCGATGCCACCGAGCTCGCGCACGGTCGTCTCGACGAGGTCGATGCAGACCTGCTCCTCGCGGATGTCTCCCGGCGCGTGCACCGCGCGGCGACCGGCCTCCTCGACGAGCCGCGCCGTCTCGCGCGCGTCCTCCTCCTCCTCGGGCAGGTAGGACAGCACGACGTCGGCGCCCTCTCGGGCGAACGCCAGCGCGACCGCGCGGCCGATGCCCGAGTCCGCGCCCGTGATCAGCGCACGCTTGCCCGCGAGCCGGTCGGCACCCGTGTAGGTCGACTCGCCGTGGTCCGGCTGGTGCTCCATCTGCTCGGTCAGACCCGGGTGCGGGATCTGCTCGGGCGACTGGGCCTCCTCACCGGGCTGCTGCGAACGGGGGTCCTGAGGCGTGGTCTGGTCCGTCATCGATCCATCGTTGGCACACGGGCCGGGGAGCGCCACCGGAACGTGCGTCCAGGTGCGGCGCCCCGCCGAACGCCGCAAGGGCTCACTCGTCGGCGGTGACCGCAGCCGCGAACTGGCTCTCGTACAGCCGCGCGTACGCGCCGCCGGCGGCGAGGAGCTCGTCGTGCGACCCCTGCTCGACGATCGACCCGTGCTCCATCACGAGGATGGTGTCGGCGTCGCGGATCGTCGACAGGCGGTGCGCGATGACGAACGACGTCCGCCCGGCGCGCAGCGCGTTCATCGCCTGCTGGACGAGCACCTCGGTGCGGGTGTCGACGGACGACGTGGCCTCGTCGAGGACGAGGATCGGCGGGTCGGCGAGGAACGCGCGCGCGATGGTGAGCAGCTGCTTCTCGCCCGCGGACACGTTCGCGCCCTCGTCGTCGACCACGGTGCCGTACCCGTCGGGCAGCGTGCGCACGAACCGGTCGACGTGCGTGGCCTGCGCCGCGGCGACGATCTGCTCGTGCGTCGCGCCGTCGACGCCGTAGGCGATGTTCTCGGCGAGCGTGCCGCCGAACAGCCACGTGTCCTGCAGGACCATGCCCATCTGCGAGCGCAGCTCGTCGCGGGTCAGCTCGCGCGTGTCGACGCCGTCGAGCGTGATGCGCCCGGAGGGCACGTCGTAGAAGCGCATGAGCAGGTTGACGAGGGTCGTCTTGCCGGCGCCCGTCGGTCCGACGATCGCGATCGTCGCGCCCGGCTCGGCGACGAGCGACAGGTCCTCGATGAGCGGCGTCGCCGGGTCGTACCGGAACGCGACGTGCTCGAACGTCACGCGGCCGCGCACGGGCCGGTCGAGCGTCGTCGCGGGCGTGGGGTCGGGCGACTGCTCGGGGGCGTCGAGCAGCTCGAACACCCGCTCGGCGGACGCGACCCCCGACTGCAGGAGGTTCGCCATGGACGCGATCTGCGTGATGGGCTGCGTGAACTGGCGGCTGTACTGGATGAACGCCTGCACGTCGCCGAGGCTCATCGCGCCGGAGGCGACGCGCAGGCCCCCGACGACGGCGACGACGAGGTAGTTGAGGTTGGCGAGGAACCCGAGCGCCGGCTGGATGATCCCGGAGATGAACTGGGCCTTGAAGCTCGCCTGGTAGAGGGCCTCGTTGCGCTCCTCGAACGTCTGCGCGGCCTCGTGCTGGCGGCCGAACACCGTCACGAGCGCGTGCCCGGTGAACATCTCCTCGATGTGCGCGTTGAGCTTGCCGGTCCACGCCCACTGCTCGATGAACTGCGGCCGCGACCGCTTGGCGATGGCGCCCGCGACGACGACGGACAGCGGCACGGTGACGAGCGCGACGACCGCGAGCAGCGGCGAGATCCAGAACATCATGACGAGCACGCCGACGACGGTCAGCACGGACGTGATGAGCGCCGAGAGCGTCTGCTGCAGGGACTGCGCGACGTTGTCGATGTCGTTCGTGACGCGGCTCAGCAGCTCGCCGCGCGGCTGGGAGTCGACGTAGGACAGAGGCAGCCGGGACAGCTTGGACTCGACGCGCTCGCGCAGCCGGTAGACGGTGCGCTGCACGACGCCGGCGGTGATGCGGCCCTGCAGCCAGCCGAACAGGAACGAGCCGGCGTAGATGAGCACGACGACGAGCAGGATGTCGCGCAGCCGCTCGAAGTCGATGCCGACGCCGGGCACGGCGCCGGTGCCCGCGAGCATGTCGGCGAGCTGGTCCTGCCCCTGGGCCCGCAGCCCGTCGATCGCCTGCTCCTTGGTCACGCCGGCGGGCAGCTGCCGTCCGACGACGCCGTCGAAGATGACGTTGGTGGCGTTGCCGAGCAGCTTGGGCCCGATGACGGCGAGCACGACGGACAGCACGCCGAGCACGAGGACGGCGACGAGCGGCACGCGCTCGGGGCGCAGCTCGCGCAGGAACCGGCGGCCGGAGCCGCGGAAGTCCATCGACTTCTCCCCCGGCATCCCCATCGACCCCATGGGCCCGGGGCCGCCGCGGGGCGGCCGTCGGGGCACGGCCACCGGGGTCGCGGGCCGGGCGGTCGGCACGGCCGGGTCCGCCGCCGGGGCGGGACGCTGCTCGCGGCTCACGCCGCCTCCTCCGCGCTGACCTGCGAGTACACGATCTCGCGGTACGTCTCGGACTGCTCCAGCAGCTCGGTGTGGGTGCCGACGCCGACGACCTCGCCGTCCTCCAGCACGACGATGCGGTCCGCGTGCCGGATGGTCGCGACCCGCTGGGCGACGACGATCACGGTGGCGTCGCGCGTCTCCGGGACGAGCGCCGCGCGCAGGGCCGCGTCGGTCGCGTAGTCGAGTGCCGAGAACGAGTCGTCGAACAGGTAGACGTGCGGGCGTCTGACCAGGGCGCGCGCGATCGCGAGCCGTTGCCGCTGACCGCCGGACACGTTGGTCCCGCCCTGCGCGATGGGCGCGTCGAGCCCCTCGGGCAGCTCCTCGACGAACGAGCGCGCCTGCGCGACGTCGAGCGCGTGCCACAGCTCGTCGTCGCTCGCACCGGGCCGGCCGAACTCCAGGTTGGACCGCACGGTCCCGGAGAACAGGTACGGCTTCTGCGGCACGAGCCCGATCTGGGTCCACAGCACGTCGGGGTCGAGGTCGCGCACGTCGACGCCGTCGAGCAGCACGGCGCCCGACGTGACGTCGAACAGGCGCGGGACCAGGTTCACGAGCGTCGTCTTGCCGGACCCGGTCGACCCGATGATCGCGGTGGTGCGGCCCGGCTCGGCGACGAGGTCGACCCCGCGCAGCACCGCCTGCTCGGCACCGGGGTAGCGGAACTCCACGCCGCGCAGCTCGACGAGCCCGGGCCGCGCGTCGGGCCCGGTCGGCGGTGCCACGGGGGCCGTCGGCGGCACCACGCTCGTCGTGGTCGTCAGGACCTCGCCGATGCGCTCCGCGGACACCACGGCCCGCGGGAACATCACGAACATCATCGTCGACATCATGACGGCCATGAGGATGTAGGCGATGTAGGACAGGAAGGCCGTGAGCGCGCCGATCTGCATCTCGCCGGAGTCGACGCGCTGGCCGCCGAACCACAGCACGCCGACGCTCGTGACGTTCAGGACGAGCATCACGGCCGGGAACATGAGCGCCATCAGGCGCCCGACGCGCAGCGACGTGTCGAACAGGTCGGTGCTGGCCGCGGCGAACCGCTGCGACTCGCGCTCCTCGCGGACGAACGCCCGCACGACCCGCACGCCGGCGATCTGCTCGCGCAGCACCCGGTTGATCGCGTCGATCCGCTTCTGCATGGACCGGAAGTACGGCACCATCCGCACGACGATCGCGGCGATCACGGCCGCGAGCACGGGCACCGCGAACAGCAGGATCCCCGACAGCCCGACGTCCTCCTGCAGCGCCATGACGACGCCGCCGAGCAGCATGATCGGCGCGATGATCATGAGCGTGAACGTCAGCAGGACGACCATCTGGACCTGCTGCACGTCGTTCGTGGTGCGCGTGATGAGCGTCGGCGCCCCGAACCTGCCGAGCTCCTGCGCGGAGAACGTCTGCACGTGCCCGAACAGCCGCCCCCGCACGTCGCGGCCGAACCCCATCGCGGCCTTCGAGCCGAAGTAGACGGCGATGACGGCGCACACAACCTGCACGAGGCTGACGGCGAGCATGACGCCGCCCAGCCGCAGGATCTCGCCCGTGTCCCCGCGGGCGACGCCGTCGTCGATGATGCGGGCGTTGAGGCTCGGCAGGTAGAGCGTGGCGAGCGTCTGGACCACCTGCAGGACGACGACCGCGACGACTGCGGTGCGGTACGGCCTCAGGTGGTGGCGCAGCAGCGTGACGAGCACGAGCACCTTCTCCCGGTCGCGCGGAGGCCGGGCCCTCGTGCACCGCCGTCCGCTCTGGGCACGCTAAGCCCGTGCCGTGCCCGGGACAACGACATAGGGCCCAGGCCGGGGCGCCGTTCGCGGACGGCGAAGGGCCCCGCGGTCGTCGTCCCGCGGGGCCCTGGCGTCGGCGTCGTCGACGCCGTGAACCGGTGTCGTCAGGCCCCGGACGTCGGCTCGTCCGGCGCGGCGGGAGGCTGGTCGGTCGGCTTGTGCATCGGGACGGCGCCGCCGCCGGGGCGCTGCCCGAGCTCGACGCCCGGGTCGAACGGCCGGCCGCTGAGCGTGCCCGCGCTCGTGGCGTCCGCGGTCGCCGCCGCGGACTCCCGGCGTGCCTCCGCGAGCGCCTGCGCCGGGTCGGTGAGCGCCGTGGGCGGCAGGTCCTCGCCGAGGGGCGAGGTGCCCGCGGGGCGGCCGGAGTCGGCCGTCGCGCCGTCGGCCGGCTCGCCACCGAAGCCGCGCGCGAGCTGGCCGAGCGCGCCCGAGAGCTCCGACGGCAGGAACCACATCTTGTTCGACGGGCTCGCGGCGATCTTCGGCAGCGTCTGCAGGTACTGGTACGCCAGCAGCTTCGGGTCGGCGTCGCCGCGGTGGACCGCGTCGAACACCTGGAGGATCGCGCGAGCCTCGCCCTCGGCGCGCAGGATCGCGGACTGCGCGTCGCCCTCCGCCCGCAGGATCGCGGCCTGCTTCTCGCCCTCGGCGGTGAGGATCTGCGACTGCTTGACGCCCTCGGCCGTGAGGATCGCGGCGCGACGGTCGCGCTCGGCGCGCATCTGCTGCTCCATCGAGCCCTGCACCGACGCGGGCGGGTCGATGGCCTTGAGCTCGACGCGGTTGACGCGGATGCCCCACCGGCCCGTGGCCTCGTCCAGCACGCCGCGCAGCTGGCCGTTGATCTGGTCGCGGCTCGTCAGCGTCTGCTCGAGGTCCATCGAGCCGATGACGTTGCGCAGCGTGGTGACGGTGAGCTGCTCGATGCCCATGATGTAGTTCGCGATCTCGTACACCGCGGACTTCGGGTCGGTGACCTGGAAGTAGATGACGGTGTCGATGCTGACCACGAGGTTGTCGGACGTGATGACGGGCTGCGGCGGGAACGACACGACCTGCTCGCGCAGGTCGACGCCCGCGCGGATCCGGTCGACGAACGGGATCAGCAGGTGCAGGCCCGCGTCGAGCGTGCGGGAGTACCGGCCGAGGCGCTCGACGATCATCGCGACGGTCTGCGGCACGATCCGCACCGAGCGGATGAGCGCGACGACGACGAACAGCAGCGCGAGGCCGAGCACGATGTAGAGGGCGATCTGGCCCACGTTCGTCGTGTCGTCCATGAGACCTCCAAGGGTCCGCCGGCGGGCCGGCGTGGTGGGTCGTGCAGGGTCAGCGGGCGGGGGCGGCACCCGGCACGGGCGGCTGGCCCGAGCCCGCGGCCGCCACGACGGCGGTCGCCCCCTCGATGCGGGCGACACGCACTGGCGTCCCCGGGGCGATGGCGGTGCCCGCCTCGGCGCGAGCGCTCCACACCTCGCCCGCGAGCTTGACGCGGCCACCCTCGACGGTCACGGTCGACATGACGACGGCCTCGCGCCCCACGAGCGCGGCGGCGTTGGTCTCGACCAGCGGCTGGCGCGCGCGCAGGCGGCGCAGCAGCCACGGCCGCAGCGTGAAGAGCAGGAGCACGGCCGTCACGCAGGCGACGGCGATCTGGACGGGCACCGGCGCCCCGAGACCGGCGGCGACACCGCCGGCGAGCGCCCCGCCCGCGAACATCACGAGCACGAGGTCGAGCGAGAGCATCTCGAGGATGCCGAGGACGAGCGCTCCGCTGACCCACCACAGCCAGTCCGCCATCGGTGAGCCTCCCGGTCCCCGCGCGGTCGTCCGGGCTGACCGCGCTGTACACCGATCCTAGAGGATCACTTTGCTTCCGCGTGGGCTTCCTGCGCTCCGGTCGCCCCGCGGCACCGAGGCGTCGGGGAGGGGGTCAGGACGAGACCGCGCGCGCCGTCCAGCGGCCGCCGACGCGGTCCACCGCGAGGTCCACGCCGAACGCCCCGGACAGGTTCTCCGCGGTGAGCACCTCGTCGAGCGGACCCGCCGCGTGCACCTCCCC
Organism: Cellulomonas fimi ATCC 484; assembly: GCF_000212695.1. Lineage (NCBI taxonomy): Bacteria > Bacillati > Actinomycetota > Actinomycetes > Micrococcales > Cellulomonadaceae > Cellulomonas > Cellulomonas fimi. The sequence goes on along the minus strand of NC_015514.1, from coordinate 1,891,788 downwards.
GCCGCGCATGAGCAGCAGGTGCGTGAAGCCCGGCGGGATCTCCTCGACGTGGTGCGTGACCAGCACCAGGACGGGCGAGCGCGGGTCCGCCGCGAGCTCCGCGAGCGCCGCGACGAGCTCCTCACGGCCCCCGAGGTCCAGCCCCGCCGCGGGCTCGTCGAGCAGCAGCAGCTCGGGGTCCGTCATGAGCGAGCGCGCGATCTGCACACGCTTGCGCTCACCCTCGCTCAGGGTGCCGAAGTAGCGGTCCGCGAGTCGCGCGACGCCGAACGCGCGCAGCAGGTCGGCGGCGCGCTGCTCGTCGAGCTCCTCGTACGACTCGCGCCAGCGGCCCGTGACGCCGTAGGCGGCCGTGAGCACCACGTCGCGCACCGTCTCACCGGACGGGATGCGGTCCGCCAGCGCGGCGCTCGACAGCCCGACGCGCGGCCGCAGCTCGAACACGTCGACCTTCCCGAGCCGTTCCCCGAGCACCTCGGCGGTGCCCTCGGTGGGGTGCATCCGGCCCGACGCGACCTGCAGCATCGTCGTCTTGCCGGCGCCGTTGCGGCCCAGCACGACCCAGCGCTCTCCCTCACGGACCGTCCAGGACACCTGGTCGAGGATCGTCGTGGACCCCCGGCGGATCGTCACGGCCTGCAGGTCGAGAACGTCGGTCATGGGCACGACCCTAGCCAACGGGACGAAGGTCCTCGGCACGGCCCGGCGGGTCGCCCGGCGTGGCCTCGGTCACGTGCGCGGCGACGCCGGGCCCCGCGCTTACGGTGGAGCCGTGACCACGCTCGACCTGCCCCGATCGGTCCTCCTCGCGCTCTGGCTCGCGCAGGACGGCGCGGACCGTGCGGCGCTCGCGCACGCGGTGCAGGCCGACGACGAGCCGCACACCGTCCGTGCCGCCGTCGACGGCGACGAGCACGTCGACGGGCCCCTGTCGCTGCTGCTCGACGTGTGCGGGCCGGGCCCGCGGGACGTCGCGGCGCTCGTCCCGGCACCCGGCGACGCGTCGGGCACGCCGCCCGCGGTCAGCGCCGCCGCGACGACCGCGGGCGAGGCGGTCCTCGTCCGCACCGAGCGTGCGTGCGTCGCGGCGGTGCCGCTGGTGCAGCGGTTCGGCAGCGACCTGGAGCCCGGCCACCTGGTCACCTGGGAGGTGCACGGCGTCGCCGACTGGCGCACGGCCGTGCTCGGCGCGGCCGGCTCGCTCGCGGACGCGGAGCGCGCGCTCCGGCAGGGCCTCGTCGACGCGACCGAGGCGCTCGTACGGCTCGACGTGGCACGGTGGCGTCCCGACGCGGCCGAGCAGATCGCGGGCCTGCGGGACGTGGACCTGCCCGCGTGGCGGCTGCCGACGGGGATCGAGGGGCGGCGCGTGCGGGTGCTCGCGTCGGCCGCGCGCCTGCGCGGGATCGTCGCGCTCGCGACGCAGGACGACGGGGGCGCGGTCAACCTCTGGCAGGCGGACCAGCGCTCGACCGCGCTGCGGGAGGTCGACCGGGTCGCCCGGCACGCCATGGCGGCGGCCGCGACGACGATCTCCGTCTGACGCAGACGCCGACCGGCCGCGCGGCGCGGCAGGCCGGCGGCCGCCCGGGGTCAGCCGAGGACGTCCCGGTAGACCGTGAGCGTGCGCTCGCCGATCGCCTCCCACGAGAAGTGGTCCTCGACGCGCGTGCGGGCCGCGCGCCCCCACGCGGCGGCGCGCTCCGGGTCCTGCACGAGGTCGTTCAGCGCGCTCGCGAGGTCGGCGACGAACCGGTCGGGGTCGACGGGCGTGCCCGTGCCGTCCTGCACCTGGTCGATGGGCACGAGCGTGCCCGTGTGCCCGTCGACGATCACCTCGGGGATGCCGCCGGTCGCGGTCCCGACGACGGGCAGGCCGACGGCCATCGCCTCGAGGTTGACGATGCCGAGCGGCTCGTAGACCGACGGGCACACGAACACCGTGCCGTGGGCGAGGATCGCGACGACGTCCCTGCGCGGCAGCATGCGGTCGATCCACACGACGCCCGAGCGCCGCTCGCGCAGCTGTGCGACGAGCCCCTCGACCTCCTGCAAGATCTGCGGCGTGTCGGGCGCGCCCGCGCACAGGACGAGCTGGACGTCGGGCGGCAGCTGCTCGGCGGCGCGCAGGAAGTACGGCAGGCCCTTCTGCCGCGTGATCCGGCCGACGAACACGACCGCGGGACGCGTCGGGTCGATGCCGAGGGCGCGCACCGTGGCCTCGGCCTGCGCGCGGTCCTCGTCGCCCTCGGGCCGCCGCCAGCCGTCCAGGTCGATGCCGTTGTGCACCACGTGGACGCGGGACGGGTCGACGGCCGGGTAGGCGCGCAGGATGTCCTGACGCATCCCGCCGGACACGGCGATCACCGCGGCGGCCGCCTCGTAGGCCGTCTTCTCGGCCCAGCCGCTGATCGCGTACCCGCCGCCGAGCTGCTCGGCCTTCCAGGGGCGCAGCGGCTCGAGGCTGTGCGCGGTCAGGACGTGCGGCAGGCCGTGCAGCAGCGACGCGAGGTGGCCCGCGAGGTTCGCGTACCAGGTGTGCGAGTGCACGATGTCGCTCGCGACGCCGTCGGCGCCGACGCGCCCCACCGCGTCGACCATCTCGAGGTCGACGCCGAGGGTCTGCAGCGCCGCGTTGGCCTGGCCGAGCCCGGCCGGCACGGTGTACCCGGTGACGCCCGGCTCGTCGCGCGGGCCGTCGAAGGCGTGGACGCGCACGTCGATCCTGTCGCGGAGCACGCGGGTGAGCCCCGCGACGTGGACCCCGGCGCCGCCGTAGACGTGCGGCGGGTACTCGCGGGTCAGCAGGTCGACGCGCACCGGGACCTCCCGTGTCGGGTCCGGTCGACGACCGGCTCTGCGCGACACGCTAGCGCGAGACGGCGTGCTCGCCTCGCCGCAGGCCCACCCGTGGGCCTAGGGTCGTCGCATGGCAGCGCCGCGCGTTCTCGCAATCGTCCTCGCAGGTGGCGAGGGCAAACGACTCATGCCGCTGACGGCGCACCGCGCGAAGCCCGCCGTCCCGTTCGGCGGCATCTACCGGCTGGTCGACTTCGCGCTGTCGAACGTCATCAACTCCCGGTACCTGCACGTCATCGTGCTGACGCAGTACAAGTCGCACAGCCTGGACCGGCACGTGTCGAAGACGTGGCGCATGTCGCCGCTGCTCGGCAACTACGTGGCCGCGGTCCCCGCGCAGCAGCGGGTCGGCAAGCACTGGTACCTGGGCAGCGCGGACGCGATCTACCAGTGCCTCAACATCATCGAGGACGAGCGTCCCGACATCGTCGTGGTGGTGGGCGCCGACCACGTGTACCGGATGGACTTCTCGCAGATGGTCGAGGCGCACCGCGAGTCCGGTGCGGAGCTGACCGTCGCGGCGATCCGCCAGCCGATCGCGGAGGCCGACCAGTTCGGCGTCATCGAGACGCACCCGTCCGACCCGACGAAGATCGCGGCGTTCCGCGAGAAGCCCACCGACCCGGTCGGGCTGCCGGACTCCCCGCTCGAGATCCTCGCGTCCATGGGCAACTACGTCGCCAACACCGACGCGCTCGTGCGCGCCGTCACCGAGGACGCCGAGAACCCGACGTCCCGGCACGACATGGGCGGCGACATCGTCCCCGCCTTCGTCGCGCGCGGCACGGCAGCCGTCTACGACTTCATCCGCAACGACGTGCCCGGCTCGACGCCGCGCGACCGCGACTACTGGCGCGACGTCGGGACGATCGACGCGTTCTACGAGGCCAACACCGACCTCATCTCCATCGAGCCGGTGTTCAACCTCTACAACGACGAGTGGCCGCTCTACACGGGCTACACGGGCCTGCCGCCGGCCAAGTTCGTGCACGCCGGCGCCGGTCGCCTCGGCCACGCCGCGGACTCGATCGTGTCCCCCGGCGTCCTCGTCTCCGGCGCCACGGTGTCCGGGTCGGTCATCTCCCCCGGGGTGCGCCTGCACTCGTGGGCGCAGGTCACCGACTCGGTGCTCATGGACGACGTGCACGTCCACCGGTACGCGCAGGTGCACCGCGCGATCATCGACAAGAACGTCGTGGTCCCGGAGCGTGCGCGCATCGGCCTGGACCGCGAGCACGACCTGGCCCGCGGCTTCACGATCACGGACTCGGGCATCACCGTCGTCCCCAAGGGCGCGGTCATCGACGGCTGACACCGGCTCTCCGGGCCAGCCGTCGGGGCTGGGTCGTCACGACGGCCCCGGACGTGCTCCCGGTCGGGGCACGGCGGGCGCCGGGCCGCGCGGTGCACACCAGGCGGGCGCCCGCGACGACGCGGCCCGTGCCCGCACTAGCCTGCGTGCCGTGAGCCCCGACGCGCCCCGCACCGACGCCACCGCCGCCCCCTCGGGCGGCCCGGACCGGCGCCGGCTCGTCGTGATGGACGTCGACTCGACGCTCATCACCGGCGAGGTCGTCGAGATGCTGGCGGAGCACGCCGGGTCCGGCGCGCTCGTCACCGAGATCACCGAGCGGGCGATGCGCGGCGAGATCGACTTCGCGGAGTCGCTGCACGAGCGCGTCGCGACGCTCGCCGGCCTGCCGGAGTCGGTGTGCGCGGACGTGCTCGCGCAGGTCGAGCTGTCGCCGGGGGCGCGCGAGCTCGTCACCGAGCTCGACGCGCGCGGCTGGCCCGTCGGGCTCGTCTCGGGCGGGTTCCTCGAGATCGTCGAGCCGCTCGCCGCGCGGCTGGGGATCCGGCTGGTCCACGCGAACCGTCTGGAGGTCGCGGACGGCGTGCTGACCGGTCGCGTCGCCGGTCCGGTCGTGGACCGCGCGGTCAAGGCGCAGACGCTGCGCGAGTACGCCCGGACCGTCGGCGTCCCGCTCGAGCGGACGATCGCGATCGGCGACGGCGCCAACGACCTGGACATGCTCGCGACCGCGGGCTTCGGGATCGCGTTCAACGCCAAGCCGCTCGTCGCCGCGTCGGCGGACGCGGTCGTCACCGACCGCCTCGACGCGGTGCTCGACCTGCCGCCGTTCGCCGCGCCCGCCTGAGCCCTCCTGCGGCCGGACCCCCCGGGGCCGACGCTCGCCCCGTGCCGAGCGCCCGCCGGTCCCGGCGCCGTCGTCGGCGCGGCAGGGTCAGCCCGGGACGCCCAGGTGCTGCAGGGTCGCCGCACCCGGCGCGAGGTCGGCCCACGACCCGGCGAAGCCGAGCAGCGACCAGCTCGCCGTCGGCACGCCGACCTGCACGCGCGCGAGCGCGGCCTCGTCGGAGCCCGGTCCGGCCAGGGTCGCCGCGACGCGGCTCATGGTCGGCTCGTGGCCCACGACGAGGACGGTCGCGGCGTCGTCGGGCACGGCGCGCACGACGTCGAGCAGCGTCGAGAGCCCGGCGTCGTAGACGTCGTCGCGCAGGTCCAGCACCGGGTCGGCTCCGAGCGTGCCGCGCACGAGGTCCCACGTCTGGCGCGTGCGCAGGCTCGTCGAGCACAGCACGAGGTCCGGCACGAGGCCCGCCTCGGCGAGCTGCGTGCCGACCCGTCCGGACTGCCGCCGGCCCACCAGCGACAGCGGCCGCTGGTGGTCCGGCAGACCCTCGGGGTGCTCCGCCTTCGCGTGGCGCAGGAGGAGCAGTCGGCGTGCGGGGCCGTCGAGGGCCTGGTCGGGCGTCACCGGGTCAGCGTCCCATCACAGACCCATCGCGTGCACGCCGCCGTCGACGTGCACGATCTCGCCCGTCGTCGCGGGGAACCAGTCGGACAGCAGTGCGGCGACGGCACGGGCCGTCGGCTCCGGGTCCGTGACGTCCCAGCCGAGCGGCGCGCGCTCGGGCCAGCCGCCCTCCATCGCCTCGAAGCCGGGGATCGACTTCGCGGCCGTGGTGCGGATCGGGCCCGCGGAGACGAGGTTGACGCGCACGCCGTGCGGGCCGAGGTCGCGCGCGAGGTACCGGGCGGTCGACTCGAAGGCGGCCTTCGCGACGCCCATCCAGTCGTAGACGGGCCACGCGTAGCGCGCGTCGAACGTCAGGCCGACGACGGCCGAGCCGCGCGAGAGCAGCGGCTGCGCCGCCACGGCGAGCGACTTCAACGAGTAGGCGCTCACGTGCAGCGCGGTCGCGACGTCGTCCCACTCGCCCGCCAGGAAGTTGCCCCCCATCACGGACTGCGGCGCGAAGCCGATCGAGTGCACCACGCCGTCGAGCCGGTCGAAGCCGGCCCCCCGCACGCGGTCCGCGAGCGCGTCGAGGTCCTCGGCGGACGTCGCGTCGAGCTGCAGCACCTGCGCCTCGACGGGGAGGCGGCGCGCGATCGCCTGCGTGAGGCGGAACTGGCGCCCGAAGGAGGTGAGCACGACCTGCGCGCCCTGCTCCTGCGCGAGCCGCGCCACGTGGAAGGCGATCGAGCCGTCGGTGAGCACACCGGTGACGAGGAGCTGCTTGCCGTCGAGGAGACCCATGCGTGTCGTTCCGTTCTGTCGCGGGAGAACCCGTGCTGGTGCGGGAGGAGAGGTCAGTGGCCCATGCCGAGGCCGCCGTCGACGGGGATCACGGCGCCCGAGATGTAGGCGGCGGCGTCGGAGGCGAGGAACTCGACGGCGGCGGCGACCTCGTCGGGCTGCGCGAACCGCCCGGCGGGGATCGCCTCGAGGTACGCCTTCTGCTTGTCCTCGGGCAGGGCGCGCGTCATGTCGGTGTCGATGAAGCCGGGGGCGACGACGTTCGCGGTGATGCCGCGGCCGCCGAGCTCGCGCGTGATGGAGCGGGCCATGCCGACGAGCGCCGCCTTCGACGCCGCGTAGTTGACCTGCCCGGGGCCGCCGTAGAGGCCGACCACGGACGAGATGAGCACGATGCGCCCGCGGCGCAGCCGGATCATGCCCTTGCTCGCGCGGCGCACGACGCGGAAGGAGCCCGTGAGGTTGACGTCGAGGACGTCCGTGAACTCCTCGTCGGTCATGCGCAGCAGCAGCTGGTCGCGCGTCACGCCCGCGTTCGCGACGAGCACCTCGACGGGCCCGTGGGCCGCCTCGATCTCGCTGAACGCGGCGTCGACCGCGGCGGTGTCGCGCACGTCGGCGACCGCGCCGAGCACGCCGTCGGGCAGGTCGCCCGAGCGGTACAGGGTCGCCACCTTGTCCCCGGCGGCGACGAACCGCTCGGCGATCGAGCGGCCGATACCGCGGTTCGCGCCGGTCACCAGCACGCTGCGCGGGCGGTGCGTCGGGACGGTCTCGTTGTCGGGAGTCTCAGGCACGGAACCCGACGCTATCCGACACCGCAGGCGCGCCGTGGCACCGGCCCGGCACACGTTCGTGGTGGCCTGTTGTGGGATCCGGACAACGGGCGCCCGACGGACGCGCGTCCGGGACGCGGACTACGATCAGGTGGTGAGCAGCCGCACGAGCCCCGGGAACCGCCGTCGTGGCGCGCGCCCGGAGCAGGACGAGGTGCAGCGCATCACGTCCGCACCCGAGCCGCTCGCCGAGGACCTCGCCCGCCGGCAGCGCCGCTACCTCGCGCAGATGGGCATCCGGCTCCTGTGCTTCGCCGGCGCGTTCTTCACGTGGGGGCACCTGCCCGTCGCGGTGCCCATCGTGCTGCTCGTCGCGGCCGTCGTGCTGCCCTACGTCGCGGTCCTGCTCGCGAACGCGGGCCGCGAGCGCCGCGACGAGGACACCACCTTCATGACCTACCGCGAGCTGGGCCCCGGCTCCGGCCCGCACGACCAGCTCGGAGGACGTCCGTGAGCCTGCTGGGTCCCGTCCCGGACGCCGTCGACGAGCTCGTGTGCAGCGCGCGCGGCTGCCGCTCCGAGCCGTCGTGGGGCCTGCTGTGGAACAACCCCAAGCTGCACACGCCCGAGCGGCGCAAGGTGTGGCTGTCGTGCGACGAGCACCGCGAGCACCTGTCGCAGTACCTCGGCGTGCGCGACTTCCTGCGTGACGTGGTCCCCGTGGACGACCTGGAGCGGGTGGCGCCGTCGTGAGTCCGACCGTGCGTCGGGCCGTCGGGATCGTCTGCGTCGGGCTGGTGCTCGCGACGGTGTGCGTCCTGCTGGGCCGGTGGCAGTGGAACCGGCACGTGTGGCGCGACGCCGCGATCGCGGTGGTGCAGGAGAACTTCGCGGCGGACCCCGTCCCGCTCGACGCGGTGCTGCCGTCGACCGACGAGCCGCTGGGCTCCGACGACGAGTGGCGGACCGTCGAGGTGGTCGGTCGCTACGACGCGGACGCGACCGTGCTGCTGCGCAACCGCCCCGTCGACGGGCACCCGGCTTACCACGTGCTCGTGCCGTTCGTGGTCGAGGACGCCTCGGCGGGGACCGCGGACGCACCGACAGGGGTGGGTGACGTGCTCGTCGTCGACCGCGGGTGGGTGCCGACGGGTGCTGACGCGAGCGCGGCCGTCGACGTGCCCGCTCCCCCGTCCGGCAGCGTGACCCTCACCGCGCGGCTCCGGCTCGACGAGCGGGCCACCGACCGCTCGGCCCCGCCCGGACAGGTGCAGGCGGTCGCGTCGCAGCAGGTGCTCGCCGCCGGTGGGCTGGACGCGACCCCGTACGGCGCGTACGCGCAGCGCCGGTCGGAGGACCCCGCCCCGGCCGAGGTGCCCGGCGCTCTCCCGCCCCCCAGCACCGACCCCGGGTCGCACCTGTCGTACGCGTTCCAGTGGTGGGCGTTCGCCGTGCTCGTGCTCGGCGCGTCGGTCGTGGTCGCCCGGCGCGAGTCGACGCTAGCCGCCGAGGCTGCGACGCCGCCCCCCGGTCCGACCCCTCCGGCAGCAGCCGCACCGCGACGCCCCGAGCGCACCGACGTGCCGCGCCGCCGCGGCGGACGCGCGGAGGACGAGGAGGACGCCCTGATCGACGCGCAGCTCACGCCGAGCGACGAGCGCGACGGCCCGGGCGTCAGGCCAGGGCGATGAGGTCGAGGTAGGCGGGACCCCACAGGTCCTCGTCGCCGTCGGGCAGCAGCAGCACGCGCTCCGGGTCGAGCGCCGCGACGGCCCCCTCGTCGTGCGAGACGAGGACGACCGCGCCCTTGTAGCTGCGCAGCGCGGCGAGGATCTCCTCGCGTGACGCGGGGTCGAGGTTGTTCGTCGGCTCGTCGAGCAGCAGCACGTTCGCGCTCGACACGACGAGCGTCGCGAGCGCGAGACGCGTCTTCTCCCCGCCGGACAGCACGCGCGCGGGCTTGTCCGCGTCGTCGCCGGAGAACAGGAACGAGCCCAGCACGGACCGGACCTGCGTGTCCGTCAGGTCGGGCGCGGCGGTGCGCAGGTTCTCCACGACCGTCCGCTCCAGGTCGAGCGTCTCGTGCTCCTGCGCGTAGTAGCCGAGCTTGAGCCCGTGGCCCGGCTTGACCTCGCCCGTGTCCGACGCCTCGATGCCGCCGAGGATCCGCAGCAGCGTCGTCTTGCCGGCGCCGTTGAGACCGAGGACGACGACCTTGCTCCCCCGGTCGATCGCCAGGTCCACGTCGGTGAACACCTCGAGCGAGCCGTAGGACTTCGACAGGCCCTCCGCGGTGAGGGGCGTGCGGCCGCACGGGGACGGGTCCGGGAACCGCAGGCGCGCGACCTTGTCCGACGCGCGCACCTCCTCCAGGCCCGACAGCATCCGCTCGGCACGGCGTGCCATGTTCTGCGCCGCGACCGCCTTCGTCGCCTTGGCACGCATCTTGTCGGCCTGCGCGAGCAGGACCGCGGCCTTCTTCTCCGCGTTGGCCCGCTCGCGGCGGCGGCGCTTCTCGTCCGTCTCGCGCTGCAGCAGGTACGCGTCCCAGCCGAGGTTGTACTGGTCGAGCTGCGCGCGGTTCGCGTCCAGGTGGAACACCTTGTTGACGGTCGCGCGCAGCAGGTCCGCGTCGTGGGAGATGACGACGAAGCCGCCCGGGTACGCCTTGAGGTAGTCGCGCAGCCACGTGATCGAGTCGGCGTCGAGGTGGTTCGTCGGCTCGTCCAGCAGCAGCGTGTCGACCCCGGAGAACAGGATCCGCGCGAGCTCGACGCGGCGGCGCTGACCGCCGGACAGCGTGCCCATCGGCTGGCCCAGCACGCGGTCGTCGAGGCCGAGGTTCGAGGTGATGCGGTGCGCCTCGCTCTCGGCCGCGTACCCGCCGGCGGCCGTGAACCGCGCCTCCAGGCGTGCGTAGCGGGCCATCGCCGTCTCGCGCACGTCGTCGTCCGCCGCGGCCATCGCGCCCTCGGTGACGCGCATCGCGCGGACGATCTCGTCGAGCCCGCGCGCCGAGAGCACGCGGTCGAGCGCCAGCTGGGACAGGTCGCCGTGGCTCGGGTCCTGCGGGAGGTAGCCGATGTCGCCCGACCGCGAGATGTGCCCGCCCGTGGGCTGCGTCTCCCCCGACAGCGTGCGGGTCAGCGTCGTCTTGCCCGCACCGTTGCGACCCACGAGACCGATGCGGTCCCCGGCGGCGATGCGGAACGTCGTCGGCTCGAGCAGCACGCGGGCGCCGATGCGCAGCTCGACGGCCTGGGCGGTGATCACGTGGTGGCTTTCCTCCGAGATTTGCGTCCCGGCGTTGGCCTCGGGCGCGAAGGACCACGATTCTACGACCCGATAGCGTGGCGAACCGCCCGCATATCGGGCCCCGCACGCCGCCACGACGTCCCAGGGGGACCCATGACCGACGCACCGCAGCAGCCGCACGCCCCGGCCCCGACGCTCGAGCCGGCGCCCGTCGTGCGCAGCAGCACCGCCGCCGACGTCGCGCTCGTCTCGACGTTCGCCGCGTTCGTCGCCGTGTGCGCGGTGCTGCCGGGCATCCCGACGCCGTCGGGCGTGCCGATCACGCTGCAGACGTTCGGCGTGGTGCTCGCGGGGCTCGTGCTCGGGTGGCGCCGCGGGGCGCTCGCCGTCGGGCTGTACCTCGCGGTCGGCCTCGCCGGCCTGCCGGTGTTCGCCGAGGGGACCGGCGGTCTCGTCGTGCTCACCAAGCCCTCTGTCGGCTACCTGCTGGCCTTCCCGTTCGCGGCGGCCGTCGCCGGAGCGTTCGCGAGCCGCGCGCTGCGCGTGCGCCCTGCCTGGCGGTACGCCGCGCTGGTCGCCGCCGGGCTCGGCGCGAGCTTCCTGACGATCCATCCCGCCGGCATCGCCGGGCTCATGGCGCGGCTCGGCCTGTCGCTGCCCGAGGCGTTCGCGATCGACGTCGTCTACTGGCCCGGCGACGTCGTGAAGAACCTCCTGGCGGCGGCCGTCGCGCTCGCCGTCCTGCGCGCGTTCCCCGACCTGCTGCGCACGCGCCGCTGACGGCAGCCGCCGCGTGATCGCGCTCGACGACGTCGTCGTCACCGCCTGGACCCCGGACCCGCACGGCGGTGCCGAGCAGGTCGTGCGGCTGCTCGGCCCGGTGACGCTGCGGCTCGGCGAGCGGCGGGTCGCGGTGGTCGGGGCCAACGGGTCGGGCAAGTCGACGCTCGCGCGGCTGCTCAACGGCCTCGTCCTGCCGTCCAGCGGCACGGTCCGCGTCGACGGGCTCGACACCGCGACCGACGGGCCCGCCGTCCGGCGCCGCGTCGGGTTCGTCTTCACCGACCCGAACGCGCAGATCGTCATGCCGACGCCGCTCGAGGACGTCGCGCTCTCCCTGCGCCGCAGGCACCCCGACGCGGCAGGGCGCGAGCGCGCCGCGCGGGCGGCGCTGCGCCGGTTCGGGCTCGACGACCGCGCCGACGTGCCCGTGCACGCGCTGTCCGGCGGCCAGCGCCAGCTCCTCGCCCTCGCCGCGGTCCTCGCCACCGAGCCCGACGTGCTCGTGTGCGACGAGCCGACCACGCTGCTCGACCTGCGGTGGCGCCGCACCGTCGACGACCTGCTCGCAGGGCTCGACCAGCAGGTCGTCCTCGTCACGCACGACCTCGACGCCGCGCGTCGCGCCGACCGCGTGCTCGTCGTGCACGAGGGGCAGGTCGTCCACGACGGGGACCCGCACGACGCCGTCGCGCACTACGAGGCGCTCATGTCCGAAGCGGGCGTGCCGTGAGCCGCCGCACCGCCCGGGGGCCGCTGCGGGCGCCGTGGGCCGGGCCGCTCGGGCTGCACCACCCCGGCACGAGCGTCGTGCACCGGACGCCCGCGGCCGCCAAGCTCGCGGGCCTCGCGGTCGCAGGGCTCCTGCTCGTCGTCCTGCGGGGGCCGCTGTCGGCCGTCGTGGCGCTCGCGCTCGCCGTCGGCGTGCTCGTCCTCGCGGGCGTGCCGCTGCACCCCACCACGCGCGGGCTGCTGCCGGTGCTCGTCACCGCGGCGCTCGTCGGCGGCTACCAGACATGGGCGCGCGGCTGGCCGGTCGGGGTCGAGGTGGCCGCCGACCTGCTCGCGCTCGTCGTCCTCGGCACCGTCGTCACCGCGACCACGCGCGCCGACGCCCTGCTCGACGTCCTCGCACGGCTCGCCCGCCCGCTGCGGCACGTCGGCCTGCACCCGGACACCGTCGCGCTCGCGATCGGCCTGTTCCTGCGCACGGTGCCCGTCCTGGCGCAGGCGTCCCTCGAGGTCCGGGACGCCGCCCGCGCACGCGGCCTCGACCGCGAGCCGCGCGCGCTCGTGGTGCCCGCCGCCGTCCGCATGGTCGGCCACGCGCGCGCCACCGGCGACGCGCTCGCGGCCCGGGGGCTCGGCGACTCCTGACGCCGCGAACCGCCCGGCGCCGGGCGTCCTACCGCTCCGGCGACGCGTCCTGCACGGTGCCGGGTGGACTTCGGCGCCGTCCACCATCCCGCCGCGCGGTGTCGTGGACGCGCGACTAGGTTGCCGTCCGTGACGTTCGACGAGGGTGGCAGCTTCGAGGGTGGCCGGGTCCGCACGCGGCGCGGCGGCAGGATCGCCGCGGGCGGCGGGATCGGCGCGCTCGTCGTCGCGGTGCTGGCGATCGTCCTCAACCAGTCCGGGAACGGCGAGCTGGCCAGCGTGCTGCAGGGCGTCGCCGGCGGCGGCCAGGAGCAGGGCGAGATCGGCACGGTCGGCGACTGCACCGCCGAGCAGGCCAACGAGCAGCGCGACTGCCGCCTGTCCGCGACCCTCCAGGCCCTCGACGCGTACTGGGCGCAGGAGCTGCCCCCCGCGGGCGCGCAGTTCGCCGAGCCGCCCGCCGAGGCGTTCGAGGGGCAGACGACCACCGGCTGCGGGAACGCGACAGCCGCCACCGGGCCGTTCTACTGCCCGCCCGACCAGACCATCTACCTCGACCTCGGCTTCTACGACCTCCTGCAGAGCCAGTTCGGCGCGCAGGGCGGACCGCTCGCCGAGATGTACGTGACCGCCCACGAGTACGGCCACCACGTCCAGAACCTCACGGGCGTCATGGACCAGGCGCAGCGCCAGGGCTCGGGCGCCGACTCCGACTCGGTGCGCGTCGAGCTGCAGGCCGACTGCTACGCCGGCATGTGGGTCGGCAACGCCGCGACGCAGGTCGACCCGGACACGGGCGTCACGTTCCTCGAGCCCATCACCGCCGAGGAGCTCCAGCAGGCGCTGTCCGCTGCCGAGGCCGTCGGCGACGACCACATCCAGCAGCAGTCCGGCGGCGACGTGAACCCGCACACGTGGACCCACGGCTCGTCCGAGCAGCGCCAGCGCTGGTTCACGACCGGCTACGAGCAGGGCTCGATGGCCGCGTGCGACACGTTCGCCACCGACGACCTCTGACGCCCGACCCCGGCCGGGCACGCGCACGCCGCCCCGGTGACCCCGTCGGGTCTCCGGGGCGGCGTGCGTCCCGGGCAGGGCGCGCGAGCCGTCAGCTGCTCGCGCGCGCCCTCCGGGCGTGCACGACCGCGCCTGCACCCGCGGCGACGAGCAGGAGCCCGACCCCGAGGAGCGGCCACGGGTCGGCACCCGTCGTGGCGAGCAGGCGCGCGCCGGCCGACGTCGGAGCGGCACCTCCGAGCGCGCCCCCCGCGGCCGACGCGCCCGCCGCGCCCGGCGTGCCCGGGGCGGTCACCGTGAGCGTCGCCGGGTCCGACCAGGCCCCGCCGAACGCGTTGACGACGTGCACGCGGAAGCGTGCGCCCGAGTCGGCGGTGCGCGCGGTGAACGCGAACGTCGTCCCCGTCGCACCCGGCACGTCGGTCCACGTCCCGCCGACGAGCCGCTGCCACTGCACGGTCGGCGCGGGCGAGCCCGCGACGTCGACGGCGAGACGGGCCTGGGCGCCGTCGGCGACGGTGACGTCCGACGGGCCCGTGCGGACCCACGCGACCGTGCCCGCGGCGGACGCGTCGCCACGCCCCTGGTCCGCGACGAACGACGCCACCCAGGACAGCGCCGAGTTCCAGTTCACGGTGATCTCGTTGGTGGACCACGACTGGATGTCGTCGACGTAGCAGAGCTGCGGCGCGCACATGTGGTCCGGGCCGTACAGGCCGCCGATGACCGGGTCCCACGTGCCGACGTCCGAGTTGGGCCCGCCCGCCACCGACCCGACCGGCGGGTTGGGCAGCGCGTCGGTGAGCGAGTGGGCGAACCAGCGGGAGTGCTGGTCGTCGGAGAACACGTCGCCGTAGCCCGTGACGTACGACAGGTTGAGCCCGTTGCGGCCGAGCAGGTAGTCCATCGACTCGAGGACGGCGTCCGCGAACCGCTGGTCACCCGTGAGGTCGAACGCGGTGCCCAGGACGACCTGGTTGTTGAGCACCGCGGAGTTCGACCCCCACTCGTACACGCCGTCGGCGGTGCCCGCGTACGCGGTGCCGAACGGCTGCGCCGCCTGCCGTGCGAGGTACGTCTCCGCGCCGTCCACGACCGACTGGCGGATCGCCGTGCGTCCCGGGATCTCGGACTCGACGACGGCGAGGTCCATCCGCCCGAGCGCCGCGGTCTCGCCCCAGTACATGCCACCCGCCGAGAAGATGTCCGCGGTGTGCAGCTCGTTCGCGAGCACCGCGTCCCGGAACTGCGGCTCACCGGTCGTGAGGAACAGCTCCCCCGCGGCCCAGTAGAACTCGTCGCTGACGTCCGTGTCGTCGTACGGGCCGCCGCCGGGGCTCGGGTCCGCGTTGGGTGCGGGCGCGTACAGGTCGGGCGTCGCCACCGCGGCCGCGTACGCCGTGCGCGCGGCGTCGAGCAGCTCGGCCGCGAAGCCCGCGTCGTAGGGCTCCCAGAGCCGGGCGCCCTGCGCGGCCGCGGCCGCGAGGTTCAGCGTCGCCGCGGTCGACGGGCGGTGCAGCCGGCGGCCCTGCGGGTCGTCCGAGGGCAGCAGCGGCAGACCCGTCCAGTCGACGTCATGGACCTTGTGGTGGACCATCCCGGCGAGCGGCTGCCCGGCCGGGACCTGCATGCGCAGCATCCACTCGAGCTCCCACCGCGCCTCGTCCAGCGGGTCGGGGACGCCGTTGGTCTGCTCGTCGAGCGGGATGTCGAGGGTACCGTCCCCGAGGGCGGCGACGTCGCCCGTCGGCGCGTGGAGCGCACGCTCGTAGGCGCTCATGACCTGCGCGACGGCGATGCCGCCGTTGACGACGTACTTGCCGTGGTCGCCTGCGTCGTACCAGCCGCCGGTGACGTCGAGCGTGTAGTCGCACGTCCAGTCGCCGTAGAGGTTCTGCGCCTCGGTGGGCGTGATGCAGGGCACTGCGTCGTCGCCCTGGTTGGCGCCCGCGTCGCCCGGGCGTCCGACGTGCCCGGCCGGCCGGGTGAAGCGTGGGTCGCCGAGGATCGAGCCGTCGATCGCGATGCCGCTGCGCACCGGGTAGAAGTAGTCGAGCGCGTCGTACCGCAGCTGCTGGTAGAGGTCGTCGCCGATGACGAACGGGTGGCTCGTCTCACCGTCGGCGCGCAGCGTGTAGGTCCCGGGCGTCGTGACGTCGCCGAAGTCGACGACGTGCACGTCGACGCCCGCCGTCTGGTCCGTGCCGCGCGGCGTCGTGCTGCCGGACGCGACCACGGTGCTGCCGGACACGAGCTCCCAGGCGACGGGCCCGGTCTGCGTCGTGACGAGCGTCGCGCGCTTGGGGCCCTCGGTCAGGTACCCGACCTGGTTGACGCGGACGCGCGAGCCGGTGTCCGGCTCGTACGGCGGCGGTGGCTCCGTCGTCTCGGTGAACGACAGCTCGCTGACGCAGAACGTGTACGGCGCGGTGCGGCGGCCGAGCTCGAGCTGGATGCGTCCGTACGCGGTCGACGGGTCGGCGCTGAACGTCGCGTCTGCCGTGAAGGGGTACGTGAACGTCTGCGGCGTCGTCGTCAGCGCGGCGTCGTCGTCCAGGACGCGGTGCCACGGCTCGCCGAACTGCCCGACGATCACGTTGACCGGCGCCGGGTCGCTCGCGTAGGCGGTGAACCGCAGCTCGTAGTTCCGGCCCTCGACGACGTCGACGTGCTTGAGCTCGAGACCTGCCTCGTAGGGGTTCGCGTAGCCGCCGCGCAGGTCGATGCACGCGCTGAGCCCGTCGGTGCCGGCGCGCGCCGTTCCGCCGCCGGCCGCGTCGTAGAGGTCGAAGGCGCCGAGGTCGCCGCCCGCGAAGGAGTGGTCGATGCGCGCGCCCGAGGTCAGCGAGAAGTCGTCGACGCAGAACGTGTAGGGCGCCGCCTGCCCGCCGAGCTGGAAGGAGACCTGCCCGGTCCCGGTGCTCCAGTCGTCAGCGACCGGCGAGCCCGGCGTGCCGGGTCGCGTCGGCCAGTCCGCGGGGCTGAACGTGAGCTCGACGTGCTGCGGCGTCGGCGTGCCGTCGAGCACGACCTGGTGGCCGAACGCCGCGGGGTACCCGAGCCCGCCCTGCACGGGGACCGTGACGGGGGTGCTCGCGTGCGCGTCGAACGACACGGTGTAGGTGGTGTCCCTGTCGAACGTCACGTCGTCGTGCTGCAGCGCCACGTCCCACGGGTTCTCGCCGCCCTCGACGACCGCGCACAGCTCACCGGACTCGGCCGACGACGTCACGGAACCGGCGTTCGCGTAGGAGAACCACCCCTGCGCGTCGCCGCCGGCGAAGTCGTGGACATCCGTCAGGGGGGCGGCGGTGGCCGCCGACGCGACGGCGGTGACGAGCAGTGCGGCCGACGTCGTGCCGGCCAGCCATCGGCGGCGCCTGGGCGGGCGCGTGGCGGGTGAGGGGACCACGGTGTCTCCGGGGGTGAGGGCGCTCCGGGCGCGATGTCCGACGGGTCGAGACTGGTAGCGCTTCCACGCGGCGCGGCGGTCGCCTCGCCGGTCGATGCGTGTCGTCTCCCCCGGTCCCGCCGCATCCTCGCGACGCTGGTGACCGACAGAAACTGGACGCGCTTCCAGTCCCGCGGACGATCGTGAGGCCGCAGTACGCCGGTGTCAAGGTGACCGACGAGGTCATCGCTCCGGCGGGTGACCATGTCGACGACGCTGCGGGCCGGGAGCGCTCCACGCGCCTGCGCTCCGGTGGTAGCCTCGCGCCGACCAGCAGGCGGGCGAGGGGAACCATGACGGGCCGGAGCGGGCGTCCTCCCACCCTCGACGAGGTCGCCGAGCGAGCGGGCGTCTCCCGGTCCGCGGCGTCGCGCACGATCAACAACGCCGGCAACGTCAGCCCGGCGACGCGACGCGCCGTCGAGCGCGCCGTCCGCGAGCTGGGGTACGTCCCGAACGTCACCGCGCAGGCCCTCGCCCGCCAGAGGGTCGGCGCCGTCGTGCTGGCCGCCTCGCACGACAACCCCGACCTGCTCGGCGACCCGTTCATCGGCCAGGTGATCGTCGGGGTCACGACCGCCCTCGAGAACACCGAGCTCGACCTCAAGCTCCTCCTGTGCCACCCCGACCGCGGGCACGACCGCGTGCGGCGCATGCTGCGACGGCCCCGCGCCGACGGCGTCATGGTCATGGCGCTGCGAGGCGACGACCCGCTGCAGCGCATGGTCGAGGAGTCGGGTCTGCCGGCGGTGTTCGGCGGCCGGCCCCTGCACGGCCAGCCCGAGCTGTTCGTCGACGTCGACAACCGGGGCGGTGGCCGCACCGCCGCCGAGCACCTCGTCCGGCTGGGCCGCCGCCGCATCGCGACGATCGCCGGCCCCGTCGACTCGCACGCCGCCGTCGCGCGGCTCGAGGGCGTGACCGACGCGCTGTCCGTCGCGAACCTCGACCCCACGCTCGTGGAGCGGGCCGACTTCACGCGCGACGGCGGTGCGCGCGCGATGGAGCGCCTCCTGGAGCGCGCCCCGGACCTCGACGCCGTCACGGTCGCGTCCGACAACATGGCCGTCGGTGCGCTGCACACCCTCGCGCTGCACGGGCGGCGCGTGCCCGAGGACGTCGCCGTCGTCGGCTACGACGACCTCCCGATCGCCGAGCTGTCGCACCCCGCGCTCACCACCGTCCAGCAGCCGATCCGCTCGCTCGGCCACGAGATGGCGCGCGTCCTCCTGGCCCTCGTCGACGGCGAGTCGCCGAGCTCGCTGCTCCTGCCGACACGCCTCGTGGTCCGCGAGACCGCACCCCAGCCGGCCTAGCCGCCGCAGCGCCGGGAGGGCGCCGCGGTCCGTCGACGCGTGCAGGACCGACGGCCGGCTCACCGCCCTCGGGATATCGGCCTGCGCCCCAGCCTCCGCCGGGCTAGCGTCGCGCCGTGCTGATCCGACCCGAGACTCCCGCCGACGTCGACGCCGTGCGGGAGGTCGTCGGCACCGCCTTCGGCGAGCACGCCGACCACGTCCTCACCCTGCTCGACGCCCTGCGAGGCGACCGCGCCTGGGTCGAGGGCCTGTCGCTCGTCGCCGTCGACGACGGAGCCCCGCACGGGCCGCGGGGCGGCGGACGCGTCGTCGGGCACGTGCTGCTCACGCGGGTCGAGATCGCCACGCCGCGCGGCCCGGTGCCCGCCCTCACCCTCACGCCGCTCGCCGTCGCCCCCGACGTCCAGAACCGCGGCACCGGCACGGCGCTCGTCGCCGCCGCGCTCGACGCCGCCTCCGCTGCGGGCTGGCCGCTCGTCCTGCTCGAAGGCGACCCGCGCTACTACGGACCCCGTGGCTTCACCGCCGCCGAACCGCTCGGGCTCGCGTCGCCCTCTCCCCTGATCCCGCCCGGCGCGTGGCAGGTCGCGCTCCTGCCGGCCCACCAGGACTGGATGACCGGCCCGGTCACGCTGTCCGCTCCCCTGCTCGCGGTCAACGACGACCCCCGCGGCTAGGGTGCACCGGTGACCGAGCGCACCGACCCGCCCCTGTCCGCCGACGAGTTCACGACGCTGCGGACGTTCCTCGACTTCCACCGTCGCACGCTGCTGCTCAAGACCGACGGCCTCGACGCCGAGCAGCTCGCGCGGACGCACGCACCGTCGACGATGACGCTCGGGGGGCTGCTCAAGCATCTCGCGCTCGTCGAGGACAGCTGGTTCGGCGAGGTGCTCGCCGGCCACGAGCCGTCCGAGCCGTGGGCGTCCGTCGACTGGGACGCGGACCGCGACTGGGAGTGGCACACCGCCGTGCAGGACGAGCCCGACGCGCTGCGCGCGCTGCTGCGCGACACGATCGCCCGGTCCGACGCGGTCGTCGACGCGCTCGGCGGGGACCTGGACCACCCCGCGGCGCGCCCGCACCGGCGCACGGGCGAGCCGATCAGCCTGCGCTGGATCCTCGTGCACATGATCGAGGAGTACGCCCGCCACAACGGGCACGCCGACCTGCTGCGCGAGGCGATCGACGGCGTCACCGGCGAGTGATCCCGCGGCAGGTGCGCCGCTGCGGGGTTCACCCACCGACGACCGTGCGGAGGGTCAGCGGCGCCGGACCTTGCGGAACGCGTCGACCGTGTCCCACGTCGTCGCGGCCAGGATGCCGGCCACCAGCAGGACGGCGAGCACGGTGAACGCGTCCTGCGAGGTGCCCACGTCGAGCAGGGCGTCGACGAACGCCGGGTTGACCAGCCGCTCCTGGACGACCAGCCACGTCGTCCCGACCGCGAGTGCGAGGTTCAGCGTCGCGTTGACGGCGGCGAGCGGCAGGGTCCATCCGCGTCGCGCGTAGACGGCGACGGCGAGCAGCGCCTCGGCGGCGATGAGCACCAGGAGCCCGCCGGTCCACCAGGGCGTCAGGGCGGGGTCGAGGAACGACGCGTCGCCGTCGCCGGTCGGCAGCGGGAAGCCGCGGGTCTGGTCCCACAGCACCGCGCCGGCCGCGAGCGCGAGGCCCAGCAGACCCGCGACGAGCTCGACGAGCCCGTGGGTGTGCTCGTCGTGCTCGGGGAGGCTGTCGGGGCTCCACGTGGGGAGCGCGTCGTCGAGCGCGGAGGTGCGCTCGATGACGACGAACACGAGCGTCGTCCAGAACGTGAGGTGGACGACGACGGCGAGCGCCGTGGTGACGACGGACCCGACGACCGCGCCGAAGGTCGCGCCGTCGAGCGCCTGCCCGATCGCGACACCGACGGACGCGACGGGAACGACGATCCACAGCAGGAGCGTGAGCAGGCGGCGCCACGGGAGGAAGTACCGCGGGCCGAGCAGATGCAGGGGGCGTTCGGTGTAGCCCGCGGCGAGGGTGTCGGGGTCACCCAGCGCGGTGAGCACAGCACGTTCGGCGGCGGCGGGGTCCTCGCCTGCGTCGACGCGCGCGTCGACCTGGTCGTCGATCGAGGCGCGCAGCTCGGCCGCGAGGTCGTCGCGCTGCTGCTCGGGGACGGAGCGCGTGGCCGCGGCGACGTAGCGGGCGGACAGGCTCGTGTCGGGTCGGCTGGTGGTGGATGTCATCGCTCAGTCCTCCTCGGGCAGGCCGGCGACGGCCGTGGCGATCGCGCGGAAGTCGGTGGTGAGGGCGACCGCGAGCGCGCGGCCGGTGGAGCTGGTCCGGTAGAACTTGCGCGGCCGGGCCTCGTCGGTGTTCCACTCGCTCGTGAGATGCCCCTGCTTCTCGAGCCGGCGCAGGAGCGGGTACAGCGTGTTGGTGTCGGTCTCGAAGCCGCGCGCGGCGAGGTCCTCCAGGAGCCCGTAGCCGTACCCGGGGCGCTCGAGCAGTCGCAGGCAGGCCAGGACGACGGTGCCGCGTCGCAGCTCCTGCCGGTGGGTCTCGAGGACCGCGTCGTCGATCATGCGTCACACCATACTGTGTGGCACACATCATCGTCCAGGAAACAGGTTGGGTTCGCTCTCGACGCGAGCCCGCGCCGGTCCGCCACGCACGACGACGCCCAGGCCCCCGGCGGTCCGGGGTCCTGGGCGTCGTCAGGTGCGCGGGCGGCGCGTCAGATGTTGAAGCCGAGGGCGCGCATCTGGGCGCGGCCGTCGTCGGTGATCTTCTCCGGGCCCCACGGCGGCATCCACACCCAGTTGATGCGGAACCCGTCGACGATGCCGTCGAGCGCCTGCGCGGACTGGTCCTCGATGACGTCGGTCAGCGGGCAGGCCGCCGACGTGAGCGTCATGTCGATGACCGCAGTGTTCGCCTGGTCGATGACGACGCCGTAGACGAGGCCGAGGTCCACGACGTTGATGCCGAGCTCGGGGTCGATGACGTCGCGCATGGCCTCCTCGACGTCGGCGACGGTCGTCGGGGTGCTGGGGTTGGTCTCGGTGCTCATGCGTCCTCCGTGGTGCGCGCCGCGCCGGTCTTGATGAGTGCGTCGTTCAGGGCGACCCAGCCGAGCAGCGCGCACTTCACGCGCGCCGAGTAACGGCCCACCCCCGTGAAGGCGGCGGCGTCGCCGAGCTTGTCCTCGACCTCGTCGCCCAGGCCCGCGCCCTTGGACTGCATGAGGGCCCGGAACGTGCCGGCGAGGTCGTCGACGGTCGTCAGGTCGTGGTCGACCACGAGGTCGTGCAGGACGGACACGGACGCCTGCGAGATGCTGCAGCCCTGTCCCTCCCAGCGCACGTCCCGCACGACGCCGGTCGCGTCGACGTCGACCTGCAGGGTGACCTCGTCGCCGCAGGTCGGGTTGACCTGGTGCGACTCCCCCGTCCGCGCCGCACCGGCCGGTGCCCCGAGCCCCCGCCCGTGCGGGAACTTGGCGTGGTCGAGGATGACCTGCTGGTACAGCTGCTCCATCGAGGTGCTCATGCGGTTCCTCCGTCCTCCAGACCGAAGAACGCCCGGACCCCGGCCAGGGCTTCCCGGAACACCTCGATCTCCTCGTCCGTCGTGTAGACCGCGGCGGACGCGCGGGCGGTCGCGGCGACCCCGAACCGGCGGTGCAGCGGCTGGGCGCAGTGGTGGCCGACCCGCACGGCGACGCCCGCGTCGTCGAGCACCTGGCCGACGTCGTGCGCGTGCACGCCGTCCACCACGAACGACACGTTCGCGAGCCGGTCGCGGGCGTCGGTCGGGCCGAGGACGCGCACGCCCGGCACGGACGCGACGGCGTCGAGCAGCAGCTGCGTGAGGTGCGCCTCGTGCGCGGCGACGGCGTCCATGCCGAGCTCGGCGAGGTAGGACGCGGCGGCTCCCATGCCGACGGCCTGCGAGACCATCTGCGTGCCGGCCTCGAACCTCTGCGGTGGCGGCGCGTACGTCGTGCGCTCCATGGTGACGACCTCGACCATGGAGCCGCCGGTCGTCACGGGCGGCATGGCCTCGAGCAGCTCGCGCCGCCCGTAGAGCGCGCCGACGCCCGTGGGGCCGAGCATCTTGTGGCCGGAGAACGCGGCGAAGTCGACGCCGAGCGCGTGCAGGTCCACGGGCAGGTGCGGCACGGACTGGCACGCGTCGAGCACGGTGAGCGCCCCGACCTCGCGAGCCCGGGCGACGAACGCCTCGACGGGCGTGATCGCGCCGGTGACGTTCGAGGCGTGCGTGAACGCGAGCACCCGGGTGCGGTCGGTGACGACCGACGACAGCTCGTCGGTGCGCAGGCGCCCGGAGTCGTCCATGCCGATCCACCGCAGCGTCGCGCCCGTGCGGGCCGCGAGCTCCTGCCACGGAACGAGGTTCGCGTGGTGCTCCGCCTCCGTGACGACGATCTCGTCGCCGGGACGCAGCACGAACCGCGCCGACGCCTCGCCGCCCCGTCCGAGGGTCGCGTTGGACAGCGCGTACGCGACGAGGTTGATCCCCGCGGTGGCGTTCGACGTCCACACGAGCTCGCCGGGCGAGACCCCGACGAACGACGCGACGCGGGCCCGGGCGTCCTCGAACGCCTCGGTCGCCTCCTCCGCGAGCTGGTGCGCACCGCGGTGCACCGCGGCGTTGCGCTGGACGTAGAAGTCCTGCTCGGCGTCGAGGACGACCTCGGGCTTCTGCGACGTCGCGCCGGAGTCGAGGTAGACGAGCGGCCGGCCGCCGCGCAGCGTGCGTGCGAGCAGCGGGAAGTCGGCGCGCACCGCGGCGAGCTCGGCGGCACCGAGCGTGCGGGGGGCCGCCGACGGCGGCGTGCCGTCGAGCGGGGCCGCGGTGTCGAGCGTGCTGGTCACGTCGTCCGCCCTTCGAAGTCGTGTGAGGTGCTGCCCGGGGCCGAGGCGGGCCTGCGGCCCCGGGCGGTGCGTGCGCCGGTCGTCAGACCGCCGACGACAGGAAGCGGTCGTAGCCCTCGTTCTCGAGGCGCTCGGCGAGCTCGGGCCCGCCCTCCTCGGCGACCTTGCCGTCGACGAAGACGTGCACGAAGTCGGGCTGGATGTAGCGCAGGATGCGCGTGTAGTGCGTGATGAGCAGCACGCCGACGTCCGGGTTCTGGCGCACGCGGTTGACGCCCTCCGACACGACGCGCAGCGCGTCGACGTCCAGGCCCGAGTCCGTCTCGTCGAGGATCGCGAACTTCGGCTTGAGCAGCTCCATCTGGAGGATCTCGTGGCGCTTCTTCTCGCCGCCCGAGAAGCCCTCGTTCACCGAGCGGTCCGCGAACGCCGGGTCCATGCGCAGGTCGTCCATCGCCTTGCGGACGTCCTTGACCCACGTGCGCAGCGGCGGCGCCTGGCCGTCGATCGCGGTCTTCGCGGTGCGCAGGAAGTTCGACACGGACACGCCCGGCACCTCGACGGGGTACTGCATCGCGAGGAACAGGCCCGCGCGGGCACGCTCGTCGACGGACAGCGCGAGGACGTCCTCGCCGTCGAGCGTCACGGTGCCCGAGGTGATCTGGTACTTCGGGTGGCCCGCGAGCGAGTAGGCGAGCGTGGACTTGCCGGACCCGTTCGGGCCCATGATCGCGTGCGTCTCGCCGCTGCTCACGGTGAGGTCGACGCCGCGCAGGATGGGCTTGGCGCCCTCCTTGGTCTCGACGCTGACGTGCAGGTCGCGGATCTCCAGGGTGGCCATGCGGGGAACTCCTAGGTCAGAGAGGGGCGTCGACGTCGACCAGCACGCGCTGGCCGTCGACGGTCAGGGGGTAGACGGGGACGGGCTTCACGGCGGGCGGGCCCAGCGGCTTGCCCGTGCGCAGGTCGAACCGCGAGCCGTGCAGCCAGCACTCGATCGAGCAGCCCTCGACCTCGCCGTCGGACAGCGACACCGCGCCGTGCGAGCAGATGTCGCTGATGGCGTGCAGCTCGCCGTCCTCGTCGCGGACGATCGCGACCTCGACGGGTCCGGACTCGCCCTCGAGCTCGACGCGGAACGTGCCGGCCTCCGGCACGTCCTCGTCGTAGCAGGCGAGCTGGGCGGTCATGCGCGCTCCGTGCGCGCGGCCGACTCGGAGCCCTCGACGTGCGGGCGGTCCGCGAGCCCGTCGAGCGCCGACATCGACGCCTCGAGCTCCTTCTCGATCGCGCCGATCAGGCGCTCCTCGACCGCGGGGACGCCGATCTCCTGGATGAGCTCGGCGAAGAAGCCGCGCACCACGAGGCGACGCGCGTCGGCCTCGGGGATGCCACGGGCCCGCAGGTAGAAGAGCTGCTCGTCGTCGAACCGGCCGGTCGCGGACGCGTGGCCCGCGCCCTCGATGACCCCGGTCTCGATCTCGAGGTTCGGCACCGAGTCCGCACGCGCGCCGTCCGTGAGGACGAGGTTGCGGTTGAGCTCGTAGGTGTCGGTGCCCTCGGCGGCGGCACGGATGAGCACGTCGCCCACCCAGACCGCGTGCGCACCCTCGCCCTGCAGCGCGCCCTTGTAGGTCACGCGGCTCACGCAGCTCGGCACCGCGTGGTCGACGAAGAGGCGCTGCTCCTGGTGCTGCCCCGCGTCGGCGAAGTACAGGCCGAGCAGGGTGACCGACGCGCCCTCGCCGACGAACTCGGCGTCCGGCGTGACGCGCACGACGTCGCCGCCGAGCGTGACGACGATGTGCTTGACGGTCGCGTCGCGGCCCACGACGACGCGGTGCGACGCGGCGTGCACGGAGCCCTCGGCCCAGTCCTGGACCGACACGACCGTGAGGTGCGCGCCCTCGTCCGCGACGATCTCGACCGTCTCGGTGAGCGCGGCGTGCCCGACGTGGTCGATCACGACGACCGACTCGGACAGCGCCTCGGCGTGCACGAGCAGGTGCGACGCCGAGGGCTCCAGCGGGGCGTCGTGCAGGCCCGCGCCCTCGACGCCCTCGATCTTGATGGAGGTGACGGTCGAGGCGACCTGCTCGCGCGGGATCGTCACGACGGTCGCGCGGGGGTAGGACGCCCACGCGACGGCGGCGGTCCGGTCGCCGGGCTTGCCGGCCCGGCCCAGGCGCTCGTCGCCGCGGTCGAGGATCTCGACCCGGACCTCGGGCGCCTCGACGACGGTCGTCAGCACGCCGTGGCCGGACAGCACGCCGTCGGTCGACGCCGCGAACAGCGGCGCGAGGCGGTCGACGGGCGAGAACCGCCACTCCTCCTCGCGGCCCGTCGGGACCGGGAAGTCCGCGACGTCGAACGAGGTCGGGCGCGAGGCGCGCGAGGACTCGGGCGTGCCGCCGACGCCGTGCGTGTGGGCCCCGTCGGCGACCGCCCGCGAGTGGTCGGTCGACAGGTTCTCCGTGGTGGTCGTCATCAGCCGACGGCCCCTTCCATCTGCAGCTCGATGAGGCGGTTGAGCTCGAGGGCGTACTCCATGGGCAGCTCGCGCGCGATGGGCTCGACGAACCCGCGCACGATCATGGCCATCGCCTCGGTCTCGGGCATGCCCCGGGACATCAGGTAGAACAGCTGGTCCTCGCTCACGCGCGACACCGTCGCCTCGTGGCCCATCGACACGTCGTCCTCGCGGACGTCGACGTACGGGTAGGTGTCGGAGCGCGAGATCTGGTCGACGAGCAGGGCGTCGCACAGGACGTTGCTCGCGCTGTGCTCGGCGCCCTCGAGGACCTGCACGAGACCCCGGTAGGACGTGCGGCCACCGCCGCGCGCGACCGACTTGGAGACGATCGACGACGACGTGTGCGGCGCGGCGTGCACCATCTTGGCGCCCGCGTCCTGGTGCTGGCCCTCGCCGGCGAACGCGATCGACAGCGTCTCGCCGCGCGCGTGCTCGCCCATGAGGTAGATCGCCGGGTACTTCATGGTGACCTTGGAGCCGATGTTGCCGTCGACCCACTCCATGGTCGCGCCCTCGGCGGCCGTCGCCCGCTTGGTGACGAGGTTGTACACGTTGTTCGACCAGTTCTGGATCGTCGTGTACCGCACGCGGGCGTTCTTCTTGACGATGATCTCGACGACCGCGGAGTGCAGCGAGTCCGACGAGTAGACGGGCGCGGTGCAGCCCTCGACGTAGTGCACGTACGAGCCCTCGTCGGCGATGATCAGCGTCCGCTCGAACTGGCCCATGTTCTCGGTGTTGATGCGGAAGTAGGCCTGCAGCGGGATCTCGACGTGCACGCCCGGCGGCACGTAGACGAACGACCCGCCCGACCACACGGCCGTGTTGAGCGACGCGAACTTGTTGTCGCCGGGGGGGATCACGGAGCCGAAGTACTGCTCGAAGATCTCCGGGTGCTCGCGCAGGCCCGTGTCGGTGTCGAGGAAGATGACGCCCTGCTCCTCGAGCGACTCCTGGATCTGGTGGTAGACCACCTCGGACTCGTACTGCGCGGCGACGCCCGCGACGAGGCGCTGCTTCTCCGCCTCGGGGATGCCGAGCCGGTCGTACGTGTTCTTGATGTCCTCGGGGAGGTCCTCCCAGCTCGCGGCCTGCTTCTCCGTCGAGCGCACGAAGTACTTGATGTTGTCGAAGTCGATGCCCGACAGGTCCGAGCCCCACCACGGCATGGGCTTCTTCTCGAACAGGCGCAGGGACTTCAGGCGCGTCTTGAGCATCCACTCGGGCTCGTTCTTGAGCGCGGAGATCTCGCGCACGACGGCCTCGGACAGCCCGCGCCTGGCGGTCGCGCCGGCGACGTCCCTGTCGTGCCACCCGTAGGTGTAGTTGCCGATCGAGGCGATGGCCTCGTCCTGGGTGAGCGGCGTGGCGGCCGCGTTCTCGGTGGGTGCACTCATGCTGTCGGTCCTTCCGGGGCGAGCACGGGGGCTGGGTGGTGCGTGGGGGTGGCGGTCGGGATGTTCGTGGTGCAGACGTGGCCGCCGCCGGCGAGCGTGGCGAGCCTCTGGACGTGGACGCCGAGCAGGCGCGAGAACGCACGGGCCTCGGCCTCGCACAGCTGCGGGAACTCGTGCGCGACGTCCTGCACGGGGCAGTGCCCCTGGCAGAGCTGGACGGCGTGCGTGCCGGGCACGGGCCGCGCGGACGCGGCGTAGCCGTCGGCGGACAGGCCGTCCGCGAGCGAGCGGGCGCGGGCCGTGACGTCCTGGCCCGCGGCGTCGACGACCGCGACGAGACGCTGCTCGAGGTCGCGCACGCGCTGCTCGGCGAAGCTCTCGACGGCGCCCGGGCCGCCGTGCTCCGCGAGGAACCGCAGCGCCTGCGCGGCGAGCTCGGAGTAGCGGTGCGACAGCGCGGCCTGGCCGCGGCTCGTCACGACGTACCGCCGGGCGGGACGACCACGGCGGGCGGGGCCGAGTCCCGCACCCTCGTGCACGGCGATCTGCTCGCCGGACTCGAGGACCGCGAGGTGGCGGCGGATGCCGGCCGTCGTCAGGTCGAGACGCGCCGCGAGCTCCGCGGCGGAGACCGGGCCGTCGGCGGCGACGATCCGCAGCACACGCTCGCGCGTCCCGGCGTCGGAGTCGAGGCTCGCGGGGGCGGCCGTGGGGACGGGCAGCGTCGCGCTCATGCTCACCTCCGGGCTCGTGGACCCCCACGCGGCTCCGGCCGGTGGGGACCGGCCGGCGCTCGACCCGGGGGAAGGTCGCGATATTGACAACATCCTTGTTGCCGAAATGCATCCCTGCAAGCAAGGGTGACCTTGGTCCCACGCACGCGGGACGCGCACGCACCGGCGAACCGCACCGCGACGCGCACCCGCCGCGGTCGCTGTGTCGGACCTCACCCGCCGGCCCGGCGCCCCGGGCGCACCGGCAGCCCGCCTAGACTCCCCTCTCGTGCCCGACTCCCCCGCGCTCGAGGTCCGCGGGCTCGTCAAGCGGTACGGCGGCCGGGCCGTCGTCGACGAGCTCGACCTCGTCGCGCTGCCCGGACGCGTCACCGCCGTGCTCGGCCCCAACGGCGCCGGCAAGACGACGACGATCGAGTGCTGCGAGGGCCTGCGCACGCCCGACGAGGGCCAGGTGCGGGTGCTCGGCCTCGACCCGCGCACCCAGGCGCGCGAGCTGCGGCCCCGCGTCGGCGTCATGCTCCAGGACGGCGGCCTGCCGACGGGCATCCGCGCCGCCGACATGCTCGACCACGTCGCGCGCATGTACGCCGACCCGCGCGACGTCGGCGAGCTCTCCGAGCGCCTCGGGCTCGGCTCGTTCGCCCGCACCACCGTGCGGCGGCTCTCGGGGGGCCAGCGGCAGCGCCTCGCGCTCGCCGCAGCGGTCGTGGGACGGCCCGACGTCGTGTTCCTCGACGAGCCCAGCGCGGGCATGGACCCGCAGGCGCGCCTCGCCGTCTGGGAGCTCGTGCGCGAGCTGCGCGCCGAGGGCGTCGCGGTGCTCCTCACGACGCACCTCATGGACGAGGCGGAGGACCTCGCGGACCACGTCGTCGTCGTCGACCAGGGGCGCGTCGTCGCCGAGGGTTCGGTCGCGGACCTGCTGACGTCCGCCGACGACCGCACGCTGCACCTGCAGGCACCCGCCGGGCTCGCGCTCGCGCCGCTGCGCGCCGCCCTCGGCGACGCGTTCACGGTGACCGAGGCCGCACCCGGCTCGTACGCCGTCGCGGGCCCGGTCGACCCCGCCGCGGTCGCCGCCGTCGCCGCCCGGCTCGCGCAGGACGGCGTCCTCGTCAGCCGCCTGAGCGTCGGCCGCTCGACGCTCGAGGACGTGTTCCTCGACCTCACCGGACGGGACCTGCGATGACCGACCCCCGCCGCACGGCCCCCGCGCCCGCCGCCCCCGTCCCGCCGGTCGGCGCCGGCCGCGGCCCGCACGCCGGTGCCGCACCCACGTGGCGCCGGGTCCTGGCGCAGACGTCGTTCGAGGCGCGCGCGATCCTGCGCAACGGCGAGCAGCTGCTCGTCACGGTCGTCGTGCCCGTCCTCGTCCTCGTGGGGCTCACGCGGGGCACGTCCGTCGAGCTCGACACCGGCGGCGCCAGCCGGATCGACTTCCTCGCGCCGGGCGTGCTCGCGCTCGCCGTCATGACGACGTCGTTCACGTCGCAGGCCATCGCGTCGTCGTTCGACCGCCGCAACGGCGTGCTGCGGCTGCTGTCCACGACGCCGCTCGGCCGGGGCGGGCTGCTCGCGGGCAAGGTGCTCGGGGTGCTCGTCGTCGAGCTCGTCCAGGTCCTCGTCATCGGGGTCGCCGCCGTCGCGCTCGGCTGGCGCCCCGACCCCGCCGGCGTCCCGCTCGCGGTCGTCGCCGTCGTGCTCGGCACGGCCGCGTTCACGTCGCTCGCGATGCTCGTCGCCGGCACCCTGCGCGCCGAGGCCGTGCTCGCGGTCGCGAACCTCGCGCTGCTCGTGCTGGCCGTCGCGGGCGGCGTCGTCGTGCCCGCGAGCAGCCTGCCCGGACCGCTCGCGCACGTCGCGCTGCTGCTGCCGTCGGGCGCGCTCGGCGAGGCGATGCGCGAGACGCTGCTGCACGGCGTGCTGCCTCCGTGGTCGGTCGTCGTGCTGCTCGGCTGGACGGCCGCGCTCGGCTGGGGCGCGGGTCGCCTGTTCCGCTGGCACTGAGCCGCCCGACGTGACGCGTCTCCCCCGCCGGACGGGCCGGGACGCGCCGGTGCGGACCGTAGGCTGGGAGCCGTGACGACGCCCGCCACCGCCCCCGCCGCACCCCTGCTCGACCGGCTGCGGCCGCGCTGGACGCGACCCGCGATCGTCGCGAACCTCGTCGCGCAGATCGTCATCGTCGGCACGGGCGGCGCCGTCCGGCTCACGGGGTCCGGCCTCGGCTGCTCCACGTGGCCCGAGTGCGAGCCCGGCGAGTTCACGCCCCGCTTCCACGAGGCGACGTCGATCCACCCGTTCATCGAGTTCGGCAACCGCACGATCACCGGCGTGCTCGCCGTCCTCGCGATCGCCGTGGCCCTGCTCGTCTTCACCGACCGCAGCCGCTCCGCCGCCTACCGCTGGCTCGGGCTCGCGCCGCTCGCGGGCGTCGCCGTGCAGGCCGTCGTCGGCGGCATCACCGTGCTCGTCGACCTGCACCCCGCGATCGTCGGCGGGCACATGCTCATCTCCATGGCGCTCGTCGCCGTCTCGACGTGGCTGCTCGTGCGGTCCACCGAGGGCGACGCGCCGCCGGTCCCGCTCGTCGACCGCACCACGTACGCGCTGCGCTGGCTGCTGGCCCTGCTCGCCGTCGCGGTGCTCGTGCTCGGCGTCGTCGTCACGGGCGCCGGACCGCACTCGGGCGACGAGGAGGTCGGCTACCGGTTCGCGGTCGACCCGTACGCCGTGGCCCGCCTGCACGCGGCGTCGGTCTGGCTGTTCGTCGCGGTGCTCGTCGTCATGCTCGTGCGGGTGCTGCGCGCGCAGGTCGGTGGGCGCACACGGACCGTCGGGCTCGTGCTGCTCGCGGTCACCCTGGGGCAGGGCCTGATCGGCTACGTCCAGCTGTTCACGGGCCTGCCGATCGCGCTCGTCAACCTCCACATGATCGGCGCGGCGCTCCTCGCCGCGGGCGTCGCCTCGTTCGCCGGCACGCTGCGCTCGCGCGGGCGGGTGCCCGTCGAGCCGGGCGCCGGGACGCCCGCCGCCGCGCCGCTGACAGCCGCCTGACAGCGCCCCGACAGCGCGGGCGGCCCGCTCGCCGCCGCTCGGCAGCGGACTGACAGCACCCCCCGCCCACCCTGGTCACGACACCGACCAGGGAGGACCCCATGACCGACCAGACCTGGGCCATCGAGGCCGAGGGCCTCGTCAAGCTCTTCGGCGAGCAGCGTGCCGTCGACGGCGTCGACCTGACCGTGCGGACGGGCAGCGTCTACGGCGTGCTCGGCCCGAACGGCGCGGGCAAGACGACGACGATCCGCATGCTCGCGACGCTGCTGCGGCCCGACGCCGGCACGGCCCGCGTGCTCGGCCACGACGTCGTGCGCGAGCCGCACGTCGTCCGCCAGCTCGTCGGCGTGACCGGCCAGTACGCGTCCGTCGACGAGACGCTCAGCGCGACCGAGAACCTCGTGCTGTTCTCGCGCCTGCACGGGCTGTCCCGCGCCGCGTCGCGGGCCAAGTCGACCGAGCTGCTGGAGCGCTTCGGGCTCACCGAGGCCGCGAGCAAGCCGCTGCGCAACTTCTCCGGCGGCATGCGGCGGCGGCTCGACCTCGCGGCGAGCCTCATCGCGCAGCCGCCGCTCATCTTCCTCGACGAGCCGACCACCGGGCTGGACCCGCGGACGCGCGCGCAGGTGTGGGACACGATCCGCGAGCTCGTCGCGACCGGCTCGACCGTCCTGCTCACGACGCAGTACCTCGACGAGGCGGACCAGCTCGCCGACCGGATCGCCGTCATCGACCGCGGGCGCGTCGTCGCCGAGGGCACCGCCGACGAGCTGAAGTCGGCCGTCGGCACGCAGTCCCTGCAGCTGCGCCTCGCCGACCCCGGGCACGTGCTCGCCGCCGCGGCGGCCGTCCGCGACCGGCTCCGCGTCGAGCCCACCGTCTCCCCCGAGGCGGCGCGCCTCACCGTCCCGGTCGACGACCCCGCCGCCGTCACCGACCTGCTCGTGCTGCTTCGGGAGCGCGGGCTCCCCGTCGACGGGCTGTCCCTGCAGAAGCCGTCGCTCGACGAGGTGTTCCTCACCCTCACCGGCCACGCCGCCGAGCCGACCGACGACGCCCCCACGACCGCGGCGGACGCCGCAGGAAAGGTCCTCGCATGACCGCCACGACCCTGTCCCCCGCGAGCGGCACGTCCGCCCTGCCGCGCAGCGTGCCCCTGCCCGTCGCCGTGCGGCAGTCCCTCACGATGGCCTGGCGCGGCCTGCTCAAGGTACGCCGCACGCCGGAGCAGCTGTTCGACGTCACGCTGCAGCCGATCCTGTTCACGCTCATGTTCACGTACATCTTCGGCGGCGCGATCTCCGGCAGCGTGCGCGACTACCTGCCCGTGATCATCCCCGGCATCCTCGTCCAGACCGTCATCACGACGTCGGTGGTCACCGGTGTGCAGCTGCGCGAGGACATGGACAAGGGCGTGTTCGACCGCTTCCGGTCGCTGCCCATCGCGCGGGTCGCCCCCCTTGCGGGCGCGCTCGTGGCCGACACCATCCGCTACGTCATCGCGACGACCCTGACCTTCACGATGGGCTACGTCATGGGCTACCGCCCGGGCGGTGGGATCGGCGGCGTCGTCCTGGCGGGCCTGCTCGTCGTCGTGTGCTCGTGGTCGATCAGCTGGGTGTTCGCGTACGCGGGCGTCGTCGGCCGCACCGCGTCGTCCGTGCAGGGCATCTCGTTCATGGTGCTCTTCCCGCTGACGTTCCTGTCGAACGCCTTCGTCGACACCTCGACCATGCCGCGCCCGCTGCAGGTGTTCGCCGACGCCAACCCCGTGTCGCACCTCATCACCGCGGCCCGGGAGCTCGCCAACACCGGGACGGCGACGGGCGAGGTGGGCCTGGCGCTGCTCGGTTCCGCGCTCGTCGTCGGTGTGTTCGCGCCGCTCGCCGTCCGCGCGTACATGCGCCGCGCCTGACGTGGCACCGCTCGACGGCCGCCCGGGCCCGGCGCCCGGGCGGCCGTCGGCGTCTCAGCACCACAGGCTCGCGACGAGGGCGAACGCGCGTTCGGCCGCACCCCGCCGGCCGACGGCGCGCGCCCGACGCCGGGCGTCCTCGACACGCGCGTCGCCGACCAGCCGGCGCGCCCGCGCCTCGAGCGGCGCACGGCGGAGCATCGGCAGGTCCTGCCGCGACCCCAGCAGCTCCGCGAGCCAGAACAGCTCGAGGCCGTCGTCGACCGCCGCGTCGTCGCCGTCCGCCCACGCGGCGGTCCCGAGCGCGACCGCCGCGGTGCCCAGCACCGGGTGGTCGACGACGCCGGTCGACCGCAGGAACGCCCACTCGCGCACGTGCCGCGCGAGCGCCCGCGCGGGCTCGGCGACGTCGG
Source organism: Cellulomonas fimi ATCC 484 (assembly GCF_000212695.1). Classification (NCBI taxonomy): domain Bacteria; kingdom Bacillati; phylum Actinomycetota; class Actinomycetes; order Micrococcales; family Cellulomonadaceae; genus Cellulomonas; species Cellulomonas fimi. The sequence goes on along the minus strand of NC_015514.1, from coordinate 1,858,444 downwards.
GCTGGCCCACGCGCGCCGACGCGGGCGCCAGCACGAGCCGCGCGACCCAGCCCGCCGAGACCATGACGAACCACGGCGAGGCCTGCGCCTGGCTGTCGACCGCGCCGAACGTCGCGTGCGCCGCCTGCAGGTGGGCGAGGCCCGCGGCGACGTCGCCCCGCAGCACCGCGAGCTCTCCGCGGCCCGCGAGCGCGAGCGCGGTGATCTCCGGCGCCGCCCAGCCCGTGCCGCCCGCCCGGCCCGTCGTCGCGGTCACGGTGAGCTCGTCGCACAACGCCTCCGCCCGGTCGGCGTCGCCCGCCCCGACGGACCCGGCCAGCTCGAGCCACGTGATCTGCGTGAGCTCCTCGTCCGCGACGATCCGGCGCAGCCCGGCGCGCGCCCGGGCCGCCCACGCGAGCGTCTCGCGGGGATTGCCCTCCTCGCTCGCGATCTGCCCCAGGAACGACGCGTTGTTCGCCTCCGCCCAGACGTCGCCCCGCCCCACGGCGAGCCCGTGCGCGACCTCGACCCAGCGTCGCGCGACGACGACGCGGCCCGAGTTCTCGGCCAGCTGGGCGGACAGCATGTGCCCGAGCATCGCGAGGTAGGTGTCCGGCGACCGGCGCAGCACCGCGAGCTCGCGGGCCGCCGCCGGGACCGATCCCGCGAGCGCCAGCCGCACGAACGCGCGGGTCCGCGGACCGAGCTGCCCGTCCAGGGCGCGGGCGACGACGCGGAGCCGGCCCACCGCCCGCGCGGTGAGGGTGCCCTCGCCGAACACCCCCATGCCCGTGACCCAGACCAGCGCCAGGGCCGCCACGTCGGCGAACGCCGCGTCGACGCGCCAGCCGTGCGTGCGTCCCAGGAGCTCGACGCCCAGCCCGTGGACCTGCTCGTAGGCGCCGCGCAGGCTCCAGTGCCCGCCCAGCAGCACGTACAGCGCGTACGCCTCCCCGCGACGGCCCGTGTCGAGCGCGGTGCGCAGGGCCAGCAGCAGGTTGTCCTGCTCGGCGCGCACCGCCCGCATCGCGGCCGGCTGGTCCCCCTCGACGAGCGCGGGCGACCACGTCCGCGCGAACGCGGCGGCCCAGGCGAGCATCGCGTCGTGCGCCGCGACCGTCTCCCCCGCGTCGGCCAGGCGCAGCTGCCCGAACTCGCGGACCGTCTCGAGCATCCGGTAGCGGACGCCCGGCAGCCCGTCGCCCTCGGGGTGGCGGTCCTCGGCGACCGTGCACAGCGACTGCAGGACGAGCCCGTCGAGCGCGTCGAGGACGTCCCACGCGTCCGTGCCTCCCGCGGCGGCGCCGGGTGCCGTGAGCGCGCCGATCGCCTGCGCCGCGTCGAGGCCGAACCCGTCGGGCAGCACCGACAGGCGCCGCAGGACGCGCTGCTCGGCGTCGGTCAGCAGGTTCCAGCTCCAGTCGATGACGGCCTCGAGCGTCCGGTGGCGGTCCGGCGCGAGCCGCTCGCCCGAGCGCAGGAGGCTGAACCGCGCGTCGAGGCGGCGCTCCACCTCCTCCACGGTCATCGTCCGCACGCGGGCCGCGGCCAGCTCGATCGCGAGCGGCAGGCCGTCCAGGCGCGAGACGACCCGGGCGACGACGTCGCGCGGGAGCGTCGCACCGGGCCGGGCAGCGAGCGCACGCTCGACGAACAGGTCGACTGCCGCGCCGTGCCCGTCGTCGTCGACGCCGAGCGGGGCTAGCGCATGGACCTGCTCGCCGCGGACCAGCAGCGGCGTGCGGCTCGTCGTCAGGACGTGCAGCCCGGCCACGGCCCCGAGCAGGTCGTCCGCGAGCCCGGCCGCACCCGCGACGACGTGCTCGCAGTTGTCGAGGACGAGCAGCGCCGGGCCCTCGGCGAGGCGCTCGGCCGCGCGGGCCCGGACGTCGGGGGTCGCCGCGAGCCGGTCGCCCAGTCGTGCGCTGCGTGCGGCCTGGCCGAGTCCGAGCGCGTCCGCGAGGGCGACGTCGACGTCCGCGTCGGTGCGCACACCCGCGAGCTCGACGACGACGACCCACTCCGCGTCGCGCCGTCGACGCGCCACCTCGAGCGCGAGCGACGTCTTGCCGAGGCCCCCGGTGCCCAGGACGGTGACGAGGCGGGCGCCGGACAGCAGCTCGTCGACGGCGGCCAGGTCGTCGGCGCGCCCGAGCAGCGGCCGGGCGGCGGCCCGCAGCCCGACGGGCGCCCGCGGTGGCCGACCCGGGAGCCCGGCCGGTTCGTCGTGGACGTCACGCGGGCCGACGGCCGCACCGGCCACGCCGCCGGGAGGCTGCGTCCCCGTCGCGGCGTCCGTCGCGGCGTCCGGCGCGTCGCCCGTCACGAGGCGCGCGTTGAACGCCGTGACGTCCGCGCGCGGGTCCACCCCGAGCTCGTCGGCCAGCGCGGCGCGCAGGCGCGCGAACGTGCGCAGCGCGTCCGTCGTCCGGCCGGCGGCGTGCTGCGCGCGCATGAGGCGCAGGTGCACGTCCTCGTCCGTCGGTGCCGCCTGCGCCGCGGCGAGCGCCGGTCCGAGCGCGTCCTGCGGGCGTGCGAGCGCGAGCAGCGCGTCCACCTCGACCCCGCGCAGCGCGCCGCGCACCTCCGCCGCCGCGCCTGCGAGCGCCTCGGCCAGCACCGGCGACGCGTCGGCGACGTCCGCTCCCGGCGTCCCCCGCCACAGTGCGAGGCCGGACCGTGCGGTGTCGAGGGCGTCGGACGGGCGGGCGTCGGCGAGCGCCGTGCGGCCCTCGTCGGCGTGTCGACGCGCCAGCGCGAGGTCGCTGTCCCCCGCCAGCGCGTACCCGCCGTCGTGCGAGGCGACCACATCGTGCGACGTGGCCGCCCGCGTGCGGGAGACGACTGTCTGCAGCGCGGCCCGCGGGTCGGCCGGGCCGTCGTCGGGCCACACGTCCCCGGCGAGCTCGCGCCAGGGCACCGTGCGCCCGCCGGCCAGGGCCAGGGCGACGACGAGCGCCCGCGCGCGCGGGCCGCCCGGCGACGTCCGTCCGTCCGGGCCGCCACGTCCGCCGGCGACGAGGACGGGCCCGAGCACGGCGGCGACGGGCGGCGGGGGCACGCGCCCACTCTAGGCGCGCGGGCCCGCCCATCCCGCGCGGCCAGGGCGCACCGTGCCGACCTCGCAGCGCCCTGACCTGCGGGGAGCCGCCGCAGCGCGCCACGGACGATCGCGACGTACCGGAAAGTCCGGGACGATGTGGGCGGCCGTGGCTACCGTCGAGGCATGACCGAGGCGATCACCGCCACCGGACTGGTGAAGCGGTACAAGGACGTCACGGCGCTCGCGGGCGTCGACCTCACCGTGCCGACCGGCTCGGTGCTCGGTCTGCTCGGCCCCAACGGGGCGGGCAAGACCACCATCGTCCGCATCCTGGCGACGCTGCTGCAGCCCGACGCGGGCTCCGCGACGGTCGCGGGCGTGGACGTGCTGCGCCACCCCCGGGAGGTGCGTCGCCGCATCGGGCTGTCCGGCCAGTACGCGGCGGTCGACGAGTACCTCACGGGCTTCGAGAACCTCGACATGATCGGCCGGCTCTACCACCTCGGGGTCCGGCGCTCGCAGGAGCGCGCCCGGGAGCTGCTCGCGGCGTTCCGGCTGGAGGACGCCGCCGACCGTCCGTCGAAGACGTACTCCGGCGGCATGCGACGACGTCTCGACCTCGCGGGTGCGCTCGTCGCGGACCCGCCGGTCATCTTCCTCGACGAGCCCACGACGGGCCTCGACCCGCGGGGCCGCACCGAGATGTGGGACGTCATCCAGGACCTCGTCGCCGGGGGCACGACGCTCCTGCTGACCACGCAGTACCTCGAGGAGGCCGACCTGCTCGCCGACGAGATCGTCGTCATCGACCACGGGCGGATCATCGCCCAGGGCACGGCCGACCAGCTCAAGCTGCAGGTGGGCGGCGAGCGGCTCGAGCTCACGGTGCACGACCCGGCCCGGCTGGACGACGCGCGACGGCTGCTCGCGCCGCTCGGGGTCGGCGCCCCGACGCTCGACGCGTCGCGTCGCGCGCTGCTCATGCCGGTGGACGGCGGGCCGCGCACGCTGTCCGAGTCGCTGCGCGTGCTCGACGAGGCGGGCGTCGTGCTCGACGACGTCGGGCTGCGGCGTCCCACGCTCGACGACGTCTTCCTGTCGCTCACCGGCAGACCCGCCGAGGACGACGACGGCGACCCGGCCGCGTCGCCCGACCAGGAGCTGCCCGCCGGCGCGCCGAGCGGCCTGCGACCCACCTCCGGAGGTGCGTGATGGCCGTCCCGATCGTGCTGTCCGACGCCTACGTCGTCGCCAGGCGGAACATCATCAAGATCAAGCGCGTGCCCGACCTGCTGGTCTTCACGACGCTGTCGCCGATCATGTTCGTCCTGCTGTTCGCCTACGTGTTCGGCGGCGCGATCGACGTGCCGGGCGGCACCGACGCCGACGCGTACCGCGAGTACCTCATGGCGGGGATCTTCGCGCAGACCGTCATCTTCGGTGCCACCATCACGGGCGCGGGCCTCGCGGAGGACATCAAGAAGGGCATCATCGACCGGTTCCGGTCGCTGCCCATGGCGCCGTCGGCGGTGCTGACCGGACGCACGCTGTCCGACGTCGTCAACAACGTGCTCGTGCTCGTCGTCATGAGCCTGACCGGCCTGCTCGTCGGCTGGGGCATCCACAGCTCCGTCCCGGAGGCGGCGCTCGGGTTCCTGCTGCTGCTGGTGTTCGCGTACGCGATCTCCTGGGTCATGGCGTGGCTCGGGATGCTCGTGCCCAGCGTCGAGGTGTTCAACAACGCGACGTTCATCGTGATCTTCCCGCTGACGTTCGTCGCGAACACGTTCGTCCCGCTGGAGTCGCTGCCCTCCGGGCTGCAGACGTTCGCCGAGTGGAACCCCGTGTCGGCCGTCACGCAGGCGTCGCGCGAGCTGTTCGGCAACATCCCGCCCCAGGTGCCGCCGCCGGAGTCGTGGGCGCTGCAGAACGCCGAGCTGTACACGCTGCTGTGGGCGGGCATCTTCCTGCTCGTGTTCGTCCCGCTGGCGAACCTGCAGTACCGCCGCTCGGCGTCCCGCTGAGGACGTGCACGACGAGGGGCGACGCACCCGATGGTGCGCCGCCCCTCGTCGTGCTGCTGTCGCGGCGGCCGGCGCGGCCCCGCTGACGAGCCGGGCCGGCCGGCGATCCCACGCGGGGTCGCCGGCCCGCCGGCCGGCGCTCAGGCCGGCTGCACGCGCTCCAGCGTCGACCAGCCGCGTGCCCGCGCCGCGGCCGCCGCCAGCACGCCCGTGACCGCGGTCGGGCTGTGCAGGCGACCACCGAGCGCCGCGTCCACGGCGTCGTCGAGCGGCACCCACTCGGGCACCATCGTCGCCTCCTCGTCGACCCGCGCGTAGCGGTCGGCGTCGGGCACAGGCGACAGGTCCCGCGCGAGGAACACGACGATGCGCTCGCTCGACCCGCCGGGCGTCGTGAAGAACTCCACGAGCCGCCACCACGAGCCGGCGACCAGGTCCGCCTCCTCGGCGAGCTCCCGGGCCGCCGCGACGACCGGGTCCTCCCCCTCGACGTCGAGCAGACCGGCCGGCGGCTCCCACAGCTCGTGCCGGACCGGGTGCCGGTACTGCGCGAGCAGGAGCACCCGGTCCTCGTCGTCGAGCGCGACGACGGCGACCGCGCCCGGGTGGTCGACGTACTCCCGCAGCACCTGGCTGTCCCCGAGGTCGACGACGTCGCCCGCGAGGTCCCACACCTTGCCCGCATGGATCAGCTCGTGCGTGACCACCGGACGCGGCGCGTGCCGGTCGGCGACCGCCATCAGACCTCGTCCGTGCGCAGCGCGAGCGCGGCACCGACCAGCCCGGCGAACAGCGGGTGCGCCCGCGTCGGCCGCGACTTGAACTCGGGGTGCGCCTGCGTCGCGACGAAGTACGGGTGCGTCTCGCGCGGCAGCTCCACGAACTCCACGAGCGACGTGTCGGGCGAGACGCCCGAGATGACGAACCCGGCCTCCTCGAGCTTGTCGCGGTAGGCGTTGTTGACCTCGTAGCGGTGCCGGTGCCGCTCGGACACCGTCTCGCTCCCGTACGCCTCGGCGACGAGCGAGCCGGCCTTGAGCCGCGCCTCGTACGCCCCGAGCCGCATGGTCCCGCCCAGGTCGCCGGCGCCGCCGACGATCGCGAGCTGCTCGGCCATCGTCGCGATGACGGGGTGCGCGGGGTCGTCGTCGAACTCCGACGACGACGCGCCGTCGAGGCCCAGCACGTTGCGGGAGTACTCGATGACCATGCACTGCAGGCCCAGGCAGATGCCGAGCGTCGGCACGAGGTTCTCGCGCGCCCAGCGCAGCGCGCCGAGCTTGCCCTCGATGCCGCGGACGCCGAACCCACCGGGCACCAGCACGGCGTCGACGCCCTCGAGCGCGAGCCGCGCCCCTTCGGGCGTCTGGCAGTCGTCGGAGCGGACCCAGCGGATCACGACCTTGGCGTCGTGGTGGAAGCCACCGGCCCGCAGGGCCTCGGTGACGGACAGGTACGCGTCGGGCAGGTCGATGTACTTGCCGACGAGCGCGACCTCGACCTGGTGCGCGGGCTGGTGCACGCGGTGCAGCAGCTCGTCCCAGCCGGACCAGTCGACGTCACGGAACGGCAGGCCGAGGCGCTGCACGACGTACGCGTCGAGGCCCTCGGAGTGCAGCACGCGGGGGATGTCGTAGATGCTCGGCGCGTCCTTCGCGGTGACGACGCCCTCGACGTCGACGTCGCAGAACAGCGCGATCTTGCGCTTGGTGCCGTCCGGCACGTCGCGGTCCGCACGCAGGACGATCGCGTCGGGCTGGATGCCGATGCTGCGCAGCGCGGCGACGGAGTGCTGCGTCGGCTTCGTCTTGAGCTCGCCCGACGGGCCGATGTACGGCAGGAGCGAGACGTGCAGGAAGAAGACGTTGGAGCGGCCGAGGTCGTGCCGGACCTGGCGGGCCGCCTCGAGGAACGGCAGCGACTCGATGTCGCCGACCGTGCCGCCGATCTCCGTGATGATGACGTCGACGTCGTCGCTCGCCTGCGAGCGCATGCGCGTCTTGATCTCGTCGGTGATGTGCGGGATGACCTGCACGGTGTCGCCGAGGTACTCGCCGCGACGCTCCTTGGCGATCACCTGCGAGTACACCTGGCCGGTCGTGACGTTCGCCGAGCCGACCAGGTCGACGTCGAGGAAGCGCTCGTAGTGGCCGACGTCGAGGTCCGTCTCCGCGCCGTCCTCGGTGACGAACACCTCACCGTGCTGGAACGGGTTCATCGTCCCGGGGTCGACGTTGAGGTAGGGGTCGAGCTTCTGCATCGTGACCCGCAGGCCACGGGAGCGGAGGAGGCGGCCGAGGCTGGAAGCCGTCAGACCCTTGCCGAGGGAGGAGGCGACGCCCCCGGTGACGAAGATGTGCCGGGTCGTGGAGTCCGACCGCCCGGAGAGTCGATGCGCGCGCTCTGTCACGGGCTTCCACCCTACCCGACGCGACGGCGCCCTCGGGGAGGCGCGAGGGTGAGTCCGGCCACCTCGCGACCCCGCGCGGCGTGTCGCCGCTCAGGCAGGGTCGCCCGCGACGGGCTCGGGCGTGCGCTCGACCCGGAGCATGTCGGTCACCGTGCGCCGGTCACCGACCGCGACCGCGCCCGCCATGACGACGAGCGCGACGACCGCGCCGCCCGCGGCACCGCCCACCGCAGACCCCGCGTCGTGCCCGAGGAGCGCGACGACCGAGTCGACGACCCACCGGCCCGCGACGGCGGCGACGCCGCCGGCGACGACGACGAGCGCGGTCGTCCGCACCAGGCCGCGCACGGCGTCCCGCCCGGCCGCGCGGGCGAGCGCCACGACCGCGGCGGTCCCCCCGACGAGCATCCCGAGGCTGTTCGCGACCGCGAGCGCGACGAGCGTGCGGCGCAGGTCGTGACCCTCGGGGACCAGCGCGGCCCCCAGCGCGACGGACGCCACGCCCGCGACGCCCCAGCCGAGCACGTTGACGGTGACGGCCGCCCGCCCGCGCTCCCTCGCGTACAGCGCGCGCGAGACGTGGAACAGCACGGCGAAGCCGACGAGCCCGGGCATCATGAGCGTGATCGTCGGCGAGAGCGCGCTGATCGCCTCCCGGTCGCCGCCGAGGTCGGCGAAGACGTCCGCGACCGCGGGCGCCGCGGCGGCGACGGCCGCCGCACCCACACCGGCGGCGAGCACCACGGCCCGCGTCGTCGTCGACGCCATGGCGGCGTACTCGGCGCGACGGCCCGCGGCGGCGTGCGCGGACAGCCGCGGGAACGTCGAGGTCGCGAGCGGCACCACGAGCACGGCGTACGGCAGCAGGTAGACCTGCTGCGACCACAGCAGGAGCGAGTAGGTGCCGTCGCCGCCGCGCCGCGCCGAGACCAGGGCCGCGACCAGCATCGCGAGCTGCTGCGCGACGAGCGACCCCACGCCGGCGAACGCGAGCGCCGCGAGACGCCGCCCGACCCCCTCCGGGAACCGCAGCGTCGGTCGCAGCCGCACACCGAGACGGTGCACGGGCCAGAACATCGGCAGGCACATCACCGCGACGCCGGCGGTCGTGCCCCACGCGAGGACGCTGAGCGCCGTGCTCCCGGCGGCCGCCGGGTCGTCCCGGTGCCCCTGCGCGAGGTGCGCGTAGGTCGCGTAGACGGCGATGACGACGACCGAGGACATGACCGGGGCGAACGCCGGCCAGAAGAACCGCTTGTGCGCCTGCAGCACGGCGTACAGCAGCACCGCCACGCCGTACAGCGGCACCTGCACCGCGAACACCGTGACGAAGTACCGCAGCAGCTCGCGGTGCGCGTCCTCGAGCCCCGGCCAGGCGCTCGCGATCGGGCCGGCGAGCAGCGCCAGGAGCCCGCCGAGCGGGACCAGGACGAGCAGGGTCCAGCCGAGCGCGGCCGACGCGATCGCGTCGACGTCCTTGCGCAGCGCGCGCGACACCGGAAGGGCGAGCAGCGGGACGAGCGCGCCGGCGAGCGCACCGCCCGCCGCGGCCTCGAACACGACGTTCGGCAGCATGTTCGCCGAGTTGTACGTGCTGCCGATCGCACCGGCGCCGAACGCACCGGCCTGCACGAGGATGCGGGCGAACCCCAGCACCCGGCTGAGCACGGTGATCGCCGCGATCATCGCCGCGGCGCCACCGAGCCCGCCGAGGACCCGGCGGACGCCCGGGCTCACGCGGGTCCGGCCGCGGGCGAGGACGCCGGTGCCTCCACGGGGCTGGCCGCGGCGGCTGCCGGCCGGCGTCCCCACGCGTCGAGGTCGCGCAGCACAGGCGTGCGCTCGATGACCTGGGTGAAGCTGACCTTCTCGCTCGCGAGCGTCAGCGCGGCGACGACACCGAGCGCGGCCAGCCGGACGGGGCGCGGCGCCGACAGCACGAGCGCCGTGCCCAGGGTCGCGCCGAGCGCGTTGGCGCCGCCGTCGCCGAGCATGTCGTGCTCCGCGAGGTCCTCCTCGACGGCGGCGCCGGCAGCACCGAGCACCCCGGCCGCGGCGCCGGCCCCGGCACCCGGGGCCAGGGCCAGCGGGCCGGCGACCAGCGCGCCGGCCTTGAGCGCACGGCCGGGCCGCAGGTCGAACAGGTTCAGCAGGTTCGCGCTGGCCGCGACGAGGGCGCCCGAGACGACGACGTCGGCGGCCCACCCGGCGGGCGAGCGTCGCGTCCCGGCGTCGTCCCGCAGCGGCGTCGCCACGGCGGCCGCGACGATCCCGGCGGCGCCGATCCCGAGGACCTTGAGGCCGCCGGTCGTGAGCTCGCCGCGCGCGAGCGCTCCCAGGTGTCCGCGCAGCCCCTTGCGGCGCACCTCGACGTCCTCCCCGAGGTCGTCGACGACGCCGAACACCGCGCCCGCCCCGGTCGCGACCGTGAGCGCCGTTGCGGCGCGCAGCGACGGCGCCCCGACGACCGCACCGGCGAGCAGGCCCGCCGCGACGGCCGGCCCCTCGAGCAGGCTCACGGGCTCACCGCGGTGGTTGGTGCGCGTCCAGCGACGCGGGCCGCCGGGCGGCTGCGCGTCGAGCAGTCCCCGGACGCCGGCGGTCACGCCGCCGGCCACCGTCGCCGCGGCCAGGCGGCGCAGCGGCCCCACGCTCATCCCTGCGCCCCGTCGGTGCCCCCGGGCTCGCCCTCGGCCGTCGGCGCGCGGTCGACCGCTGGCAGCGTCACCGCGGTCGGCAGCGGCGTCTCGCCGTCGCCGAACCCGTAGTGCCCGTTCTCGCCGGCGATGCGCGCGGCGAGCGCGAGCGGCGTCGAGACCTGGCCCGTGACGAGGTGGGCGCCGGAGACGGTGGTCAGCTCGTCCGCGAGCTCGTCGTCCGCCAGCACCGCGTCCACGAGACGCCCGTCACCGCGCGGCCCCTCGGCGAGCACGGCGCCCTCCGAGCGCTCCTGCGCCGCAGCGACCACGGCCAGCCAGGCGCTCAGGACGTCCTCGCTCCCCGCCGGGTCCGCCGAGGAGTCCTCGCCCGTCGGCAGGTCGCTGGGCGCGAGGATCACGACGGCATCGGCCGGGGTCTCGACGGGGTCCTGCAGCGTCACGAGCGGGTAGTCACCGCCGGACAGCAGCTCGAGCAGGAAGCCCGAGTCGGACGCGAGGGTGTCCGGTGCCGCGGGGTTCGCAGCGACGAGACCCTGGACCAGGGCGGCGGCAAGCTCCTCCTGCACGCCCGCGTCATCGGCGAGACCCGGCGAGAGGTAGCCCACGAGCTGCCCGCCCAGCGCCTGCCGGAAGCTGTCGAGGTCCGCCTCGGTCCACGACTCGGTGAGCGTCACGTGCGCCGTCACGCTCGCCCCGGCCTGCGCGAGCCGGTCGTCGACCGCCGTGCGCACCGACTCGTCGACCTCGCCGAGCGCCACGACGGCGACGCGACGGTCGGTGAGCGAGCCGTCGAGCAGCCGCGGCCCCGCGGCGTCGATGTACGCGGCCGCGTGCCCGAGGTCGTCGGCCGTCCGGTCCAGCTCGGCGCGCAGCTCGTCCTTCTCGGTGCGCAGCTGCTCGACCTGACCGGTCAGGGTGTCGCCGATCGTCTCCTTGAGCGGACCGGCGCCCAGCGCGATGCCTACGGCGAGCGCCAGGAACACCGAGATGAGCGAGACGATGTGGTAGCGGAAGTCGATCACGGTGCAGGGTCTCCGTCGGTGGCGGCGGGCGTCGCCCCTCGCCGGTCGAGGTGGTCGGTCGGGTCGAGGTCGCGGGCGTCGGCGCCGTGACCGTGGGGCTGCTGCGTCACGGCGCTCCGCCGAACAGGCCGCCGACCCACGAGGTCAGGTCGTCGATGCGCGCACCGAGCAGGCCCAGCAGCGTCTGCCCGGCCGCGGTCGACGCGAGCGCGACCCCGAGGGCCAGCAGGCCCGCGACGATGAGCAGCGCGACCTGCAGGTTCGAGATGCGGTGCTTGTAGAGCCGCGACACGCCCTTCGCGTCGACGAGCTTGCCTCCCACGCGCAGGCGCGTGAGGAACGTGCTCGCCATGCCGGAGCGGCCCTTGTCGAGGAACTCCACGAGCGTCGCGTGCGTCCCGACGGCCACGATGAGCTCCGCACCCTTGTCGTCGGCCAGGAGCATCGCGACGTCCTCGCTCGTGCCCGTCGCCGGGAAGACGACGTGCCGCACGCCGAGCTGCTCGACGCGCGCGAGCCCGGGTGCGCGGCCGTCGCGGTACGCGTGGACGACGACCTCCGCCCCGCACGTGAGCGCGCGGTCGGACACCGAGTCCATGTCGCCGACGATCATGTCGGGCTTCCAGCCGGCGTCGAGGATCGCGTCGGCACCGCCGTCCACCCCGATGAGCACCGGGCGGTACTCGCGGATGTACGGGCGGAGCGTGACGAGGTCCTCCTTGTAGTGGTACCCGCGCACCACGATGAGGACCTGCCGGCCGTCGATCTCGGTCGCGATGTCGGGCACGCCCACGCCGTCGAGCAGCAGCTCGCGCTCGCGCCGCAGGTAGTCCATCGTGTTCGCCGCGAACGACTCGAGCTGCACGGAGAGCCCCGCGCGGGCCTCCTCCATGGTCGCGGCCACGGTCTGCGGCGTCTGCTCGACGCCCTCCGCGACGAGCGTCTCGCCGTCGTACACGCACCCGTCGACGATGCGCAGGCGGTGGCCCTCGGGCAGCGCCATGACGTCGGCGCCGAGGTCGTCGACGAGCGGCACGCCGGCCGAGACGAGGATCTCCGGGCCGAGGTTCGGGTACCGGCCCGACGTCGAGCGCGCGGCGTTGAGCACGGCCGCGGGCTGGCACGCCACCAGCGCCTCGGCGGACACCCGGTCGAGGTCGAGGTGGTCGATGACGGCCACGTCGCCGGGGCGCAGCCGCTTGGTCAGCGCCTTCGTCCGGGGGTCGACGCGGGCGGGGCCGGAGACGACACCGGCCTCCGGCGCGGGGTTCCTTCTACGCAGGGAAGCTCTCATCGTGGGTCATCGTCCCACGCCGGAGAGGTCCAGGAGCTCGGCTGCGTGCGTGCGTGCGGCCTCGGAGTCGTCCTGGCCCGACAGCATGCGGGCGAGCTCGCGCACGCGGTCCTCACCTGTGACGAGACGCACGTCGGACTCGGTGACCACGTCGACCCCCTCGGCCGTCGACTTCGTCACGACGAGGTGCCGGTCGGCGAACGCCGCGACCTGCGCGAGGTGCGTCACGACGAGCACCTGCGACGACCGCGCGACGTCCGCGAGCCGCCGCCCGATCTCGATCGCCGCACGTCCCCCGACGCCCGCGTCGACCTCGTCGAAGACGAACGTCGCCGGTCGCGCGGCACCGGAGTCCGGGGCCGTCGCGAGCGTGACCTCGATCGCGAGCATCACGCGCGAGAGCTCACCGCCCGACGCACCCTTGCCGAGCGACCGCGCGGGCGCGCCGGCGTGCGGCACGAGCAGCATCTCCACACGGTCCGCACCCGACGGGCCGGGCTCGCCCGGCTCGACCGCGACCTGGAGCTCCGCACCGCCCATCGCGAGCCCGGCGAGCTCGTGGGAGACCGAGCGCGCGAGCCGCGCTGCCGCCTCGGTGCGTCCGCGCGTGAGCTCGCCGGCGAGCCGGGCGACGTCCTCGTCGAGGGCGTCGACCCGCGCGCGCAGGTCCTGCAGCCGCTGGTCCCCGCCGTCGAGGTCGAGCAGCCGCCGCCCCGCGTCGTCCGCCCAGGCGAGCACCTCGGCGACGTCCGTGCCGTAGCTGCGGGTCAGCGACCCGAGCTGCGCCCGCCGCTGCTGCACGGCCTCGAGCCGCAGCGGGTCCGCCTGCAGGTCCTCCAGGTAGGAGGAGAGCTCCGCCGACACGTCCGCGAGCAGGTACCCCGCCTCCGCCACCCTGGTGGCGAGCCCGGCGAGCGCCGCGTCGTGCTCGCCTGCCTGCTCCAGGAGCCGCCGCGCACGGTCGACGACGTCCGTCGCGGCCAGACCGTCGCCCGCGGTGTCCGCATCCCCCGCGAGCGCACCGTGCGCTCCGGCCGCCGCCGCTCGCAGGTCCTCCGCGTGCGCGAGCCGGTCGGCCTCCTCCGCCAGCGCGACGTCCTCGCCCGGCTGCGGGTCCACGCGCTCGACCTCGGCCAGACCGAGGCGCAGGAGCTCCGCCTCGCGCGCGCGCTCCTGCGTCCGTGCCACGAGGTCGTCCAGCTCGGCGGCCACCCGGCCGCGCTCCGCCCACGCCGCGCGGTAGCGCGCGAGCGTCTCGCGGTGCTCGGCGCCGACGAACGCGTCCAGCGCGTCGCGCTGGTGCGCGGGCGACCGCAGGCGTGCCTGGTCCGCCTGCCCGTGCACCGTGACGAGCGCCTCCGCGAGCTCGCCGAGCACGGCCTGGGGCACCGACCGACCACCCACGTACGCGCGTGACCGTCCCGCCGCTCCGTCCGTGCCTGCGCCGACCGTGCGCACGAGCACGAGGCTGCCGTCGTCGTCGAGGTCCGCGCCCGCCTCGAGCGCGCGCGCGAGCACGGGCGCGCCCTCCGGCAGCACCACGCGCCCCTCGACCGCCGCCGACGCGGCGCCGCGCCGGACCGTCGCGGGGTCGGCCTTCCCACCGAGCAGCAGCGACAGGGCCGTGAGCACCATCGTCTTGCCCGCGCCGGTCTCCCCCGTGAGGACCGTCAGGCCCGGCCCGAGCTCGACGTGCGCGCGCGTGATGACGCCCAGGTTGTCGATCCGGATCTCCTCGATCACGTCGCCTCCCCCGTCGTCGTCCGGGCCTCCGCAGCCCGGCCCCGCCAGCCGCTCACCGGAAGCCCGAACTTGTGCACCAGCCGTGTCGTGAACGGTGCCGGCGACAGCCGCGCGAGGCGCACGGGCACGTCGCTGCTGCGGACCTCGACACGCGCCCCGCGCGGCACCTCGATCTGCCGACGACCGTCGCACGTCAGCAGCGCCGCCGCCGGTGACCGGTCGAGGATCTCGAGCGCGAGGAGGCTGCGCGGTCCCACGACGAGCGGGCGGGCGAACAGCGCGTGCGCGGAGATGGGGACGAGGATCATGCCGTCGACGTCCGGCCACACCACGGGGCCGCCCGCCGAGAACGCGTGCGCGGTCGATCCCGTCGCCGTCGCCGCGACCACTCCGTCGCAGCCGAACGCCGAGAGCGGGTGCCCGTCGACCTCGAGCATGACCTCGAGCATGCGCGAGCGCTCCGCCTTCTCCACCGCGGCCTCGTTGAGCGCCCAGCCGGTGTGCTGCGAGCCGTCGGGGTGCAGCACGCGCACGTCCAGCGTGCCGCGCTCCTCGACCTCGAAGTCGCCGACGGTCAGCCGCCGGACCGCCTCGCCGACGTCGTCCCGCTCCGCCTCCGCGAGGAACCCGACGTGCCCGAGGTTGACGCCCAGCACCGGCACGCCCGTGCCCCGCGTGAGCTCGGCGGCGCGCAGGATCGTGCCGTCGCCGCCGAGCACGACCGCGAGGTCCACCTCGAGCAGCTCGGCCGGCTCACCGTCGTCCGGGGCCAGGACCGGCTCGATCCCCGCCGCCTCGAGGACGCGCACCGCCTCCTGCGTCGCCGTGACCGCCTCGGCGCGGCCGCCGTGCGTCACGACGAGCGCCCGCCGCGTCATGCGCTCACCCCGCGGCCGCGCACGGCACCGTCCCGCACGTCCGCACCGCCCTGCGCATCGCCGCCGTGCGGGTCGCCACCGGACCCCCGGCCGGAACCTGCGCCGGAACCCGCCGGCACGGCACCGTCGTCGGCTGCGCCGCCGTGCCGAGCACGACCACCCCCACCGTCCAGCACCCGGACGAGCGCCTCGCCGACGACGACGTCCTGCACGGCGGCCCGCAGACCCGCCGCGTCGCTGCCGCCCCGTCGCCCGTCCTCGGGGACCGCACGCAGCCACAGGAAGAACTCCACGTTGCCGCTCGGTCCCGGCAGCGGGCTGCGCACGACGGCACGCACGTCGAGGCCACCGTCGACAGCCGCACGCGCGACGCCCAGCACCGCGTCCGCACGGAGCGCCGGGTCCCGCACCACGCCACCCGAGCCGAGGCGCTCCCGCCCGACCTCGAACTGCGGCTTGACCATGACCAGCAGGTCGGCGCCGGGCGCAGCGACCCGCGTGAGCGCGGGCAGCACCAGCGCGAGCGAGATGAACGAGAGGTCGGCGACCACGAGCGTCGGCGGCGGCTGCACCTCGCCCGCCTGCAGGTCGCGCACGTTGACGCCTTCCCGTGCGTCGACGCGCGGGTCCTGGCGGATCACCTCGAGCAGCTGTCCGTGCCCCACGTCGACCGCGGTGACGTGCGCGGCTCCGCGCCGCAGGAGCACGTCGGTGAACCCGCCCGTGCTCGCACCGGCGTCGAGGCACCGCCGTCCGGCGACGACCGGCCCGTCGGCTCCCAGCGTGTCCAGCACCCCCGCGAGCTTGTGCGCCCCGCGGGACGCGTAGCCCGGGTCGTCGTCCCCGACGACCTCGACCGCGTCGCCGCCGTCGACCTGCAGCGCGGCCCGGCGTGCCGCCGTCCCACGCACCGACACCCGGCCCGCGGCGATCAGCTCGCCGGCGTGCCCACGGGACCGGGCGAGCCCGCGGCGGACGAGCTCGCTGTCGAGACGCGTGGTCACGCGCCCTCCGCGTCCGCGAGCCGGTCGTGCAGCGCGGCGTGCACCGCCTCGAACGCGGCGACGTGGTCGCGCACGGGGACGTCGGCGAGCCCGTCGAGGCGTGTCAGCGCCTGGTCGACCTGGTCGTCGCCCGTCGACGGCCGGCCGTGCAGGCCGACCTCGGCCGTGTCGCTCACCCGTTCCTCCTCGTGCGTCGCACCGCGTGCTCCCAGCGCGCCGAGTGCCGGTCCCGCGAGACCGCCGCCGTGTGCGCGACGGGCGCAGGAACGGCCGCACGTCGCCGACCTGCCCTGCCTCCCCGCGATGACGGGAGCGGCCGGGGTCGGACCACGGCGTCGGCCCGCGCCCACGCTACCTGCCCAGGCCCACAGCGCCGCCCGACTCACCCACAGCCCTGCGCGCATCGGGCGGCGGCCCGGGGAGACGGGGCCGGACCGCCCAGCACCGGCGCGACCACGACACGCCCCACGCCTTCGCACCACGACCGTCGGTCACCGGTCATCGGCGACCGACGGTGGTCGAGAATCGACCGGCCGTCGTGTCCTCCGCACCACACCGTCGGTCACCGGTCACCGTCGCCAGTCGCCGGTCGCCGGTCGCAGTCACCAGTCGCCGGGCCGCAGTCGCCGGTCACCGGTCGCCGGTCACCGGTCACCGGTCACCGGTCACCGGTCACCGGTCACCGGTCACCGGTCGCCGGTCGCCGGTCGCCGGTCGCCGGTCGCCGGTCGAGAGTTGACCGCCGTCGTGCGCATCCGCCACGACCGCCTGGTCAGGAGCGGACGCGGGTCGACGTCAGCCGGTCGGACCGTCGACGGGCAGCGCAGGCACGGTCGGCGCGTCGATGACGGCACCCTCGTCGACCGCCGCCCACGCCGCAGCGCACGCGGCACGGACCAGGTCCACCTGCTCCGCGCGCGTCCTGGCGGTACCGCCGAGGTCCAGCACCCCGTCCACCACCCGAGCGGCGCCGGACCCGCACGACCACCAGCCGTCGGCCTGACGCGTGGGCTCAGGGTGCGGCTCGAGCAGCGCCAGCAGGTCGGCTCCGACGAGGTGCGGCCGCTCACCGGGTGCCGCGAGCACCGCGTCGCGCGCCGTGCTCACCCCGGTCAGGACGTGCAGCCCGACGTACCCGCCCGCGCGTGCGCCGGCCAGGTCGGTGTCGAGGCGGTCACCGATGACGAGCGTCTCCCGGGCTCCTGCCCGCTCGACGGCCATGTCGTACATCGTCGGCGACGGCTTGCCCGCGCTGTCGGGCGTCACCCCGGTCGCGGCACGCACCGCGCCGACGAGCGACCCGTTGCCCGGGGCGAAGCCGCGCGCGGTCGGGAGGCTCAGGTCGAGGTTCGACGCCACGTGCCACGCGCCCCTCTCGACGGCGTACGCCGCCTCCGCGAGCTGGGCCCAACCGACGTCGGGCGCGAAGCCCTGGGCGACCGCGGCGGGCTCGTCGTCCGCCGACTCCACGACCCGGTACCCCGCCGCCCGCACGGCGGTGAGCAGACCCTGGCCGCCGACGACGAGCACCTTCGCGCCAGGCTCCAGGCGCGTCCGCAGGAGCTGGGCCGCGGCCTGCGCAGCGGTCATCACCTCGCCGGACCGTGTCGGGATCCCCAGCTCGGTGAGCTGCTCCGCGACGGACTCCGGCTCGCGCGAGGCGTTGTTCGTGACGAACACGAGCCGCATGCCCCGGCCGCGAGCCGCGGTCAGCCCTTCCGCAGCGCCTGGGATCGGCTCGTGGCCGCGGTACGCGACACCGTCCAGGTCGACGAGCGCCAGGTCGAAGCGGTCGGCGGGCGCAGTGGCGGAGCCGATCAGCCCGCCGCTCACGCCGTGCCCTCCTCGTCGACCTCGACGCCCTCGCCTGCGACGCCCTGGCCGTGCGCCGCCTCGACGTCGTCTGCGTCGCCGGCCCCGGTGCCATCCGCCGCCACGTCGCCGACACCCTGCGCGTCGTCCCCGCCCTCGGCATCCCCCACGTGCCCGACGAACTCCGCGTCCTGCGCGGACTCGGCCCCTTCGGCGTCGTCCACCTCGTCCGCGACCTCGACGTCCTCCGTGTCCTCCGTGTCGTCGGCGTCGTCCGTGTCGTCGGCGTCCTCCGCGTCCTCCGTGTCGTCGGCGTCGTCCGTGTCGTCGGCGTCCTCCGCGTCCTTCGCGTCCTTAGCGTCCTCCGCGTCCTCCGCGTCCTCCGCGTCCTCCGCGTCCTCCGCGTCCTCCGCGTCCTCCGCGAGATCGAACACGACGACGTCGTCGTCGGCATCCTCACCGGATGCCTCGGCGAGCTGCGCAGTCGAGTACCCGGCGAGCTCCGCATCCGCCTCCGCCGTCCGACCGGCAGCCTCGAGGGCCGCCGCCCGCGCCTGCGCCACGCGCACCGCGAGCACGCCGGTGACCGCCCGCACCGCCGGGGTCGACAGGACCGCGACCGCGGCCTCGGCCTGACCGAGGTCGAGGCGCGCGCCGGACACGACGATCGCCAGCTCCACCTGCGCCTCGGCATCCAGCGTCTCCGCCTCCGGCTCCTGCGCGAGCGCGATGGCCCGCTCCGGCCGCCCGAGGCCGCGCTCGCAGTCGGCCATGATCGGCAGGTGCTCCGAGGAGCCGTTGAGCCGGCGCACGGTCCGGAGCTCCCGCAGGGCCTCCGCGTACCGCTCGGTCCGGTAGGCCGCGAGACCCGCCGCCTCGCGGACCACGTCGATCCGTCCCGCGCGCCGCACCGCAGCCTGCGCGTGCTCGTAGGCGAGCTCCGGATCGGTGTCGAGCAGCTGCCCGACGACGACGAGGTGCCGACCGACCCGCTCGGCGTTGTCCTTGGTCAGCGACCGCAACCGGCCGCGCACCGCGCGGTCGAGCTCGCTGAACGAGACCTCGTCGGGGATCGGCGGCGCCGGCACCCGCTCGGTCTGGGGCGGTCGGCTCGACCGCACGTCGTCCCTGTCGTCGCGGCGCTCCCGACCGCGGTCGTCGCGACGCTCCCCGCGGACACCGGGGCCTCGCTCGCCCGCGCCTGCGAACCGCCGCTCGGTCGGTCCCCCGACGGTGCGCCCAGCGCGCCCAGCGTCACCCCCGGCACCACGGCCCGAAGGACGAGCACCGGCATCCCCGGCGCCACGTCCATACCCACTGCTTCGACCGGACTCTCCACCACCACGGCGGTCGTCACCCGCGCCACGACCGGACCCACCGCCATAGCCACCGGCACCACGCTGCGGAGCACGGTCGCCGTACCCACCGGCACCACGACCGGACTCGCCGCCGTACCCACCGGCACCACGCTGCGGAGCACGGTCGCCGTACCCACCAGCACCACGCTGCGGAGCACGGTCGCCGTACCCACCGGCACCACGACCGGAGTCGCTGCCGTCGCCAGCACGACGGTCGCGGCCCGCTCGCTCGCCGGAGCCACCGAACCCACGCTCGCGCGGACCAGGAGCGCCGCGACCGCCGGAACCGCCCCACGGCCGCTCGGCGTAACCCCGCCCGGAACCACCCGAACGGTCGCCCGACCCACGGCTGCCGGCGGAGTACGAGTCGCCCCGGTCGTCACGCCGCGGAGCGTCGGACCGCCGGTCGTCCCGCCCATGACCTGCAGGACGCTCGCCCGCGACCCGCCCACGCGAGGGCGCGTCCGAGGTGGATCGAGGGCGACCGGTCGAGCCGTCACCGCCGGGACCACGACGATCAGCCGTGTCTCCCCGGGGAACGCCGCCGTGCCGCGCCCCGTCGCCGGCGCGCCACTCGGTCGAACCGCCGCCCCCCGACTCGCGCCGGGGCCCGGACACGTCCCGCCGAGGCTCCCACGACCGCGAGCCACCCGATCCGGCACGCGACCCGGGGCGCTCGTCGGATCGCGCGCGATCGCCCGACCAGGAACGACCGCCCGAGCTCCCGCGGGCGTCACCCTGCCTCCCGCCCCAGGGGGGACGGTCGCCGCCCGTGCGGCCGGTCGCCGCGCCGGGACGTCCGCCGGCGTACCCCTCGGACCGCTGGCGCCCGGCGCCGTTCGGCCTCGGTGCCGACTGCCCACGGTCCGGACGACCCGCCGACTGCCCGCGGTCCGGGCGCGCGCCGTCCTCGCGTGACGAGCGGTCGGACGACCACGCACCACGGCCCGAGGGGCGGTCGCTGCGGCGGTCGGACCCCGCAACCCGGTCGCTCGACCAGCCGCCGCGCGAGGAAGGTCGATCCCCGCGCGTGGACGGGCCGTCACCGGCGCGCCACGACGGCCGCTCGCCGCCGCCGCGTCGCTCGTCGCTCGTGTACCGCGTGTCACGGTTGCGCGTCGGCCCACCGTCGCGGCTGCGCGAGGAGCCGCCCTGGTAGCCGCTGCGCCCGCCTGCCGAGTCACCGGACCGACGCGGAGCAGCAGAGCCGCCCGAGCCTCCGGACTCGCCGCGCTGTCCCCGGCGCTCGGGCCGGTCCGATCCCGACGGACGTCCACCGTCCCGGGCCGGTCCCCGCTGAGGGCGCTCGGGCCCGTGATCGCTGTTCATGTATGTCTCTCCTCGTCGCACACGACGGTCTCATGGTCTCATCCCGGCCCGGCGACACCCAGCTCGCAGACCGTCTTCCGGCCGTGCCGCCCGCCACAGCGGGCGTCCGGGTCACTTCGACCCGGTTCGGTGGCCATCTCGACCCGGCTCGGCCACGCACAGTGCGTCCACAGCGCATTGCCACTCTCAGCTGTCGACCACACCCCGTACAGCACGGCCACGTGTCCGGTTCATACGACGGGCAGCACAGGCCAGGGCACCGCGTGCCATTCCCCGGCATCCGTCAGCGCTGCGCACGACGCCCGTCGGAGAAGGCGTCGGCGTTCACTGGCCCGGCGTCAGTGCTCGGCGCGTACGCCCGCGTCGGCGGCGAGACCGGTCACCCGGCACCGGACAACACGCGCGAGAACAAGCCGGAAAACAGAAAGAGCCACCCCGTTGCTGGGGTGGCTCTTTCTGAATGGTGTCCGGCGGCGTCCTACTCTCCCACACCCTGGCGAGTGCAGTACCATCGGCGCTGAAGGGCTTAGCTTCCGGGTTCGGAATGGGACCGGGCGTTTCCCCTTCGCTATGACCGCCGTAACGTTGTCGAGTTGTCAAACGGGTTCCCGTTCGTCTCTCGGGAACCGCACAGTGGACGCGTAGCAATGAATGAGTGGTGAAGTTGTCGGCTTATTAGTACCGGTCAGCTGCGGCAGTCTTTGGTCCTGCCTTCCACATCCGGCCTATCAACCCCGTGGTCTAGCGGGGTGCCTCTCGGGACGAGTCCCGTGGAAACCTCATCTTGAAGCAGGCTTCCCGCTTAGATGCTTTCAGCGGTTATCCCTTCCGAACGTAGCCAACCAGCCGTGCTCCTGGCGGAACAACTGGCACACCAGAGGTTCGTCCGTCCCGGTCCTCTCGTACTAGGGACAGCCCTTCTCAAGTTTCCTGCGCGCGCAGCGGATAGGGACCGAACTGTCTCACGACGTTCTAAACCCAGCTCGCGTACCGCTTTAATGGGCGAACAGCCCAACCCTTGGGACCTACTCCAGCCCCAGGATGCGACGAGCCGACATCGAGGTGCCAAACCATGCCGTCGATATGGACTCTTGGGCAAGATCAGCCTGTTATCCCCGGGGTACCTTTTATCCGTTGAGCGACGGCGCTTCCACAAGCCACCGCCGGATCACTAGTTCCGACTTTCGTCCCTGCTCGACCTGTCAGTCTCACAGTCAAGCTCCCTTGTGCACTTGCACTCGCCACCTGATTGCCAACCAGGCTGAGGGAACCTTTGAGCGCCTCCGTTACATTTTAGGAGGCAACCGCCCCAGTTAAACTACCCACCAGGCACTGTCCCTGGTCCGGATCACGGACCGAGGTTAGATATCCAGAGCGACCAGAGTGGTATTTCAACGTTGACTCCACCGACACTGGCGTGCCGGCTTCACAGTCTCCCACCTATCCTACACAAGCCGCACCGAACACCAATACCAAGCTATAGTAAAGGTCCCGGGGTCTTTCCGTCCTGCTGCGCGTAACGAGCATCTTTACTCGTAGTGCAATTTCGCCGAGTTCGCGGTTGAGACAGCGGAGAAGTCGTTACGCCATTCGTGCAGGTCGGAACTTACCCGACAAGGAATTTCGCTACCTTAGGATGGTTATAGTTACCACCGCCGTTTACTGGGGCTTAAATTCTGAGCTTCGCCTTGCGGCTGACCCGTCCTCTTAACCTTCCAGCACCGGGCAGGCGTCAGTCCGTATACATCGTCTTGCGACTTCGCACGGACCTGTGTTTTTAGTAAACAGTCGCTTCTCCCTGGTCTCTGCGGCCCTTCGTGCTGCCCCGGGCGTGCCGGTTCACACGTCAGGCCCCCCTTCTCCCGAAGTTACGGGGGCATTTTGCCGAGTTCCTTAACCACGATTTGCTCGATCGCCTTGGTATTCTCTACCTGACCACCTGAGTCGGTTTGGGGTACGGGCGGCTAGAACCTCGCGTCGAGGCTTTTCTTGGCAGCATAGGATCACCAGATTCCCGCTATCGCGGTCACCGTCAGCTCTCAGGCTCGTGAGGTGCGGATTTGCCTACACCTCGCCCTACGACCTTGGACGTGGACTACCATCGCCACGCTTGGCTACCTTCCTGCGTCACCCCTGTTAATACGCTTACCTACTACCGGTTCGGGTCCCGTGCTCCCCGGCCCGGTGCACCCGAAGGTGCGGTGGGCCGGCTCGGACGGTTAGCATCACCGGGCTCGGTATGGGCGGTTCTTCGCCGGTACGGGAATATCAACCCGTTGTCCATCGACTACGCCTGTCGGCCTCGCCTTAGGTCCCGACTTACCCAGGGCGGATTAGCCTGGCCCTGGAACCCTTGGTCATTCGGCGGACGGGTTTCTCACCCGTCATTCGCTACTCATGCCTGCATTCTCACTCGTGTGGCGTCCACCGCTGGGTTACCCCGCGACTTCGCCCGCCACACGACGCTCCCCTACCCATCCACACGACTGAACCACGAAGGCTTGTCGAACGTGTGAATGCCACAGCTTCGGCGGTATGCTTGAGCCCCGCTACATTGTCGGCGCGGAATCACTTGACCAGTGAGCTATTACGCACTCTTTCAAGGGTGGCTGCTTCTAAGCCAACCTCCTGGTTGTCTGTGCAACTCCACATCCTTTCCCACTTAGCATACGCTTAGGGGCCTTAGCTGGTGGTCTGGGCTGTTTCCCTCTCGACTACGGAGCTTATCCCCCGCAGTCTCACTGCCACGCTCTGGCTTACCGGCATTCGGAGTTTGGCTAACGTCAGTAACCTGGTGGGGCCCATCGGCTATCCAGTAGCTCTACCTCCGGCAAGAAACGCGTGACGCTGCACCTAAATGCATTTCGGGGAGAACCAGCTATCACGGAGTTTGATTGGCCTTTCACCCCTAACCACAGGTCATCCCCCAGGTTTTCAACCCTGGTGGGTTCGGGCCTCCACGCGGTCTTACCCGCGCTTCACCCTGCCCATGGCTAGATCACTCCGCTTCGGGTCTAGAGCACGCGACTGTGTCGCCCTATTCGGACTCGCTTTCGCTACGGCTTCCCCACACGGGTTAACCTCGCCACGTACCACTAACTCGCAGGCTCATTCTTCAAAAGGCACGCCGTCACCCCTGCTAGGGAGGCTCCGACGGTTTGTAGGCACACGGTTTCAGGTACTATTTCACTCCCCTCCCGGGGTACTTTTCACCTTTCCCTCACGGTACTTGTCCGCTATCGGTCACTAGGTAGTATTTAGGCTTACACAGTGGTCTGTGCAGATTCACTCCAGGTTTCTCGGGCCCGGAGCTACTTGGGATCCCTCTCGGGAGGCCACGCCATTTCGTCTACGGGGGTACCACCCTCTGTGCCGGGCCTTTCAATGCCCTTCGACTATGACGCGACTTTCTGACTCCCTGCTGGTTCGGCAGAACCAACGGAAAGGTCCCACAACCCCGCATGCGCAACGCCTGCCGGCTTGAACACGCATACGGTTTGGCCTGATCCGCTTTCGCTCGCCACTACTCACGGAATATCTCTTCCTGCCGGTACTGAGATGTTTCACTTCCCGGCGTTCCCTCCACACACCCTATATATTCAGGTGCGGGTCACACGACATGACTCGTGCGGGGTTTCCCCATTCGGACATCCTCGGATCACGGTTCGTTTGCCAACTCCCCGAGGCTTATCGCAGGCTACCACGTCCTTCTTCGGCTCCTAGTGCCAAGGCATCCACCCTGTGCCCTTATAAACTTGACCACAAAGATCATTCAAAGATGCTCGCGTCCACTGTGCAGTTCTCAAGCTACGACCGGGTGACTCACCTGTTCACGTCCGGACGCCTACCCACCCCAAGGTGGACGGTTCGTCGGACCAGGCGGCCCGCAGGCCGACGCGCACCCCACCGCCCGCAGGCGACGCAAGTGCGCGACTCGACCCCGAGGTCAACAACCTTCCGGCTGTTCCCTCAGGACCCAACAGCGTGCCAGGCCGACCCCGTGACCCCGATGCATCTTCGTTCCCTCCCCACCGAAGCGGGCGTACTAGAAGGCACCGGCACCAGGCCGGCCGTAGTCGATGTTCCACCCTCGAGCACCACCCCCAGCTCATGCGGCCGGGGCGTGGGCCTGGACACCACAAGCCCACCCATGACAGGCGAACCCGGTGCCAGATGCTCCTTAGAAAGGAGGTGATCCAGCCGCACCTTCCGGTACGGCTACCTTGTTACGACTTAGTCCCAATCGCCAGTCCCACCTTCGACGGCTCCCCCCACAAGGGTTGGGCCACCGGCTTCGGGTGTTACCGACTTTCGTGACTTGACGGGCGGTGTGTACAAGGCCCGGGAACGTATTCACCGCAGCGTTGCTGATCTGCGATTACTAGCGACTCCGACTTCATGGGGTCGAGTTGCAGACCCCAATCCGAACTGAGACCGGCTTTTTGGGATTCGCTCCACCTCGCGGTATCGCAGCCCTTTGTACCGGCCATTGTAGCATGCGTGAAGCCCAAGACATAAGGGGCATGATGATTTGACGTCATCCCCACCTTCCTCCGAGTTGACCCCGGCAGTCTCCCATGAGTCCCCGGCATAACCCGCTGGCAACATGGGACGAGGGTTGCGCTCGTTGCGGGACTTAACCCAACATCTCACGACACGAGCTGACGACAACCATGCACCACCTGTACACCGACCTTACGGGGAGCACATCTCTGCACTTTTCCGGTGTATGTCAAGCCTTGGTAAGGTTCTTCGCGTTGCATCGAATTAATCCGCATGCTCCGCCGCTTGTGCGGGCCCCCGTCAATTTCTTTGAGTTTTAGCCTTGCGGCCGTACTCCCCAGGCGGGGCACTTAATGCGTTTGCTGCGGCACAGAGCTCGTGGAATGAGCCCCACACCTAGTGCCCAACGTTTACGGCATGGACTACCAGGGTATCTAATCCTGTTCGCTCCCCATGCTTTCGCTCCTCAGCGTCAGTTGCGGCCCAGTGACCTGCCTTCGCCATCGGTGTTCCTCCTGATATCTGCGCATTCCACCGCTACACCAGGAATTCCAGTCACCCCTACCGCACTCTAGTCTGCCCGTACCCACTGCAAGCCCCAGGTTGAGCCTGAGGTTTTCACAGCAGACGCGACAAACCGCCTACGAGCTCTTTACGCCCAATAATTCCGGACAACGCTTGCGCCCTACGTATTACCGCGGCTGCTGGCACGTAGTTAGCCGGCGCTTCTTCTGCAGGTACCGTCACTTGCGCTTCTTCCCTGCTGAAAGAGGTTTACAACCCGAAGGCCGTCATCCCTCACGCGGCGTCGCTGCATCAGGCTTTCGCCCATTGTGCAATATTCCCCACTGCTGCCTCCCGTAGGAGTCTGGGCCGTGTCTCAGTCCCAGTGTGGCCGGTCGCCCTCTCAGGCCGGCTACCCGTCGTCGCCTTGGTAGGCCGTTACCCCACCAACAAGCTGATAGGCCGCGAGCCCATCCCTGACCGAAAAACTTTCCAGACGCAACAGATGCCTGTACGTCTCATATCCGGTATTAGCGACCGTTTCCGGTCGTTATCCCAGAGTCAGGGGCAGGTTGCTCACGTGTTACTCACCCGTTCGCCACTGATCAGACAGAGCAAGCCCTGTCATCACCGTTCGACTTGCATGTGTTAAGCACGCCGCCAGCGTTCGTCCTGAGCCAGAATCAAACTCTCCGTAAATGTCTACATGGCACCCACCCACCGAAGCAGATGAGCAACCGACACACGAAACAGCCCCGAAGGGCCAATCAGATTCGGCTGTCAAGAGAAGACCCAGCCCACGGGGGTGGACCACGCCTCCTCGATCTCAACCAAGACCCACCACGACAACATCGCGGCAGACCATCTTGGCATCGACTACTTGGCACACTGTTGAGTTCTCAAGGAACAGACGCGCATCCGCTCGAGCCTTTCGGCTCTTCGTCAGAGGCTTTGTTCGTTCTCCATCTTACCGGATCTCTTTCCCGTTCCCGTCCACCCTCTCGGGCAGATGGTCGCGGGCATGAGCCCGTCCCGAGCATGAACCGAGGCGCACGTAGCTCCTGCGGATCCGTTCGGGGGCGGCCACCCGTGGGACCAGCCACCGGGATCGTTCCTCGGTGTCCGTTCCTCCCTGCCGGGCGACATCGAGAACACTACGCGGCCCCTGGCGCGGGATGCAAATCCCCTCGCGGTGACCCCGGTCACCCGGTACGCGGGCCGCGGTACGGCGCGGCTCGGCAGCGCGCCGACCAGGACCGGGACCTCACCACGGCGGCGCGGGTGCGGCCCAGACGTGCATCCCCGGGAGCGCCCGATGCCCGGCACCTCGTGGGAGGGCCGGGCATCGGAGGCGTGCGGGTCGGAGGCGTCCAGGACGTCGGGAGGTCAGGCCGGCGCGGTCGCGGCCGCGCGGGTGTCCACGACGGCGAGGGTGCGCTTGCCGCGGCGGAGCACCGCCCAGCGGCCGTGCAGCAGGTCCTCGGGACGCAGCACGGCGTCCTCCTGCTCGACGCGCACGTTGTTCACCGACGCGCCGCCCTCGCCGATGGCCCGTCGGGCCGCCGCCTTGGACGTGACGATGCCCGACGCCGCCAGGACGTCCACGACCGGGTCGCCGGCACGGCCGGGGGCGGTCGGCAGCTCCGCGACCGCGGCCGCGAACGTCGCCTCGTCGAGGTCCGCGAGCGAGCCCCGGCCGAACAGCGCCTGGCTCGCCTCGACGACCTTGTCCGCCGCCGTCCTGCCGTGCACCAGCGACGTGACGTCGTGGGCGAGGGCACGCTGTGCCTCGCGTGCCGCCGGGCGCTGCTCGACGGCCTCGGCCAGGGCCTCGATCTCCTCACGCGTGCGGAAGGTGAAGATCTTCAGGTAGCTCACCACGTCCGCGTCGTCGGCGTTGAGCCAGAACTGGTAGAAGGCGTACGGCGTCGTGAGCTCGGGGTCGAGCCACACGGTTCCCGACTCGGTCTTGCCGAACTTGGTGCCGTCGGCCTTCGTCACCAGGGGCGTCGTCAGCGCGTGCACGGCCGTCCCCTCCACCTTGCGGACGAGCTCCACGCCCGAGAGCAGGTTGCCCCACTGGTCGCTGCCGCCCGTCTGCAGCGTGACGCCGTGCCGGCGGTGCAGCTCGAGGTAGTCCATGCCCTGCAGGATCTGGTAGCTGAATTCGGTGAAGCTGATGCCCTGGTCGCTGTGGAGACGGCGCGCGACGGTGTCCTTCGCGAGCATCGTGCCGAGCCGGAAGTGCTTGCCGACGTCCCGCAGGAAGTCGATCGCCGACATCGGCGCGGTCCAGTCCAGGTTGTTCACCATCGTGGCGGCGCTCGGGCCGTCGAACCGGAGCAGCGGCTCGATCTGGCGGCGGATCCGGTCGACCCACCCCGCGACGACGTCGGGTGCGTTGAGGGTGCGCTCCCCCGCCATCTTCGGGTCGCCGATGAGGCCGGTCGCGCCGCCGACCAGCGCGAACGGGCGGTGGCCGGCGTCCTGCAGGCGGCGCACGGTGAGGATCTGCACGAGGTTGCCGATGTGCAGGCTGGGCGCCGTCGGGTCGAAGCCGCAGTAGAGCGACACCTGGCCGGCGTCGAGGGCGGCGCGCAACGCGTCGGGGTCGGTCGTCTGGGCGACGAGGCCGCGCCACGCGAGCTCGTCGAGGATGTGGGTCACGAAGGGTCTCCTGCGGTGGTCCGGGTCGCCGCGCGTGCGGCGCCCGTGCGGGGTCGGGGGCACAGGGCCGACGTCGTCGTCCTCACGGGACGTCTACCGACGCCGGCCGGCGATACGCGGGCCGGTACGCCGACACCGTGCGCTCGCCCGTCAGCCAGTAGCGCCACGGGAACTGCGCGTCGCCGCCCGCGCCGGACACGCCCACGCGCGGTCCGGACGCGTGTGCCGAGACCACCGGAGCCGCGTGCCGGTGGAGCACCACCGAGCCGCCGGGCTCCGTGAGGTCGGTGCCGTTGGCGCGCAGGTCCAGGCCCAGGCAGACCGCGAGGCGGGCGGGGCCGCGCGCGAGCTGGCGCTGCGAGTCCACGACACCGACCTGCTCGCGCCGGCGCCACGCGAGGTCCTCCCCCTCGACGACCTCGCCCGCGCGCAGCAAGACCGCCGACGGGCTGCCGGTCGGCTGGGTGACGACGTTGACGCAGTGGTGCAGGCCCAGGTGCCGGTAGACGTACAGCCGTCCCGGCTCGGCGAACATCACCGCGTTGCGGGACGTGCGGCCGCGGTACGCGTGCGAGCCCGGGTCGTCCGCGCCGCCGTACGCCTCGACCTCCGTGAGGCGGACGGTCACGTCGCCCTCGGGCGAGCGGGCCGTGAGGTAGCTGCCGAGCAGGTCGCGCGCGACCGCGTGGACCTCCCGGGCGTACCAGACGCGCGCCGGCACGCTCACGACCGCGCGCGGGTCCGCCGCGTCGGGGGTCGATGGCGCCTCGCTCGGTCCGGTCACGCGCTCATCCTGCCGCACGCGGTGCGGGGTCGGGGCGACGGCCCGGTGCACGGACGCCGAGACCGCCCGGGGAACCGCCGGCCGGCGCTCGTCGGGGAGGGCCGCACGCCCCGTGAGGGGCACACACGAGGGCGAGGGCGTGGGCGGGTGTGCGTCAGACCTGCGGGACGCCGAACGCGTCGAGGCGCACGTCGGCCCGCTCGCGGGTCCGCTCGCGCGCGAAGTGGGCCGCCTCGTCGCGCATCCACGCGACCCAGTGGTCGTGGGCGGCCTCGCCGTCGCGCGCCAGGCCGCGCTCGAGGCGCAGGTCGGCCGGAGCCTCGACCCAGACGCGCAGCACCGCGACGCGGTCGGCGTCCCGGCGTGCCGACCCGCACCCCTCGAGCACGAGCAGGGCGGGCACGGGGACGTCGACCCAGTCGGCGAACCGTGACGTCGGCCAGTCGTACCGCTGGAACCGGCCCGGCCGTCCGCGGCGCAGGGGCTCGAGGACCTGCGCGGCGAGGCGCGGCCACAGCGACCCCTCGAGCCCGGACCAGCCCTCGTACAGGTCGTCCAGGTGCAGGACCCGGGTCTCGACGCCCCGGTCCGCCGCCGCCGCGGCGAGGGCGCCCGCCGCCGTCGTCTTGCCCGACCCGGCGGGGCCGTCGACGCAGACGACCCGGACGGGACCGAGCCGCGGCGCCGCGGCCAGCGCACGTGTGACGACCGTGCGCGCGGCACCGGCCGCGGCGGCGAGGCGTTCCTCGTCCGCCGCGGCCGAGACGCCGTCGGGCGTCGTCATCCGGTCAGGACGCCCAGGAGCGCAGCTCGAGCGAGCGTGCCGCGGCCCGCTCGAGCTGCTCCGCGACCCGAGCGGGCGCCGTGCCGCCGTGCGCGTCCCGGGACGCGAGCGATCCCGGCACGGTGAGGACCGCGCGAACCGCGGGCGTCAGGTGCGGCGAGATCTCGGCCAGCTCGGCGTCGGACAGGTCCCACAGCTCGATCGGCGGCT